>CAZYAV010000019.1:0-33149 GCA_964645785.1 uncultured Oscillospiraceae bacterium
CGCGCCTATACCGCTTTTCTCAACAAGCAGGCCACCGAGCATCTGAGCCAGTGAGTTGACAGGCGGCGGCAAAGCGGCTATAATGACATGTAGAAAGGCGCTGCGGCAAGCGGTTAGCCCTTTTGGTTAAACAGTTTCATGGAAACCGTCACCGGCCAGGGTGGCGGTTTCTGCTTTTTACAATAATCGTGACCGTAAAAGCCCCGATATGAAATGTAATTCGCATGGCCTCACCCCGCGTCGTCGCGCGCGCCGCTCCCTCAAACACGCGGCGGCGCCGCGCATTCTCGTGCGCTTTGCGGCTCCGCCTTCTCCCGAAAAGTCAAGGGCGGGCTTTTCGGGAAATAAAAAAGCCCCTGCCCGGATGGGTGGGGAGTGGCTAACCGCCTGCCGTTGTCGCAGCGCCAAGCTCAATATAGCATCTTTCGACGAACTTCGCAACATGCGGGGTTCTTTTTTATTGCAAAGCGGGACGGCTATTCGCCGTCCCGCTCCATACGGAGGAACAAAACATGAAATGGTACGCACTTCTCTTTCTCGCGGTCATCATTGAGGCGGTCATCACCTACGCGCAGACGCTGGTGGTGAACAAGCGCATTCAATGGCAGATTGCGGCGGCGATGCTGCTCGGGGTCGGCTGCGCGCTGGCGTTCGGGATTGACCTGTTCGCGATTGCGGGCATCCCGGCCGCCGTGCCCTACGTCGGCCAGATTCTGACCGGCGTGCTGCTGTCCCGCGGCTCCAACTATGTATTTGACCTGATTGGCAAGCTGACAACCGTGGGAGAAAAGGCCGGGCAGCTCGGCCCGGCGCAGCCCCAAACCGAGGGGGACGCGCAGGCGGAAGCGGGCGAGCGGATCAGAGGATAAACGGATAAAGCGGGCGGATGGGTTGGCAAATGCCGCCGGTCGCGGGAAGAACAGAGAGGAGAACAACAAAATGATTCAGTTCCCGATGCAGAAAATCGGAATTACAGCGGAATTTGGCCCTTACACCGTCTCGGGGGTCAAAAAACCGCACAACGGGTGCGACATCTGCGCCCAGAGCGACCGCACCGTTTGCGCCGCGCACGGCGGGGAGGTGCTGGCCTCGTTTTACGACGCGGCGGGCGGAAACATGGTTGTTGTGCAGGGGGAATTCAACGAGAAATCGGACGTGATTACCCGGTATGCGCACCTTGCCGCCCGCACGGTAAAGACGGGCGAGCGCGTTGCGCGCGGGCAGAAGCTGGGCGAACAGGGCGAGACGGGGAGCGCCTGCTTTGGGCGGCACCTGCATTTTGAAACCTGGCTTGTGCCGAAGGGCTACACGTACCGGTATACGGACAGGTCGCGCTACAGCGTCGACCCGCTGTCGGTGTGCCACCTGATGCAGGGGCAGAGTTTTATTTGCGACGCGGATACCAACTGGCTGCGCGGAATCCCCTATCCGGAACCCGCGCCGGACAAGCTGCGCGCGCTGGCGGACGGGTCGAGCGTCGAGGTGCAAAACGGCGCGGTGCGGGTGCGGCTGGTGCCCTGGACGGCCTTCCCGCCGCTGGTGTCCAACAGCACAGACCGCAGCAGGGACACACTGGGCGAGTGGTGGCCGCAGGGCAGCTTCCCGGCAAAATACACCTGTGAGACCACCGAAAACGGCAGCACGCAGCGATGGGCGATGATTGATACGCCGCTTGGCCTGTGGTGGGTGGCGCTGCTGGCGGGGTACACGGCGCTGCGCGAGCAGCCGGGCAGTGCGGCGCAGGAATCGCCGGATCCGCAGCAACCGCAGAGTCCGACACAGCTGGAAAAAGAGGTTGAGCGGCTGGGCGCCGAGCTGACCCGGGTGGCGGCGCTTGCGGAAAAGCAGCAGACACTGCTTGCGCAGACGGCGGAAATCTGGGCGAAATTTTGAGGAGGGATATTTGTGGATTACACGGCGGCACTCAGGCAGGCGCACCTCAACGCACTCAGGCAGAAATACCTGGACGTAATGGAGGACGCGCGGCTTGAAAAAGAGCAAAAGCAGCTCGATTACCGGGACAAAACGCGCGAGGCCTATCTTGAAAAAATGACAGACCTGCGGGACATGCCCCAGCAGCTGCGCGCCGCGGGGCTCGGCGGCGGGGTGGAGGAAAACGAGCTGTCCGGCATCCTGAACGCGTACAAAAACCGGCTGGAGGAGCTGAAGCAGGAGCAGGAACAGTACATCAGCGAATTTAACCGGATTGTCGAGGTGCAGACCCGCGCGATGAACAACGCGACGGAAGAATATAACGCGCGCAATGCGCTGGAGGATGCCAAGGCCGCGGAGAAAGCGGCGGCGGCTGCGGCCGCGGCCGCCGCAAAGCAGGCGGCCGCCGCAGCAAAAGCAAGCAAAAGCACCGCGAAAAGCAGTTCAAAAAGCAGCGCAAAAAGCACATCCGGCAGCAAAAACGACCCGTATAGCGTTGTGGGCGGCCCGGCCATGATTCAGAACGGGCAGCTTGTGCTCAAGCCCTACGGGCCGATTCAGGGGTATACGACATTGGCGCATTACGAGCCGAAAAAGTGAACGGCCGGCGCGCCCGCCGGATACCCCGCACAAGGGGGAAACCGGGCTGTGCAGAAGAGGCGGCGCGGGTGGGGGATGCAATTCTCCCGCCCGCGCCGCTCTTTTTTGTTGCGGCAGAAAAAGGATGCGGCGCCCGATAGACGGGCACGGGGCTTTGTGAAAGAACAGGCGCGTATTGTGCCGGAGCCGGACGCGCGGCGCCGGCGGCGTGCGCAGCCGCCGGATGGATAGAACCTGCATGCCCAAAGCGGTTTGGAGCCGTAAACCGTGATGTTTACAATCCTTTCATAAACTGGCCGGCACTTTTTCAGCTTTGGTTTAGCAAAGGGGTATACAATGCGCCCTGGAAGGAAGTGAACAACATGGATTTCAGACATGAGTGGAAGCATGAGATTTCCTATCTGGATCTGCTTTCAATCCGCCAGCGCCTGCGTGCGGTAGCACAGCCCGACGCGCATGCGGTGGACGGCAGATACCGGATACGCAGCCTCTATTTCGATACGCCGTCCGATAAAGCGCTGCGGGAAAAGCTCAGCGGCGTCAGCCGCCGGGAAAAGTTCCGCATCCGGTACTATAACGGCGATACCTCCGTCATCCATCTGGAGAAGAAAAGCAAGGCGGGCGGGTTGGGCAACAAGCAAAGCGCGGCCCTGTCCGCCCCGGAGGTAAATGCAATTTTGCAGGGCGATCTGGACTGGATGATGAAAAGCGGCAAGCCGTTGGTGCAGGAGCTTTACAGCAAGATGATGACCCAGCTGCTCCGACCCAAAACCATCGTGGACTATACCCGTGAGCCGTATGTCTATGCGCCGGGCAATGTCCGCATCACGCTGGACTATGATATTCGAACCGGCTTGTATTGTACGGACTTCCTCAACCCCTGCGTGACCATACCGGCCGGCGATGCGCCGGTCATTCTGGAGGTCAAATGGGATGCCTTCCTCCCGTCCATCATTCGCGACGCCATACAGCTGAAGGGCAGGCGTTCCTCCGCCTTTTCCAAGTATGCCCAGTGCCGTATCTACGGCTAACATCGCAAAGGAGTTAACGTTATGACGTTTCAGGACATTTTCAAATCCGGCTTTTTAGAGAACATCACAAGCATCAGCATTCTGGATATGCTTCTGGCGCTGCTGCTTGCCTTTGGAATCGGGCTTTTTATCTTTCTCGTCTACAAGAAAACCTATCAGGGCGTGATGTACTCCTCCAGCTTCGGCGTCACGCTGATTGCTCTGACCATGATCACCACCGTGGTCATTCTGGCGGTTACCAGCAACGTGGTGCTGTCCCTCGGTATGGTCGGCGCGCTGTCCATTGTTCGCTTCCGCACCGCTATCAAGGAACCGCTGGACATCGCCTTTCTCTTCTGGTCTATCGCCGTCGGCATCGTGCTGGCAGCCGGGATGATTCCGCTGGCCGTGATCGGCAGCGTCGTAATCGGCGTCATTCTTCTGGTGTTCGTCAACAGGAAAGCGTCGTACAACCCCTATATTGTCGTCATCCAGTGTGAGGGGAATGACGCCGAGCAGCGGGCGAAACAATACCTGGAAACGCAAACCCGGCGCTGCGTGGTCAAAAGCAAGTCCGCTCAAAAGGGCGCAATCGAACTGAACCTGGAAATTCGACTCAAGGACGACGACACGGACTTTATCAATACCCTCTCCGAGATGGCGGGCGTCCGCAGCGCGGTGCTGGTCAGCTACAACGGGGATTACATGGGATAAGGAGGGGCCATATGTCAACGCACAAATCCATGAACCGCATCTGCGTTGTCGCCGTCCTCCTCTCCCTGCTTGCTGCGCTGCTCTTTATGAACGGCGAGGCGCTGGGCATTCAACCCGCCGGCAAAGTCATCGGATATGAAAACAGGCTGTTTGACACTTCCCGCGTCCATACGATCGATATCGTCATGGACGATTGGGACGGCTTTATCGAAAGCTGCCAGAGCGAGGAATACAGTGTTTGCAGCGCGGTCATCGACGGCGAGAGCTACAAGAATATCGGCATACGCGGGAAAGGCAATACTTCCCTCAGCTCGGTTGCCAGCATGGGCAGCAGCCGGTACAGCTTTAAAATCGAGTTTGACCAGTATGACAGCACCAAAAGCTACCACGGGCTGGACAAGCTCAGCCTGAACAACATCATTCAGGACAACACCTACATGAAGGATTATCTGACCTATCGGATGATGGATTCTTTCGGTGTGGACAGCCCGCTATGCAGCTTTGCGTACATCACGGTCAACGGCGAGGACTGGGGCTTGTATCTGGCGGTGGAGGGGGTGGAGGAGTCCTTTTTACAGCGCAACTACGGCAGCAATTACGGCGAGCTTTACAAGCCGGACAGCCTGAGCTTCGGCGGCGGCCGCGGCAACGGCCGGGATTTCAATCCAAACGACTGGGTGGTTCCCTCCGACGAGGGGGACGCGGATGCTTTTGGCCGAACCGATCCATCGAATCAGCCCGGCGGGGGAGAGATGCCCGATTTCGGCAGCTTTACTCCACCGGCAGCGCCCGGGAACAGCGGAACCGAAAACGCGGGTGGAGGGGTTCCCGCAAATTCGGGGGCACAGCAGCCGCCCAGTGTCCCCGACGGTGACCTTGATGGCGGCGGGTTTGGCGGCGGCGGGCTCGGCTTCGGCAGCGCCTCCGATGTCAAATTGCAGTACATCGACGACGACCCGGACAGCTACGCCAATATTTTCAACAATGCCAAAACCGAAATCTCCGACACCGACCGGGCGCGTTTGATTGCTTCCCTGAAGTCTCTGTCAGACTTTGAAAGCTTGGACGAGGTGCTGGATGTGGACGAGGTGCTGCGTTACTTTGTCGTTCACAATTTTGTGGTCAACGGGGACAGCTACACCGGCAATATGATCCACAACTACTATCTGTACGAGCAGGACGGCCGGCTCTCCATGATTCCGTGGGACTATAACCTGGCTTATGGCACTTTCCAGGGGCAGGACGCCACCGGCTCGGTCAATGAGCCCATCGACGACGTCCTCTCCGACCGCCCCATGCAGGCCTGGATCTTTTCCGACGAGCACTACACGCAGCGCTACCACGAGCTGTATGCCGAGTTCCTCGGCACAGTCGATGCCGTGCAGATCATTGAGGACGCCTATGCGCTGATTGCGGCGTATGTGGAGAAAGACCCCACCAGGTTCTGTACCTATGAGGCGTTTGAGACCGGCGTTCAGACGCTGAAAGCCTTCTGCACCCTGCGGCAGGAGAGCGTGGAAGGTCAGCTGGCAGGTGCGATTCCGTCAACCGGCGAGGCACAGGAAGCGGATCCATCGACCCTGGTCAATGCGGAGGATTTAAACCTGTCCGACATGGGGACGATGGGCGGCGGCGGAGACCCCGGCGGCGGCTTCGGCGGATTCGGCAGTCCCGGTGAGATCGGCGAAAGCGGCAATCCGGTAGGGCAAGACTTGCTCGGTGGGGATGCGTCGCCCCTTGACCCGGGCACGACACCTGGCGGCGCCGACGATGCTCCATCCGACCGGCAGCCGGACAATTCGGAATCGGCGCCGGATCAGCGCACGGGCAACAGGCGGCCTTTCGACAGCGACAACGGAGAAAGCTTTTCGCCGCCCGGCAGTCAAACATCGTCCGGGTCGCCGCAATCGGCGGCCGTTGCGCTGGCGGTGTCGGTGCTTGTTCTTGCAGCGGGACTTCTTTTTGCATTCAAGTTTAAGAGATAGCACACGAAAATCATTCGATTGTATTGCATCACGCTTCGATGCTCTTCTCCGTCACAGAATCAGCGGCGGCAGGTCAAAAAACCTGCCGCCGCTTTTTTGCAAAGCGCGACCGTGCAGGAGCGGGGCAGAGCCGGCGCTGCCCCGGCGGCCTCCCGGCGGCATATGCGGCGTGTGGGGACGGCGGCGCAGCGGGCAGGGATGTTTTGCGCGGCGGCCTGTCCGCGCCCGGCTTGCGGAACCGGGCGGGGCGAAAAAAAGAGGCGATACCGCCCCTGAATCCGCGAATTCTTGCCGGATGGGGGCGGAAAACGCGTTTGCCGCATAGGGTGATGCAGGGGCGGGGCACTGTACTTTTTGCGGCGCTTTGTGGTACACTACCTTTGCAGCACCCGCGTGCGGCAAACGCCCGGCGCGCGGCCGTGCAGACGGACGGCCGGTGCGGAAGCGGCCGCACAAAACCAAAGAGGAAAAGAGGGGCTTTTCTGTTATGAATGAGAAGCTGCGGGAGTTTGACAGACAGCTTGCGGGTAAGCGCGTGTTTTTTCTGGGGGCGGGCGTCAGCCACCGGGAGCTGATTAAGCGCTTTGCGCAAAAGGGCGCGCGGGTTACCCTGTGCGACCGAAAAAGCATGGAGGAGCTGGGGGAATACGGCCGCGAGATTGCGGCGCTCGGCGTGTCCTTCCAGCTGGGCGGGGGATACCTCGACCGCCTTGCCGAGGCGGATATGGTGTTCCGCACGCCCGGGATTGATTACACAAAGCCGGAGATTCAGGCGGCCGTCGCGGCGGGCGTCCGGGTCACCTCCGAAATGGAGACATTTTTTGACCTGTGCCCCTGCCGCATCATAGGGGTGACGGGCAGCGACGGCAAAACAACCACAACGACTCTGATTGCAAAGATGCTGGAGGCGGCGGGGTACACGGTGCACCTCGGCGGCAATATCGGCACGCCGCTGCTGCCGATGATCGACAGGGTCGAGCCGGCGGACATCGCGGTGGTGGAGCTTTCCAGCTTCCAGCTGATTTCCATGCGCAAAAGCCCGGATATCGCGGTGGTGACCAACCTTGCGCCCAACCATCTTGACCATCACCGGGATATGCAGGAATATATCGACGCAAAGCGGAACATTCTGCTCTATCAGACCGCGGACGGAGTAGCGGTGCTCAACGCGGAAAACGAAATTACCAGGGGCATGGCGGCCGACGTCCGCGGCGAGCTGCGCTGGTTCAGCCGGGAAAACCCGGTGGAGCGCGGGACGTATATCGACGGGGAGCTGAACCTCGTGCGGGCTGCGGACGGCGGGCGGACGGCCGTCATGAACCTTGCCAATATCGCGCTGCCGGGCGCGCACAACCGGGAGAATATCGCAACCGCGGTCGCGGCGGTCTACGGCCTTGTGCCGGACGAGACGGCGGCGCAGGTGTGCGCGTCCTTCCCGGGCGTCGAGCACCGCATCGAGCTGACCCGCACCCTGCGCGGGGTGCGGTGGTACAACGACAGCATCGGCACCTCCCCGACCCGGACAATCGCCGGGCTGCGCTCGTTCGACCGGCGGGTGATTCTGATTGCGGGCGGGTATGACAAAAAAATCTCCTACGCGCCGCTTGCGCCCGAAATTCTGGCGCATGTCAAAACGCTGCTGCTGTGCGGCGCGACGGGGTCGGTTATCCGCGCCGAGGTGGAAAAACTGCCGGAATACAGCCCGCAGACCCTGCGCATCGAGTCGCTTCCCGACCTTGCGGGCTGCGTTGCGCGGGCGAACGAGCTGGCGGTGCAGGGGGACGTGGTGCTGATGTCCCCGGCCTCGGCGAGCTTTGACCTCTATGCCAATTTTGAGGCGCGGGGCAGGCACTTTAAATCGCTTGTCGCGGCGCTGGAGTAATCGCGGCATATCGGGCGGCGGCCGGTGTGCGGAAAGGATTGCCCGGTTCGGCGGTTTGAAAGCCTGCCGGAGTGCGGCCGGGCGGCAAAGCCGCGCGTCCTGGTGCAATCGCGCCGCTCGCAAGCGGCATTCCCCGACCCCGTTCACAATGGGCAGCCGGGCGGCGACCCGGCGGGGAGCGGCGCAAACGGCAAAGCCGCGCGTCGCGCTGCAATCACGCTTCTTGCAAGCGGCATTCCCCCGACTCCACTCGCAATGGAGGGAAACCGAACGGTGACCTGGTAGGGAACGGCGCAAACGGCAAAGCGGGCTGCCGCGAAAAAACAGGCGAGACTGGAGGCGAAGCACAGCCGCGCGTCCCGGCGCAATCACGTCTCTTGCAAGCGGCATTCCACGACACCGTTCCCAATGGGAAGGCCGGACGGCGACCCGGCGGCGCGGCTATCCGGGTTGCCCGCCGCTCAAAGCGCCGCATAAGGAATCACAGAGAAAAAGGAGAAGCTATGGATACGTTTGAGCTGGTTAAGACCCTCTGCGAATGCAGCGGCATTCCCGGCCGGGAGCGTCCCGTCATTGACGCGATTCGCGGCTGTCTTACGGGGATGCCGTGCGAGCTCGACCCGCTCGGCGGGCTGCATGTGCTGGTGCGCGCCCCGCAGGCGGGGGAGAAAACCCTTTTGCTGGAGGCGCACGCCGACCGCGTCGGCCTTGTGGTGACCGACTATGCCGAAAACGGTTTTGTGCGGGTCGCGAAGGCGGGCGGCATTGACGAGGCGGCGCTGATGGGTTCGCGGGTGCGCATCCGCGCGCGGGACGGGGAATGGCTGCCCGGCGCAATCGGCGCGCCCTTCCCGTATCCGGCAAAGCCGCACAACAGCGCCCCAGCGTCCGAATACAAGCTGCCGGAGGTGCCCGCGCTGTTTGTAGACACCGGCCTTGCCGATCCGGCCGAGCGGATTGCGCGCGGTGCGGAGGTGCTGCCGGAGGGGGAGACAAGGCGGCTACTGGGCGACCGGGTTGCCGCACCCGCGCTGGACAACCGGGCGGGCTGCGCGGCGCTGATTCTGGCGGCGCGGGCGCTTGCGGACAAGCCGCTGAACGCCGGCGTCCGGCTGCTCTTTGCCTCGCGGGAGGAAATCGGCGGCGCGGGCGCGCAGGCAGGCGCGTTCGGCGCCGCGCCGGACTATGCGGTGGTGGTGGACACCGGCTTTGCCGTTTCCCCCGACGTGCCCGAAAAGGACGGGGTGAAGATGGGCGGCGGGCCGGAGGTCGACTTTTCCGCTTCGCTGGACGCCGGGCTGTATGAGCAGATGCTCGCGGCGGCGCAGGCGCACGAGATTCCGCACCAGCCCATGGTGCTGCCCAGCCGCGGCACAGGCACGGACGCGGACAAAATCGCGACGGCCGGCCGCGGGGTGAGGACGGCGCTCCTGTCCATCCCGATCCGGTTCATGCATCACCCCGTGGAGACCTGCAGCCTTGCGGATATCGAAAACACGGCCGTTTTGCTGGCGGCGTTTGCCAAGGAGGTGCGGTGAGATGGCGGATCTGATTGAGATGCTCTGCGCGCAGCCCGGCATTTCGGGCAGGGAGTCCGCGGTCGCGGATGCGATTGAGGCGGTTGCGCGGCGGCACACGCCGGACATATACCGGGATGCAATCGGCAACCTGATTGTGCGAAAGCGGGGCGCAAAGCCCCCCGCAAAGCCGGTGATGCTTGCCGCGCACATGGACGAGGTCGGGTTCATCGTCAACTATGTGACCGAGGAGGGGCTGCTCAAGCTGATTCCGGCCGGCGGGCTGTATGGCCAGACGCTGGCGGGCAGGACGCTCTGGCTGCCCCGCCCGGACGTGTATGGGGTGCTCGGGTTTGCGCCGGTTCACCTGCGCAAGGACAGGGAAAGCGTGCCGAGGCTGGAGGATATGTATCTCGATATCGGTGCCGGCAGCCGCGAGCAGGCGCAGGCGGTCGTGAGGCTGGGCGACATGGTGGTGTTTGATTCGCCGCTGCGCCCGCTCGGCGACAGCTGCGTCTGCGGCAGGGCGCTGGATGACCGGCTGGGCTGCGCGATGCTGCTGGAACTCATGGCGGGCGAGCTGCCGGTCGACGTGTTCTTTGCGTTTACGGTGCAGGAGGAGCTGGGGCTGCGCGGCGCGCAGACGGCGGCCTATGCTGTCCGCCCCGGCACGGCCGTCATTCTCGACGTCGGCGGGGGCGCGGACAACGCCGGCTTTTCGGGCGCGGACCGCATCGCGGTACAGGGGGCAGGGCCGATCCTGAGCTATGCGGACGGCGCCGCCTTTTACGACGCGCAGCTGTACGACGCCGCCGCCCGCCTTGCGGACGAGCGCGGGATCCCGTGGCAGACCAAGACGCGCCTGTCCGGCGGGACGGACGCGGGCGCGGTGCAGCGGGCGGCGTCCGGATGCCGGATTGTCGGTATTTCCGTGACGGGGCGCAGCATCCACACCGCCGCGTCGAGCGTCGACATGGACGACGCGAAAAATGCGCTGAAACTTGTCAGGGAATTGTTGGAGTATATTGCGAATGAAACCGTTTGAAGATTTGTTTGGCCTGGATGAGGAGATGACCGCGCTCGACCGGGAGGTCATGGCGCAGTGCGCGCCGGTGTTCGCACAGATTGAGGCGGTGCGGGACTATAACCAGCTGCGGGTTTTAAAGGCGTTCACCGACAACGGCGTCGGCGCGCAGCATCTGGGCGGATCGACCGGCTATGGCTACGGGGATATCGGACGGGATCTGCTCGACCGCGTGTTCGCGCAGATTGTCGGCGCGCAGGACGCGCTGTGCCGCGCGCAGTTCCTGTCCGGTACCCACGCGCTGACCGTCGCGCTGTTCGGGCTGCTGCGCACAGGGGACACCCTGCTTGCGGCGACGGGGCGGCCGTATGATACGCTGGCCGGGGTGATCGGTCTCGGGGAGGAGAAGTTCGGCTCGCTCGCCGAGTTCGGCGTCCGGTACGACGAGGTCTCGCTGGTGGACGGCGAGCCGGATCTTGCGGAAATCGAGCGGCGCGCGGCCGGCGCTAAGGTGGTGCACATCCAGCGCTCCCGCGGCTATTCTGCGCGCCGCGCGTTCCGCTGCGCGGACATCGAACGCATCGCGGCGGCGGCAAAGCGGGGCAACCCGGACGCGATTGTGTTTGTGGACAACTGCTACGGCGAATATATCGAGACGGCCGAGCCGCTCGCGGCCGGGGCAGACCTGATTGTCGGCTCGCTGATTAAGAACCCGGGCGGGGCGATTGCCGAGACGGGCGGCTATATCGCGGGGCGCAGCGACCTTGTCGAGCTGTGCGCCCACCGGCTGACCGCGCCCGGCACGGGGCGCGAGCTCGGCTGCACCCCGCAGGGGCTGCGCAATTTATGGCTGGGCATTTATCTTGCGCCGACCGTGACGGCGGAGGCGCTCAAAAGCGCGGTGTACTGCGCCGCGCTGTTTGAGCGGATCGGCTGCGCGGTCAGCCCGCGGTTTGACGAGCCGCGCGGCGACATCATCACCACCGTGCAGATGGACGGCGAGGCGGGGCTGACCGCGCTGTGCCGCGCGATCCAGGCAAGCTCCCCGATCGACAGCTTTGCGGCGCCGGAGGCCTGGGAGATGCCGGGCTACGACAGCAGGGTCATCATGGCCGCCGGCGCGTTCACAAACGGCAGCTCGATTGAGCTTTCCTGCGACGCGCCCATCCGGCCGCCATACCTCGCCTATGTGCAGGGCGGCACCACGCTGGCGGCTTCCCGGCTCGCGTTTCTGCGCGCGGCAAAGGCGGTTCGCGGGCTGGACGGGCGGCAGTCCTGAAAAAATCGCGCTCCGTGACAGCGCAAAATCGCGCCGCCCGCGGCCGCCGGCCGGGCGGCGCGATTTCGTCAATACCGACAAAGAAGGCGGGCGAAATTTGGGCAGAATTCCCCTTGCCGTCCGGGAAATTCCCCTGTATTATTTATAATAGGGTAGATTGGTAATTTCCTGTTGCTTCTGCCGGCCGGGCGGGACAGCCGCGGCGGGATATGCGGGCTTTTACCCGCATTGCGGAGGGGGATTCACCGCCTCTTCGGGTGATGAACATATAAATTGTGCGCGAAAAGCGGTCGTGGGCTTGCCACGGCCGTTTTTCGATTGGGTGCAAAGGGCGGCTGCCCGGCGCACCAACGCCCCAAAAGGCCGCGGAACACCCTGCGCGCCGGGCTTGCCGGGCACTTTTGCAGGGTGCGGCGCGACAAAAGGCTTGCTATTTTGCGGGGAGATGCGTATAATATGAAACTGGATTTCATTTTTTGAAGCGGGAGGGGACGGCGATGAGCGGGCGCAAGGACTACAGAACCAGGCAGCGGGACGCAATCCTGCGCGTTTTGCAGCGCGCCCCGGGCGGCTGCCCGAGTGCGGCGGAGATTTACACCGCGCTTTGCCGGGCGGGGGAGCCGGTCGGGCGCACAACGGTTTACCGCGCGCTGGAGCAGCTTGCGGCGCGCGGCGAGCTGCTTGTGCTGCCGGCGCAGGACAAAAACGGCGCGCGCTATCAGATTCGCTCGGCGGCATGCGGGCGGGAGAGCCACATCCACCTCCAGTGCGAGCGGTGCGGGCGGGTGATTCACCTGGACTGCGGGCTTGCCGGCCGGTTTTCGCAGCATCTGCTGACCGAACACGGGTTTGCAATCAACCGCGAAAAGCTGATTCTCTATGGGCTGTGCGCGGCCTGCGCGCAGGAGACCGCGCATGAATAGGCCAAACCGGCGCGCAGGCCGGCGGCTGGCGGCGGCGCTCTGCTGCCTGGCGCTTTGCCTGGGGCTGTGCGGCTGCGCGCCGGCCGGCCAGGCGGACGGGCGGCCGGTGATTGTCGCGACGAATTTCCCGCTTTACGATTTTGCAAGGACAATCGCGGGCGAGCGGTTTGCGGTGCGGCTGCTGCTGCCGCCCGGCGCGGAGAGCCATTCCTACGAGCCGACGCCGCGGGATATCCTCGAGATTCAGTCCTGCGCGCTTTTTTTGTATATCGGCGGGGAGAGCGACGCGTGGATAGACCGGATTCTCGGCACAATGGGGGAGGACGCCCCGCAGACGCTGGCGCTCATCGAGTGGGTCGACACCCTGGAGGAGGCGCAGAGCCCGGGCATGACCGCGCCCGGCCACGCGCACGGCGAACCGGACGGCCGGGAGCCGGACGAGCATATCTGGACGTCGCTGCGCCGCGCCGGGGCGATGGCGCAGGCTATCTGCGACGCCGTGTGCGGGCTTGACCCGGACAACAGCGCGGCCTATTGGCAGGCGTGCGGGCAGCTTGTGGAGTCGTTTGAGGCGCTGGACGAGCGGTTTGCCGAAATGATCGACAGCGCGGCGCGGCGCACGGTCGTGGTGGGGGACAGGTTCCCATTCCGGTACTTTGCGGCGGATTACGGGCTGCGCTGGTTCGCCGCCTTCCCGGGATGCAGCGCGCAGAGCGAGCCGAGCGCCGCGACGGTCGCTTATCTGACCGACCTGCTTGCGGACGAGCAGATCCCGGTGGTGTTTTACCTTGAATTCTCCAACCACCGGGTTGCGGACGCGATTGCCGAGGCGGCGGGCGCGCGCACGGCGGTCTGGCATTCCTGCCACAATGTGACCCGCGCGCAGCTGCAGGCCGGGGTCACCTATCTTGAATTGATGGAACAGAACTACGAAACGCTCGCGGAGGCACTGAACGAACATGCCGCTGATAACCTGTAAGGATCTGGCGCTCGCTTATGAAAACGACCTTGTGCTGTGCGAGGTGAACTTTTCCATCGAGCCGGGGGACTACCTCTGCGTTGTGGGGGAGAACGGCTCGGGCAAAAGCACCCTGATTAAGAGCCTTGTGGGGCTGCTGAAGCCGGTGCGGGGGGAGATTGTGTACGGGGACGGCCTGCGCCCGGGCGAGGTCGGCTACCTGCCCCAGCAGAGCGCGGCGAACCGCGCCTTCCCCGCCAGTGTCTGGGAGGTTGTGCTGTCCGGCTGCCTCAACCGGCTCGGGGCGCGGCCTTTTTACGGCCGGGCGGAAAAGCAGCGCGCCGAGGAGGCCATGCGGCTGCTCGGGGTCTGGCCGCTGCGCGGGGCGAACATCGGCGCGCTTTCGGGCGGGCAGCGCCAGCGGGTGCTGCTGGCGCGGGCGCTGTGCGCGGCGGACAGGCTGCTTGTGCTGGACGAGCCGGCCGCGGGGCTCGACCCGCTGGTCACGGCCGAGCTGTACGAGCTTGTCCGCACCCTAAACCGGGAGCGGGGCATCGCGGTGGTGATGATCTCCCACGACCTGCCCAGCGCCCTTGCAAACGCGAACAGGATATTGCATCTGAAACAGCGGCAGATCTTTTTCGGCAGCTGCGCGGATTACCGGCAGAGCGCCGCCTACAAAAGCCTTGGAGGGGAAAGCAGATGAGCGAGCTGCTGTCCAATATGCTGACCTATCCGTTCATGGTGCGGGCGTTTGTGGTTGGCGGGCTGGTGTCCCTGTGCGCCGCGCTGTTGGGGGTCAGCCTGGTGCTGCGGCGGTATTCGATGATCGGGGACGGGCTCTCCCACGTCGGCTTCGGGGCGCTCGCCGTCGCCTCCGCGCTGGGGCTCGCGCCGCTCCCGGTGGCCATCCCGGTTGTGGTGGCGGCCGCGTTCCTGCTGCTTCGCCTGGGCAGGGGCGGCAAGCTGGGCGGGGACGCGGCGATTGCGCTGGTGTCCACCGCCTCGCTCGCGGTGGGGGTGACGGTGGTCTCCCTGACAAGCGGCATGACGACCGACGTGGAAAACTACATGTTCGGCAGCATCCTCGCGATGGAGCGGGGGGACGTGCGGCTTTCGGTTGCGCTGTGCGCCGGGGTGCTGGGCATGTATCTTATCTGCTACAACCGCATCTTTGCGGTGACCTGCGACGAGACCTTTGCCCGCGCAACCGGGGTGAAAACCGGGCTGTACGACACGCTGCTTGCGGTGATGACGGCGCTCACCGTCGTGCTGGGGATGCGGATGATGGGCGCGTTGCTGATTTCCAGCCTGATTGTGTTCCCGGCGCTCAGCGCAATGCGGTTGTGCCGGCAGTTCAAACATGTTATACTGTGCTCAGCGGCGGTTTCGCTTGTCTGCTTCGCGGCGGGGATGACGGCTTCCTACCTGTTTGCGACGCCGGCGGGCGCGAGCGTCGTGCTGATGAATGTGCTTTTCTATGGGTGCGCCTGCGGCGTCTCCAGGCTTCGGGCGCGGCCGAATAACCGTGCAGGAGGATGAACCGATTATGCAGAAAATCGCAAGCTTTTGCGTTGACCACACCAAGCTCAACCCCGGCATCTACCTTTCCCGGCAGGACGGGGACGTGGACACCTGGGACGTGCGGATGAAAAAGCCGAACGCCGGGGACTACCTGGCCGTTCCGGCGCTGCACACCATCGAGCACCTGTTCGCCACCTTTGCGCGCAACAGCGAGGTAAAGGAGCATGTGATCTATGTCGGGCCGATGGGCTGCCGCACCGGGTTCTACCTGCTGACCCGCGGGCTTGACCGCGCGGCGGTCATCCGGCTGATTCAGCAGAGCTACGCGTTTATCGCGGCGTACGAGGGGGAGATCCCCGGCGCAACCGAGGTGGAATGCGGCAATTACCGCGAGCAGGATCTCGCGGGCGCCAAGGCGGAGGCCGCGGCTTACGGTCGGGTAATCGCGTCCTGGACGCCGGAGCAGATGGCCTACGCGCAGTGACGGCGGCGCGCCCGTTCCGGGCAAAAGCGGGGGCTTGCGCCCGGCGGCTTATGCCTGCCGCAAGGGCGCGCGTCCGGTTCGCGGGCAATCCGACCCGGAAAAGCGCCGCAAACCCTGGGGGCGGCAGCTGGGCGGGGCAGCCCTTTGCGTCAAATACCGGCCAATAAAAACGAGAAAGCAGCCATGCAAACCGCGGTTTGCATGGCTGCTTTTTTCATTCATATAGATGATAGAGCAAAGCCGCTTGGCCTGTGCCGCGCCCGTATCGGGCGCCGTTGCGGCCGTGCTTTCCGGGCACCGGGCACATCGCGAGGAACCGCCCGCTCCCGCATTTCCATGGCGGACAGCTGGGTGTGATAAGGGTGTGCAGGCGCGGCTTCCGCACAGGAGGCGCTGCCTCGCCGCTGCGCCTGTACTTCCCCGGCGCGGGTCGGCAGCGAACCGAGCGCCTGCGTAAAAATGCGATTTCCTGCGCACAGGGCGGCCGCCGCAGGCAGGGAACGCGCCGGACTGTGCCCGGTAAGGAAGCCCGCAGCGGTTCAGTGGGCTTTTTTGGCGTGATAGGCCGCGTGCTCCTCCTTCAGGCGCGCGAATTTGGCCGGCTCATGCGCAAGCAGCGCGAGGAACGCCGCCATGACAAGGGTGCCGTCGTGCATGGTCTTGCGGCCGCGCTCGCCGTACAGCAGCTTGACAAGCTCGGGGGAGTGGAAATCGGTGAACTCGTCCGAGCATTTGCAGTACATGCAGATGCAGGGGGTCACGAGGTCGACGTTGCCCACGTCCGAGCTGCCGCAGCCCTTTTCGGAGAGATAATAGCTCATGCCCAGCTCGTCGTAGATTTTGACAATCTCGTCTATGGTGTCGTAGGGGTAAAAGACATCGCAGTAAGTGTCCCACCGCTGCTCGATTTCATAGGTGCAGCCGGTGGCGATTGCCGCGCCCTTGACGCAGTTTTCCAGCTTTTCACGCAGATCCTGCAAGCCCGCAAGGGTGGCGGAGCGCAGGTAATAATCGAGCACGACCTTGTCGGGCACGATGTTCGGCGCGCTGCCGCATTCGGTGATGATGCCGTGCAGCTGGCAGTCCGGCGTGACGTGCTGGCGCAGCATGTCGCTTGCGTGCGCAAACAGCTGCGCGGCGTTGTAGGCGTTCACGCCGTCCCAGGGATTGCCCGAGGCGTGCGCCGGCTTGCCGTGGAAGGTGATCAGCATATCGTTGGAGGCGAGCAGCGCGGACTGCGGGCAGTTGTCGTTGTCGAGATGGGACATGATTGCGAGGTCGTACTCGTCAAAGGCGTGGTTCCGGGTCATCTCGATCTTGCCGCCGACCGATTCCTCGGCGGGCGTGCCGACCAGCTCGATGCGCATGGGCAGGTCGGGGTAGGCCTTGCGCAGCGCAAGCGCGGTCAGGATGCTGATGCCGCAGCTGAGCGAATGGCCGCAGGCGTGGCCGATGTCGGGCAGCGCGTCGTATTCGCACAGGATGGCCACGCGCGGCACATCCTCCCGGGTGTCTCCCTTATAGCGCGCCTTGAAGGAATGCGCGATGCCGCAGGGCTGCTCGACGGCGTAGCCGTGCCGCTCGAGGTAATCGACAATGTACGCGCAGCTCTTTTCCTCCTCGCCGGAAACCTCGGGGTGGTCGGTCAGCCACTCGGAGAGCGGAAAAACCTCCTTGAGCAGATCCTCGATTGCCTGTTTGAGTTTCGGGTCTACAATCGCCATAGCCATTCTCCTTTTTATTTTAATAAAGCTCTTAACGATGAAGGTGCTTTAAGGGACATATCCAAGGGGCGCCGCGCCCCGTGGCCGGCTGTTCTGACATGCAGCGGCGGGGCAAAAGTGGAGCCGCGCGCCGGAAAACTGCCGCGGCCGGCGGCGCAGAGGGCGGAACCCGGCGAAGGGGTCGCGGCGGGCAGACCGCGCCGGGCGCCCCATACCGACAGGGAACAGCGGCACACAGGCGGGCACAAAGCCCGCAGGTTCGGCAATTCGGATGCCGCACAGCCCGCGCCCGCGCCCCGCTCGCCGCGCAGGGTCACTGCGGCGGTTCGACGCCCGGGTGGCGGCGCGGTTCGGTGTACTGCAAATACCGCAGCGACCAGTGGGTCTCCAGCAGATAGCGCACCACCCCGTCCACGTCCCGCGCCTCAAACAGGGCGAGGATCTGGCGGTGCTCGTTGTTGAGCATGGTGTAAAGCTGCATCAGCTCATCGGTTTTTCCGCCCTCAAAGGTCTGGGGGACGATGCCGCTCTCGGCGTTTTCAAGCTGGCGCAGGATGGTCTCGTTGCCGTATTTCCGGCGGTAGATTTCGTGAAATTTGTGCTGCAATTCGCGGTATTCGTCGAGGTTCTGATACTTGATGGCGATGTCGATTTTATCCGCCAGCTCGTGCATCGCGCGGAATTCCTCCGCGCCCAGCAGGGGGGCGGCACAGCGCGCGCAGTAGGCGTCCAGCGCGGCGACCATCTCGTAAAGCTCCCGCTTTTCCTGCTCGGTCATCTGCCGGATGGCAAACCCGCGCCGGGGGAAATAGTCCAGCAGCCCCTCGGAGTTCAGCTGCAAAAGCGCCTCCCGCGTGGGGGTGCGGCTGACCCCGAGCGCGTCGGCGATTCCCTGCTCGCTGATTTTATCCCCGGGGCAGAGCTGCCCGGACGAGATGCCGCTGACAATATGCTTGCGCACAAGCGCGCGCAGGGAGGTCAATTCGTTCCATTCCATCGTTTCACGCTTCCTGTTTTGCGGCGCACAAGCGCCGCGCTGCGGTTTCTCTGTATAATACAATACGGCATGTGCGGCGCACCTGTCAAGAAAAATATAAATTGTATACAATATTTTATTATAGTAAAGCGAAATTGAAACGCGTAATTTTTGCAGCTTATCAATAAAATTTCATAAATCAGAATAAAATTACTGTAAAAAATACCGGAAAAATTTTAAATAAAATCCCGATATTGACGATGGCCTGGGAATTATGTATACTTTATACAAGCAAGACCAATCAAAACAACAGGAGGGCAAAAGGGATGCTGAAAAGACCGTATGTTGTGGTGGAGTGGAACGACACCGAGACGGACGCAAAGGGCTGGCTGTGCGCGTATAATTTTGTGAACCATTACTGCGGCGGCGGCACCCGGATGCACCCGACGGTGACCAAGGAGGAGGTCGTGCGCCTGGCAACGACGATGGGCTACAAGTACAAGGCGTGCGAATCCCGGACGACCGGCGGGTGCAAGGGCGGGATCGCCTACGACTACAAGGCGCCGGACGCAAAGGACGTGCTGCGCCGCTACCTGACGGCGATGGCGCCCTATATCAACGCGGGCGTCTCGATCGGCGGCGACCTCGGGGTCGATTACGCCGACGTGCTGGAGATTCTGGACGAGATCGGCATCGGCCTGCCCCAGACCCGCGCGATGCGGGAGGATCCCAAGGTGCAGCAGCAGATCAAAAACCACGACCTCGCCTGCGGGATGCGGTACGACGGGTTTTTGATGTACGACATGATTACGGGCTACGGCTGCGCCTTCGCGCTCGACGAGGCGTGGAAGTTCAAGGGCGGCAAGCCGGGCGCGTCGGTTGTGCTGCAGGGCTTCGGCTGCGTCGGGGCAAGCATGGCCTATTGCCTGGACAAGATGGGCTATAAGGTTGTGGGCATTGCGGACCGCAACGGCATGGTGTACTGCGCGGACGGGCTGGACGTGAAAAAGCTGGTGGAGACCCGCCGGCCGAAGGGGGAGCTTGACCCCGCGGCGTTCGCGCCCGAATACAAGGTCATGGGCAACGACGAGTGGCTGGACGTGCCCTGCGACATTCTGGTGCCCGCCGCGCTGGAGGACGTCATCAACAGGGACAATGCCCGCAAGGTCAAGGCGAGCCTGATTGTCGAGGCGGCGAACATCCCGGTGACCGCCGAGGCGGACAAAATCCTGGCGGAGATGGGGGTGGACATCGCGGTCGATTTTGTGACCAACATGGGCGGCATCCGCATTTACGAGGCGCTTGTGTTCGGCATCGTCGGCCCCGTGCCGGAGGATATCGTCCGCGACACCGAGCAGATCATCCGCCGCTCGACCCGCCGGATGTTTGAGCGCGCAAAGCAGACGGGCAAAACCACCCGCGAGGTCGCGCGGGAGCTGTATGAGCCGGACACCTTCGACACGCCGGACAACGCGTATACCTATTGAGCAATCCGCCGCCGCGCGGCGGCAGAATAACAGAGAGGAGCGGCAAAGCGGATGAAACAGCTTGTCATCCACAAGGAGCGGTGCAAGGGCTGCGGGTACTGCGTGCATTTTTGCCCCCGCGGCGCGCTGCACGTGCTGGAGGAGATCAACGAAAAGGGGTACAACCCCGTGGCGGTGGACGAGGAGAAATGCGTCGCGTGCGGCGTGTGCTACAACGTCTGCCCGGATTATGTGTTTGAAGTGACGAGGGAGGGATGACGGATGGCGCGTGAACTGATGAAAGGCACGGAGGTCATCGCGGAGGCCGCGGTGCGCGCCGGGTGCCGGTTTTTTGCGGGTTATCCGATTACCCCGCAAAGCGAGATTCTGGAATATCTCTCCTGGCGGATGCCGGAGGCGGGCGGCAGCTTTGTGCAGTGCGAGTCCGAGCTTTCGGGCATTTCGATGGTGTACGGCGCCGCGGCGTGCGGCGTGCGCGCAATGACCAGCTCCTCGGGGCCGGGCTTCTCCCTTTTGCAGGAGGGGATTTCCTACATCGCGAGCGCCGAGCTGCCCTGCGTGATTGTGGACGTGATGCGGTACGGCTCCGGGCTGGGGGACATCTTCATCGGCCAGAGCGATTACTGGCAGGCGGTCAAAAACGGTGGGCACGGCGATTACCGCACAATAGTCTACGCGCCCGATTCGGTGCAGGAGACGGCCGACCTGATGGCGCTCTCGTTCGACAAGGCCGAGCAGTACCGCAACCCGGTGGTGGTGCTCAGCGACGCGTCCCTCGGCCAGATGATGGAGCCGGTCGAGCTGCCCCCGATGCGCGAGCATGACCCGAACCGGTTTGACTGGGCGCTGCGCGGCAAGGGGGACGGGGAGGCGAAGCGCCACACCTCGGTGATGTATTACATGCAGGATTTCGACCGCTATATCGCCCAGAAATACCGCGAGATCGAGCAGAACGAGCAGCGGTGGGAGCTGTACAGGGCGCAGGACGCCGACCTTGTACTGGTCGCCTACGGCATCAGCGCGCGCATCTGCGAGGAGGCGGTCGACCTCTGCCGCGAGCGGGGGCAGAAGGTGGGGCTGGTGCGCCCGATCTCCCTGTACCCGTTCCCGGACAAGGGCTTTGCCGGCCTGCTGCCCCCAAAGGGCTTTGTGTGTGTCGAGATGACCATGCTCGGCCAGATGAGCCAGGATGTCGCGACCGCGTGCGGCATGAAGCGCCCGGTCTATGAGCTGGGCGGCGGAACGAAATTTTACACCGCACTCGACGTCTGCGAAAAGGTCGACGCCGTCTATGCGGGACGGGAGAAGGAGGTGTTCGGCGCATGACGCTCACACGGCCAAAAGCCCTGTTTACGGACAATAAATACTGCCCCGGCTGCGGGCACGGGATTATCAACCGGCTGGTCGCCGAGGTGCTGGAGGAGAGCGGGGAGGACAAAAAGGCGCTCGCCTCCATTGCGGTCGGCTGCGCCTCGCTGATGCCGGATACATTCGGTATCGACTGTGTGCAGGCACAGCACGGCCGCGCGGCCGCCGTCGCGTGCGGGATGAAGCGCAGCCGGCCGAACAGCATGGTGTTCACCTATCAGGGGGACGGGGACGCGCTCGCCATCGGCTTTTCCGAGACGATGTGGGCGGCAATCCGCAACGAGAACATCACGGTTGTCTTTGTCAACAACGGCAATTTCGGCATGACCGGCGGCCAGATGGCGCCCACCACGCTGGAGGGGCAGAAAACCACCACGAGCCCCGCGGGGCGGGACTGCTCGGTCACCGGGCACCCGCTGGACGCGATCCGCCTGATGCGCACGCTGGATGTCGCCTATCTCGCGCGGGTCGCCGTGACCGATAACGCGAACATCCTGAAAGCGAAAAAGGCAATCCGCACCGCGTTTGAATGCCAGAAGCAGCGCAGGGGGTTCTCCTTTGTCGAGGTGCTCTCCCCCTGCCCGACAAACTGGAAGCTCAGCCCGCTGGATTCCCTTAAGCGAATCGAGCAGGCGGTTGAGCTGACCTATCCGCTTTGCGAATATCGGATGTGGGAGGAGAAAGATGGCTGATCTGATTTTTGCGGGCTTCGGCGGGCAGGGCGTGCTCACCGCCGGCCTGATTGTCGCGAAAACCGCGATGGATTTGGGGGACAATGTGACCTGGATCCCCTCGTACGGCAGCGAGATGCGCGGCGGCACGGCCAACTGCGCGGTGCGCATCTCCAAGGGCAAAATCTCCAGCCCGTTCGTCCGGGAAATCGACCTGCTGGTGGTGATGAACCTGCCGTCTCTCGCCAAGTTCATGCCGATGCTGCGCCCGGGCGGGACGCTTGTCTACAACAGCACGATGATCCCCGCCGGATACGATTTCCGCACCGACATCAGCCGGGTGGCCGTGCCGGCAACCGAGATTGCCCACGCCGCGGGCAACGAAAAGGGCGGCAACATCGTGATGCTCGGGGCGCTCGCGTTTTCCGGCGCGCTGTACGGCCGGGAGGCGCTGGACAGGGGCATCGAGCAGTTTTTCGCGATGAAAGGGAAGAACAACCCCAAAAACGCCGCGGTCTTTGCGCAGGGCTTTGCGCAAAGCGAGCGGCTTTGAGCGGGGCGGATTCCGACGCCGCGGAGGTGAAGAACAATGGATATGCAAAAGCTGCTGCGCCCCAACCGGATCTGCGTTGTCGGCGCAAGTGAAAAGGAGGGCTTCGGGGGCGATACCTGCCGCAATGCGCTGCGGTACATGCCGCCGGAGCGCCTGTATTTCGTCAATCCCAAGCGGGACGAGATCTTCGGCCACCCTGCCTATCACGCGATTTCCGAGTTGCCGGAGCCGTTTGACCTCGCGATTATCTGCACCCCGCTCGCCACGGTCGAGGGGCTGCTGCGGGAGGCAAAGGCGAAGGGCGCCGGCGCGGCGGTCGTCTACGCAAGCGGGTATAAAGAGACCGGCACGCCCGAGGGAATCGCCGCCCAGCAGAGCCTGATTGCGACGGCCAAAGAGCTGGACATGGCGGTTATGGGACCCAACTGCGCCGGGTTCATCAACTATGTGGACGGCGCGCACGCCTTCGCGTTCATTGCGGAGGAGCGGGACCGCCGCGGCGCGGTCGGCTTTGTCTCCCAGAGCGGGCAGCTCTGCCTGTCCATGATGGAGAGCCCCGCAACCCGGTTCAGCTTCTGCATCTCGGCGGGCAACGCGGCCGTGACCGGGATGGAGGATTACATCGACTTTCTGGTCGACGACGAGGCCACAAAGGTCGTCGCGGTCTATCTCGAGGGCATCCGGGATGCGAAGCGGTTTACCGACAGCCTGCGCCGCGCCGCGCTGCGCCGCAAGCCGGTGGTTGTGCTCAAGGCCGGCCGCAGCGAAAAGGGCGGCCGGGTCGCCGCCTCCCACACCGGCTCGCTCGCCGGGTCGGACAGGGTGTTCGACGCGCTGTGCGCCAAGTTCGGCGTAGTGCGGGTGGACGACCTGGAGGAGCTGATCTACACCGCGCAGCTGTTCGCGACCCTGAAATCCCTGCCCGCGGGCACGGGGGTCGCGTCCATGAGCCTTTCTGGCGGGGAGACCGGCATCTGCGCCGACGTGGGCAGCCAGTGCGGGGTGGAATACCCCGACTTTGCGCCCGAAACCCTCACCCGGCTGCGGGAGCTGCTGCCCGGTTACGCCAGCCCCGCCAATCCGCTGGATATGACCGCGACGCTGAGCTACGACGTCGACAAATTCGCCGAGGCGCTGCGGGTGGTGATGGGCGACCCGTCGGTCGACCTGGTCATGGTGGGGTATACCCTGCTCGAGGAAATCGCCGACCCGGCCATTCACTATATGGCCGCGGCCATGGAGAAAGTCGCGGCGGAGCCGGGCGCAAAGCCGATGGTGATGCTGCCGTTTGCCGGCAACACCCGCAACCGCGAATATCTGAACCGGCTGGACAAATGCGGGGTCTGCGTGCTGCCGCCGCCGGTTTACGGGCTGCGGATTATCCGCCATCTGTGCGATTTTGTGCGGTATGACCCCGCGTCGCGGGATCTCACCCTTGCGCTGCCCGGCCGCCCGCGCGAAACGACCCGCTTTGCGCTGGGCGAGCACGAGGGCAAGCGGCTGCTTGCCGGGGCGGGGGTGCCCGTCCCGCAGGAGGGGATTGCCAGGGACGCGCGGGAGGCGGCCGCGCTGGCGCAAAAGATCGGCTATCCGCTGGTGCTCAAGATTGCGAGCGCGGACATTTTGCACAAATCCGACTGCGGCGGCGTGTTGCTGAACATACAAAGCGAGCAGGAGGTGCGCGCCGGGTTCGAGACGGTTCTGCGCAACGCGCGCGCCCACCACCCGGACGCCGCGATTGACGGCGTGCTTGTGCAGCAGATGACCCCGGGCGGGGTGGAAATCATCGTCGGCGTGACGGCCGACCCGCAGCTCGGTCCCGCCGTGCTGGCGGGGCTGGGCGGCGTGTTTGTCGAGGTGTTCAAGGACACGGCGATGGCGCTTGCGCCGGTCTCGCTGCCCGAGGCGCGCGAGATGCTCGGCTCGCTCAAGGCGAGCCGGTTGCTTTGCGGCTACCGCGGCGAGCCCGCCTGCGATACCGAGGCGCTCGCGGAGCTGATTGTCTCGGTTTCCCGGTTTGCGGCGCAGCAGAAGGACACGCTGCTTGAGCTGGATGTCAACCCCGTCTTTGCCCGCCCGGACGGCGTCTGTGCGGTCGACGCGGTGATTGTCAGCGACCGGCCGATCGGATAAGCGGAGCGGGGAGCGGGCAGCGTCCGCCGCAGACCGACCCACAGGAGCCCGAAGCCCGGCCGAAGCCCGGCGGCGCCGCAAATCCTGCGCCGCTTCCGTCCGGAATATGGCTGGCCGGCTCGGCCGGAACCGGTAGCATCCCGCACCGCCCAACCGGCTGTGGCGGATGCGTCGTCGTGGCGCGGCGTTTGCGGCTGCAAGGCAGCGGCCTGCGGGCATGTCCGCCTATATCCCGCCTCCGCGCAAAATCCGTCGCAGGCGGCGCGCGGCGTTCGCTGCGGCGGCAAAACAGAGAAGGAACCAAATTATACAAGTCAGAACAGAGGGAATTGAACTTTGGAACGAGTACAGAAGCTTTGGCCGGGCGTCCGCCGCCTGCTCTATTTCCTGCTTGGGAATTTCACCTACGCGCTCGCGCTGAACCTGTTTTTCCTTGAGAACAACATTGCGGCCGGCGGCTTTGCGGGCATCGCGACGGTGCTCAACGCGATTGTGCCGGTTTCGGTCGGTACGGTGGTGTTTTTGATGAACCTGCCGTTTCTCATCTGGGCAGTGGTGGCAAAGGGCTGGAAATACACCCTGATTACGGCGTCGTCCACCCTGGTCTATTCGGCCTTCATCAACGTGTTTTCCTTTTTGCCGGCGCTCACCCACAACCTGCTGGTTGCGGCGGTGTTCGGCGGGCTGCTTTACGCGGTGGGCGCGGTCTGTATGCTCAAGGCGGACGCCTCCGCCGGCGGCACCGACCTCGTCGCCCGGCTGCTGCTGACCAAATTCCGGGACATGTCGCTGGGCAACATGTTCATGATTGTGGACGGGATGACCGTTGTGTTTGCGATGGTTGTGTTCCGCAACATCGAGCTTGGCCTTTACGCGATTGTCGCGATTTACACCTGCTCGGTTTTTACGGATAAGATCATCACCGGCTTTAATTACGCGAGCATCTGCTATGTCATCACCGACCGCCCGGTGGAGGAGATGGCGGGGCAGATTATGGCGCGCCTTGCGCGCGGGGTCACCTGCCAGAAGGCGGTTGGCATGTACGCGCACAGCGAAAAAAACGTCCTGATGGTTGTCGTCAAGCCCAAGGAGCTGTACCGGCTCAAGGACATTGTCGCGCAGTTTGACCCCAGCGCGTTCGTGGTGGTGGCGTGGGCAAACGAGGTGCAGGGCGGCGGCTTCCAGAACGAGCATGGCCGGTACATCACCGGCGCGGGCGGCGGGCAGGACACGCCGGCAAAACAGGCGCCCCAAAAATAAGTGTTGACGAAAGGGGAGGGTCGTGGTAAACTGAAATTGTGTATTTTGCCCAAAAATATGCAAGCACATCCGGGGTTACAAGTACATTCGATACAAAACAAACGGAGGAATAACTATGTCAGGTAAGAGCAAGAAAATCGGCCTGAACCGCAAATCCTTTGCGGCGATCTGCGCATTGTCGCTGGCCGGCAGCGTCATTTACGAACTGCCCTACATCAAGTATGTCTACTATGACTCGCTCAACGCCGCATTTGGGATGACCGAGCAGCAGTCCGGCTTCCTGCTTTCGATGTACGCCATCGGGTGCATTCTCACCTACATCCCCGGCGGCATCTTTGCCGACCGCTTCTCCACCAAAAAGCTGATGGTCGCCTCGCTGTTCGGCACAGGCCTGCTCGGCATTGCGCTGGCGCTGTTCATGAACTACACGGCGGCGCTGATTATCTTTTTCCTGTTCGCAATCAGCACAAGCTTTGTGTTCTGGTCCGGGCTGATGAAGGCGCTGCGGATTGTCGGCGGCAAGGAGGACAGCGGCTCGGCCTATGGCTGGTATTACGCGCTCAGCTCGGTGGTCGCGCTGATTTGCAGCTTCATCTTCCTGTATTTCTACAACAAATACCTGCCCGATCACCACGCGGCGATGTTTGCGGTCATCATGGCCATGTCCATCGCGGCCATCATCGCGGGCGTCCTCATCATCTTCTTGTATAAGGACAGCGACGACCCCGCGGCGAACACCGCCGAGGAGGATAAGTTCCACTTCCGCGACCTGCCGGTGGCGCTTAAAAACAAGTATGTCTGGCTGTCGGCTATCCTCATGTTCCTGATGTATGCGGTGTACAGCTGCGCGTCCTATTTTACCCCCTATCTCACGGCGCGCATCGGCATGGACGTGCAGGATTCCGCGCTCATCGCGGTCATCCGCACCTACGTGCTCTTCTTCCTGTCCCCGGTGGGCGGCTATATTGCGGATAAGCTGCTCAAATCCACCCTCAAGTTCTATTCAATCGGCTTTGTATTCCTCGCGGCGCTCTATTTCGGCGTTATCTTTGTGCCGGGCGACCCGAGCAGCATGACCCTCGCCATCACGCTCAGCTTCCTCGCGTCGGCGTTCGGCATCATGATGTACGGCGTGATGTGGTCGATCCTCAACGAGGTCAACATCCCGCTGACCTATGCGGGCACCGCAATCGGCATCGCTTCCATCTTTGTCTACACCCCCGACCTGTTCATGCACACCATTTTTGGCAGCTGGCTGGATAAATATGGCGCCGAGGGCGGCTATCTGCGCATCTTTGTTACGCTCGGCTCGTTCGCCGTTCTCGCCATTTTCATGAGCCTGTACCTCGCGAAGGCGGCCAAGAAAACCGCGGCCGCAAAGGCGGAGGAGGCTCCCGCTCAGACGGAGGCTTAAACGCTCGGCCTGCTGCGAACCTTCCATTGATCGTACATGAAAACAACCCGGATGCCCCGGCCGCGCTCTTGCGAAGCAGTTGCAAAGCTGCCGCTTTTCCCGGCTTTGGGCATCCGGGTTTCGGCTTAAAAAGGAGGCTGCATTGGGATGCTGATTAACCGAAAAGCGGGAGAGGAATACGGGCTGTTCCGCTATGCCGCGCTCTATTCCGAGCTTGCGGGGCGGCTGGACGCCCTGCGGGAGAAATATCCTCAGAATCTGCGTTATGAATCCATCGGCAAGAGCAACGAGGGGCGGGATATCCTGCTTGTTATGGTTGGGGAGGACGTGGGGGACGGCTGGCTCGCGGCCTATCAGGCGCAGCGCGCCGAAGCCTACCGAGACCCGGACGGGTTCCGCGCGCGGATGACCGGGCGGGAGAAGCTGCCGGTCATGTTCAACTGCAACCTGCACGGCAGCGAAATTTCGGGCACCGACGGGATGCTGAGCTTTATCGACGAGCTGCTTTCGACCGAGCTCAAGGGCGCGCTTGCCTGCTGCAACCTGTTTATCTCGCTTTGCATGAACCCGGACGGCCGCAGCCGCGGCTACGACATCCTCAACGGGCAGGGGGTCGACCTCAACCGGGACTGGATGACCCAGAGCCAGCCCGAGATTCGCGCGCTGATCGAGGGGATTTTCCGGCGGTTTTACCCCGCTGTGCTGGTTGACCTGCACGGCTTTATGGGCAGCGCAAACATCATCATCGACGCCTGCACCCCGCCGCACAACCCGTTTTTTGAATACGACCTGCTGGAGCCGACCCTCATCGAGAACGCGCGCGCCATGGCCGGCTGCATCACCGAGCGGGTGGGGGTGGACTGCGACATCCCGGCGGTCGACTGGAAGGACGGCTGGGAGGATTACAGCCCGATTTACACCCCAGTGTTTTTCCTGTGCCTCGGCACGGTCGCGCACACAATCGAGACCAATTTCCCCTCGCCAGAGGGCGCGTATATCATCCACTGCGCGGCGGTCGGCCTGCTGGAGCATCTGCGCGGCAGCGCGCAGACCCTGCTGCGCAACCAGTGCGAAATCTGGTCGCGCGGGATACACGACACGCCGCAGGCGCAAAAGACGCCGGCGTATTACCGCATCCCGGCCGCGGGGCAGCGGGATCTTGCGCCGGTGTACGAGACGGTCAACCTCATGCTGCGCAACGGCCTGCGGGTCTGCACCGCGCCGAACGGCGACTTTGTCGTCCCGGCCGCGCAGCCGCTGCGCACGCTGGTGCACAACATGCTCTGGCAGGGGGAGGATATCAGCGACAAAATCGACAACTGCTACGATATCTCGTTTTACTCCTACCCGGTGATGCGTGGCTTTTGCTGCGAGCCGCTCGACCGGCTGGACGAGCCGCTCACCGACCTTGCCGGGTCGGTTGCCCTGCGCCGGGAGGACGCACTGCCGGCGGGAGCGTTTGCGGTCAGCGGCGGGACGATTGATTCGGTTCGGCTCATCAACGCGATGGTGCGGGCGGGCTGCACCGTCCGCCGGGAAACGGCCACCGGCAACCTGCGCATCGACAGTGTGCAGGAGCGGGAGCTCGCCGCCTCGTTCGCAAAGACCCACGACCTGCGCTTCTGCGCGCAGGACGGCGGCGCGGTGCAGCGCATCGACCGCGTTCCCCGCATTCTCACCGTGGCGGACAGCGGCGGCGTGGACGAGCTGCTTTGCGAACTGGGGTTCGAGAGCGCGTTCCTGCCCTTTTCCGAGCTGAACCGCGGCTATCGGATCGACGAGAGCCAATATGACCTGCTTGTCGTGGGCGGCACGGATTACGCGCTGTGGAACGATGTGTTTGACGACCTGCTGGGCAACACCTATCAGGTGAGCTGGGCGCTGCGGGAGCGCGGCCGCAGGGAGCTGGCGCGCGCGGTGCAGGCAATGCCCAGCCGCATCCTGTACGGATTCTCCGGCCTGCGGCTCAGCGAGGGGGCGGGGCTGTTTGAGACGGCGGAGACCAAGCCGGTCGAGCTGTCGACCTCCACCGGCAAGCAGACCGCCGAAAACTGGATGCTCAGCGTGCCGAACGGCGCGTTTTCCATGCGGCTTGACCCGTCGCACCCGCTCTGTCTCGGCTATCGGGAACAGGAAATCTTCTATCTCGTCGCGCCGGTCACCTTTTCGCAGGCCGGGGGCGACACGCCGATCCGCTTCGCCCCGGCGGGCAGCTTCCTCAACGGCTTCAACAAGCGCAAGGGGGAGACGGACGGGCAGATCGCCGCGGTGTGCAGAAAGACCGCCGCGGGCGGGGACGTCCTGCTGGGCTTCGACCCGTCCTTCCGCAAGTACACCGATGAATCCTACCGAATCCTGACCAACGCGGTTTACTACACCCTGTTTTGACCTGGGACGGGCGACGCGTGGCCGGTTTTCCTGAAAGACCCGGCTTATCGCACAAAAAAACAGAATGGACAGACAAAAGCGGCGCTTCCCGCACGGTAAGGGGAAGCGCCGCTTCTTGCTGTGCTGCGCAAAAAGGCGGCTTTTTCTCCTGGACGATAGGAGCCGGACATCGGACGGCAAAACGGCTCTGCGCCGAGCCGCGCTGCGGGAACAGGCGCTTCCCGCGCAGCCGGACAAAGGCCGCCTCGTGGTGCCGGGCGGCTTCCCGATGGCAAGGGCGGCCGTCATCCGCGCGCCTGTTTGCGCTGTGTATTGTAAAAAGAGCCGGGCTGCCGGGATTGACCCGCGGCAGCCCGGCTCTTTGCCCGTGTGCTCAGGGAGCGGGACGGGGCAGAGCGACTAAAAACACAGTGAAAAGATAAAATCAAACCGGCGGCCTTGGCCTGCGCGCAGCACCCAATCACCTTGCGGCGCCGACACCGCAAAAGCCCGCCCCAAAGCAGCCGGGGCAGGCCGGGCGAGGCGCGCCGGGGAAGAAATCACACGCGGCCGGCGCGCACCGCGATAAGCTGCGCCGCGATACTGACCGCGATTTCGGCCGGGGTCTCCGCCCCGATGTCGAGCCCGATCGGGGTTGTGATCCGCGCAAAATCCGCGTCGGCGTAGCCGTAATCCGCCTTGATGCGCGCGGTCACCGACGCGATTTTGCGCCGCGAGCCGATCACACCGATATACCGCGCGGGGGTGCCCATCGCAAACGCCTGCACAGTCATGTCGTCCTTGTGTCCGCGGGTCATGATGCAGACGTAATCGGCCGGGGTAATCTGCACCGCGTCCGCGAGATTGGCAAGGTCGATGCGGCGCGTCTCCTCAACGCCGGGGAACAGCGCCGGGTTGCAGAACGCCTCCCTGTCCTCCAGCACGACGCAGCGGAACTGGATTGCGGCGAGCGCGGGGACGAGCGCCTGCGCAACATGCCCGCCGCCAAAGATATACACCCGCCCCGCGCGCAGCAGCGGCTCGGTGTAATAGCGGTGTCCGCCGGATTCGCTCAGGCCGGAGCAGCGGCTCAGGGCGTCCGCAATTTCCGGCGGAACCGACTCGCCCGACAGGCCGCTACGCTGCCCGCAGACCGACAGGCCGCAGCCCTCAGCATCGAGGTTGAGAATGAGCCAGCTCTCCTCCCCGTCCGCAAACAGGCGCAGCGCGCTGCGCACGAGCGCCAGGGTGCCCGGGTCGTCGTGGGCAAGGTAGCGGAAGCAGACGGTGACGTCCCCGCCGCAGACCATGCCGAGATCCTCAATCTCGTTGCGGCGCAGCACAAAATCGTGCACCGCAGATTGCCGGCTTTTCAGCGCCTGCGCCGCGAGCGATTCGGCGCGGTATTCCACCGCACCGCCGCCGATTGTGCCGCAGATGCGCCCGATTTCGGTGACGAGCATGTGCGCGCCCGTCCCGCGCGGGGTGGATCCGGAGCTTGCGACAACCGAGACAAGGACGGCGTCCTGCCCGGCTTGAAGCCGGTCTTGCAGCATTTCAAACAGTTTTTTCATCAGCTGAATTCCTCCTGTAAGCAGGGAATGGACGGCAAACCGGGCAAAGCCGGCGCACAAAAACAGAACCGGCAAAGTGCGCCCGGGCGGGGAAAAACCGCAGCCCGCCGCTTTGAGAACCGGCGCGGGCGGGGAAAAGGCCGCAGCCCTTCGCTTTGGGAACCGGCGCGGACGGTTGGGCTTCTTTTTTGGGAAAGAGGGCAAAACCGGGCGGCGCGTCCTGCTCCCCGCGGCCTTGACGGGTGGCTTCCGCTTTGCAGCTGCCTGCCCCGCGCCCGGGCGGGGAAAAGGCCGCAGCCCTTCGCTTTGGGAACCGGCGCGGACGGTTGGGCTTCTTTTTTGGGAAAGAGGGCAAAACCGGGCGGCGCGTCCTGCTCCCCGCGGCCTTGACTGGTGGCTTCCGGTTTGCGGCCGCCTGTTTTCCGCGCCTGGGGCGGGGAAAGCGCCGCAGCCCGCCGCTTTTGGAACCGGCGTGGGCGGTTGGGCTGCTTTTTGGGAAAGGAACAAAAACAAGTGGCGCGACCTGCTTCCCGCAGCCTTGACGGGTGGCTTCCGGTTTGCGGCCGCCTGCCCCGCCGAGTCGGCCGCGCAAGGGGGTGCCCGGGGCAAAGCCCGCGCTCAGCCGTAGAGGGGCAGCACGTTGACCGGGGCGACCCCGAGCGTGTCGGGCAGCGGGTTGGGGCAGCGATCCTTGGGGATGCGCCACCACAGGTCGGGCTTGTCCGCGCGCTGCGCCGCGCACCGGAATTGCAGCGTCCACTCGAACGGCTCCTCCAGCTGGCGGGTGAAGCGGACGGGCAGGCGGTTGTGCGCCGTTTTGGGGTTGAAATAATGCGCGCGGATGCCGACGGCGGTGAGCCCCTCCCGCAGCGGGAGCGCGGTGGCCAGCCGGATGCCCCAGTCGATCGCCTCCAGTTCATATTCGCCGGTTTTCCGGGCGGCGGAGATATTTTTGCAGCCGGTCAGGGCTGCGGTGCGCACGGTTTCCGGGTTGGCGAACAGCGCCTTTGTCTCCTTGGCGGGATAAAGCCTGCCCGCTTCCATCACTGCGATGCTGCCGCACATGTGGTACGCCTCGTCCCGGTTGTGGGTGACAAGCAGCGCCTCCCTGCCGAATCCGCGCAGCAGCTCGAGCGTCTCAAACTGCAGCTCGTCGCGCAGGTGGCTGTCCAGCGCGGAAAACGGCTCGTCGAGCAGGAGCAGGCTGGGGCGGTTGAGCAGGATACGGGCGAGCGCGACCCGCTGCGCCTGTCCGCCGGAAAGCTGGTGCGGCTTGTGGGATTCGTAACCGCGCAGACGCATCCTGTCCAGCATCTGCCCGACGGCGGCCGCGCGCGCGGCTCTGTCCGGTTCGCCGCGCAGGCCGCACAGTAGATTCTGCGCCACCGTCATGTTGGGGAACAGCGCGCCGTTTTGAAAGAGATAACCGACCTTGCGCGCCTGCGGCGGCAGATTGACATGCGCCGCGGAATCAAACAGGGTCGTCCCGTCCAGCAGGATCCTGCCCCGGTCGGGCGTCTCGACCCCGGCGATGCATTTGAGAGTCATGCTCTTTCCGCAGCCGGACGCGCCCAGCAGCCCGAGCACGCCGCCGCAGGTCTCAAACGAGACGTTCAGCCGAAAATCCCCCAGCTTTTTTTCAATTTCAACCAGCAGGCTCATTGATTCACCGCCTTTTTCTGGCGGGCCTCCAGCAGATTCACCGCAACCAGCACGACCGCGCTGATGGCGAGATTGACCAGAACCCAGCGGAACGCCCTGTCGTCGTCGGTGCGCCAGAGCTGGTAGAC
>CAZYAV010000019.1:33159-46712 GCA_964645785.1 uncultured Oscillospiraceae bacterium
CCCGGCGTGTACCCGATGAGCATACTGGTTGCGCCGTATTCCCCAAGCGCCCGCGCAAACGCGAGCACCGCGCCCGCGAGAATGCCCTGCCGGCAGGCGGGCATCCGGATACGCCAGAAAATATAGGTGTTGGACAGGCCGAGCGTCTGCCCGGCATAGGCGAGCGTCTCGTCAAAGCTCTCGAACGCGCCGCGCGCCGTGCGGTACATCAGCGGGAAGGAGACGACCGCCGCGGCCAGCACGCCGCCGGTCCAGCTCATCACAAAGCGGATGCCGTGCGCGGCCAGAAAGGCGCCGACCGGCCGCCTGAGCCCGAAAACAAGCAGCAGAAAATAACCGCAGACGGTGGGCGGCAGAACCATCGGCAGGGTCAGGACGACGTCCAGGAGCCCTTTGACCGCCCGGGGCAGGCGGGAAGCGTAATAGGCAAAGAAAATACCGGCAAAAAACACAAGTGCACTGCTGAGCGCAGCGATGCGCAGGGAATTCCATAATGGGAACCAATCCATATAAACTATCCTCGGCGGAACCGGCAAAGCGAATCCGCATCTGCGCGGGCTGCGGGGCAAACTTGCCCCGCAGCCCATGGCTTATGCAAAAATGCGCGGTCACTGCTTGACGGCGGAGAATCCGACCGATTCAAACACGGCCATCGCCTCGGGCGTTTGCAGATAGTCGAGGAACGCCTGCGCGGCCTGCGCGTTTTCGCTGTTCTTCATCACGGCGGCCGGGTAGATCACCTGCCCGCACTGTTCCGCGGCGGCGACGTCCACCACCGTGAGACCCGCGCTGAACGCGTCGGTGCTGTAGACAACGCCGCATTCAACGCTTTTTTCGCTGACCTGGGTCGTGACCTCCTTCACATTCGTGCCGTAGGTCAGCGAGCCCTGCTGCGCGAGCGCCTGCTCGTCCAGCCCGTAAAAGGCCAAAATGCGCTGGGTGTACTGGCCGACCGGCACGTCCTCGTTGCCCATCGCGAGCATGATTTCGCCCGCCTCGAGCCGCTGCGCGAGGTCGTCGAAGCTCTCCAGCCCGGCGGGGTTGCCCTGCGGCACGACGAGCGCGACCTTGTTCTCCAGCAGGTTGATCCGCGTGCCCTGTGCGACGAAATCCAGCCCGTCCGGGTTGACGTCGCTGGACGCCGCGCTGTCCAGCTGGTTCATCTGCTTCTGCCCGGCGGAGATGAACAGGTCGCAGACGGCGCCCTCCTCAATCTGGGTCTTGAGCGTGCCGGACGAGTCGAAGTTGAAGCTCAGGGCAACGTCCGGCGCGACAGCGGCGTAAAGCTGCTGGATCTCGGTGAGCGTCTCGGTCATCGAGGCGGCGGCGAACACGACAAGTTCGGTCTTGGGCGACGTATCGGGCGTGTCGGACGCATCGGTCGCGCCGTCCTGTCCGCTGCCGCTGTCCTGCCCGCCGCAGGCCGAAAGCCCGAGGAGGAGCGCAAGTACTGCGAGAATGGTAAGTGCTTTCTTCATGTCTGGAACTCCTTTTCCCATTTTTCAGGGGATTTATATTATTACCCACGCGGATTTACGCGTGTGATAACCATGAAGAGGGGTGGAACATGCGATTCAATTGTCAAAGACCGCATCTGGATGAAGCGCTGCGGGCGCTCAGATCCCTTTGCCGAACCCGCAGTTGGGGAAGTGGCACTCGGGGCAATTGAGGCAGAGCCCGCCGTGTCCGAGCCCCGCGAGCCAGGCGGCCGTCACCGGCACGTCGGCCAGCAGACGGGGCAGGGCAAGATCGAAAATGGTGCGTTTGGCGTACATGACGCAGCCGGGCAGGCCGCAGACCGGCCGGCCGTCGTCGGTATAGGCGGTCAGGAACATGGCGCCGGGCAGAACGGGCGCGCCGTAGGAGACGACCTTTGCGCCGCTCTGCCGGATGGCGAGCGGAGTCTTGTCGTCCGGGTCGACGCTCATGCCGCCGGTGCACAGCACCATCTCCACCCCCGTGTCCAACATCTTTTTGATGGCGCCCGTAATCATTTCGGGGTCGTCGCTGCACACCTCGTGCAGCTTCATCCCGCAGCCGTATTCCGCAAGCTTCTCCTGAATCACCGGGGTGAAGGTGTCCTGAATGCGGCCGTAAAACACCTCGTTGCCGGTGGTGACCAGGCCGTAGGATTTTGATTTGATCGGCAAAAGCCGCAGGATCGGCACGCTGCCCGCGACCTTGCGCGCCTGCTCCATTTTCGCCTTGCTGATGACAAGGGGGATAATTCGGGTGCCGCAGAGCTTGTCGCCGCGCCGCACCGGGAAGCCGGACGCGCGGGTTGCAATCATCATGTCCCCGAGCGCGTTGACGGCGCGCAGCCGGTCGAGGTCGATCATCAGCAGGCCGTCCATGTCCGCGATCAGCTCGATTTTTCCCTCTTTCGGTTCGGTCGCGTGCATCCCCTCGCTCTGGCAGATACCGCGCAGAATCTCGGCCGCGTCGTTTTCGTGCAGCATGTTCTCGTTGTTCTCCCAGATGTAGACGTGATCCTTGCCCAGGCTGAGCAGCACAGGCACGTCCTGCTCGGTGATAATGTGTCCCTTGCGGAAGGCGGCGTCCTTGGTCACGCCCTTGATAATCTGGGTGATGTCGTGGCAGAGAACCTGGCCGACAGCGTCCTCGGTTTTCATCAGTTTCATAGCGGTTCCTCCGTGTTGGTTTAAGCGGTTTTGGGTTTGTGCAGCCACCGGCGGCGCCGGCGGGGAGAAAAGCCCGCGCCCCGGGCGGGCAAAACGGGCGGCGGGAAAAAACAGGGTCAGTATGCAGGGCGGCCGAAGCGGCCTGTTCGGCGGGAATCCGGCGGCTCAGGCGGAGCCGCCGGCGTCCTGCAAGCCGGCAAAGTGGACGAGCCGCTCGTAGTCCTCCGGCGTGTCCGCATCGTAAACAAGGCCGGGGTCGTCCACCTCAAGGCGGTCGATCCGGCAGCCGAGCGAGTCGAGCGCGCCGCGCATCCCGCCCTCGCCGTCAAACGCGAGCAGGGCAGGGATATGCGCCGCGTCGATGAGGATGGGGTGCCCGCAGCGGCCGCCGTACATCGGCCGGACAACGCCGCAGCCGGACGCCTGCATGCGGCGCAGCATCGCCCCAAGCGTTTCGGCCGAAAAGAGGGGCGCGTCGCCGGGCAGGAAAAAGAACCCGTCAACCCGGCCGCGCAGCGCCGCCATCCCGATGCAGGCGGAACGGAACATGTCGGTTGCGGCAAAATCGGGGTTGTGCACGCACTCGACCCCCAGCGGCTGCAAATAATTCGTCAGCCGCGTGGCCTCCCGCCCGGTAACCGCCACAATCGGGCAGGCGCCGAACCCGCGCAGGGTGCCGGCAGCCCGGCCGATCACGGTTCCGCCGCCGAGCGGCAGCAGCGGCTTGAACGCCCCCATGCGGGAGGAGCGTCCCGCGGCGACAATCAGTGCGCCTGTGTTCATCGGTTCACCTCCAGGCTGCCCGTCCGGCGGATGCGCCGCTTGGCGATTCCGTTCGAGCAGACGGTTTTATCCCGCAGAACCTCGACCGAGAAGCCGGGGAACGCGGCTGCAAGCTTATCCTGAAGCAATTTGGGGCGGACGCCGCCGCCGGCCGCCCGGACGGTGAGCCGGTTTTCGCAAAGCGCGGCGCTGTAATCCAGCACGGCGTCCTGCGCAAACAGAATCCGGTCGAGCGCGGGGGCGGAGACCGGGCTGCGCAGCTCGTCCATCCGCCCGTACACCGCGCCGAGGTTGCCGTTCGGCAGCAGCGACGCCGCGTCCCCCGTGCGGTAGCGGATGAGCGGCATCCCCTCCCGCCGCAGGGTGGTGAGCACCAGCTCGCCGTCCGGCAGCGTCTCCAGCAGGATGCCGCCGCGGATGTGCATCCCGTCCCGCGCCGGGGTCTCGACCGCGCAGCCAAGCCCGCTCTCGGTCATGCCGAAATGGACGAGCGCCTCGCAGCCCCACACCCGCTCGAGCGTCTCGATCACGGCGGGGGCGGCATAGTCGGCGGATACGAGCACCCGCGCGGGGCGCAGATCGGGCGCGGTGAGGGCGAGGCGGCGCATCTGCGCGGGTACGCCGACCAGCACGCGCGGCCGCCTTTGGCGGCAGAACGCGGCAGCCGCGATATAGTCCGCAATCGGGCCGAACACGGCGGGGATGCCCCCAAACCGCTCGATCCCCCGGCTGAGCAGGTCGCACAGCCCGTCCGGGTTATGCCCGGGCATGAAGATACCGACAGTGTCCCCCGCGCTGCACAGCAGATTCATCCCGCGGCAGAAGAAACCGACCGTGTCCTCGAGGTCTGCGTCGGTGAAGGCGAGCCGCTTGGGCGCGCCGGTTGTTCCCGAGGTGCGCATGGTGACCATCCGCCGCACGCTTGCCGGGGAGCAACAGAGCATGTACCGGCCGTGCAGCGCGATATCCCGCGCGCTGGTTAAGGGTAGCCGGGCAAGCTCGTCCAGGCTTTGCAGCGGCTGCACGGGCAGATACCGGTAAAACGGGGCGTTCGCCCGCGCATAGGCGATCTGCCGGTTGAGCAGGGTCAGCGTTTTGTCCATATCCATAATCCGTACTCCGGCCTTGCCGCGCGCAGCAGCGGCAGCTCGCGCGGGTCGACACAGTCGCACAGCGCCCCCTGCATAAGCAGCTGGGCAAAGTGGGCGCGCAGCGCATGGGTGAGCGATTCAAAGGATCTCAACACAAAATATTGCGCAAAAAACGCCTCGAGCGCGGGGCGGGGATACAGCATCCGCACAAGCGCGCTGTTGGGGAGCGCGGCGGCCTGCGGCGCGTGCAGGTCGGTGAGGATCACCCGGCCGCCGGGCGCGAGCACCCGCGCAAGCTCCCGCACGGTCTGCACAGGCTCGCACAGGGAAAAGACGCATTCCAGTACCGCCGCGTCAAACGCGCCGTCCGGATAGGGCAGCGCCTCCGCCCGTGCCGTGCAGACCGGAACGCCGGAGGCCTGCGCCGCAGCGGCCGCACTCGCAGGGTTTACGTCGCAGGCGTCGAGCGCGTACCGACCGGATGCGGCCAAGCGGCTTAGCAGCGCGCCGTCCCCGCAGCCGATTTCAAGCACCCGCCCCTGGGCGGGCAGCGCCGCTTGGATGCACGCGGAACAGTCCGGGCTGCGCCTCATAGCGCCACCGCCGTCAGATAATGCGCGCAGAACGGCTTGATTTTCCCGCCGCTGTACACGTGCAGGCTGCACCGCCGCAGCCGCTCGATATCGAGGTTCATCGCGTCCTGGAACGCCATGGCGGTCAGGGTGAAGCCGCCCGTGCGCACGCGGCGCAAAAAGGCCGCCATGTCGGGAATCTCATCGCTGCGCCCGCACTCGATATAGGCCGGTTTGGCCGGCAAATCCGCCGGGACGTCCTGCCGCGACCAGCGCCGGGCGATATATTCCCGGTTCTGTGCGGCGGTTGTGCGCGCGCAGGGGTCGGGTCGCTGCGCGCCGAACGGGACAAGCCCGCCGTCCGGGTTTGCAAGGAAGCTCGCGTGGAAGCCGCAAATCGGGTGGTCACACCGGGAGGGCAGAAAGGCGGCCTCGGGCAGCGCAAGCTGGGCGCAGAGGCCGGCGATCAGCTCGTCCAGGGTATACCGCTCGCCGTCGTCCGGCGCGGCGGGATACCGCCCGAAATAGGACACCGGCTGAAAGTGCACCCCGCGCACGGCGGGCGAGCGGGACGCGCCGAACCGGACAATCGAGCCAAGCTGCGCCGTGTTGATCCCGCGCACCAACGTGGGCACCAGAGTCACGCCGATGTGAAAATCGGCGCAGTTGGCGATTGCCCGCGTTTTGGTTTCCAGCAGAGGGCGGCCGCGCAGCTCCGTATAAACCGCGTCGTCCACCCCGTCAAACTGCAAAAAGACAATGGACAGCCCCGCCTCGGCCAGCTGCCGGACATAGTCCCGGTCGTCGGCCAGGCGGATGCCGTTTGTGTTGATCTGCACATAGGGCGCGCCGGCTTCTTTTGCGTACCGCACCAGCACGGGCAGATCGTCCCGCAGGGTCGGCTCGCCGCCCGAAAGCTGAAGCAGCGGGCGGCCGCAATCGGCCATGATCCTGTCCACCGCGTGTTTGAGTGTGTCGAGATCCGGCTCCTGCGCGGTTTCGCCGCCCCGCGCAAAGCAGAACGGACAGCGCAGGTTGCAGCGGCTCGTCACCTCCAGCAGCGCGCAGCAGGTCGCCTGCTCATGCTCGGCGCAGAGACCGCAGTTTGCCGGGCAGCCCAGCCCGCCGGAATCCCCGAGAGGCTGCGCTCCGGCGCGCCAGGCAAGGAAATCCAGCCGATTGCGCCAGACCGGCACGGCGAACGAGCCGTGCTCGGGGCAGGTTTTGCACAGATACACCGCATCGCCCCGGTCGACAAGCTCGGCCTCGAGCGGCGCGAGGCAGACCGGGCAGACCGACCGGGTGCGGCGCAGCAGGCGCTCAGCTTTCGCCATGGTCGTGGTGATGCTCCTCGCAGTTTCCCTCGCCCGAGTGGCAGCCGGTGCCGCCGATGAAATCGGGAATCATGTTGAGCCGATAGCCGAGCGCGTCCGCCAGCGCAGCGCCGGTGCGCTGGCCGGCTGCGAGATAGCGGGTCACGCAGCCCTCGTCCGCGATGATGGTGAACGGGGCTTCCTCAATGGGACCGCAGAGCACCGCCTCGCAGTCGTGCTGGACAATCCTGCGCGCAAGCGCGCAGTCGTCCGCGCCGCCGCGGGGATAGGTGGTGACGACCGTGCCCTTGTCCGTGTCGAGGATCAGCAGATAGCGCGCGGCCGCAAAGGTCTCGGATATTGTCCCGGAAAGCCCCGGCTCGTCGGTCATGGCGGCAAAATACATAGTGGTTTCCTCCCAAACGGTCAGCCGCGCGTCGCCAAAAAACGCGCGGCAGAGTGTGACGGCGGCAAAGCGGGCGCCGGGCTTTTGCCCAAAAGCCCCGGTGCAGCCCCAATCGGGCGGGGCACTCAGTCCTCCAAAAGCCCCTGCTCGCGCAGCAGCGCAACGCACTTTTCGCAAACGGCGAGGCAGAGCGGCTTGCAGCGTTCCGGCTTGTGGATGAGATGCTCCCCGGCGATGTCCTCGCAGTTAATGGAGCCGTACTGCATCCCGTATTGCGCGTCAAACCACGCGGCAAGCTCGGGGATCATGGTGCTGGCGGCCTGCGAGCGGGAAAACATCGACAGCAGCATCGCCCCGCCGGTGAGCGCCCCGCAGGCGGCGCCCGCGTGCACCCCAAGACACAGCCCCGACGCCGTGTTCGCCAGCAGCTCGTCCTCCTTCCCCAGCAGTTCAAGCCCCGTGCGGACAATCGCCTCGGTGCAGCAGCAGCCGCGCAGCAGGTACCCGTCGGTCAAGGTGCGTGGGTCAAGCATGGCCAAATCCTCCCGAATTATCGTGTGTAAACCTGACTGTACAAGTCAAGTTTATCCCGCCGTATATACTCTTGTCAAGGTTGAAAGGGCTGTGATAGAATAAAAAAGTCACAGGTAACGAAATTGCGGGAGGTCGGGAGAAATGAAAAAATTTATGGTGCTGAGCGGCTTTTTGGGCGCCGGGAAAACAACTCTGATGATCGCGCTGAGCGGTTATCTGAACGCGCGCGGCACCAGAACCGCGCTGATTGCGAACGACCTCGGCGCGCGGGATCTGGTGGATACAAAATTCATGCAGAGACAGGGCTGCGACGCAACCGAGCTTGCGGGCGAGTGCATCTGCTACCAGACCGAGAACCTTGTGGACAGGCTGCGGCGGCTGTTTGATTATGAAAAGAGCGGACTGGTGATTTCGGACATCCCCGGCTGCGGGGTCGGCGCGCTGGAGCATGTCTATCACAAGCTCGACCGCGAATACCCGGGCGAATTCTCACTTGCGCCGTTCACGGTGGTGGCCGACCCGGCGCGGCTGCGCGCCATCATGCCCGAGCGCGCGGACGTCAGGCTGCCGCGCGAGATGGACTATCTGTTCCGCGCGCAGCTGCTGGAGGCGGACACGATTGTGCTCAACAAAATCGACACTGTCGGCGAGCGGGAGCGGGCGGCGTACCTTGCGTTTTTGCGCGCGCTTTGCCCGGACGCGAAGGTGTTTGCGGCAAGCGCAAAGACGGGGGAGGGAATCGAGCCGCTCGCCGCGTACCTGCTTGCGCAGGCGGCCTCGATGCGCAGCCCCGAAGTCGGCTACGGCGGGGCGGAATTCTGCGCGGCGGAGGAGAAGCTGTGCTGGTACAACCGCCAGTATTATGTCCGGGTCTGCTGCGACACCTTTGACCCCGACGCCTACCTTGCCGCCCTCGCGGCGTTCATCCGGGACAGGCTGCGCGCCGAAGCCCGCAATGTGCCGCACCTCAAACTGTACGCGGAAACCGAAAGCGGCGCGGCAAAGCTTTCGATGGTCGGGATTGACGCGCCGGCCGAGGTTGACAGCCGCATCGGGCAGCCCTGCGTCGACCTGCCGGTTATCATCAACGCCCGGGCGGCCTGTGAATCGGCGCTGTTCACCCGGATTGTGGACGAGGCGATGCAGGAAACGGGGCGGCAGTTCCAGCTGGAATGCATGGTCTTTTTCACCGAGTGCTTCGGCATGATGGACGAGGGGCGGCTGTAAAGCGGCGGCGCGGATAAAGCGGAACGCCCTGCTTGTTGTTCAAAAGGTGTAAACTCAATTCCGGACAGGAGAAAAATCATCAAACAGGCAAAAGCAATCTCCCGGCCAGGCCGGGAGATTGTTTAATTGCTGCCTTTGGACTTGAGAATCCCCCGGGTCTATCAGGGGTAAATAAAGGAAACCCCGGCAAATAAAATGCGATTTGAAGCTGCGGGGACGGTAGAAGAACAGAAAAGCTTTGAACGATCAGAGAGCTTTTTTATGGGAAAGCTGTTTGGGCTGTAGACGGAGAATATGCCACGGGTCAAGGTCATGATTTTCCCGTTTACGGGCTGCGCGGCAAATGCTCGGTACCCCTTCCAGTGGTCAGCAGGGACTGGCTCCTCTGGGGTCAGAGCAAACGGATAGTTCAATAGTGGTTTTGCCTCATCCAATGCGAGCGGATGCGGCAAAGCCGACGACCCGCGCTGCGGCCGCGCGGGAACCGGGCGGCTCCCATTCCGGGACAGCGGGCGGCAACGCCGCCCGCCGCGCCGCCCAACAGAAAAGCCGCCCCGCAAAGGGGCGGCGCACAAATCCGGCCAAAAGGCCGCGGCCGAACCGGGACGAGGAACCGGGCGGAGGTTGAACCGCCCGCACCGCGCCGGGCGCTGCGGCGGATTTATTTGTCCTCGACCTCGGTCTCCACTTCGGCCATGCGGCCGCGCACAAGCTCCTCGTCCAGATACACCTGGCCGCATTTGGGGCAGCGGGGCAGCTCCTCAAAGACCTCATAGCCCATATACCGGAAGCTTGTTTTGCGCTTTTCAAGCGGCAGGTTGCATTTTGCACAAATCAGATTTTCCATTTTCGGGGTTCCTTTCGTTCGGCCGGTTTGCTTTGCGCGCTCAGACCCGGCGATTCCTGATATAAACGCTCTTTTCGACATAAGCCGCCATCCGATTGCGCTCAATCAGCCCAAAGAGGAGGCCGCAGGCCATTCCGGCATACTGCACGCCGTTATCCCGCACAAAGCCGAAAATAATCAGCGCAACGACGGCGAGCATCGCGGCAACGCAGCCCGCGAGATGCTCCCGCTGCCACTTTTCCTTAAAAAACGCGATCTGCTCTTCCCGGGTGAACGCGCCGCCGTCCGCGGCGTTCGCCTCCGCCTCGTCGGCCGGGGGAAGCGCCTGCGCGGCGGGTGCATCCGCAAAAAAATCCTCCAGCCGCAGCCCGAGCAGGCTGCACAGCGCCGGGTAAAGGGAGACGTCGGGGAGTCCCCGGCCGGTCTCCCATTTGGAAACCGCCTTGTCGGTGACGCCGAGCCGCTGCGCGAGCTCCGACTGGGTGAGGTGGCGCGCCCTGCGGCGCGCGGCAATTCTGTCTGCGATAGACTGCTGCATTTGCGCTCGCTCCTTTCGGCTTTTATCATACGCGAAACGGCGGCGCCTGTCCACCTACGCTGCGTAGAGCGGAGGATTCAGTCGAAGGGCTGCATATCCTCAAACACATTGGAGGGGGAGGGCAGGTAGCTGCATGTCGAGCGGATCATGCCGTAAGGGGAAACCAGATATTTTTTGCCGAAACCGCGGCGGGAATCCTCCTTGCCGAACAGGAACCGCACGACAACCAACAGCGGCGTCCCGGCCGGCTGGCCGAGCAGCGCGGCAATCTCCCCCGTTGCGGCGGCGGCCTGAATGATCATGTGGTTGGAAAAGGAGAAGGGCTGATCGCTGGCCTCGTTGATGCGGGAAAACAGCGCGAATTCCGCCGCCTGCTGCACCGCGGCGCGCGTGGGGGTATAGGGCGCAAAATTGTCGTCCAGCGCAACCGGGATGCCGTTTTGGCGCATGACGCGGCGGCACTCGAGCGCCTGCCCGTCCGGCGGCAGCCGCAGCGCGCGGCGGACGTTCTCGTCCGGCGGCACCACACGCGGCTCAAGCACCTCGATGTCGCAGTCGGGGTAATCGTCGCTGATTGTGAACAGAAACCGGTTGAGCTGCGGCTGTATGACAAACGAGCCCTTGCCGGGGTCGGAGCGGATAAAACCGAGATGCTCCAGCCGGTTCAGCCCCTTGCGCACGGTGGCGCGGGTGGCGCCAAATTCAAGGCACAGCTCCTTTTCGGTCGGCAGCAGGCTGCCGGGCAGAAATTCCCCGCGCAGGATCCTGTCCCGCAGGGTGTTAAACACGACAACATGAATCGGTTCGCTGAAGGGTTTGTTTGTCATTTTTTCTCCCGGCTCAAAGCGGCGCGCGGCCTGTAATCACGAGCTGTTAAATCTATTAAACTAAAATTTAGAGCCCGCGTCAAGTGAAAAAAGAAGCGCGCAAAATTGGGAACACGGAACCATTTTTGGAACGCCGGGGCAGCGGACGGAAAGGGGTAGGGACGTTCCGGAATGCGGGAAACGGCCATGGCGCACGCGCAGGGGGCGGTTGCCATCCGGGCGGGATTCCTGTATACTTTTACAGGGAATTTGCGCGCGGCGTCCCCGGCCTGTCCTCGCGCGCCGCGCAGCGTAAGACGCCGGAAACCGCCCCGGTGCAGTTGACCCGGCCGCCGGTTTTTGCCGCGTTGGCGAAACACTGGCCGGGATGTTCGCGCGGAGGGCTGTGCCGCGCCCGGGGTGGGGACGGGAGCATCGGCCAACGGCGCGGCACGGAATTGCCGCGGGAATAAGGAGACAAGATGGAGCTGAAAATCGACAGAGCAGTCGCAGAGCGGATGCGCGCGGATCTCATTTCGGAGCAGGACGCCGCCGCCGTGATTGTAGAATGCGAAAAAACAGGACAGTATCTGCTTGAGCCCGCAACCGGCCGACGCATCGGCCACTTACAGCGCGGTTACCGCACTTGCTGGGTCGAATATCTGCCGGCGCAGGCGGGCGCGTTCGCCGTGCTGAACGCCTATTCGCACCGGATGGCCATTCTGGAGGAGTACGGGGCGGACGCCGAACAGGGCTGAGCGCCGCTTCCGGGGCGCGCAATCTGCCGTCCCGCGCATCGCCGCAGCCCATAGCACAGCCAAAGCCGCACAGCGGGAAAAAAGCCGCCGTGCGGCTTTTTGCGGCGGTTTTTGATGAATTTGTGGAACGGCAACCGCCCCGAACGGCAGCCTGCACAGGATACCGACAACGGGCAGAGGATACATAAACTTTTCATAATAAAAAAGGTGCTTTTTGCCTGGTGTCGGCCGCGGCTTATCGGCGCACAACCGCTGCGTTCATCAATTCTATTTCAAAAACACAGACCTGCCAGGGGACGGGCGCCTGCCCGAAACCCGGCGCGGCGGCGCGGCGGGCTCCGGCGCGGGAAAGCAGCCCGGCATATTGCAAAACAGGCCGTTTGTGCGCCGAATCCGTCCGTTTGGCGCGGGACGATGGACTTTGCCGGCGGGCGGCTGTATACTGGGGGCACCGCAGAGGAGGGAGGACAAATGCAGGTTGAAATACGGATTGTGCAGGGCTTAAGCGAGCCGCGCATCCTCATTGAGACCGGGACGCTGGACGAGGAACTCCGCGCGCTGGCCGCGCGGCTGGCCGGGGCGGAGGTTTCCAGACTGGCCGGGTTCCGGGAGGATGTGGTCGAGCTGCTTGACCCCGCGCAGATACTCCGCGTGTACGCCGTGTCCGGCAAGGTCGTTGCGGCGACCGAGCAGGGGGAGTATCAGCTGCGCCTGCGGCTGTATGAGGCGGAGGAGCGGCTGAGCGGCGCAGATTTTGTGCGCATTTCCAATTCCGAGCTGGTTAACCTGAAGAAGGTGCGCAGTTTTGATTTGAGCTATGCGGGGACAATCTGCGTCGTTTTCCAAAACGGCGCGGTCACCTATGCGTCCAGACGGTATGTGCCGCAAATCAGAAAGAAGCTCGGCTTTTAAAGGAGGAAAACGGATGAAACACAAGGCTTTCCTGCGCGCGCTGATCGGCGCGCCGCTTGGGATCACGATCAACGTTTTGATTGCGATTCTGATTTCGCTGACGGTGGGGGACGGGCGGTTTTACGCGGTTGTTCCAGAGCTGACCGAGACCTGCGGCAGCGAAATTGCCGCCGTCTGTGTGCAGGCAGCGCTCAGCGCAGTCTGCGGCGCGGCTTTTGCCGGCGCGTCGGTTTTGTGGGAGCTGGAGGGCTGGAGCCTGCTCAAACAGACAGCCGCGCACTTCGCTGTCAGCTCCGCCGCCACGTTGCCGGTTGCCTACGCGGCGCGGTGGATGCCCCACACGGCCGCGGGAGCGCTGCTCTATTTCGGGATCTTCGCCGCAATTTATGCGGGAATCTGGGTAATCCAGTATCTGCGAATCAGAAAGGCGGTGCGCGGGATGAACCGCAGCCTGTCCGACCAGACGTAGCACGCCCGGGCAACTCCCCGGGAATCGGCGCTTTTGGGAACGGCGACGGCAAAGCACGGCGCGCCCGCCAAACGGCGCGCTTGACAAACCGAAAGCGAGGCCATATGATAGAGATATCTTTTAAAATGCCGTGAAAAAGAGTGGATTTGCGCAGTTTCACCCACAGAGACCCGGGCGGCCGCTGAAAGCCCGGGGGCGGAACGCAGACCCTGTCGCTTTGGAGCAGAAAACGTGAACCCGCGCCCGCCGCGCCTCAGCGTTTTCCGTATCCTCCGCGTTAAGGAGACGGTCTGAGAGATTCGCCCTGCCGCGCCCTGCGGTGGGCGGGTAATCTGGGTGGTACCGCGGTCTGATGGATCGTCCCAGCGCGTCTTTGCGCCGGGGCGTTTTGTTTTGCCCGCGGGGCGGGCGCGGCAAGCGGCCGGATCGGACAATGGCAAGAAAGGAAACAGGCAATGAAAGAACTGGACAAGCAGTACAGCCCGCAGAATGTGGAGGACCGCATCTACAAAATGTGGATGGACGGCGGCTATTTCCGCGCCGTTCCGGATAAGACCAAAAAGCCGTACACCATCGTGATTCCGCCGCCCAACATCACCGGGCAGCTGCACATGGGGCACGCGCTGGACGAGACCCTGCAGGACATCCTCATCCG
>CAZYAV010000020.1:0-15845 GCA_964645785.1 uncultured Oscillospiraceae bacterium
CATCGTTGTCCACGGCCACGACCCCTCCCTGTCCGAGATGATCGTGTTCTACGCGCAGGATCCCGAGATGATCGCGCTGGCCAAGAGCGTCGGCGCCAAGGGCATCAACATCGCGGGTGTCTGCTGCACCTCCAACGAGGTTGCGATGCGCCACGGCATCCCGATGGCCGGCAACTTCCTGCAGCAGGAGAACGTCGTGCTGACCGGTGCGTGCGAGGCCATCGTCGTGGACGTGCAGTGCATCTTCCCGGCGCTCGGCCCGCTGTCCAAGTGCTTCCACACCAAATTCATCACCACCTCCAACATCGCCCGGATGCCGGATTCCGAGTTCATCCACTTCTCCCCCGAGAACGCGGGCGAGAACGCCAAGGCGATCGTCAAGCTGGCGGTGGAGAACTTCAAAAACAGAAAGCCCGAGCTTGTCCATATCCCCGACATCAAGGAGCCCGCGACGGTCGGCTATTCGGTTGAGGCGATCGAAAAGACCCTCGACACGGTCACAAACTCGTTCGTCGACGTGACCGGCACGATGAAGCCGCTGGTTGAGTGCGTCGAGTCCGGCGTTCTGCGCGGCGCCGTCGCGATGGTCGGCTGCAACAACCCGAAAGTTCGCGCCGACTATGCGCACATCGAGCTGATGAAAAAGCTCATCAAAAACGACATTATCCTCGTGCTGTCCGGCTGCTCGGCGCAGGCCGCGGCCAAGGCCGGCCTCATGAGCAAGGACGCCAAGGAGCTCTGCGGCGCGGGTCTCAAGCGCGTCTGCGAGCTGGCGGATATCCCCCCGGTGCTGCACATGGGCTCCTGCGTCGATATCAGCCGCATGATGATCCTCGCCTCCCGCATCGCGGACGACTGGGGCATCGACATTCCGCAGATTCCGCTCGTCGGCTGCGCGCCCGAGTGGATGTCCGAAAAGGCGGTCTCGATCGGCAACTACGTCGTCGCGACCGGCATTGACACCTTCCTCGGCGTTTCTCCGCAGGCGTCCGGCTCGTCCGTCGTTTGGGATATGCTGACCGGCGGTGGAGATACTGGTTATAAGCAGTGGGTCGGCGCGAACTTCACCGTTGAGACCGACATTGAGAAGCTCGGCGATCTCATGATTCAGCGCATTGAAGAGAAGCGCGCCGCGCTCGGTATCTGATCCTCTCGCTTCCTAATTCTCAAAACGAAAAGAAGGTTCTCGCATGAAAGTTGCAATCACCGGCAAGGGCGGGGTGGGCAAAACCACCTTCGCGGCGATTCTGGCGCGGCTGTACGCCGCGGATGGGCGCAGCGTACTCGCCGCCGACGTCGACCCGGACGCCAACCTCGGGCTGGCGCTCGGCTTCACCGAAGCGGAGCTTGCCGAAATCATCCCCATCTCCTCCCAGCGCAAGCTGGTGGAGGAGCGCACGGGGGTCGGCGAGCAGAGCATGGGCAAGTTTTTCCGGCTCAACCCCAAGGTCGACGACATTCCGGATAAGTTTGCCAAGCTGAAAAACGGCGTGAAGCTGCTTGTGCTCGGCACGGTGGAGACCGCCGGCAGCGGCTGCGTCTGCCCCGAGAACGTGCTGCTCAAGCAGATTATCTCCCACCTCATGCTCCAGAAAAAGGACGTCGTCATCATGGACATGGAGGCCGGGCTGGAGCATCTCGGGCGCGGCACCTCCTCGGTGATGGATCAGTTCATCGTCGTCATCGAGCCGGGCGCCCGCAGCATCCAGACCTACGGCAACGTCAAGCGGCTTGCCGGCGAGCTGGGCGTGCGCAAGGTGCGGGTGGTTGCCAACAAGGTGCGGGACGCCGCGGATGAGGAATTTATCCGCTCCCGCATCCCCGCGGAGGATCTTCTCGGCTTTATGCACTACAACCCCGAGGTCATCGACGCCGACCGGCAGGCGCTCTCGCCTTTCGACGTCAGCGCGGCGGCCGTCGAGGAAGTGCGCAAGATCAAAGCGATTATCGACAGCGAGGAACAATAAATCAACCGGGCGTGAGAAAGCGTCCGACACCCATACGAAATGAAAGGACGAACTACTGTGACACTATTTGAAAGAGTATTCAAGGGCTCTGACGAGGTCTATGAAAAAGCCGTCAAGTGCGTCGACGACGCCATTGCAAAGTTCGGCGCGGACAAAGCGGTCTCCTTCCCGAACACGGCCTACTGCCTGCCCTGCTACTACGCGTTCACCGGCAAAAAGGTCACCAACCTTGCCGAGCTGAAGGAGGCGTGCGACTACATCAAAACCCGTTTGCAGCATGTCCCGAACACCACCAACGTCTTTTTGAGCGGCATCGGCTCCGCGCTTGCGGCCGAGGTCATCGAGGCGTGCAAGTATATCGACAACACCCCGTACGCCGAGCCGTATCACGGCCATCTTTCGGACGCGGAGATCCGCGAGCTGGGCGTTCCGCTCGTCACCCGCGACATCCCCGGCGTCGCGGTCATCATCGGCCCGGCGCCGAGCGCCGAGGAAGCGGCCGCGCTCATCAAGAGCTATCAGTCCAAGGGCATCTTCGTCTTCCTCGTGGGCGGCATCATCCAGCAGGCGATTGACATGAAGGTCAACCTCGGCTTCAAGATCCGCGTTGTCGCGCTCGGCGACGACCTGACCTCGGTCATCCACGTTGTCTCGGTTGCGATTCGCGCGGCGCTCATCTTCGGCTCGATCACCCCGGGCGACGAGGCCGCCGTGTGCAAATACACCTTTGAGCGCGTGTTCGCGTTTGTCAACGCGTTTGCGCCGGTCAACGACGAGACGGTCTCCTACGGCGGCGGCGCGATTGCGCTCGGCTTCCCCGTCATCACCAACGACACCAAGGAGCTGTCCCGCATCCCGAAATCGCTGATTATCCAGCCGGATACCACCAAGTTCCACGACACCTCGCTTGAGGCGCGCGATATCAAGATCAAGATCACCAACATCGACATCCCCGTCGCGTTCGCGTCCGCGTTCGAGGGCGAGATCATCCGCCGCCCGGATATGCAGTTTGAGGCAGACGGCTCCCGCGTCGACTGCTTCGAGCTGGTGCAGACCCGCGACGCCTCGCAGATCGAGGATCACAAGATCACCCTTGTCGGCCCCGACTTCGACCAGTTTGAGGTTGGCAGCAAGGTCTGCATGGCGATGCTCGTCGAGGTTGCCGGCAAGTCGATGCAGAGCGACTTTGAGCCTGTCTTTGAGCGCAAATTCCACGCGTTCCTCAACTGCATCGAGGGCGTGATGCACACCGGCCAGCGCGATATGATCCGCATCCGCGTGAGCAAGGCCACCTATGACGCCGGCTTCCGCGCGAAGCATTTCGGCGAGGTGCTGTACGCCAAGATCAAGAGCGAGTTCGACACGGTTGTCGACAAGTGCCAGGTCACCATCATCACCGACCCGGCCGAGGTCGGCAAGCTGCGCCACGAGCTTGCGATCCCCGCCTATGACAAGCGCGACGAGCGCCTGCTCTCGCTGACCGACGAGACGGTCGACAAGTTCTACACCTGCATCATGTGCCAGAGCTTCTCGCCGTCCCACGTCTGCATCGTCACACCGGAGCGCCTCGGCCTTTGCGGCGCGGTTTCCTGGCTGGATGCGAAAGCCACCAACGAGCTGGATCCCTCCGGCCCCTGCCAGGTTGTAACCAAGGGCGGCCTGCAGGATGAAGACCTCGGCCGCTGGGACGACGTCAACGCCGCGGTCAACAAGTATTCGCAGGGCGCGCTGGAGAGCGTCACCCTCTACTCCATCATGGAGGATCCGATGACCTCCTGCGGCTGCTTCGAGTGCATCTGCGGCATTGAGCCGTTCTCGAACGGCGTCATTATCGTCAACCGTGAGTTCCCGGGTCTCACCCCGCTGGGCATGACCTTTGCGGATCTCGCCTCGATGACCGGCGGCGGCGTGCAGACCCCGGGCTTCATGGGGCACGGCAAGCACTTCATTTCCTCCAAGAAGTTCATGAAGGCGGAGGGCGGCGTTGCGCGCATTGTCTGGATGCCGAGCGCCCTGAAAGAGCAGGTTGCGCCCAAGCTCAACCAGACAGCGAAGGAGCTGTACGGCATTGACAACTTCTGCGACATGATCGGTGACGAGACGGTCGCGGAGGACGCCGAGACGCTGCTCAGCTTCCTGAACGAGAAGGGTCATCCGGTTCTCGGTCTCGACCCGCTGATGTAAGTTCGTTTTTACGGCAACGGCAACCCGGCCGCGCATGAAAATGCGCGGCCGGGTTTTTTCAGCCGGAATAACGGATGAAAACGCTTTAAATCAGACAAATGCCGCCACATGCGCCCTATGAACGAAAGCCGGTGTGCGGGAGAGGCGCCCGCAAGGCAGAATTTCCTTTACCCATTTGTACAATCGCCGCAGGAGTCTCCGCCGGGCGGCGCGCCCTGCGCAAGAGCGCAGTACGGGTTGTGTTGATTCGGGATAAGGGGCGGCAGCCCGGCGCTGCGGCCGTCCTTTATCCCGATGGGCTGGGCGTACTTGCGCGGCGGCCGGATTCGCTCTGTCACCGTCCCCCTGAGCAGTTGCCGGCGCGGCGGTCGGATTTTCTCCCTTATCTGTCGACCGGGACAGCCGCCGCAAGAAGTCAGGCGGGAGGATTGCGGTGAACTTGGCGCTGCGGGCTTTGGCCGGACAACCTACGGCAGTTTTGCGCGTTCGCGGGTTTCGGCTTCCCGCTTTTGCCGGGTACACGCGGCGCAGGTTGGGCAGTTTGGCCGTCTTATTCTCAAATGCCCGGCTGCCCGCAAACCGCGCTTTCCGGTTCCCCTGCCCCGCCGGGTGTACACGGCAAGGGTTGGGCAGCTCGGCGGCATGTCATGTTTCGGCGTGTCATTCTTCTGCGTAGAGGGCTTCCGTCTCTGGCGCAGCAGACAACATATACGTCGGTACATTCTGGCCGCGCACGGACGGCGCGTAGCCTTTTCTCAATGCCCGGCCGCTCGCAAACCGCGCTTACCGGTTCCCCTGCCCTTGCCTGTAGGCAAGTGGCGCTGATTTGACTGACGGGGTTTCCTCTTTGGCGCAACAGACCGAATTTACGTCGGTGCACCCTGCCCGCGCACAGGCGATGTGTCGACAATTTGCCGGCGCTTCCCCCGGTCGCCTGTCCCGATTTTCCGGCCGTTTCCTGTCCCACTTTGCTAAGCCGCGTCCTGCGCCGGGCGACGTGTCGTATTTTGTTATTCCACGCTTCTACGCAGCCGGTTTTCGTCCGGCATGGCAGCTGCCTGCCCCCTCCGGATATCTCCTGCCCCGCTTTGAATTTGCATCGCTCGCACTTCCCGCTGAAGTGTGCTATACTACAAACAACACTCGGGTGTTTTGGGGGCTGTCCCTCTCCGGGCACAGAAGCGCTGCCCGCCGTTTCCGGTGCGAGCCGGTTATGCCTGTCTGACCGCTCTTCTGCAAAGCCGCCCGTTCCCGCTTCCGTTCCGGCGGAGCTTTCCCGCAATCCTGCCGCGCACACGGCCACAGCAAAGGAGAATATCAAATGAATCATCACGACAGGGCGATTGAATTATTCAAAGCCGGCTACAACTGCGCGCAGGCCGTTTTCTGCACATTTTGCGAGGAATACGGCATTGATCTGCAAACCGGCCTGCGCCTGAGCGCATCCTTCGGCGGCGGCCTTGGCCGCCAGCGGGAGGTCTGCGGCACGGTGAGCGGCATGTGTATGCTTGCCGGGCTTCTCTACGCCCCCGACGACCCCGCCGACGCGGACGCCAAGGCGGCGCACTATGCCCGCATCCAGCAGCTTTGCGGCGCGTTCCGCGCACAGACGGGCAGCATCATCTGCCGGGAACTGCTCGGTCTCAGCAGGCCGGAGGGTACTCCCGTCCCCGAGCCGCGCACCGAGGCCTATTACCAAAAGCGCCCCTGCGCCGAGCTGTGCGGTATCGCGGCGCAGGTTTTGGATGACTATATACGGGAAAACGGTATTCCCGCCGAGCGCTGACCGCCCGAGGTTTTGCCCCATGCGGGGCAAAACCGGTTCGATCGGGGTACGGCGCGCGTCATATCCGTTTTTACCCTCTGCGCGTTGGCCGGCCGCGGCGCCTGCCTGCAACGGGTCATACGTTACCCTCCCCGCTGCCCGCGGGCGTTGTGCCCAGCGCCCCCTGCCAGCGGGGAATAATCGCAAAAGCCCATCCAGTCACAAAAAAGGGCTCTGTTTTGCACACCGCAAAACAGAGCCCTTTTATCAACTCCTCATTTCAGCGCCCAGATGATGGTGACCGTTTCCTGCGCAGTGATATTCTCCGGCTGGATGTCCAGCCCCGCCTCCATCAGCATGGCGGCGCGCTGCGTGCCGCAGAACGCCGTCTGCGAATTCAGCTCAAAAGCGCCCTGGCCATCCTCCCCCTGGCGGATTTCCAAAATCCCGCCAAGCGCGGTTCGGGATGCCTGGGTCAGCACGGTCGCCCGGCGGTATGCCTCCGCAGTCGCGTTGACAAGCGCCTTGGCGCGCAGGGTCTTTTCGTCCTTCAGCTTAAAGCGAATCGAGAGCTCGGGCATCGCCTCGCTGCGCGCAAGATAGGAAAGCACCTGCGCGAGCCGCTGCATCGAAAACGGGAAGGTCAGCCGCAGCTGGTGCACACACGCATAGCCGCGAAACAGCCGCTGCTGCCCGCCCATGCCGTTGGCCGCGTTTTCGTACACGACGTCCACGCCAAATTGCAGGGTTTTGACCATCTCCCGCGTAAACCCCAGCGGCAGAAGCAGGCTGAGGATGTGCGCGTGCTTGTTTGCGGCGTCGACCATTGTCGCATGATAATCCATGCTCTGTGATTTGAGGGTGATTGTCAGCTCGATTGTGTCGGGCGCGGCGCTCGCGGTTCCCGTTGAGCGGATTGAGATTGTCTTGTCCATTGCCTCTGCTCTCCTTTACTCTCTGTCAATTCCCTGCGGGCAAATTCGCCGCTTCTCCGCCGATTCCTGTCCGCCCCGGCCGCATTGCGCCGCGGTGCTTCCCGGCGCAGCCCGCCTCGATTTTTTGGACGCGGATAGCCCAGGCGGGGCGTCAGGGTGTCGCGCCCTGTTCCCCCTGCGCCGGCAGCAGGTCGACGATGACCAGCTCGGTCGGGTTAAAAAGGCGGGGCACAAAAAACCGCTTCAGCAGGCCGCGGCTGACAATGACCGTGCCCTTCCCGAAAGGGTACAGCCCGCCCGCGTATTTGGGAAACAGCCCCTGGTTCGGCGCAAAAAGGCCGTTGAGCAGACCGGGAATCCGCCACTGCCCGCCGTGCGCGTGCCCGCAAAGCGCAAGGTCGAACCCGACGCGCGCGTACACGGGCGCGTATTCCGGCCGGTGGGACAGCAGCACCTGAAAGCCGCCCAGCGCGTCGCACGCCGCCTTCTGCGCCCGCAGCCGTGCTTCAAACGACGCCGGGCTGCGGTAGGGGTCGGTTACCCCGCACAGCGCAAGCCCGCGCGATAAAACGCAGCGGTCGTTTAGGGAAACCGCACCGCACGCCGCCATCATCCGCGCCTGCGCCCCGTCCAGCCTGCGCCGCCGCTCGTGGTTGCCGTTGACCCAGTAAACCGGCCAGCGGGACGCGAGCGACCGCACAAATCCGGCAATCCCGTCAATCGGCCGCGTGTCGCGGATATTGTCCCCCGTAAAGATGACCAGGTCGGGTGCCTGCATCGCAATCAAGCTGTACAGCCGCCGGTTATCGCGGCCGTGCCGGTCTCCGTGCAGGTCGGCAAGCTGCGCAATCCGAACCGACCCGGTGATCTTATCCGACCGGATGCTGTATTGCCGGACAACCAGCCGCCCGCCAAGCGCCAGCGCCAGCCCGTAGGCCGCCGCGAACGCCGCCGCAATCCAAAATACTCCCATCTGTGCGCCTTTCCTGTTTTTATATTCTATCATACGGCCGCCGTGAATTCCACTATTCTGCATTTTCCGCAAAAATCCGGCCGGGACGTTTGCACCCGGCAGGCGCAAAGGCATGGCGCACGCGCGCAGAATATGGTATGATTATTGTATACCAAAGACAAGGACAAATGCCTGCAAAGGGAGGACACGGTTATGACCTTTTCAGAGATGGCCGCTTTGCGCCAAAGCTGCCGGAAATACGCCCGGCGTCCGGTCGAGCGTGAGAAGCTGACGCGGATGCTGGACACCGCGCGGCTCGCCCCGTCGGCCTGCAATTCGCAGGAATGGCACATGACGGTCGTTGCCGGGGAGCGCGCGCCCGAATTCGCCGAATTTTTGCAAAACAATGGGATGAACAAATTCACAAGCGGCGTTCCCGCCTTTGTCGTCATCAGCCAGGAGGAGCTGAGCAAGGCCGCCAAAATGGGCGAATCGCTTTTGCACCAGCCCTACAAAGACTATGACGCTGGCATTCTCGCCGCGCATCTGTGCTATGCCGCGCAGGAGCAGGGGCTTTCCTGCTGCATCGTCGGCTGGTTTGACGAGCAGAAAATCCAACAATTCATCGGTCTTGAAAAGAAAATCTGCCTTGTGCTCTGCGTGGGCTATGCGGACGAGGGGGAACCGCACCGGGACAAGGTGCGCAAGCCGCTCGACGAGGTTGCAACCTTTCTTTGACCGCGCGCCGTTCGGGCTCTGCCGGGGGAATTCATGCGAAAAACCGCTAAACTGCTCTATCTTGTCTCGCTCGGCGTGCTGGCCGCCTATCTTGCCGCCGCGGCGCTGTTCCGGCTCCATTTTTCAACCGACCCGCTCGCGTTTGAAGGGTTTGCGCTCGCGGTTTTTCTGCCGCTTGCGGGCGCGCTGTGGCTGGATTACCGCGGCCGCCCCGCCCGGCCGATCTGGCTGTTCTGGCTGGGCGCGGCGGTCAGCCTGCTGGGCGCGGTTCATCTCTATCTCTTCATCCGGCTGCTGGTTGGCTGAACGCCCGCCCGCGGCCTTGCCGCGTATCCTGCCGGGCGGTGTCGGAGCTGCCCGGCCTTGTGTTCCGTTATATAAAAAACCGGGGCTGGCAGGGAAAACCCGCAGCCCCGGTTTTTCTTTTTTAAAACTGCGCCCGCCGTTTACGGCCGGGGCGCTTTTTTGCGCCGCGCAAACAGCCGGGCAATCATCCCCCCGGCCATTTCCAGCGCGCAGACCGCGCCGGCAGCCCCGAACAGCAGCAGCAGCGGGCAGGCGGGCGAGAGATACATCAGATAGGTTCCGATCTGGAAGCTCACCGCCTCCATATAGCTGGCAATGCCGACCCGCAGCAGAACCGACAGCAGCACGCCGAGCAGCAGAATCGCCGCCATCGCGCCAAACCCGATTTTTTTTGCCCGAATCTCCCGCACGGCGCGGAAAATCCAGCCGAACAGCCCAAGCATGGCCAGCACAAGTGCGGGGACCATCGCGCTGCGGTAATACCGGGTAATTCCGGCCATCCGGCGCGCCGCGTCAATCTGGCTGGCCGTGTACATCACGCCGGTGCCGTCCAGCCCGGTCACCGTGCTCAGCTCGGTGTGCAAAAACGCGCGCATCTCCGCCGCCTGGTCGGGCGGCGGTGTGCTCAGCTCCGCAAGGGCGGTGGTCTGCTCGAACTGAAGCAGGCAGCGGACGGAGTTGCCGAACTCCTCCAAGGTCGGCTGCAAATACTCCGCGTGCCACGGCATCACAATCGTGCTCTTTTTGCCGCCGCGGTGCTCCAGCATGCCGCTGTCGCACGCCTCGTTGATTTCCGCCGCCAGCGCGGCGAAGAAATCCCGCGTCTCGCGCGCATTGGTGTAATACCCCGTCTCGGACGCGACAATCCGCAGCGCCCAGTAAAACCCGCCGCTGTTGAATTCCCTGTCCTCCTCCGAGCCATAGCCCCCGTACAGCGCCGGGTTATCGGTGATGGTCTGCTCCAGCCGGGCATAAAGCGGGGACGCAGCCGCGACCTTGTCCCGCGTCTGCTTGCAGACCAGAATCTGCTCGTGCGCGCCGTCCGTCTCGCAGCGCAGCAGCGCCCCGATTGTGTCCTGGAATTCCTTGGAGGTGAAGTCGCTGACCACGAACCTGCCGTAGTGCTGGTAGTTCTGCTCGCAGTACAGCCCGATGCAGACGAGGCCGACCGCAGCCGAGAGCACCGGCAGCGCTGCCCGCCACAGCTTCTGCCGCAGCTTCATGTCCTTTTGCAGCGCCGTCAGCAGCAGATAAGCCGCCGTTGCGCAGCCGGCAAAGGGCAGCAGCCAGGTGCCGTCCTCCCGCGTCAGCCACGCCGTGCCAAAGCCGAGCCCGGCCAGCAGCGCAAACACAACCGACCGCCACGGCTTTTGCCGGAACCGCAGGAACATCCCCAGCGCCCCGGCAAAAAAGAGCAGGCACAGCGAGGGGAAGATATTGTCCCGATAAACCCGCAGGGTGAACTGCGCCCAGCTGTAGGGGCTCATCCAGAGCGCCGCGAACACCGCCGCACACCACTGTTTATGCCGGAACAGCGGCGCGCACGCCCAGGCGGCCGCCACGCAGGCGACAAGATAGAGCAGGTGGCCGCCGACCAGATAGGGCACCTCCATGTCATACAGCCAGGCCAGCCACACCGAAAAAAACATGTGCTTGCTCAGCGTTTTCCAGCTGTACGACCCAAGCCAGTCCCCCTCCGCGACGCTGACGGCGCTCTGGTACATCAGCGTGTCGTCAATCGGGGCAAAGCCGTAATAATAGGTCTGCGCCATCTGGGTCTCGACCAGCTCAAGCTTGAAGGACACCAGCAGCGCCGCCAGCACCAGCAGCGCCGCCCACACCACGGCCGAGAGAATCGTTTTTTGTTTTGCCTTCATATCTGAATTTTTTCCACCGACTCCACAAGATACTTTTGATTGCGAAAGATGAGGTCAATGACCAAAGACAGGTATTTAATCACAAAAGTGAGCAGCAGAAACACCCCGAAAAAGCAGGCGGACAGCAGCAGCATTGTCGTCGTCCAGCCCTCAATCGGGCGGCCGGTGCAGTAGATCACAATCGTATAGACAATGCTGAACAGCGCCACCGCCAGCATCGCCGCCGAGATGCCGAAGCTCAGCTTGTACGCGGCGTTTGTGTACAGCGCAAGCGCGTCCACCGCCTGCGAGACCCGCGCCTCGCGCGGCGCGCTGTACTGCCCCTGCGGCACATAGAACACGTTTGCCAGCCGCAGCCCCGACGCGGCGTAGGCGGCCTTGCGGTAAGCGAGGCAGGGGCTGATTGCGTGCAGGCGGTTGATTGCGCGGCGGGAGAGGAGGTGGAAGCTGTCGGTCGCAAGCTTATAGTCGCTGTGCGCGCTCGCGTTGAACAGCGAGTAGAACAGCCTGGAGGTGAGCCTGCCGCTTTTTTGCGGGCAGGCGGAGACAATGTCGTACCCCTCCTGCCCCTTCTGGTAGCACGCAAAGATGAGAGACGGGTCGTAGGGCGTCAGCATACTGTCAAACTCAAACACATAGTCCCCGATGGAGATGTCGATGCCCGCGTTCATGCACAGCTCCACTCCCTGCCGGACGCTCATGTTGACGAGGGTCACCGGCACGCCGTTTTCCTTTCCGCCGAACTGCCGCACCTCGTCCGCCGCCGCGCGGCAGGCGTCGTTGACGCAGATAATCTCGAACCTTTCAAAATGCTCGCCCAGAACGCTGTACAGCCGCTGCAAAAACGGACGGACAAGCGTCGGATCGTCCCCAAGATAGGCCACGGCGGACACGAAGTTTTTTTCCTTTTCCTGCATCATGCAAGCACCTCGTCCATATCGTAAATTGTATTGATCTTCCCCGAAAAGACGCTGACAAAGGTCGGGTTCTCGTGCATCGTGCGCACAAGGGTCGGCCGGCTGTCGTCGATTTCCGACGCTTTCAGGATCGGCTTCATCGAAAAGTGCGACTGCAGATACTGAAAGCCGTATTCCGGCCGCAGGTACTTGCGCGCCAGCTGCCCCATATAGGGATAGGCCGTCTGCGGGTGCGCCGGGCAGCTGTCGCAGTTTTGCAGCTGCGCCGGGCTGCACGCCGGGTTGCGCTGCTGGCACCGGAAGGCAGGCAGCGGGTCATAGCAGGTCACATGCGGCGTAAAGGTCACCGAGGTCAGCGAGTGCAGCCCCGTTTTTCCAAACGGCATAATCGAGAAGAACGGGCCATCCATCACCGTGATGCCGACCTTTTCAAGCGGCTCGGCCACCGTGCACAGGATAATCTCGCAAAGCTCGTATTTGATGGGCAGCGGCGGCAGCTCCAGCATCCGCAGGATCTGGTTGGAGCTCGCGTAGGTCGCGTTGAGCACAAAGGGCGCCTCGGCCGTCTCGCCGCCCGCCGTGACCCTGTACACCGCGCCCGCCTGCTCGATGGCGGTCACCGCCGCGCCGAAGCGGAAGGTAATGCCGGCGCAGTCGGACGCCTCGCCGAACATCTTTTTCGCCATCAGCTTGGCGTCAAAGGTGTATTCGGTGGTCAGGAACGCGCCGTCGCACACGCCGTCGTTAAAATACCGCTCGCAGGGCAGCGCGTCGCACCGGATGTTCGCAGCCCGGCAGAACCGGACAAACTCGGCTGCGTTCGTCCAGCTGTACGCCGCGCTTGTGGCGTAGACCTGGTCGAATTCGCCGTTGATGCAGTCCCCAAAATCCGCGCAGAAGCGGTTGAAATAGTTGGCGGATTTGATGGCGGTGGAGTAGCTGCGCGGGTAGTGGTAGCCCATGTGCACCCGCGCCTGGTTGACAAAGGTGGCGCGCAGGAAGGGCTCCTGCTCGCATTCCAGCACCAGCACCCGCTGGCCGAGCCGCCCGCAGACGGTGGCCGCGTACAGGCCGTAGATGCCCGCCCCGATGATGATTTTGTCATAGCTCTTGCTCACTTTCCCTCTCCTTTCGGCGGATTGTACCGGCCGAACGCGTTTGCGAACAGAACGCACAGCAGCTCGAGATTCCCCCTGACCGGGCTGATCTTGGTCGGCGTCCTGCCCTGCGCGGGATAGACCCGTTTGACCGGAACCTCGCACGCGCGGTAGCCGCATTTTGCCCAGCGGGTGCTGAGATAGGCAAGCAGCTCATAACCCGAAAACACGTCCCGCAGCGGCATGACCCGCTCGTCCGCAAGATACCGCCGGCTGTGCGCGCGGAAGGCGTTGGTCGTGTCGGTGAACCGCTGCCCCGCCGTCAGCGAAATGACCGGCGCGTGCAGCAGCCTGACCGCGAGCAGGCGGGATTTTGGGGTGTTGACCGCCTCGCCGCCCGGGATAAACCGGCTGCCCTGCACAAAGTCAAAGCCCGCGCGCAGCTTGTCGAGAAACAGCGGCACGCTCTCGATGCTGTCCTTGTTGTTGCCGTCGATGGTCAGGATGCCCGCATACCCCCGCGCCAGCGCCCACTGGATACCGGTGCGCAGCTGCGCGCCCTGCTTCCCCGGCCCGCGCTTGATAAGCAGCGCCGCCACCCCAAGCGCCGCAAGCGCCTGCGTCTCGGTGCTGCCGTCCGTGCTGCCGCCGTCGCACAGCACGATGTCGCACAGCCTGTCTATCCCGGCGCGCTGCGCGCGCGCAAGCTCGGTTCTGATCCGCTCCCCCTCGTTGATAATCGGGATGAGCAGGATATAGTCGCTCTGCTTTTCGCGCAGCGCGTAGGCGTCGTAATCCGGCACGCCGTTCCCGTTTCGGTATTCCGTCCTGTCCAAAAGCACTCCCCGCCGCCTGCGCGGCTTTTTCTTTTCTCTGTATTCCCGCCCGGCGCGGCTGCTTCAGCCGAACAGCCCGGCGACGTAGTCCATCGCCGCGCAGACCGCCTCAAAGGGCTGCGTCTTCATCTCGATGGAGATGTAGCGGTCATACCCCGCGTCCCGCAGGATGGCGGCGAGCTCGCGGTGGAGCGGCCTGCGCTCGATCGGCGCAAGCCCCGGCTCGCTCAGGTGGATGTGGCTGACCCGCGGCAGCTTTTCCGCAAGGCCGTCGAGCGATTCGCCGTTGGTCAGCACCGTGCCGATATCCAGGTTGACCGCCACCCCCGCGCCGCACCGGGACGCGACCGCAAACGCCTGCGCGGTCGTGTTCATAAAGTTTGTGTTGTAAACGGGCGGGTTGGCCTCCAGCGCAATCACGCAGCCGCTGCGCGCGGCATAGTCCCCGATTTCCGCAAAAAAATCAATCGCCGTCTGCTCCGACGCGCCCTGCGGCATCGAGCGGTTGCGCGGGCAGCCGAACACAAGGCTCGGGCAGCCAACCGCCCGGGCAAAGTCCACCGCCCGGCAGGTGTATTCGGCCAGCGTCCGCCGCTCCTCTGGCGTGCCGAACACCTGCTCGGTGCGCCCGAACCAGATTGACTGCATACTCGGCACACACAGCCCGTATTCGGCGCGCAGCCGCCCGGCAGCGGCCGCCGCCCCGTCCGTGTGCACATAGGCCGGATGGGGGAACAGCCGGGTCGGCGCAATCTCAAGCCCCGTGAAGCCGCGCGCCTTCATCGACGCGTAGACCCGCTCGTCGTCCTCCTGCGCCCATCCGATATTGGATATTGCCAGCTTCATCCCGCCGTCCTCCGCTCTGTTTTCATTCTCTGCGCCCGCCGCTCAGCCGAGCAGCACGCCGCTCTCCACGCCCTGCTTAATCTCACGCAGGATGGTCTGCCTGTCGTACAGATAGCCCCCGCTGCCGCCAAACGCCTGCGCGTGAACCGACCGCCAGTCGTAATGCACCGGCGTTTCGGCAATCTCGTTGACAAACGTTCCGCCGGTCACATACGCATAAACCTCGTCCGCGCGCACCGGCTCGCTCGAGACATTGAGCAGCCGGATCCCGGCCGCCAGCATGGTCTCGATATCCCTCCAGAGGTTCGCGAGGTTGTAAAACTGGTAAACCGCACGACTGTCGGTGAAGCACAGGGAGTTGAAATCGTTTTGCGCAAAGAAGGCGCGCAGCGCGTCCCGCTGCGCCGTGTCCAGCGCCCGCAGCTTGAAAAAGCAGTTCGGCGCGGGCGCATAGCTCCGCTCAATCAGCGGCGATTCGGCGCACAGCGCGGCGTATTTGTCCGCCTTGAGCATGGCGGGCACCAGGGTCATCATATCGTAGATGAAGTTCTTTTTCATCCCGCACCCAAACAGGCCGGGCAGCCGGACAACCGCGCAATCCGCCACCGCCTCGGCCGCCCACTGCTCCAGCAGATAGCGGTTGTAGCCGTAGGGGTGCAGGCCGTCGGTCTCAATCGGGGTCTCCTCGTCCACCCCGCGCGGCTCCTTGTAGACGTCGATTGTGCTGATGAGCACCAGCTTTTTCGGCTTCATGCGGCGGATATTCCCGATTGCCTGCTCCACCAGCCGCCGGTCGCCGGCCGGGTCGCTGTTCGCGAGATATTTTTCGGCGCGCACCCCCGCGTAGACCACGAGGTCGTGCGGCTCGCCAAACGCCTGCTCGATGTTTTTGGAGTTGTACAGCCGGTCAAACGTGTGGGCGCGCGCAAGGTTGCCGCCGACAAATCCCGTGTAGCCAACCAGTGTCGTCGTCATAGTTTCTCCCTTCCTCCCGCGCGGCGCAAAACGCGCCCGATTGCCGCACCCGGCGTATGGCGCGCCCGGCGCCGCGGCGAACCAAATGCGGTGCAAGGCGCGCGAACTGTCCCTTTTATTATTATAGGTAGGACGACGGGAACCGCAGCGCGCAGAACACGGCAGCTTTGCCGGCTACCGCGCCCCACTTCGGGCAGCCGCCGGAAAAGCGGCGGTGTATAAATTGCTTTTGTTCATTATACCATGCTCCCGTTCGGTTGTCACCCGCCGTGCCGAAAAACGCGCCGGTTCGGGATGCGCCGCCTGCCGGGGGCGCATCCCCCTGCCCGGAGCGGCGACCCGGCGTCCCCACCGCGCCAAATAACGCGCCAGTCTCCTACACGGCAGACAGCACCCGAATCAGCCAAATGACACCCCGCCCGTCTCCGCCGTCCCCGCCGCTCTCCCCGC
>CAZYAV010000020.1:15945-44895 GCA_964645785.1 uncultured Oscillospiraceae bacterium
CTCCCCGCAGTGGGACACGGCGCAAGGCATCCCCGCGCAGCCGGACATCTGCCGGGGCGGCTTCCGCATTGGGCGTCCCCGCCCGAATCCGGCGGCGGGAAACAGGCCTGAAAATCCCGCCAAACCGGTTGACAGCTGCCCGACGCAGGCGATACACTAAGCTCAGATTCGACGGTTCCGGCAGGTCGGTTCCGGCAGTCAGGAAAGCAGGTGGGGTTGATGGACTGCACGCCAGAGGCACTGCGCGCGCGCATTTACGCGATGCGCGACGAGCAATACGCCAAATTCAGCGCAAAGCTGCTGCCCGACACGGACGCGCCGGTTGGGGTGCGGCTGCCGCAGCTGCGCGCGCTCGCGCGGGAAATCGCCGCAAGCCCGCAGGCCGTCCGCTATCTGGACACGCCCCCGGGGACGCTGTTTGAGGAAAAGCTGCTCTATGGCATGACCATCGGCTACACGCCGCTGCCGCTCGGGCAGGCGCTCGGCTACTGCGCCGGGTTTGTGCCGCTGATCGACAGCTGGTCGGTCTGCGACAGTGCCTGCGCCACCATGCGCTTTGCCAAAGCGGCGGCGAACCGCGAGCCGGTTCTCGGCTTTCTGCGCCCCTACTGCACGAGCGAGCAGGAATACCCGGCGCGCTTTGGGCTTGTGATGCTGCTTTTCCACTTTTCCGCGGAGCCGTACACGGCGCAGGTTTTGCAGGCCGCCCAGGCGCTGCGCGCGCAGGGGTATTACGCCAAAATGGCGGCGGCGTGGGCGGTGTGCGAGTGCTTTGTCAAAAGCCGCGAACGGACGCTGGCGCTGCTGGAAAGCCGCGCGCTCGACCCGGCGGTGCAGAACAGCGCCATCCGGAAAATCCGGGAATCCCGCCGCGTATCCGAAGCGGACAAGGCCGCGCTGCTTCGCCTGAGGTGCCCGGCCTAAGCGGCCGCCGCGGTATTGGGCAAACTGTACACAATTTTTCGCCCCGCCGCAAGCGGGGTCGGCATTTTGGGGTTTTTTCGTCATTTGCTTGCATTTTTGGCCGGAGTATACTACAATTGTCCGAGCACAGTGTAATTTTTCCGTGATTCACGGACTGCACAGAGGAGACGCATGAGAGAGCGAGAGCAAAAATTCTATGTCGTTTCGGAGGAGATTCTGCCCGAGGCGCTGGTCAAAACCATCCACGCAAAGGAGCTTTTGCGGCGCGGGAAGGCGGGCGGCATCCCCGAGGCGTGCGAGGCGCTCGGCATCGCGCGCAGCACGTTTTACAAATATAAGGACGGCATCTTCACCTATTTTGACCTGAGTGCGATGGATATCGTCAACATCGCGCTCACCCTCGACCACACGCCGGGCGTCCTGTCCAGCGTACTCAACGAGATTGCGCGCTTCCGGGGCAACGTGCTGACCATCAATCAGGGTCTGCCCTCGCACGGCGCCGCGCTTGTCACCCTCTCGGTCGGCATAACGGGGGACGCCGTGGAGCCCGCCGCGCTGGTGGAGGGGCTGCGCGCGCTGGACGGCGTGCTGGACGCGCGGACAAACGGATAACCATTAAGGGGGAGCTATGATTCAAATCGCCATTCTGGGCTGCGGCACGGTCGCCTCGGGCGTCTGCCGGCTGCTTGCGCGCAACCGCGCGGATATTTCCAAACGGATTCAGCAGGAGATACAGGTTCGCTACATCCTTGCGCGGACGCCGCAGAAAGCCCGCGCGCTCGGCTTTTCGGACGAGCAGATCTGCCGGTCGGCCGAGCCGATTCTGAACGACCCGGCGGTGCAGATTGTCGTTGAGCTGATGGGCGGCACCGACACGGCGTTCGAGCTCATCAAGGCCGCCATGCAACGCGGCAAGCACATCGTAACCGCCAACAAGGATCTGATTGCCGAGCGCGGCCGGGAGCTGTTTGAGATCGCCGAACAAAACGGCGTCGACCTCTATTTTGAGGCGAGCGTGGGGGGCGGCATCCCGATTATCCACCCGCTCAAGGTCTCGCTTGCCGCCAACCGGTTCACCGAGATTATCGGCATTCTCAACGGAACAACCAACTTTATCCTGACCAAGATGGCTGCCGAGGGGCTGTCCTTCGGGCGGGCGCTCGCGCTTGCGCAGGAGCTCGGCTACGCCGAGGCCAACCCCGATTCCGACCTGCTGGGCACCGACGCCGCGCGCAAAATCGCGATTCTCGCCTCCATCGCGTTCAATTCCCGCGTCACCCTGGCGGACGTCTACTGCGAGGGCATCAACGAGGTGGACGACACCGACATCGCGCTTGCGCGGCGGATGGGCTATGTCGTCAAGCTGCTGGCCGTCGCGCGGCTGGTGGAGGGGCGGGTTCTCATGTTTGTGCGCCCGGCGTTTGTGCCGGCCGGGCACCCGCTCGCCTCGGTCAACGATTCGTTCAACGCGCTGTTTGTGCGGGGCGACGCGGTTGGGGATATCATGCTTTACGGCCGCGGCGCGGGCGCCGAGCCGACCGCCTCCGCCGTCATCGGCGATATTATGGAGGTCTGCCGCGGGATACGGGCGGGCGGCCTTGCGCGGCTCGGCTGCGAGTGCTACGCCAGCCGGGAGATTGCGGAGATAGACGAGCTGATTGCCAGCTTTTTTGTGCGGCTGCGGGTCAGCGACCAGCCCAACGTGCTGGCGGGGGTGGCGCGCGCGTTCGGCGAACAGGGGGTAAGCCTCTCCTCGCTGATGCAGACCCCCGACGCGGACGGGACGGCCGAGCTGAACCTCATCACCCACCCCGCGCCCGAGCGCGCCATACGCGCCGCGCTGGACGCGCTTATGCAGCGGGATTACGTCAGCCGCATTCACCTGTTTATCTGCCTTGACGGCACCGGGGAGGGCTGAGCTATGCGCGCATGTCAAGTCCGCGTCCCCGCCTCAAGCGCCAATATCGGCAGCGGTGTCGACTGCCTCGGCCTTGCGCTCAACCTCTACCTGACCGTCACCTTTTCCCCCGCCGACACACAGCGGGTGATTTTTTCGGACGGCTTCGGGTATGAGATTCCCGACGACAAAAACCTTGTGCTGGCGGGCGCAAAGCTCGTCTTTGCCCGCGCGGGCAGGCCGTTCCCGCCTTTGCGCATCGAGATGCGCACCGAGATTCCCGCCTCGCGCGGGCTCGGCAGCAGCGCCAGCGCGATTGTCGCCGGCGTCTGGGGCGCAAACGCGCTGCTCGGGCAGCCCTTTTCGCCCGCGGAGCTGCTCGACCTTGCGACCGGGCTGGAGGGGCACCCCGACAATGTCGTCCCCTGCGCGGTCGGCGGGTTCACCGCCGCCATGCTCTGCGGCGACACGGTCGCCTATCACCGGATTGTGCCGGACGCGCGGCTGCGCTATATCGCCGCCGTGCCGGATTACGAGCTTTCCACCCGGCTGGCGCGCTCGGTTGTGCCGCAGAGCTTTGCGCTCCCCGACGTGATTGCACAGGTGCAGCACGCCTGCTTCCTCGTCTCGGGGCTGGCCACCGGCGACCTGCGCGCGCTCGACCAGGCCACCGGCGACCTGATCTTCACCCCTGCCCGCCGCCCGCTCCTGCCCGGCTATGACGAGGCGACTGCCGCGGCGCGGGCGCAGGGCGCGCTCTGTGCGATGATCTCGGGCGCGGGACCGACCATTATCGCGTTCGCCACCGAGAATGCGAAAGCTGTCGCGCAGGCGATGCGGCAGGGCTTCGAGCGGGCAGGCATCTCCGCGGTGAGCCATCTGCTGCGCGCCGACCTGGACGGCGCGGTCGTCCGGGCGCTGTAAGCGGCCTTGCGTCGCACCCCGCCCCGCGCTATCCCAAAGGCCGCGCGGCTGTTTGCCCATTCTATAATAAATAACGGCCTTATACCGGGTCGGAAAGGAATGCAGAACATGACAAGAAGAGAGAGAAACGAGTACATTCAGCTGGCCGTGCAGGACAAGGTGTGCAAGGATCCTGCCTTTGACGGGGCGCGGAAAAAGATCCTGATTATCACCATCATCCCGACGGTCTTTCTGGTCATCGACCGGATTATCGCCATCGCACAGGGGGTGCTCCAGACGGGCAGCGTGGTTCAGATCTTGTGGGGGCCGGTGCTGATGGCGGCGATGATTGCCTGCGCCCGGAACGGCGAGACGGTGGCCACCGCGGTCTGGCTGTTTTTGAGCGCGGCGCTCTCCGCGGCCTCCCTGTTCCCTCCGATTATCCAGTATGGCATCTGGGCGCTCAATCTGCCGCTGCTTGCGTTTTACATCCTCTACATCATCGTCTTTGTCATCGCGGGGATTCTGCTGCTGACCGAGCCGCAGATCAGCGCCTATCACAGACAATACGCCGAGGTTCGCCGCCGCGCAAAGGCGGAAGCGGCCAACATGTAAGCTTGGGAGATACAAACAATGGGTTTAAAGGTCTGTAAATTCGGCGGCAGCTCGGTCGCCGACCTCGAGCGCATCCGCGCGGTTGCCCAGCGGGTTGCCGAGATGAAGCGGGAGGGCGACGACGTCGTGATGGTGGTGTCCGCCATGGGGGACACCACCGACGAGCTGCTGGCCAAAAGCGGCGAAATCTGCGCCAAAAACAGCGCGCGGGAGCTCGATTTTCTCATGGCGACCGGGGAGCAGCAGTCGGCTGCCTATATGGCGATGATGCTGTCCAGCCTCGGCGTGCCCGCGCTGTCGCTGACCTGCTTTCAGGCGGGCATCGGCTGCGACGGCGAGCACGGGCGCGCCTCCATCGCGTTCATCGACCCGACCCGCATCCGCGCGGAGCTCGCTGCCGGCAGGGTGGTTGTGATTGCCGGGTTCCAGGGGGTCATGCCCAACGGCGATGTCGCAACGCTCGGCCGCGGCGGGTCGGACACAAGCGCCATCGCGCTCGCCGCGTCGCTCGGCGCGGACGCCTGCCTCATCTTCACCGACGTAAACGGAATCTACACGACCGACCCGCGCATCGTCAAAACCGCCAGCCAGCTGGAGGGCATCACCCACGAGGAGATGCTGGAGCTCGCCGCGCTCGGCGCGCAGGTCATGAACCCGCGCGCGGTCGAATGCGCGCTGCAAAACGGCGTCGCGTTCGAGGTGCTCAACTCCTACACCCGGGAGCAGGGCACCCTGGTCGCCTCCGCCAGCCGGCTGGAGAGCGAGCGGGTCGTCAGCGGCGTTTCCCGGGACAACAACGTCGCCAAAATTGCGATTTTCGACGTGCCGGACGAGCCGGGCGTCGCGGGCAATATCTTCCGCACCATCGCTGCGCAGGGCGTCGCCGTGGACATGATCATCCAGTCCGCCGAACGCGGCAAAAACAACAGCATCGCCTTTACCGTTCAGGAGGATCAGCTGGAGCGCGCGGTCAACGTGGTCAACAGCCTGGTGCTTTCAACCGGCGCGTCCGGCATGAGCTACGGCAAAAGCGTGTCCAAGGTCTCGGTCGTCGGCGCGGGGGTCATGAATCCGGGCGTCGCCGGCGAGGTGTTCCAGACGATGGCCGACAACGGGATCAACATCGAGATGATCAGCACAAGCGAAATCCGCATTTCGCTGATTATAGATTCCTCCTGCGCAGACCGCGCGGTCGCGGCGCTGCACCGGCAGTTCGGGCTGGAATCCATTCACTGAGGGAGGGGATCGGATGAACTACCAGAGCACCCGCGGCGCGGACAGCGGCGTCACCGCCGCCCGCGCGATTGTCAAGGGGTTGGCCGGTGACAGGGGGCTGTTTGTCCCCGACGAGATTCCCCGCTTGGACGCCGGGGATCTCGCATTTTTGAGCAGCTGCAACTATCTGGACGCCGCCAAGCTGATTTTTGAGCGGTATCTTGAGGATTTTTCGCTTGCGCAGATTGACGAATGCGTGGAGGGCGCGTATTACGATACGTTTGATTCCGCCGAGGTCGCGCCGCTTGTCAAGCTGGACGAGGACACCCGGGTGCTCGAGCTCTGGCACGGCCCGACCTGCGCGTTCAAGGATCTGGCGCTGCAGGTTCTGCCCCGCCTGACCACCGCCGCGGCCGCAATCAGCGGCGAGCAGAACGAGATTGTCATCCTGGTTGCGACCTCCGGTGACACGGGCAAGGCCGCGCTGGAGGGATTCCGGGACGTGCCCGGCACCTCGATTGTCGTGCTGTACCCGCAGGACGGCGTCAGCGCCGTGCAAAAGCAGCAGATGGTCACCCAGGAGGGGGAAAATGTCCGCGTGCTGGCGATACGCGGCAATTTTGACGACGCGCAGAACGCGGTCAAGGGCATTTTTATGAACGACGCGCTCGCCGGGCGGTTGCTTGCGCGCAAAAAGCGGCTGGGCAGCGCAAACTCCATCAACTGGGGTCGCCTGCTCCCGCAGATTGTGTACTATGCGCGCACCGCCGCGCAGCTGACCGCACCGGGCGCCGCGGCCGCGGGCAGCGCCGTCGATTTCGTCGTCCCCACCGGCAATTTCGGCAACATTCTCGCCGCGTGGTACGCAAAGCAGATGGGCGCGCCGGTTGGGCGGCTGATCTGCGCCTCCAACGAAAACGACGTGCTGACCGAGTTTTTGACAACCGGCATCTACGACCGGCGCCGGCCGTTCCACAAGACCCTGTCCCCCTCGATGGACATCCTTGTCTCCAGCAACCTCGAGCGGCTGCTCTATGAGCTGAGCGGGCGGGACAGCGCGCTCATCCGCGGCCTGATGCAGCAGCTGGAGACCGGCGGCCGGTATGAGGTTCCCGACAGCCTGAAGGCCGGGATCCGGCGGGATTTCTGCGCCGGATGCTGCGACGACGCCGGCACGCAGGCCGCCATCCGGGACGCCTGGCAGCGGTATCACTACCTCATGGACACCCACACCGCCGTCGCCTACAGCGTGTTGAACGCCCTGCGCGGCCGGGAGGGGACAAAGCGCCCGACCGTGATTGCCAGCACGGCGAGCCCGTTCAAATTCCCCGCCGGTGTGCTCTGCTCGATTGCGGGCGGGGACGCCGCGGCGGGTCTGAGCGAGTACCGGGTGCTCGACCGGCTCAGCGCGGTGACCGGCTGGCCTGTGCCCGACCCCATTGCCGGGCTGGAGCACCGCGCTGTCCGGCACACCGCCGTGTGTGATGCGGCGGATATCTCCGCCGCCGTCGAGGCCGCCATCGGCTGACCCCGGGCGGCGCAGCCTATCGCAGGCTGATTTTATCTGTAAGCCGGGGTTGCCGGCTCGCTTTCTTCGTGTGCAAGGCATTCCCGGTACGAGGGTTCCCCGCGGCGCTTACAGGCCAATTCCGACCCGCAGACCGGGCTCACCGGCTCGACTTCTTCGCGCGGGGAGTGCCCGGAACAAGGGTACCCAGCGCCGCACACACCGGCTGCACAGCGCGCGGGTATAGCACGGGATGAAGCCCCCGCCCTTTCCCATACCCGCCGCGCGGTGTCATCGTATCATAAAAAAAGCGCAAAGCAACAGCCGCGCGCCCGTTCCGTTCGGGCGCGCGGCTGCTTTTTATTCTGTTTAAACTGCGCCGGGCTATCCCCGCCCGGGGCATATCGGCGCGGCCGGGCTCAGTCGATTTCAATCACCGAGTAGTCCCCAAACCGGTGGATGGCGCCGAGCCGGACGGGCACCGGCTGCCGGAACACCGGCCCGCCGACCGTCAGGGTGTGGTACTCGCCGTTTTCGCCGCACAGGTCGATTCCGGCGCGCTGCATCTCCCCGAGCGCAGTCTCGTCCAGCGCCTGCCCCAGCAGCGTTTCGGGCAAAAGCGTGTTGTTGATGCTCTTCACAATGCACCGGTAGCCGAGCCGAATCAGCCGGCGCACATTGTCCGCGCGGCCGGTCTGCCACAGCGGAAACACCGGCGTCAGGCCAACCGCCTCGCACCGCGCCTGCGACCACGCGCGGTTACCCTCGATGTCGATATCCCCAAACGCCGCCGCCTGCGCACCGAGCGCCTTTGCCCGGCGCAGCCCCTCCTCCAGCGCGAGGTGGTAATCCGCGCCGTCGGTGGCGCAGCGCAGCATCGGCAGCCCGAGCGATTGCTCGTATTTGTCGAGCAGCGCCGCGTCCGCGCCGTGGAAATACGACCGCGCCGCCGCTTTGTTTATCATAACCACAAGACAGACCGGTTGGTGCCCCTGCTCCACCAGCTGGTGCAGCGCCATGGTGCTGTCCTTGCCGCAGCTGTAGGACAAGGCGAATTTCATCTTATTGCCCGACAATCCCGCTATTGCGGATTGCCTCAACCGCGCGGGCAATCTCCTGCGGCGGCAGGACGAGCGCAAAGCGGACGTATCCCTCCCCGTGCGGGCCGAAGGATGCGCCGGGGGTGCAGATGACCCCGGATTTTTCAAGCAGCTCCATGCAGAAGTCCATGCTGTCGGTATACCCGTCCGGCAGCTTTGCCCAGACAAACATCGAGCCCTTTGTGTCTGGCACCGGCCAGCCGATCGAGCGCAGGCCGCCGCACAGCGCGTCCCGCCGCGCCTGATAGAGCGCGCACTGGCGCTCGACCCCATCCCGCGGCCCCGTCAGCGCCGCGATGGCCGCGCGCTGAAGCGGCAGGAACATGCCGAAATCAATCTGGCTGCGCAGCAGGCGCACCGCCCTGATGACGTCCGGCCTGCCGACCAGGAAGCTGAGCCGCGCGCCGGTCACATTGAAGCTCTTGGACAGGCTGAAAAACTCGACCCCCACCTCCGCCGCGCCCGGGATATTGAACAGGCTGCGGCCCCTGTTGCCGTCAAAGATGATGTCGCTGTACGCGTTGTCGTGGATGATAAGGATATCATACTGCCTGGCAAACGCGACCAGCCTGCGGTAAAACGCCTCGTCCGCCACGCTGCCCGCCGGGTTGGAGGGGAACGAGACAATGATGTATTTTGCGGCGCGCGCGGTCTCGGCCGGGATATCGTCGAGATTGGGCAAAAAGCCGTTTTCGGGCAGCAGCGGGTAATAATACGGTGTCGCGCCGCCCAGCAGGCTGCCCGCCGCAAACACGGGGTAGCCGGGGTCGGGCAGAAGCACGATGTCCCCCTCGTCGCACAGCGCAAGGCCGATATGCCCGATACCCTCCTGGCTGCCGTATACGCTCATGACCTGATCGGGCGTGATGGTCACCCCGAACCGCCGCGCGTAATAGCCGCAGACCGCGTCCAGCAGCTCGGGCAGGTCGCGCAGGGAATACTTCCAGTTCTCCGGATCCCGCGCGGCTTCAATCAGCGCGCTGCGGATATATTCGGGCGTCTCAAAATCGGGTGTGCCGACCGACAGGTTGTAGAGCGTCTTTCCCTGCGCCTCCAGCGCCACCTTTTTCTGGTTGAGCGCGGCGAAAATCTCCTCCCCAAACAGGGAGAGCCGTTTTGAAAAATTCATGCTGTTTCTCCTTCCCCGGCGTCCGCTTGCTGCCGGCCTGTCCGGCGCTCAATCGGCCGTAATTTTGCGGCACTCGAGATAATACCGCTTTTCCGCCGCGCTGCCGAGCGAAAAGCTCTTGCGCACAAACGCGCCCTTCTGGCGCACAACCGAGAAGATGCTCTGCCGGTCAAACGGCGGGAAGATGACCGCCAGCCTGTCCGGCGCCTGCGCCGCAAGCGCGCGGCAGGCCTGCGCGCCGTGGATGTATTCCAGCTCCGCTTCCGGATGGCCTGCGAGCCACCCGTCCAGCATGGGCTGCAGCGTCTGCAAATCGGGCGGGTTGGCCGCGTCAAAGCCGATTTCCCGCTGTACCCCGGCCGGGTCGACCCCCATCAGCAGGCGGTGGATCGGCTCCACCGACAGCCCCGGTTCATACAGGTTGACAATCTCCGCCAGCGCGAACCGTGCGGGGTGGCACGCCCGCTGCGCCGGGGTCAGCTTCGGTTTAAGCTGCTCCCAGTACAGCTTGGCGGCGGCAAAGCTGTGGTTGCCGTCCCCCATCGCGTACAAAAACCCGTCCCCGCTCGCGTCGAGCAGCGCGCCGAGCGCCCCGGCAACCGCCCGCAGCGCCTGCGGCTGGCGGATAAACCCGCCGCGCAGATGGCCGCCGCCGAGCATCAGTTCAAAGTCATACACCGGCTCGCACACGCAGCCGTCCACCGCCGCGGCCAGCCGGTTGCCCGGGTCGTCCACCAGCACCATCACGTGCGGCATCTCCAGCGGCGCCGTTTCCCGCACCGCCACCCGCGCGGGCAACCGCTCAACCACCGTATCCTCGGTTGCGCGGATCATCGTGCGCGCGTCCTTCGCGTAATCGTACTGCTCCAGGTCGAGCGCGGCAATCAGCCCCCTGCGCACCCCGCCGGCGGTCTGCCGCTCCACCCGGACGAAACCCTCGCCCAGGTCGCGCAGCACCCCCTCGTCGAGATAGCACCGCATGGTGCCCGCAATCCTCGCGGGCGTAAGCTCGCTCTGCCGCGCCAGCCACGCCTCGGGCAGCATCATGCGCAGCGCCGAGGGCGCGTCCCCCACCAGCTCGTCCGCCTGCTGCCAGTAGTCCGGCTCGGCCGAGTGCTGGTCGCAGGCAATCACCGCAAAGCGGGCAAAATCCACCCCCGCGCCCGGCAGCAGGATGCGCGGCACCCGCACGCCGACTTTCGCAAACTGTTCTTCCAGTGTTTTATCCATAGGCTCTGTTTCCCCCGCCCTTTGCAAAGTGCGTCACAGCACCCGCACCCGCAGCACGCCGTCAATCCCGCGCAGACGCGCGGCGCAGGCTTCGGACGGCGCGCGCAGCAGGTCGATGAGGGTATAGGCGTAATCCCCGCGGCTCTTGTTGAGCATGTGCTCGATGTTGTGGCCGTCCGCCGCAAGCACCGCGGTGATCTGGCCGACCATGTTGGTGATGTTCTTGTTGATGATCGCCACCCGGGCGCCGCTCAGGCGCGGCAGCTCGCAGTCGGGCAGGTTGACCGAATTGCGGATGTTGCCGTTAATCAGGTAATCCGCCAGCTGCCGCGCGGCCATCCGCGCGCAGTTCTCCTCCGATTCGGGCGTGGAGGCGCCGAGATGCGGGGTCGCAATCACCCCCTCGTGGTTGACGATCCGGTCGTTCGGGAAATCGGTGACATAGCGCAGCAGCCGCCCCTCGTCCAGCGCCGCGAGCATCGCGTCGTCGTCCACCAGGCCGCCGCGCGCGAAATTGAGCAGCACCGCGCCCTGCTTCATTTTGGCAAATTCCGCCGCGCCGACCGTCCCACGGGTCTTGTCGTTCAGCGGCAGATGCAGGGTGATGTAGTCGCAGTCGCCGAAAATCTCGTCCAGGCTGACCGCGTGCTTGACCGCGCGGGTCAGGTGCCACGCCGCCTCGACCGACATGTACGGGTCGTACCCCACCACCTGCATACCGAGCCCGTGGCTCGCCGCGTTCGCAACCATGACGCCGATTGCCCCAAGGCCGATCACGCCCAGCTTTTTCCCCGCAAGCTCGGGCCCCACAAACTGGTTTTTGGCCTTTTCAACCAGCTTATCCAGCCCGGTAGTGCCGTTTTTGCCCTCCTGCTCCAGCCACTCGATGCCCGGCACAATCCGGCGCCCGGCAAGCAGCATCCCGCAGATGACCAGCTCCTTGACCGCGTTGGCGTTCGCGCCCGGCGTGTTGAACACCACAATCCCCTTTTCGCTGCACGCGGGAATCGGGATATTGTTGACCCCGGCGCCCGCGCGCGCGATGGCGAGCAGCCCGTCCGGCAGCGCCATCTCGTGCATGTCGGCCGAGCGCACAAGCGCCGCGTCGAACTGCTGCGCCCCGTCGCTGACCGAGAACTGCTCCGCGGGCAGGCTTTCAAAAATTGCATCCGAAATATTGTTTAATTTCTTTATTGTGTACATTGGGCAACAATCCTTTCTGTTTGGCGCGCCCGGGAAAGGGCGCGGTGTGCCGGGGGCGTCAGGCGCGCCTGCCCGCCTCAAAGTCCCGCATGGTTTCAACCAGCCGCTCGACCCCCTCGCGCGGCATGGCGTTGTAAATCGACGCGCGGCAGCCGCCGACCGAGCGGTGCCCCTTCAGGTTGACCATCCCGCGGCTCTCGCACAGCGCGAGGAAGGCCTTGGTCTGCTCCTCGTCCGGCAGGGTGAAGGTCGCGTTCATAATCGAGCGATCCGCCCTGTTCGCGGCCGGGGTGAACAGCGCGGAGCTGTCCAGCGCGTCATACAGCAGCGCCGCCTTTTCGCGGTTGCGCCGCTCCATCGCGGCCACGCCGCCCGTCTGCTCGACCCACTCAAACACCAGCCCCGCGACATAAATCGAAAAGCAGGGGGGCGTGTTGTACATCGAGCCCGCGTCCGCCATCTTTTTATAGCGCAGCATGGAGGGGACGACCTCGTCCAGCTCGTCGGTGAGCAGGGATTTTTTGAGGATCACGACGGTCAGCCCGGCAGGGCCCATATTCTTCTGCGCGCCCGCGTAAATGAGCGCGAAATCCCGCACGTTGTATTCCCGGCCGAGGATGATGGACGAAAGGTCGCACACAAGCGGCGTGTCCCCCACCGGCGGCAGCTCGTTGTACATGGTGCCGTAAATGGTGTTGTTGCCGGTGATGTGCAGATAGGCCGCGTCGGGCGAGAGCATTTCTTTGGTGATTTTGGGGATATAGGCGAATTTGTCCGCCTTGGAGGAGCAGACCGCAACCGCGTTCCCCCAACGCTTGCCCTCCTCATACGCCTTGGTGGCGAACTGCCCCGTCAGTGCGTAGTCGAGCGTCGCGCCCCGCAGCGCGAGGTTCATCGGGATCATGGAAAATTGCAGCGACGCGCCGCCCTGCAAAAACAGCACGGCGTAATCGTCGGGAATCTGCATAATCCGGCGCAGCGTCGCCTCGGCGCGCTCGATAATCTCTTCGTAAGGACGCGATCGGTGGCTCATCTCCAGCACGCTGCAGCCCGAATCCTGATAACAGACAAGGTCGGCCTGCACTTTTTCGAGCACCGGCAGCGGGAGCATGGACGGACCCGCCGAAAAATTGAAAACTCGTTCCATTAAATTTGTCCTCCGAAGCTGTGATTTTGCGTTTGTGGCGGCGCACGACTGCTTTGCCGTGCTTTTGTACAGCAAAAAACCAGCCGCGCCGCGGCTGGTTTTTATTATACCGTCCCAAGGCCGGTTTGACAAGGTTTAGACAATGCCAAAGGCCGGGGATTTTTCTTTTTTTGCGCAGGATTTCCCCCGCGCGGCGATTTGGCCGCGCAGAATCCCCCGCCGCGCCATACCGGCAGGCGGCAAGGCAGTGCACGCGCGGATTCCGCCGCCTCTCCGGGGCTTTTCGAGCCCGCCGGGCGATGCGCCGGCACAGCGCCTCAAAAAGGCGTTCGTCTGCGCGCCGCGGTTCCGGCGCACCGCAGGTTCAGTTCCCCGCCGCGCACTCCAAAGCCCGGCGCCGCGCGGCCGTACGCCTAATCCTCCGCGCCCAAGACGATGAGCTCCCGCGCCACGGCCTGCACGCTTTTGCCGGTGGTGTCGATTTTGATTGTCTCAAGCGGCGGGTACAGCGGCAGCCGGGCGACGCTGCGCTCAATCACGTCGGCCGCGCGCAGCCCCCGGTCGACGTCCTGCCGGAGCCGCGCCCGCAGCGCCGCCTCCCCGCACAGCAGGGACGCCGCCAGCACCCGGCAGCGCGCCGTGTCCAGCCGGGCGGTGATCTCGTCGATGATCTCCTGCCGGTGCATCACCCAGCCGAACAGAACCGTTTCATACGCGCTGCACCGGATAAAGCTGTTGAGCAAAAAGCAGATATTGTCCATCACCATCCGCCTGGTCTCGTCGGTGACCAAAAACGGGTTTGCGTCCCAGCACCAGTCCCCGTCCAGGAACACGCTGCCGCGCAGTTCCCGCTTCATCGCCTGGCAGACGGCGGTTTTGCCGACCCCCATCGTGCCGCCGATCAGATAAACCGTTTTCACCCGCACCCTCCTTTATGCTTTTGCCTCCCGCGCCACGGCGTAGACGTACAGCCGGTAGTTAGGGCCGCTGTAGTCGCAGGTAATCAGGGTATACAGCCGCTCCGGCGCGCTGTGCGGCGCTTCGCCGAGCGAGCAGTCCGCCAGCCACGCCGCCACCTGCACCTGAAAATCCCGCTGCGAGCCGAACGCCGTTTGCCGGCGCGCCGCCTGCGCAGGGCCGCAGCCGACCGCGACAATCCGCAGCGGGATATCGCCCGCCGGGGTGTAGAGCGCCAGGTCGTCACACAGCCGCGCAAATTCCGCCGGATCCCGCAGCCGGGCAAGGGCGGAAAACCGCCCGCCGCCGCGCAGCCTGTGCCCGTACAAAACGACGTTCTGCCCCCAAAACCCGTCCGCGCAGGCGCAGTCCAGAAAGACCGTGCCGCGCGCGTCCTCGCCGCCGTCAAAGCCGGTAGAAAGATAGCGCGCATTGTCCACCGCCTGCACCACCGGCTCGTCGATACCCAGCTGCGCGCCGTGTATCCAGCCGACAATATCGGGGTTGACCGCGCGCAGCGCCGCGAAATCGACCGTGCGGGCGGCCGGCGCCTTGGGCGCAAAGGGGCGCGGGTTCCGTGCCCCGGGCTGCGCGGCGCGGCTTTGCCAGAGGGCGGCGCTGGCCGCCAATGCCGCCCACAGCAGGCAGAGCGCGGCCGCCGCGCACAGCGCCGCAAAGCGCCTTTCCCGCACGGCCGCGTCACGGCCGGCCGCGCCCTGCCCCGCCGGGCAGGGCTGTTTTGCCCGGCGGGATTCCCCGCGGCGCGGGCGCTGTCTGCATACTGTCATGTCCTCACCCCGATCCTGAGAACACTCTACACCGCGGCGCGCGGCAAAGCTGTCGAACCCGCCCGAGCCCGGCGGCCGGTTCGGTCAATCCGCCGGCCGGACGTCCACCCACGCCGTTCCGATTTCCTGCTGGAACGCGCGGTCGTGCTCAACCAGAATCATCGTAGGGGAAAAGGACTGAATCAGCCGCTCAATTTGCAGCCGGGAATACAGGTCGATGTAATTGAGCGGCTCGTCCCACAGGTACAGGTGCGCGCGCTCGCACAGGCTTTTGGCAATCATCACCTTTTTCTTCTGCCCGTCCGAATAGCCTCCCATGTCCGCCTCAAACTGTGCCCGTTCAAAGCCCATTTTGCGCAGAATCGTCTTGAACAGGCTTTCCTCGACCCCGCTTTCCCGCGCGAACGCGCCTAAATCCCCGCGCAGCCAGGAGACATCCTGCGGCACATAGGAAATCACCAGCCCGGACATCCCGCTCTTTTCGCCGCTGAAGGGAACCGGCTCGCCCGCGAGCAGCCGCAGCAGGCTGCTTTTGCCGCTGCCGTTGCCGCCGTCCAGCACCGCCCTGTCCCCCTGCCGGACGCACAGGCTGACGGGGGCGCAGACGGCGCGCCCGTCATAGACAATCTGCACCCGCTCAAGCCGGACGAGTGCACCCGGCCGGGCGGGCATCGGGCGCAGCTTCAGCGTCTCCGCCTTTTCCTCGTCCTTCAGCAGGCCGGCCTTCCGGTCGGCCGCCTGCCGGCGGCGCGCCTCAATCGCCTTGGCGCGCTTCATCATTTTGGCGGACTTGTGCCCGATATAGCCCCTGTCCACCGAGCCGTCGCCGTATTTGGAGGCCTCCACCCTGTCCGACCAGGCGGAGGCTCTGCGGGCGGCGGTGTCCAGCCGGGCAATGTCCTTTTTCAGCTTCTCGTTCTGCGCCGCCTCAAAGGCCTGTTTTCGCTCGAAATTCTCAAACCAGGACGAAAAGCTGCCGCTCTGCACCTCGATCGTCGAGCGGTTAAAGGACAGGATGTGGTCGACGCATCCGTCCAGGAACCGCCGGTCGTGCGAGACCAGGATGAACCCCTTTTTCTGGCGCAGATAGGCGGAAACCAGCTCGCGCGCGTGCGCGTCCAGGTGATTGGTCGGCTCGTCGATCAGCAGAAACCGCCCCTCGTTCAAAAAGAGCGCCGCCAGTAGCAGCTTTGTCCGCTCGCCGCCCGAAAGGGTCTCGAATGGCCGCTCCAGCAGCTCCTCGCGCAGCTCCAGCCGCGAAAGCTCCCGCAGCAGCTCCCACTCCGCCGCCTGCGGGGCGACCCCCGCCAGCACCTCGCGCGCCGGCCTTTGCGCGTCCGCCACCGGATAGGGGAAGTAGTCGAAGGTCACCGGCGCAGTAATCCGGCCGCCGTATTCGTATTCGCCGCACAGCAGCTTTAAAAAGGTCGTTTTCCCCCGGCCGTTCCGCCCGATAAAGCCGAGCCGCCAGCCGGTGTCAATCTGAAAGCTCACATCCTCAAATACAGGGGTCGCGCTCCCGGGATAGGCAAAGCGCAGCCCCGAAACCTGAATCATAGACATGTCGCATCCTCCTTTTGCGTTCCGTGGATGCCGCAGCGGCTCCGCGCGCCTCCCGGCGGCGTCAAAAAAAGAGCCGCAGGTCAGTTCGCCCCCGTGACTCTTCGCCAAAGCGCCGCCTGCCAAAGACGCGCGCCGTTCTTCGATTCGCCATTCAAAAAGAGGTTCCCTGCAATGGGCGCGGCAATCCCGCCAACCGGCATCGCCACAGCGTTTTCTTATTTGCAGGAACCATTCTTCATCTTTTCACTCCTCATCCCGTTGTGTACCGGCCGCACCGCGCGGCCGCCTTGCCCAGTGTATCACACGCCGCCGCAAAGCGCAAGCGGCGGGCAGGGCGGGCATGCGCCCCGCCTGCATCAAGCGCAGCGTTTGCAGCCGCCCCGCTTCCCCGCCGGAGCCCGGGCACCCCGGGCTGTGCGGGCGCTGTATAGAAAGCCCGCCCGGGCGGGCATCTACTGCTGCCTCAGCCCTCCGCTGCCAGGGCACGCACCGCGCTGTCTGTGCGCGCAAACGCCTCGTCCACCGCCGCTTTGAGCGGCTGGGCGCCGGTCATCTGGCCGCCGCGCAAAAGCTCGGTCAGCTCGCTCGCGGCCTGATACAGCGCGGTAAAGCCCAGGTTTTGCCCCACGCCCTTGAGCGTGTGCGCCGCGCGGAACGCCGTTTCAGCGTCGCCCTGCGCCAGCGCCGCGCACAGGTCGCTGTAGCTTGTATCCCGCAAAAACATCAGCGCAAATTTCCGCACCTTTTCCTCGGTGCGAAAGCGGCGCATCACGTCGTCATAATCGCCGCCCAGCGCGGCATAGCACTCCTGCACGGTCATCGGAATTTCTCCACCCTTCTGTCTCCGGCGCGCATCCCGCCCCTTTGGGCGGCGCGGACGCACCCGCTGCACATACCGGCTAATCACTGTTATTATACCCCATTGCGCGCCGAACGGCAAATGCTTTTTGCGCTGCGCGGCGGTTTATGCTAAGATACAGACAGACCCGGGCGGGCGGCCTCTTTTGGGGGCGCAGGCTCTGCCGCCGCCGGGATTCCAACCCAAGCAGGTGAAGCCATGAGATTTACATATTGCCCGCACTGCGGCGCCCGCCTTGTCCCGCGCGAGATTGGAGACGAGGGGCTTGTCCCCTACTGTGAGGGCTGCAAAAAGCCGCTGTTCGACCTGCCCGCCCCCTGCATCATCGCGCTTGCCGTCAACGAGTGCGGCGAGGCCGCGCTGATCCGGCAGGGCTATGTCAACACGGCGCATTACGTCTGCATCGCCGGGTATATCAAAATCGGGGAAACTGCGCAGGAGACCGCGCGGCGGGAGATTTTTGAGGAAACCGGCCTGACCGCCGAGCGCCTGACCCCGCTTGGCAGCTGGGGCATGGAAAAGAAGGAGCTGCTGATGCTGGGGTTCGGCGCGCGGGTCAAAAAGGCGGCGTTCCGGCTTTCGGGCGAGGTGGACAGCGCCCGCTGGTTCCCGCTGCGGGCGGCGCTGGACGCCGTGCCGCCGCACAGCGTCGCCCAGCAGCTGATTCAGGCTTATCTTGACGCGTTCCCACAGGAGGCACTATGAACGAACAGTTTATGAAGCACTGCCTTTGCACCTACACCCACACGCCGCTCGACCCGCTTGCCCCGCGGCAGCAGGACATCAAAGCCGAGGATATCGCGCACGCGCTCTCCCTCATCTGCCGCTCCAACGGGCACACCAGCCGGTTTTATTCGGTGGCGCAGCACTCGCTCAACTGCGCGGCCGAGGCGCAGGCGCGGGGGCTCGGCGCGCGCCTCGAGCTCGCCTGCCTGCTGCACGACGCGAGCGAGGCGTATATCGCCGACATTGTCCGCCCGGTCAAGCACAATCTGCCCGACTATCTCACCATCGAGGCGGGCTTGCAGGGCGCGATTTTTGAAAAATACGGCCTGTCTAACCTGAGTGACAGCGAGCAGGCGCAGATTCGCAGCATCGACGACCGCATCCTGCGCTGCGAATTTCTGGAGCTTATCGGGGTTGACCTCGCCAACGAGGATTCTCCGCTCCGCTCGGCGCCCGACCTGCGCCTGCGCCCCTTTGCCCAGGTGGAGGCGGAGTTCCTCGACCGGCTTGGCCGGCTTGCCGCCGCATGCGGGGAGGCCGCGCGATGACCCGCTGTGAGGACTGCGCCCACTACGCCTACGACGAATACTACGACTGGTATGTCTGCGAGATGGATCTGGACGAGGACGAGGCCGAAAAATTCCTGCGCAGTGCCTGTGACGCCTGCCCCTACTATCAATCCGGGGACGATTACGAGCTTGTCCGCCACCAGAACTGAGCGAGCTGCGCCTCAGCTTTCGGGGTACCGCTCGGTGCGGCGGGTCAGACCCAGCAGGTAATCGACGCTCACGTTGTAGTATTCCGCAAGCCGGATAAGCACCGGCGCCGTCCACTCAATCACCCCGTTTTCATACTGCGAATAGGTGTTCTGCGCGATGTTGAGAACCCTGGCCACCTCCCGCTGTTTGAGATCCCTGTCCTCGCGCAGCGCGCGAATGTTGGGGCAAACCATACTATCACCTCAACATTATTCTGTATTATCTGTAATTCAGATATTGCAATTTATCTGAATTACAGATATACTATACAGGTGAACGGGCGCAAGGCGGCACAGGGGGACACACGCCGCCGCGCGCTGTCAGGCCGTTCGCATTGCCCGCTGCCGCACGCGGGAAAAAGGCCCGCCGGGGCTCCGGCGGGTCTTTTGGCGTTTGATTTTGGGGTTCCGGCGCCGTTCCTGGGGCAAGTCGGCGCAGGGCACGGCGGAACGAAGCGCGCACCGCGGCCTCCCCGGCGTTATTCCAGAATGTGCGCGCGCACAAGGGCGGGCTTGAGGACGGAATAGAGCACCAGGCTGGCAACCACCGCGATGAGCCCGTTGGTCAGCGTGACCGCGCCCTTGACCGCGACAACAGGCCAGACGCCCTCCCACGGCAGCCCGTTGATAAACCGGTTGGTGACAATCGTCTTGGCGATGTACAGCACGCAGTAGCTCAGCGAGCCGGACACGGCCGCCAGCACCAGCCGCGTCCTGCCCGGCTCCCGCCTGCCCCAATGCGCCACCAGCCCCGCGACAAACCCCATGACAAATTTGTTGAGGAAGGTAATCCACGCCTCGGACGCGTACTCGCTGCAAAGGTCAAACAGGCCGCTGCCGATTCCGGCCGCGAGCCCGCCCGGCAGGCCGCCGAACAGCAGCCCGGCCAGCAGGCTGAACACGTTGCCGAAATGCAGCATGGTGCCGTCGCTGCCAACCGGGATCTTGATGCGCAAAAAGGTGCCCACAAACACCAGCGCGGCCATCAGCCCAATCATCGCAATCAGCCGGGTGTTGAACCGCTTTGTTTCCTGCTGCAATTCCTTTTTCTCTTCCATGCTGTCCTCGCCTCCGTTGCTTGGGTTTCTCTGTGTTCCTATTTTACGCAGATTGTGATATTATTAAAATATCCAGAAAATAATATCTTTATGGGTTCAGATCAGCGGAGGTGAGCCGGTTGGACCTTTCCTTCCCCACCCTGATTCAAAAGGGCGCAGGGCCGCTCTATCTACAGCTTTACAGAAATATTGCCGGCCAGATCGGGCAGGGCACCCTGCGCGCCGGGGAAAAGCTGCCCTCCAAGCGGGCGCTCGCCGCGCAGCTGTCCCTGAGCCTGAACACAGTCGACGCCGCCTATCAGATGCTGGTTGCGGAGGGGTATGTGCAGTCGCGCCCCAAAAGCGGGTTTTACGTCTGCCGCATCGACCGCCTGCCCGCCCTGCCCGATTCCGCGCCGCAGCCGGCCGCGCCGCCCGCGCCCGCCACCCCGGCGTGGCTGTACGATTTCCGCACCAGCGGGGTCGACCCCTCCCTGTTCCCCTATAAAACCTGGGCGCGGTTCCAGCGCGAAATCCTGACCGAGCACCCCGATTATCTCGATATCGGCGAGCGGGAGGGGGATTTCCCCCTGCGCGCGGCCATTGCGGACTATCTGCACGAATACCGCGGCGTGCGGTGCGAGGCGGGGCGCATTGTCGTCGGCGCCGGGATTGAGTATCTGATTGGGCTGCTTGCCGGGCTGTTCAGCGGGCAGGTGTTCGCGCTGGAAAACCCGGGCTACAGCCGGGTGCGGCAGGTGCTGGTCAACAACCGGGCAAGCTGTGTGTTTATCCCGGTCGGCCAAAGTGGCCTGTCGGTCGATGCGCTGGAGGCCTCGGGCGCGTCGGTCGTCTATGTCACCCCCAGCCATCAGTTCCCCACCGGCGCGATTCTGCCGATGTCCAGCCGCCAGCGGCTGCTCGGCTGGGCGTCCGCCCGCCCCGGCCGGTATATCATCGAGGACGACTATGACAGCGAGTTCCGCTTTGACACCCGTCCCATCCCCGCTTTGCAGGGACTGGACAGCGCGGGGCGGGTCATCTATATCGGCACCTTTTCCCGCATCATCGCCCCCTCCATCCGCATCGCGTATATGGTTTTGCCTGCCGGCCTGGTCGAGCCGTTCCGCGCGCGGTACGCCGCCTATTCCCCCACCGTCTCCCGCTTTGAGCAGCACACCCTGCGGCGGTTTATCCAAAGCGGCGCGTTTGTGCGCCACCTCAACCGGGCGCGTGTCGCCTACCGGGCGCGGCGCAATGTCCTGGTGCACGCGCTGCAGGACGCGGTCGGCCGGGAGCGGCTGACCCTCCTCGGCGCGCACACCGGGCTGCATCTGCTCGCGCAGCCGCGGGTCGGCCTGTGCGAACAGGCGCTCGTGCAGGCGGCCGCCGCGCGCGGCGTTCACGTCCGCGGCCTGTCCGAATACGCGCTTGCGCCGCCGGACACCCCCTGCCCGCCGACCGTTGTGCTCGGCTATTCCTCCCTGACCGAGGCGGATATCGCCACCGCGTGCACACTGCTCGGCCAGGCGTGGCGCGGCCGGTGAGCGGGCGGCGCGCAGGGCGGATTGACGGCAGAGCTGCCCTTTCTCATGATTGGGCGGCTGCCGGCGCGCGGGAAAAACAAGCCCGTCCCCCGCGCACAGGATAAACCGCATATAGGTAAAGTGCCCCCGGAGGGAGATTCTTATAATGGATTTGCTCCCAAAGAAGAAATCGAAGGAACTTTTCAAGTGCACATCCGCAAAAAGTTTTCCGCAAACACAAAAGCGGCGCAGCCAGCCGCTGCACCGCTTTCCCACAGATTAAATGCAAAGCCTCCCGGGGTTCCCCGCTTGCGCAGGGCGCCCTGAAAACCGTTTGGGGTCATTCCCGCTCGCAGAGAAAGCCGCCCCTCTTTGGACGGCGCGGGGCGGGGCTTTTGATTTCCGATTTCGCCAGGGCGGGGACGGCAAAAAGCCGCGCCCACGGGTTCGCGGCTCTGTCACGGCGGCCAGCCCCATCATCCCGCCCGCGCGGCGGCGTGCACGGGGTGCACGAAAATGCCCGGAACGGCAATAAATGCCCGCCGGTTCGCGCCAGGCTCTCATCCGCCCGGCCGGTACCGCCGGTTTGGTTCAGCCCCGGTTTGGCCTGCCCGTTCCGTTCACGCAAAATTCCGCCGCGAACCGCGCCTTTACATGGCTCTGCCCGCAAACGCCGCACCGATGATGCCCGCATCATTGCCGAGCGACGCCCTGAGCACCGCGGGCTGCGGCACCGTGTCATAGAGATCCAGCTCCCGCAAACGGCGGCGCAGCGGCGCAAGCAGATACTCCCCCTCGTTGCTGACGCCGCCGCCGAGGATAAACGCCTGCGGCCGGAAAAAGACCGAAAAGTTAGACAGCCCCAGCGCGAGGTATTCAATGTACCGGTCAACCACCTGCTGCCCGGCAGGGTCGCCCTGCCGCGCCGCGTCAAATGCCGTGCGGCCGTTGACCTTTTGCGGGTCGTGCCCGCACAGCTCGTGCATGGCGGATTGGGGGTCGGCCTGCATGGCGCGCAGCGTGTCCCGAATCAGCGCCGTGACCGACGCGTACGCCTCCAGGCAGCCCCGCCGCCCGCAGCTGCACAGCTCCCCGTCAAAGTTGATGGTTGTGTGGCCGGGCTCGCAGCCAAAACCGTTGCCGCCCGCGTAAATTTTCCTGTGCTGGATTACGCCGCCGCCCAGCCCCGTTCCGATTGTAATCATCATGCAGGTATCGTAGTTCTTCGCGACCCCCGCGAGCGCCTCGCCGAGCGCGGCGCAGTCCGCGTCGTTTGCGAGGAAAACCGGCGTGTCAAAATACTGCCTGAACGCGGCGATCAGGTCAAAGTTCCGCCACCCGAGGTTGTTGGCAAACAGAGCCCGGCGCGTGTTCGGGTCAATGGTGCTCGGCGCGCCGATCCCGACCCATTCAAGCTGCGCCCGCACAAGCCCCGCCATGTCCAGCGCCTTGTCCGCCGCCCGCGCCATGTCCCGCACGATTTCGTCCGCCGGCCGCAGACGCCCGGTCGGCACACTGTGCTTTGCAAGGAAGCGATAGCTTTCGTCCAGTACGCCGACTGCAATGTTGGTTCCGCCAAGGTCAATGCCGAGATAGTATTTCATGCCGCGTCCCCCTTTTCGCGCCCGGGAAGGCGCAAAATCCGTTCAATCCCAGCATAGCACGGTACTCGCTCACTTGACAAGGCTCGTGCCGCGCCCCCCGCCGCGCTTTGCCCGGGCTTATCCGGACAAGCCCCCGATACAGCAAAAGCTCCGGCACGAGCCGGAGCTTTTCCTTTTTTGGATTATGCGGAACCGGCGGCGCGGCCGTCCGCGCTCTGTCCGGGCGCTTTTGTCAGGTCTCTTCCGGGTTCGCCTTTTTGCGGCTCGACCTCTTGCGGGGCTTCGTCGCTTGCTGCCCGGCCGGTGAATCCTGCGGGCTTTCGCCCGTTTCCTCCGCCGCGGCCGGTGCTTCGGGCTTTGCGGGCTCGTCCGCCCCGGCCGCCTCTTTTTCAAGCGGCTTACCGTCCGCTTCCGCCTCCGGTTTGGCCGCCTTTTTCGCCCGCGGCTTTTTGGGCGGCTGCGCCCCGCTCTCCTTTGCGGGCTCGTCCGCCCCGGCCGGCTCTTTTTCAAGCGGCTTACCGTCCGCTTCCTGCTCCGGCTTGGCCGCCTTCTTTGCCCGCGGCTTTTTGGGCGGCTGTGTCCCGCTCTTCTCTGCGGGCTTTTCCGTCCCGTCCGCCGCCGGCTCGCTTTCCGGCGACGCTTCCGGCTCCGCCGCGGCCGGTTCCTGCGGCTTCGGCTCCGGCGCAAGCTCGTTGCCCTGCGCGTCCAGCCTCCTGCTGGCCGGCTTGGCGGGCTTTTTGCCCCCGTCCCGGTTGGCCGGAACCGGCTTCGATTTCGGCTGCGCATCGGGGGCGTCCGCATCCTCCGCCTCGTCCGCGCGCACGGCCTCTACGGGCACCGGTTCCTCCGCTTCGGGCTGCTCCGGCTCGGGCTCGTCCGCCGCCTTCCCCTTCTTCTTCCGACTCTTTTCCTGCCTTTCCCGCTCAAACTCCGCCAGCTGAACGGCGCAGGCCTCCGTGTGCCCGTAGGGCAGGAGGAACGCGGGGTCATTCCGGCGGTTGATGATTACGCGAACCACCAGGATCATGAGCAGCGCAAGCGCCGCGCCCACAATCGCCAGCATCTGGGAGATCCGAATTTCGCCGACATACAGGCTGTCGGTGCGCAGCCCCTCGATAAACGCGCGGCCAAAGCCGTTCCAGGCAAAATACATCAGGGTCATCTCGCCGTCAAATTTGCGGCGCTTTGCGTACAGAATAAAGACGAGCGCCCCCAGCAGGCACCACAGCGATTCATACAGGAAGGTCGGGTGCACCGGCATCATGGGGTCGACGAAGATGCCGCGCGCCTCCAGCGCTGCGGAATGGCTGGTCAGATACCGGGTGACCGTCTCGCTGGTCATACCCCAGGGCAGCGTCGTGTTGATGCCGAACGCCTCCTGGTTGAAGAAATTGCCCCAGCGGCCGATCCCCTGCCCCACCAGGAAGCCGACGGTGGCCGAATCGACCATCGGCAAAAACTTCACCTTGCGGATTTTGCAGGCGACAAACGCGGCCAGAATCGCGCCGATTACCGTGCCGTAAAACGCGACGCCCCCCTTGCGCATGTCGAGGATATCCCGGATACCGGTGAACATCCCCTGCGGCGCAAACGCGACGTAATAGACCCGCGCGCCGATCACCCCGAAAATCGTGCCCCAGATGATGACATCCAGCATCCGGTCGGCGTCGATGCCGAACTCCCGCGCGTGGGTCAGCGCGTAAATCATGCCCAGCGCAAGCCCCAGCCCAATCAGGATGCCGTACCAGTAAATCTCAAACCCGCCGATTGAAAAGGCGACCCGGTTGACCGAGAATTCCAGCCCCAGCCCCGGGAAGCTCACCGTTGTGCTCATCGTTTCTCACTCCTGTCTGTCCGTCGGCCACACGACCGACAGCGCGCTTTTCTCCCTGCGGAACATCCGGCGCAGCTGCGCCTCGACCTCCGCGCATGTGATGGCCTGAACCTCGTCGAGTATATCATAAATCGAGGCGTTTTTGAATTCGGCGTACAGCATCTTGGTCGCCGTGTTCTCGACGCTGTCCAGCCCGCAGATGGCCGAGCCGTAGATTTCCCGCCGCAGCTCCTCGAACCGCTCGGGGTCGAGCCCCCGCGCCTGCATGGCTGCAAGCTCCGCCTGAATCTCCCGCGCCGCCGCCTGCGGGTTCTCGCTCTCCCCGCCGAACGTGACGCACAGGTAATCGTCGTCGTCCAGCGAGCTTGTCTCAAAGGTGTCGTTAATCAGCCCGCCGTCGTACAGCCGGCGGTAAAGCGGGCTTGTCTCCCCGGCGGCAAGCTCCAGAATCATCCGGCAACCGAGCTCCTGCCGGGTGCGGTTGGCGAGGTCGAACGGCTCCTCCTTATACGCAAGGCTGAACTCGGGCGCAAACACCTGCATCCGCCGCTCAAGCAGGGGTTCGGCAATCTCCGGCGGCTCGGTGACGGCGGCGCGCACCACCGGCTCGGCCGGGGCGCTGACCGCGGCGTATTCCTCCAGGCAGATTTCCAGCACCCGCTGCGGGTCAACCCTGCCCGCAATCGCGAGCGCCATATTCTGCGGCCGGTAAAACGCGTTATAGCAGTCGTATAGAATTTCGGGCGTGATTTCGGCAATGGATTCCACCGTGCCCGCGATGTCGTCCCGGACAGGGTGCAGCCGGTAAAGGCTTTGCAGCGACATGGTCGCAATCGCCCAGTCGGCGCTGTCGTCGTACATTTTGATCTCCTGCCCGATAATGCCCTGCTCTTTCGCGACCGTCTGCTCGGTAAAGTGCGGGCTGGTCACAAAGCGGATCAGGGTGCGCAGGGATTCCTCAATGTTGATGGATGCGCTGAACAGATAGCAGGTTTTGTCGAACGAGGTATACGCGTTCGCGCTGGCGCCCGTTTTGGCAAACAGGTCGAACGCGTCCCCCTCCTCGCTCTCGAACAGCTTGTGCTCGAGAAAATGCGCAATCCCGGCCGGAACCTCCACCCGCCGCCCGCCCAGGGTGAACGAGCGGGTTGTCGAGCCGAATTTCGTGCCCAGCAGCGCATACGCGCCCTTTTTCTCCGGCATGGAGTAGACCAGCAGGGTCAGCCCGTTGTCCAGCACATATCTGTGGTACTGCTCGCCCAGCAGGGCGCTTTTGATCGTCTCGCCGGTCATCTCACGCACCCTCCTTTTCACACAGGTGGCAAACGCAGTTGAGCTGCATGCCCCCGAGCATTTCCGCCGCCTGCGCCGCCGTAACCGATTCAATCAGCGCAAGCTCCTCCTTCGGGTCGGTCAGGCCGCCCGTGCGCAAAATCGAGTTGGACTCGTACTTTGCGATTGTGTTCGCGTTGTCATACAGCCCGCCGAACACGCTGCGGTAAAGCAGCCGAACCTGCTCCATTTCCTGCTCGGTCGGTCCGTTTTCGGCAAACCGGCGCAGCTCCTGCTCGATTGCCTGCCGCGCCCTTTGCGCGTTGGCGTGCTCCACCCCGCAGCCGACCAGCATCCCGCCGCCCGCGCCGAAGCAGGGGCTTGCCGAGATGGCGTAGCACAGGCTCTGTTTTTCCCGCACGTTTTTGAACAGCCGGGAGGTTGCCATGCCGCCGAACAGCGCGCAGGCAACCTTGAGCACTGCCTGCTGCCGCCGGTCGGGCAGCGTGCCGTTGGTGTACGCGAACGCGAGCTTGTCCTGCTCGACTTCGAGCGCGCGCGCAATCTCAACCGTCCCGCCGTTCTTCGCAACCGGGGCAAGCGGGGGCACCGGCACGGGGTCGAGCGAAAACCGCCCGGCCGCCTCGCGCGCCACCGCCTCATGCCGCGCCACATCCGGCCCGACATACATGATCTCGACCGTGCAGCCGCGGATAAACGCGCGGTATACCTCGGTCAGCCGCGCGGCAGTGATGCCGTCCAGATCCTCCGCGAACCCGTCGGGGGGCAGCGCGCGCACATCCGCCTTGTAAAACTCCTCGGTCAGCAGCTTGTAGCAATAGTCCATCTTGTCGTTGATGACCGCGTTGATGGTCTCCCGCTGCTTTTCCCGCTCGATTGCCAGCCAGTCGCTGCAAAACAGGCCGTTTTCAAGATGCGGGTCAAGCAGCACGTCCAGCAGCAGCGCTGCGCGCTCCGCAGCGACCCGGCCGCCGTCCGGCAGCAGCGAGCCGTCCGCCCCGCTCATGACGCATTCGACAATTCGCGCAAAATTGACCGACGCGTACCCGGTCAGCATCCCCGTCCCGTACAGCCCGCTCAGCCGCCGCTTGAGCGCGGTCATGTCGGGGCAGCCGGCCGTCCCCCGCTCCAGCATATACGGCAGCACCGCGGTTTCGGTGACCGTCTCCCGCGCGGCGGGCGCAATCAGCGAGACCGAAAGGCGGCTTTTTTTATAGCCACCCTCAATCGCGGTAAAGAAAATTCCCGGCTTGATTTCCTGTCTTGTCATTCGTTGATAAACTCGTCGTGCACGGCCTCAACCGCGCGGTCGGCGTCCTTTCTTGAAACAATTACCGAAATCTTGATTTCGCTCGTCGAGATCATCTTGATGTTGATGCCCGCGTCGCTCAGCGCGCGGAACATCCGCGCGGCAACCCCCGCGTGGCTCATCATACCCGCGCCGACAATCGACACCTTTGCGACGTCCTCGTCCACCGTATAGCCCTTAGCGCCGAGCGGGCGCTCGTTTTCCGCCAGCACCGCGCGCACCGTTTCCAGGTCGCCGGCCGGCACGGTGAAGGAGATATCCCGCGTATCGTCCCGCGCGACAGATTGCAGAATCACGTCGACATTGACCCCCCGCGCGCCAAGCAGGGAGAACAGCTTGAACGCAAATCCCGAGCGGTCGGGGATTTCCATAAGCGAAACGGAGACAAAGCTCGTGTCCTTTGTCACCCCTTTGATGAGCATTCCTTCCAAATTGACAACCTCCTTGACGACCGTGCCGGGGTTGCCTGTCAGCGACGAGAGCACCTCCAGCTTTACATTATACTTCTGCGCCAGCTCCACCGAGCGGTTGAGCAGCACCTGCGCGCCGAGGGAGGAGAGCTCCAGCATCTCGTCAAAGCTGATCTCCTCCAGCTTCCTGGCGTTCCGGATTTTGCGCGGGTCGGCGGTGTAGACCCCGTCGACATCGGTGTAGATTTTGCAGATATCCGCATGCATCTCGGCCGCAATCGCAACCGCGCTTGTGTCCGAGCCGCCCCGGCCGAGGGTGGTGATGTCCCCGTTCTTGTCCACCCCCTGAAATCCGGTTACCACAACAATATTGTTGTCATCCAGCTCGCTGCGAATACGCTCCGCGTTCACCCGCTTGATCCGCGCGCTTGTGTGCATCGAATTTGTGTGGAAGCCCGCCTGCTCCCCGTTGAGGGAAACCGCCCTGTACCCCAGCGAATCAATGGCCATCGCCAGCAGCGACGCCGAAATCTGTTCGCCGGTCGACAGCAGCATATCCATCTCCCGCTTGGGCGCGCGGTGGGTAATCTCGTTCGCTTTTTCGATCAGGTCATCCGTCGTATCCCCCTGTGCAGACACAACCACGACCACCTCGTTCCCCTCGCCCGCACAACGGGTCACAATCCCCGCGACGTTCATCAGCCGCTCCCTGTCGGCCACCGAGCTGCCGCCGAATTTCATGACAACCAACGCCATGCCTTCACCACCTGCCATCTCATTTGGATTTCATACCAGTATATGTCAATAAACGAATTTGGCTCTTGTTTTTCGTCTGTGCCGCGCCGCCCGATGCGCCCGCCCGGCCGCCGTGAATCACGGACGGAACCGCCATGCGCCGCATTGCACACTTATAGTATTATATAGTCCCCGCGCGGGAATCGCAACAGAAAACGGGGCGTTTTCTGTTTTTTATCCGCCCCGCCGCGGCGCTGCGGGTGCGCCCTGTCCCGCAGGGGGTGCGGGGCTCTGTCCGGTGCGGAGCGTTACCGGAAGCACGGTGCGGAATTCCGCTCAGCCCCGGCCAGGGCAGCGCACTCTTCTGCACTCACACCGGTTTTTATTCATTCTATCCTCTCCCGCTTAAACCGGCCTGAAGCGCGCCTGACCCTCTGCGCTAAGTCCGGCCGGGCATTCGTTCGAGGCGACCCGGAAGCTGCGGACGCCCAGGCTGTATCCGCAGGCTGCCCGTCCCCGCGATGCGGCCTATAATATAATACCGCGCCCGCTCGGCCGGCGTCCGAAGCTGCGGCGCACTGGCTTTTTGCCGTCCTCCCCGCTGCCGGGCGGCGCGGAGACAGGATTGCAAGCCGGGCGGGCTGCACAGGCCGGGTATCCCGGCCACGGGGCAGTGACCGGC
>CAZYAV010000021.1:0-44812 GCA_964645785.1 uncultured Oscillospiraceae bacterium
GCCGGGCAAAGGGCCGCGGCGCCGGGCTTGCCGCGTTTGCTCATCGCCTGCCGTTCCCTTTCGGGCTTTGCCCGCGGCAATCCATCCGGGGTCGCCGGCACGACCGGCCGCATAGGGCACAGCCTGTTGTCCCGGGCACCCTGCACCCCGGGCGAAATTTTTGGCAAAAGCCACCCCGCCGCACGGGGCGGTCAGCAGAGGAAGCCAGCACGGCCAAAGTGTCCGCTTTCCCCCGCGCGGGGCGCGGCTCAGCGCAGCGTCTCCCGCATGTTGTAAATCACGCCCGCGTCGGCGAGGGAGATGGCGAACTTTTCGCCGACGATGATGTGGTCGCTCAGGGTGACGTCGATCATCTTCAGCGCGCGCATAATCTGGCGCGTCGCCTCCAGGTCGTCGTCCGAGGCGATTGCCAGCCCGTTCGGGTGGTTGTGGGTCACAATCACCGAAACTGCCTTGTTTATGCTGGCAAGCTCCACAATCCGCTTAATCGAGACCGCCGTCTGGGTCAGACTGCCGCGGGTGATTTCGGCGCAGTTGATGAGCTTGAGCCTGGCATCAAAGCAGAGCAGATAGCTCACCTCCCGCTGCTCGCCGACGAAGAGGGACTGCGCGTAGCGAATCGCCGCGGCCGAGCTTGTGGCCACAAAGGCCTTCTGGTTTTTCTGCGCCTCGTAATAGGCGCGCGTCTCAAAAACGGCCTTGAGCAGCACCGCCGTGTGTTCCCCGACGCCCTCCACCTGCCGCAGGCTCTGCAAATCGGCCTCCAGCACATGGTCGAACCCGCCAAACGCCGCAATCAGCCGGTGCGCCAGCTCGTTGGTGTCCTTGCGCGGGATTGCGAAGGACAGCAGCAGCTCAAGCGCCTCGTGCGGCTCAAAATCCCGCAGGCCGTTTTTGATAAACCGGTTCTTCAGCCGCTGCCGGTGTCCCTCGTGCATCGAATCCCCCCCTCTGTCTGCGTTTGCTTTACATCCGATTTATTCTATATTATGATAGACAAGCGGGCTTGTCCCGACGAAATTTTGGACGGAAAGAGCCGGAATGAAACAGTATCAGATCACCGCGGCGGACGACGGCGTCCGCCTGAATCGCTTTTTGGAAAAGGCCGTTCCCGGCCTCGGCCTGTCGGCGCTTTATAAATTCCTGCGCACCAAGCGCATCAAGCGCAACGGCAGGCGCTGCGCCGCCTCCGACCGGCTGGCGGCCGGGGATGTTCTGGAACTGTATCTGCCCGATTCCTTTTTTGCCGCCGCCCCCAAACGCCCCGCGTTCCTGCGCGCCGGAAAGACGCTCGACGTCCTTTACGAGGACGAAAACATCGCGGCGCTTTACAAGCCCGCCGGGCTTCTGGCGCACGAGGACGCCAAGGAGCACGGCGACACGCTGATTGCGCGGCTGCTGCGCTATCTTTACGAAAAAGGGGAATACGACCCGGCGGGCGGCGCGGCGTTTACCCCGGCGCTGTGCAACCGCATCGACCGCGGCACCGAGGGGATCGTGCTGGCGGGCAAAAATGCGCGCGCCGCCGCGGCGCTTGGCAGGATCATCCGCGAGCGGCGCATTGTCAAAAAATACCTGTGCGTGACCCTCTCCCCGCCCCCCGCGGACGGGGTATACACCGCCTATCTGCGCAAGCAGCCGCAGGACAACCGCGCCGTCGTCAAGCCGCGCCCCTTTGCGGACGCCAAGGAAATCACCACCGGGCTGCGCACCCTGGCGCGCCGGGCGGACGGCCTGTGCCTTGTCGAGGCCGAGCTGTTTACCGGGCGAACCCACCAGATTCGCGCCCACCTCGCCTTTTTCGGCGCGCCGATTCTCGGCGACCGGAAATACGGCTGCGGCGCGCAGAACAGCGCGTACGGCGAAGCCCGCCAGCTGCTGTGCGCCGGCAGCGTCCGCTTCGCGCTCGACCCGGACGCGGATGCCCCGCTGTTCTATCTGGACGGCAAAACGGTCGCCTGTCCCCGGATTGATTTTGTCCGGCGGTACTTCCCGGACTATGACCCGAACCGCGCCGCGCGCTCAGAAAAATGAAATCTGGCTTGTTCTGGGCAGACCCTCCAGCCCGCCGATATTGTCGATGGCGTCGATGAGCGACGCGGTCACCCCCGGCTCGCCCAGCAGATCCTCCGCCGAAACGCAGTTCCTGTTTTTCTGCGCAGCTGTGTACAGCGCCTCCGCCGCCGACTCGCCGACCCCCTTGAGCGCGACAAAGGGCAGCCTGATCTTGCCGTCCTCGATGCGGTACTGGGTCGCGTGGGAATTCCAGATGCTGATCGGCAGGAATTCATACCCGCGGCAGAGCATCTCGCACAGCATCTGCACAACCACATACGCATCCTCGATCTTCGCCGTGCGCTTGCTCTCGTCCCGCAGGAGAGCGCCAAGCTCGGCGAGTTTTTTCTTTGCCGCCTTTGCGCCGCCCACGGCCGCCTCAACGTCGATATCCGCGCCGCGCACCGTAAAATAGGTCGCGTAAAATGCGAGCGGGTAATAGAGCTTGTACCACGCAAGCCGGATGGCCGAGGTGATGTAGGCGGCGGCGTGCGCCTTGGGGAACATGTATTTGATCTTTTTGCAGCTTTCGATATACCATTCCGGCACGCCGCAGCTGCGCAGGGTTGCAAGATGCTGCTCGGTGAATTTCTGCGCCGCCTTGCCCTTGCGGGTGAATTCCATAATCTCAAACGCCATATCCTTCGGCACGCCCTTGCCGATCAGATAGACCATGATGCTGTCGCGCGTTCCGATGACGTCCTTGATGGTACAGGTGCCGCTGCGGATGAGATCCTGGGCGTTGTTTTTCCACACGTCGGTGCCGTGGGACAGCCCGGAAATCTGGATGAGGTCGGAAAAGGTCTTCGGCTGCGCCTCGATGAGCATGTTCCGGGAGGCGACCGTGCCCATCTCGGGAATGCCGAAGGTACCGGTTTTGCTGTCGATATCCTTTTCGGAGATGCCGAGCGGCTCAACCGAGGTGAACAGCTGCATGACCCGCTCGTCGTTCATCGGCACATCGTTGACGTTTGTGCCGGTCAGCTGCTCCAGGTGGTGGTACATGGTCGGAACCTCGTGCCCCAGCTCGTCGAGCTTGAGCAGGGTGTCGTGCAGCGAGTTAAAGTCAAAATGGGTCGTGATGATGTCGCTGTCGACCTTGTCCGCCGGGTGCTGCGCCGGGGTGAACTCGGTGATGTCATACTGCGCCGGAATAACCACCATGCCGCCCGGGTGCTGCCCGGTCGTCTGCTTGACCCCGGTGCAGCCGAGCGCCAGCCGGTTTTCCTCCGCTTTATTGACGACCACGCCCCGCTCCTCGAGGTACTTTTTGACATAGCCGAACGCCTTTTTTTCCTGCAAAGCGGAAATCGTCCCCGCCTTGAACACGTGATCCTTGCCGAACAGGGTCTCGGTGTATTTGTGCGCGCGGGACTGGTACTCGGACGAGAAGTTGAGGTCGATATCCGGCTGCTTTTCCCCCTTAAAGCCGAGGAAGGTCTCAAACGGGATATCGTGGCCGTCCCCGCGCATCGGCGTGCCGCATTCGGGGCACGGGATGTTGGGCAGCTCAAAGCCGGAGCCGACCTCCGGCCGGTACTCAAAGTGCTTGCAGCTGGGGCAGATATAGTGCGGCGGCAGCGGGCAGACCTCCGAGACGCCGATCAGGTTTGCGACAAAGGAGGAGCCGACCGACCCACGCGAGCCGACATGGTAGCCGTCGCTCTCGGATTTGGACACGAGCTTTTCCGCAATCACGTACAGCACGGCGTACCCGTTGCCGATAATCGAATTCAGCTCCTTCTGCATCCGTTCGGTGACCGATTTGTCCGGGTGGTCGCCGTACCGCTCGCGCAGGTTGTTTTTCGCCATCGACGCGAGCATCTCTTCCGACCCCTCGATGGAGGGGGTATAGGTTTCGGACGGGATGGGGTAGATGTCCCCGTCGATCATGTCTGCGATTTTGTTTGTGTTTTCCACCACGACCTCATAGGCGCGGTCGCCTAGATAGCCGAACTCCTCCAGCATCTCCCCGGTTGTGCGGAAAATGAGCGGCGGCTGCTCGTCGGCGTCCTCATAGCCCATGCCGGCGGTCAGGATCTGGCGGTAAATGCCGTCCCGCTCGTCCAGAAAATGCACGTCGCAGGTCGCGACGGTCGGCTTGCCCAGCGAATCCGCCAGCGCCAGCACCTTTTTGTTCATCTCCCGGATGGCGTCGTCGTCGGCCAGCGTCTCCCGGCGCACCATAAAGCGGTTGTTGCAGACCGGCTGAATCTCAAAATAATCGTACTTGCGCGCCTTTTCGACAACCTCGTCCCACGGGCGCCCATCCACCAGCGCGGTGTATATCTCCCCCGCCTCGCACGCGGAGCCGATCAGCAGTCCCTCCCGGTGCTTCATCAGCTCGCTGAGCGGGATACGCGGGCGCTTGTTCGCGAAGTACTCCAGATGGCTCTTGGTCACCAGCTTGTACAGATTAAGCAGACCCGTGTGGTTCTGCACAAGCAGCACCATGTGGTTGGGGCGGATGTGCGCGGTGTTCCGCCCGCCGAGGGTGGGATTGATGTCGCCGAGGGTGCGGATGTCCCGCTGCCGCATCATCGGCACGCATTCAAAATAAATGCGGGCGAGCGCGGCAGAATCGTCGCACGCGCGGTGGTGGTTGAACTGCGGCAGCTTAAAATGGCGGGTGAGGGTGTCCAGCTTGAACTTTTTCAGCTCGGGCAGCAGCGCCTGGGTCAGGGTGAGGGTGTCCAGCGAGACCAGGCTGCGCTCCTCCCCCATCCGGCCGAGCGCCGCGCGGATAAAGGACATGTCAAAGCCTGCGTTGTGCGCCAGCAGCGGCCGCCCGCCCGCGTATTCCAGGAACCGGCGCACCGCCTCCGCCTCCCCGGGCGCGTCGGCGACCATCTCGTCGGTGATGCCGGTCAGCTCGGTGATTTTGGGCGGAATCGGCTTTTCGGGGTTGACGAACAGGTCGAACTCGTCCACAATCTCCCCGTCTTTGATGCGCACCGCGCCGATTTCGGTGATCCGCTCGGTCGAGACGTTCAGCCCGGTTGTCTCAAGGTCAAAGCAGACCAGCTCGCCGTCAATCGGGACGTCCGAATTGCCGGCGACCACCTTGGCGGAATCGTCGATATAATACGCCTCCACCCCGTAAATCGGCTTAAAATCCGGGTTCTTGTCCCGGATACCCGAAACGGCGTCCTGCACCTCGGGGTAGGCCTGCAGCACGCCGTGGTCGGTAAAGGCGACGGCGCGGTGCCCGAACTCGACCGCGCGCCTGACCACCGCCTTGGCCGTCGGCAGCGCGTCCATCATCGACATGTTGGTGTGCAGGTGCAGCTCGACCCGTTTTTTTGGCGCATCGTCCCTGCGCCGCGCCGGGGTGACCTTGATGATGTCCCGCGGGCTGAGCACAAACTCGTTGACAAACCGGTCGTGCTGAATCTCCCCAAACACAACCAGCGTGTCCCCCACCTTCAGCTCGGCCAGCGCCGCGAACTCCCTGTCCCGGTCGAGCGCCTTCAGGTCAATCGAGCCGGTGTAGTCGGTGATGGACAGGGTGTACACCGTCATTTTGGAGCGGGTCTCCTTGGTCTCGCAGGCGAAAATCTCCCCCCAGACCACCGCGCGGCCGCCGTCCAGCGAGACCTCCCGCAGCGGCTTGAGCGCGGCAAGGGACGGCTTGCGGCCGATGACCTGCTCGTACCCGTCGCTGTCCAGCCGCAGCAGCGGGTTATTCATATCCTCCGCGGTCAGGGTGCGGCCGCCCTTTCTGCGCGGCGGCGCCGCCTTTTTGGGAGCCGCCGGGGAAAGTGGCGCTTTCTCACTCTTCACAGGCGCGGCGGCCGCTTTCTGCGGCAGGGCGGCCGGCTGTTCCGGTTCGCCCGGCTCGGTCTCGAGCACGCCGGCCAGCTCGACGGTGATTGTCCGGCCGAACATCTCCCGCGCGGCACAGACAAACAGCCGCTCAAACTCAAGCGAGCGCAGGATGCCCGCCCCGCCGTGGCAGAGGGTGACGGTGAGCGCGTCCCCCGAAAGGTCGTACTGCGCACCGTTAAAAAAGCCGTTGAGTGCAACGCCGCGCGCAATCAGCGTCCGGATGATAAACGCGCAGCTGTCGCCGGTCAGGCTCTCCGGCGGGAACCGCCAGCGCAGGGTGACCGCCGTCCCGGGCAGCGCCTGCCGGAGGCTTTGCTCGACCGACTGCGCAAACGCCCAGTCCGGCGCGCCGCAAAACAGGGACAGAGACAGCGTCCCCCTGTCCCTGTCCACGCAGAGCTTTTCAATTGTCGCGTTCCGCGCGTCCTCCAGGTCGGGCAGAATCGCGCTCAGGCTTTTTTGCATATGTGTTCCTCAATCGTGAAATTGTGTCTTTCTCGCTTCCGGGGCGCCGAAATACAGGCGCAGGGGCGGTCCGCAATCCGCCGGTTTGCCCGGTTTTTCCCGCACCGCCCGCGCAGGCATGGCGGAATCCGGTTTTGCGTATCTCGCCGGATTGGGCAAGCCCGGCCTGCCCTTCCCGCATCGCCTGTGCGGGCGGTGCCGCGGCCGGATGCGTATCGAATGCGCCTTTTTGGCTCCGGGCGCGCGGCTCCGGGTGCTTGTCTGTCCGCACGACACTGCGCGGCGTTTGCGTATCCTTCCCGGCTTGGGGCAAGCCCGGCCTGCTTTTCCGCGCCGCCCGCACGGGCGGTGCCGCGATGCAAGCGCACCGAATGAATCTCTTTGGCCAAGCGCGCGGCCGAGCACGCGGCTGTGTACCCTTGCCGTTTACACAGCGCTGCGCACAGCTTTGCGCGCATTAGGATAGCCGCCGGTACAGCCGGTGCATATCCTGCCCGACCGCCGCAGGTTTTGACCCGCAGCCGCGGCACGCAGCCGGTTTGGGCGCAGAGCAATGTGTCCTCGTCCGCGCACGGCCGGCGCGCCGGGACACGCCGCCTCAGACCATCCGCTCGATTTCGGTCAGCAGCTCTGCGGCGATGTCCCCCGTCAGCTTGCGGACGACCTCCCCTTTTTTGAACAGGACGGCGCAGTCCCGCCCGCCCGCGATGCCGATATCCGCCTCGGCTGCCTCACCGGGGCCGTTGACGACGCAGCCCATCACCGCTATTTTCAGCTTCTTTTGAATGTGCCGCGTTTTTTGCTCGATCTCCTTTGCGATGGAGACGAGGTCGATTTCCGTCCGGCCGCAGGTTGGGCAGGAGACAATCTGCACCCCGCCGCCCAGGCCGACCGCCTTGAGGATGTCCCGCGCCGCCTCGATTTCCCGCACCGGATCGTCGGTCAGCGAGACGCGGACGGTGTCGCCGATGCCCTCGCACAGCAGTGCGCCGATCCCGATTGCGGATTTGAGCAGCCCCATGTGATAGGTGCCCGCCTCGGTCACGCCGAGGTGCAGCGGGTAATCGCACTGCGCCGATGCCAGCCGGTACGCCTCCAGCATGGTGCGCAGGTCGGAGGATTTAATCGACAGCACAATCCGGTCGTAGTCGTATTTCTCGATAAGCCTTGCGTGGTAAAACGCGCTCTCCACCAGCGCCTGTGCGGTCGGCCCGCCGTGCCGCGCCAGAATCTCCTTCTCAACCGACCCGGAGTTCACCCCGACGCGGATCGGGATATTGCGCTGCTTGCAGGCCTGCACAACCGCCCGGACGTGGTCGTCCTCCCCGATATTGCCGGGGTTGATGCGGATCTTGTCCACCCCGGCGGCCGCGCTCTCCAGCGCAAGGCGATAGTCAAAGTGGATGTCCGCGACGAGCGGGATATCCACTGCCTCTTTGATTGCGGGAATCAGGCGCAGCGCCTCCCGGTTTGGGATGGCGACGCGCACGATTTCGCAGCCCGCCGCCTCCAGCGCGCGCGCCTGCGCGACATTCCCCGCCACGTCAAGGTGGTGCACGTTGAGCATGGACTGCACCGAAACCGGCGCGCCGCCGCCGATGGTCAGCCCGCCGACCCGGATGGATTTTGTCATCTTCTCCGCCCCGCTTTCCCTGTTTATTCTTCCGCATTCTCCTAAAAGCCCGCTGCCCGCTTTGCAGGCCGAACCGGCAGGCGCAGCCCGCCCGGCACAGCCGGGAAAGGGCTTGCCGCCGCCCGCGCCGCATCGCCGCGCAGCTGCCTGTATGGACATATCCGCGGCCGCGCCGCTCAGGTGAACAGCTTGGTCACATCCTGATAGGTCACAAAAATCATCAGCGCAAACAGCAGCAGAAAGCCCGCCGTGTTGACAATCGCCTCATACTTTGCGTTGAGCCGCTTTCTGGTCAGCGCCTCTATAAGCAGGAACACCAGCCGCCCGCCGTCCAGCGCGGGCAGCGGCAGCAGGTTGAAGATGCCGAGGTTGATGGAGATGAACGCGAGAATAATCAGCACCGAGCTGAGCCCGATCGAGGTCGCCTGCCCGATCACCTGCACAATCCCGACAGGGCCGGACAGCTGGTTGATCGCCACGTTCCCCGTCACCAGATCAACCAGCGACAGGAAAATCTGCCTGCCGATCGACAGCGTCCACAGCGCCGACTTTTTCAGCACGTTGCCCACCGTCTTGGCCGCGGGCAGCACCTTGAAATCGAGGGTCAGGGTCGAAGAGCCGTCCTCGAGGGTCGTGGTGGGGAACGCGACGTCCGGAATGGTGATTACCTTGCCGTCCCGCTCCACAACGACGTCCGCGTGCCCGTCCCTGACCCGCGCCAGCTCGTAAAACATGTCGTCCGCGATAAACAGGCGGCGGCCGTTGATGGCGAGGATGGTGTCCCCGACCGCAAGGCCGGAGCTCTCGGTCAGCGCGCCGGGCTGGAACACGCTGATGGTGCGGGAGGCGAGCGCGCTCTCGCTCGCCGTCAGGCAAAGCAGCACGGCAAAGCCGAGCAGCAGGTTCATGACCGCGCCCGCAAGCACAACCGCAATCCGCCGGCCGACCGGCGCTTTGGAAAAGGAGCCCTCGGCGTCGCTGTCCTCGTCCTCCCCCTCCATGGCGCAAAAGCCGCCGATGGGGAACAGGCGCAGGCTGTACTGCGTCTCCCCCTTCTTGCGCTTCCACAGCACCGGCCCCATCCCGAGCGCGAACTCGTTGACCCGGATGCCGCTCTTTTTTGCGACAATAAAGTGGCCGAATTCGTGAATGAAGATAATCAGGCCGAACACAAACACAGAGGCTATGATTTTAATCAGTAAGCTCATCAATTTCTCCTAAGGGGTTTTGCTTTTTAAAAACGCCGCCGTTTTGAACCGTGTCTCCTCATCTGCCGCAAACAGATCCTCCAGGGTATATTCGCGCACTCTGGGCGCGTCGCCGACCGCCCGCATAACCGCCTCCCCAATCTGCAAAAAGTCGATACTGCCCGCAAGGAACCGGGCGACCGCCACCTCGTTTGCCGCATTGGCCACGCAGGGCGCCACCCCGCCGGCCGACGCCGCCTGCTTGCAGGCGGCGAGACAGACAAACGTCCGCTCGTCCGCGCGCTCGAAGGTCAGGTTCGCCATCCGCTCGATGGACAGCGGCTCAACCGGGCAGGGCTGCCGGTCTGGGTAGGTAAGCGCGTATTGAATCGGGATGCGCATGTCGGGCACGCCCAGCTGCGCCAGCACCGAGCAATCCGCAAACTCCACCGCGGAATGGACGACGCTCTGCCGGTGGACGGTGATCTCTATTTTTTCCGGCGGCAGACCGAACAGCCACATCGCCTCAATCAGCTCCAGCCCCTTGTTCATCAGCGTCGCGCTGTCCACCGTGATTTTTTTGCCCATGCTCCAGTTGGGGTGGCGCAGCGCGTCCGCAACCGTGACCGCCGCGAGCGCCTCCCGGCTTTTGCCGAAAAACGGCCCTCCCGAGGCGGTGAGGAAGATCCGCCGCAGCCGCGCGGCCGAATGCCGATCCTGTAAGCACTGGAAAATGGCGGAGTGCTCGCTGTCCACCGGCAGCAGCCGCACCCCGTTTTGTGCCGCAAGCCCGGTGACCAGCCTGCCCGCCGCCACCAGCGTCTCTTTATTTGCAAGCGCGATCGTCTTGCCCGCCCGGATGGCCGCCACAGTCGGCCGCAGACCTGCGACGCCCACCACCGCGGTCAGCACCGTGTCGCTGCCGTCCTCGGCCGCGGCGGTTTCCAGTGCCGTGTCCCCGCCAAGCACCCTGATGCCGGTGTGCGCCAGCTTGACCCGGAGCGTTTCGGCCGTATCCCCGTCCGGCGTTGCGACAAACCGCGGCCGGAAGCGCAGCGCCTGCTCCTCCAGCAGCGCCGCGTTGCGGTATCCGCTGATTGCGGTGACCTCGATGCCCAGCGCCTCCACCAGCGAGAGGGTCTGGGTGCCGATTGAGCCGGTTGACCCCAGCACGCAGAGTTTTTTGGTCGCCATACGCTCTCCTCCCGTTTTCCCGTTCGTTTATGCCCGCACGCCCGGCCTCAGCCAAACAGGCGCGCAAACAGCGCATAGGCGCGCGAGGCGAAAATGCAGGTGAACAGCACGCTGTCCAGCCGGTCAAGCGCGCCGCCGTGCCCGGGCATGATGTTGCCAAAGTCCTTGATGCCGCACTCCCGCTTGATGTAGGAGGCGGCGAGGTCGCCGATAATCCCGATTGCCGCGCCAATCAGCCCCATCGCCGCGTAAAACGCAAGCTGGGGCGCGCCCGACCGGCCGTAAAACAGCGAGCCAGCCTGGGTGTGACCCGCATAATACCAGAACACCAGCGCAATCACAACCGGGGTGCCCACAAGCCCGCCGACCGCGCCCGCCACCGTCTTGTTCGGGCTGATTGTGGGGCAGAGCTTGCGCTTGCCGCACAGCTTGCCGACGCAGAACGCGAAGGTGTCGCACACCCAGCCGAGGCACAGCCCCATCACAAACATAAACCGCGCGTCCCCGACCGTCGGCGCCATCGCCTCAATCTCCACAATCGCGCGCAGGCCAAAGCTGATCATGACGGTGCCGGCAAACGCGCCGGCACCCTCTTTAAAGGTGTAGTGCCTGTTTTTGCTGAACATAATCAGGCAGAACATGAGGAACAGCAGCGCGTATGTAAAATACAGCCCGTCGGGGCGCAGGACAATGTTATAAACATGCGCCAGCGAAAAGAGAATAAAAAAGAGCCAGTTGTCGTTCAGCCCCAGCGCGCGGGTCAGCTCGAAGATGGCGAGCAGGCCGAGCACCGAAAGCGCAACCGGGTTGACAGCCGTGTCAATTTTCCACAGCAGCCCCGCCAGTAGCACCAGCCCCACCGCAATCGAAATCAGCCGTTTTTTCATAAAAACACCTCACACATAGTATATGGCGGGAAATCCCCGCCATACGCCATCAAACGCCGCCGAACCGGCGCTGCCTGTTTGCATAAATTTCCAGTGCGCGGTCGAGGTCCTTTGGGGTAAAATCCGGCCAGAGGGTGTCCAGAAAGACCATCTCGCTGTACGCGCTCTGCCACAGCAGGAAATTGGACAGCCGCTCCTCCCCGCTCGGGCGCAGGATCAGGTCGACGGGTGGCTCGTCCCCCAGATAGGTGCGGGCGTTGAACGCCGCCTCGTCGATTTGCCCGGCCGCGAGCCTGCCCGCCGCCGCCTCGGCGCACAGCGCCCTTGCGGCGTGGACAATCTCCTCCCGGCCGCCGTAGTTGAGCGCGATGTTGAGATGCAGCCCCGTGTTGTCCCGGGAGGTTTGCTCAATCTCCTGCATCCGCTCGAGGATATCGGGCGCAAGGCGCTCGCGGCTGCCGATAAAGCGGATGCGGATATTCTCGTCCTTAAAGCCGAACGCATCGACGAGGTATTTGCGCAGCAGGTTCATAATGGCGTCCACCTCGCCCTGCGGCCGCGACCAGTTCTCGGTTGAAAACGCATAAACCGTCAGCGCCCGGACGCCGATTTTCTCGCAGTGGCGGGTGATTTTCTGAAAGACCTCGGCGCCCTTTGTGTGCCCGGCCGTCCGGGGCAGGCCGCGCTTTTTCGCCCAGCGGCCGTTTCCGTCCATGATAATCCCGATATGCTGCGGGACGCTGCCTTGCTGCGCCATATCAGATCTCCATAATCTCCTTGTCCTTCACCTTGATCATCTCGTCGATGTCGGCGCACCGCTTGTCGGTGATCTTCTGGGTCTCGGTCTCCAGCTGCTTGAGGTCGTCCTCGGTAATTTCGCCGTTCTTTTTCAGCGCCTTGAATTTCTCAATCGCGTCCCGGCGAATCGAGCGCACCGCGACCTTGCCGTCCTCCCCCATCTTCTTGATTTTTTTGGAAAGCTCCCTGCGGCGCTCCTCGGTCAGCTGCGGGAACATGATGCGGATGCACTTGCCGTCGTTGGTGGGGTTGATGCCGATGTCCGAGGTCTGGATCGCCTTTTCAATCAGCTTGAGCGCGGAGGAATCCCACGGCTGGATGACCAGCACCCGCGCCTCCGCAACCGAAACCGCCGCCATCGCGTTGATCTGGGTCGGCGTGCCGTAATAGTCCACCAGGATTTTGTCCAGCACGGCGGGGTTGGCGCGGCCGGCGCGCACGGCGGCGAGATCCGCCTTGAGATAGCTCAGGCTCTTCTGCATCTTCTCGTCAAACGGCTTTACATACTCGTTCATGGTTTATTCCTCCACAATTATTGTTCCGATATCCTCGCCTCTCACAGCCCGCACGAGGTTGTGCGGGTCGTTCTGGAGGTCAAAGACAAGCACCGGGATTTTATTGTCCCTGCACATGCTCGCCGCCGTGCTGTCGATCACCTCCAGCTTGTCGTTGAGCACGGTGGAAAAGCTGAGCCTGTCATACCGCCGCGCGTCGGGGAATTTGTGCGGATCCTTGTCGTACACGCCGTCCACAAGGGTCGCCTTAAAGATGATATCGGCGTCGATCTCCGCCGCGCGCAGGGCGGACGCCGTGTCGGTTGAAAAATAGGGGTTGCCGGTGCCGCACGCGAGGATGACCACCCGCCCCTTTTGCAGGTGCCGGATTGCCTTGTTGCGGATATACGGCTCCGCCACCTGCTGCATCTGCAGCGCCGTCAGCACCCGGACGGGCACGTCCAGCTGCTCCAGCGCGTCGCAGATGGCGAGCGCGTTCATCACCGTCGCCAGCATTCCAACATGGTCGGCGCGCGACCGCTCCATGCCGTTATTGTCCCGCCCGCGCCAGAAGTTCCCGCCGCCGACCACAATCGCAATCTCCACGCCGATCTGCTTCGCATCCCGGATTGCGCCGCAGATCAACTTGACCGTCTCAAAGTCCAAACCGGACGGCTTATCCCCCGCGAGCGCCTCGCCGCTGAGCTTAATCAGGATTCGTTTGTACTTGAGCATGACCTCTCCTTTTCCCACACGGCGCCGCCGTGCCCGGGCACCCGCGGCGGGCTCGGCTCTCTGTCCGCGTGGCAAACCAGTTTTTAGAATATTTTTTATATTTTACCCTATTTCCGCCTTTCTGTAAACCGATAATCTCAACATTTTGCCGTTTTCGCCCGCGCCCTGTCCCGCGCGCCGGCCGGGCAAAACCGTTTGACAGCCCGCCGCAAACATTATAAGATTATGGTGGATTGAAAGCGGGACGGCGCGGGCGCGTTCGCGGGCGTTTTGCCCCGGCCGCGCCCTGTCCCCGCATTTTTCGGGGCGCGGCCGCGCCGCCGGTGATGCCGCGCGGATCGTCTGCGGCCTGTTTTGCCGGCGTCCGGCGGCGGGCAGGAAAGAAATCTGACCGCTGCGCAAAGCCGCAGCCCGGCAAGGCCGGTTCGCCGTGTTCTGCGGCGGTGCGCCCGGCTGCGCCGGCTGTTTTGCGGCCGCCGAATACGGCCAGGAAAGGAAGTTCCCTTTTTGTATTACATAGCAAGCGAATTTAAGGACTGCGCCCTGCCCGCGCCGATTCTGGAACGCTACCGCACGGCGGACGGGCCAGCGCTCAAGGTTGCGCTGTATCTGCTGAGCGGCGGCGGCGGGGAGCCCGAAAAAATCGCCGGCACCCTCTCGCTGCCACAGGGTTCCGTCGACCGGGCGCTCGGCTTCTGGCACGCCGCCGGGCTGCTCACCGAAAAGCAGCCCGGGCAGGCCGCTGCAAGCCCCGCCGAATCGCCCCGCCCTGCCCCGGCCGCACAGGGCACAAGGCCGCGCGCCCTGCCCGGCCTGAGCGCCGAGCGCGCCGCCGCGCTGACCCTGCGCGACCCGAACGTCTCGGTTCTTTTGCAGGAAGCCCAGCGGTTTCTGGGGCGGCCGCTCGACACGGCCGAGAGCCGCACCCTGCTTGAGCTTTACGAGGCGGGGGATTTCTCGGTTGAGGTCATCCTGATGTTGATTGCCTACTGCCTGCCGCGGGTTCGCAACAGGCGGTCGCTTTGCACGATGGTGCGCCGCATTGCGGAGGACTGGTACGAGCAGGGCATCTCCACCTCCGGCGAGGCCGAGAACCAGATCCGCCTGCTGGAGCTGCGCGAGGCGCGGGAGGAGAGGGTTGCCGCCGCGCTTGATCTGAAGGATCCGAGCTTCAGCAAAAGCCAAAAGGCGGCCATCGCGAAATGGTTCGAGGTTTACGGCTACGACGAGCTGTTTGTCCGCGAGGCGTACCTCGCCAAGGGTAACCCCTCCATCGCGTACATCGGCAAAATTTTGCAGGGGTGGTACAACGACGGGGTGTCCGGCCTGCGGCAGGTGCGCAACGGCGGCGCGTCCCCCAATGCCCCGGCCTCGCCGTCAAAAAAGCGGGGCGGTTCCCTGCTGAAAAAAGCGGTTCTCGCAGGCTCGAAGGAGGAATAACGATGGCATACAGTGAGCAGGCTCGCCGCGCGGCGGCCGACACCCTCGAGCGCCGGCGCAACAGCGCCGTCCTGCGCGCCGCCCGGCAGCGGGAGCAGCTGTTTGCGCAGCTCCCTGCGCTCGCCGAGAGCCAGCAGGAAATCGCCGCGCTCGGGGCGGAGCTTTTGCGACTGTCCGTGCTCGGCGACGGTGAGGCGGCCGCGGCGGTACAAAGCAAAATCGACCGGCTTGGACAGGCACAGCGCCGGATACTGACAGATAACGGCTACGCGCCGGACGCGCTTTCGCCAAAGCCGTTTTGCGCAAAGTGCGGCGACACCGGCGCATTGCCGGACGGCTCGGTCTGCGACTGTCTGCACGCGCTGCTGCGCAGCTATACGCTGGCCGAAATTACCAAGTCCTCCCCCCTCACCCTGTCCAGCTTTGACAGCTTTTCGCTCGATTATTACGACACGGCCGTCGACCCGGAATACGGAATCAGCCCGCGCGAAAGCGCGGCGCAGAATCTTGCCCGCTGCCGGGCGTTTGCGGCGCAGTTCCCCAAAAGCGGGGAGAATCTGTTTTTGCTCGGCGACGCGGGGCTTGGCAAGACCCACCTCGCGCTCGCGATTGCCGGCGAGCTGCTGGAGCGCGGCTTTGCGGTGATTTATTGCAGCGCGGTCAGCGTATTCAAGCAGATTGAGGCGGAGCATTTTGAGGAACGGCACGGAACCGACGTGCTGGACAGCCTGAAGGGCTGCGACCTGCTGGTGCTGGACGATCTCGGCGCCGAGTTCAACGGGCCGTTTGTCACAAGCACCCTGTACGACCTGGTCAACACCCGGATCTGCACCCGCCGGCCGACCATCTACACCACCAACCTCACCGACGAGGCCGGCATCATGCGGCGGTACGGCGAAAAAATCAGCTCCCGGCTGATCGGCTGCTGCACCCTGCTGCCCTTTTTCGGCGAGGATATCCGGCTGAAAAAGGCCGCGCAGGGGTAAGGCCGCGGGCGGAACAGGTCGGGCTCTTCGCGCCCGGTCTGTGTCCCGGGCTGGCCGGTTGGCATGCGGGTTCACTCGTTCGGCCTGTGCGCACACGGCCAATTCCTCCGGCTTCCTCCCCGGCGGCAGCGCGTGTGCAAAAAGCGGGTTGTCCTTGCGGGAAATCCGGCGGAGGGTCTGACGGCTTCTTTCTGGGTCGTTCACATGCCGCGAAAGCCCGGTTGCGGGGGCTCGCGGCATTTTTGCTGCCCGGAAAGCCCGCCCGTTTTCATGAATGAATCCGAGGTGCGCGCCAATCCCCCCGGCATCCGCCGGCAGCGCGCGCACAGTTCCCGGAAAAGGCACAAAGGGAAGCCGAATTTTTTTGTAAAAACCCCGTCCTTCGAGCCTTGCAGGCAGCTTGCCTGCGCTGCGACCCGGGATGTTTTACAACCGGTTTGGCCGGCTGGCGCGCGGCTGCTTTTTTATAAGTTTTCTCGCTTAAAATCATGTGCCCCTTGCTCGTCCCCGGCGCCCTGTGAAGACTGCTGTCCGAAACGGCAACCGTGCTTTACCGGCCTGTGCGGCCGCGGCCGTCATAAATTCTCTAATATAAAAAATCCGGTCTCCTTTAAAAGCCGGATTTTTTCGCCGGGCGTCGGGCAGCGGGCGGCATTATTAGGCGGTGCGGCCGGCGGCGCGCTCTTTGCCCCGGACGGCTTGACGAAGCAGAGCCGCAAAAGCAGCGGTTCGCCCGACCCGGCGCGGAACCCGCCGCCGGGTCAAGCCTGAAAGCCGCAGAAAGCCGCCCCCGATTTCCGTTTCGGGGGCGGCTTTTTCCTTTATTCGGCAGGCGCGGCCGGGTCCGTTTCGCAGCCCGGCTCGGTCTCCTCCGGCTCGTCCTCCTGCGCCGCGCGCGGGGGCGGGCAGAGCCGGCCGAAGCTCTCCGTCCGCGCGTAGATGCGGGCGGCGAGCGCGTCGGTGATGAGGTCGTTGGGGATGCGCTTGTCCCAGTTTCCGCCGAGGGTGGAGGGCGTGTTGATCCGGTACTGCGCGCCGAGCGCGAGCCAGTCAAACAGCGGGATGACCGCCGTGTCCGCGACGCTGGACAGCGCCGCATCCACCAGCCGGGCGACGGTGTCCTGCCGCCCCTGCGCGCCGAGATACCGCGCCGCGCGCGCGCAGCATTCCGGCTCGCTGCCGCACCACTCATCGGTCGTCGCATTGTCGTGGGTCGCCGTGTACACCACCGTGTTTCGGTGCAGATTATAGGGCAAAAAAGCGTTTTCTGGGTTGCCGTCAAACGCGAATTGCAGCACTGCCATCCCGGGGAAGCCGCTGTAGGCCAGCAGCTCCCGCACCCCGTCGCTCTGGTCGCCCAGATCCTCCGCAATCAGCCGCAGCTCGGGCAGCGCCTGCCGCAGCGAATCAAGCAGCGCCTTGTCAGGCCCGTCCATCCAGTGGCCGTCCGCTGCGGTTTTGTCCCCAAACGGAACCGCCCAAAAATCGTGCAGGCCGCGGAAATGGTCAATCCGGGTCACGTCAAACAGCTTTGCGTGGAACGCGAGCCGCCGTTTCCACCAGCTGAAGTCGTTTTTTTTGTGATACGCCCAGTCGTACAGCGGGTTGCCCCAAAGCTGGCCGTCCTGCGAAAAATAGTCGGGCGGGCAGCCCGCCACAAAGGTTGGATTCCCCTTTTTGTCCAGCATAAACAGCTCGGGCGAGCCCCAGTAGTCGCTGCTGTCGCGGGACACGTAGATCGGGATATCCCCGATAATCTCCACGCCGCGCTCGTTCGCGTATTTTTTGAGCGCGAACCACTGGCTGAAAAAGAGATACTGGGTCATCTTATGGAAGAGAACCGTCTGTGCGTGCTCCCGCAGATAGGCCGCCACGGCGTCGGTTTTCGGGCTTTTGTACGCGTCCGGCCATTCCCAGACAGGCGCGCCGTCAAACGCCTCCTTCAGGGTCATAAAGGCGGTATATTCCTCCAGCCAGCCCGCGTTCTCCTCGCAGAAGCGGATGTACTCCGGCTTGGAAAAGTCAAACCGGCCAAATGCGGCGCGCAGGATCTTTTTGCGGGATTCGCGCACCCGGTCGTAGTCGATCAGCCGCTCGTCAAAGCTGCCGCAGTACTCCCGGCACTCGTCAAACACCACCAACCCGTCGAACATCAGCAGCTCGACGTCGATGAGCAGCGGGCTGCCCGCCATGCTGGAATACGCCTGATAGGGGGATTCGCCGAACCCGGTCGGCCCCATGGGCAGAATCTGCCAGTACCGCTGCCCGGCACGCTGCAAAAAATCCACAAACGCATACGCGTCCTTGCCAAAGCAGCCAATCCCGTACAGGGATGGCAGGCTGAACACCGGCATCAGCACGCCGCTTGCTCTCATAGCTCGCACTCTCCGTTCCTGTTTTCTCTGTCCTCCAGCGCGCAGGACGCCGCCTTGACAAGCACCGCCGTCAGCGGCACGCCGACAATGACCCCGAGAATGCCGCCGAACTCCGCCCCCAGCGTCACCCCCGCAAACACAAGCAGGCCGTCCAGCCCGATAGCCTCCCCCACCACCTTCGGGTAAATCACCGAGCCCTCAAACTGCTGCAAAGCGACGAGGAACACCACAAACACCGCCGCCTGAAGCGGGTTTTCCAAAAACAGCAGCAGCGCCGCGGGCACCGCGCCGATATACGCGCCGATCACCGGGATCACACTGGTGAGCGCAATCAGCACGCTGATGAGCGCGGCATAGGGCAGCCGGATGACCAGCATCCCCGCAAAGCACAGGGAGCCGAGAATCACCCCCTCGACAATCTGGCCGTTGACGAACCGCTTGAACGTGCGCGCAAATTCGATTGTATACAAATACAGTTTAGCGCAAAACGACCGGCTTGTAAATGTGTGCCGAAGCCGCTCGGCAAGGCGCAGAATCTTTTCCTTGCGGATGAGCAGGTAAACCGAAAAGACGAACGCCAGCACCGCGTGGATGACACTGCCTGCAAGGTCGACGACGGTCAGCGCCACCGCGGGCAGATACCGCTGCACGCCGCCGTCCAGCAGCGGGGCGCCGTTTTCCGGCAGCCGGACGCCGAGCCGCGCACAGAGCGCGCCCAGCCTGTCTGTGATTTCCGCAATGTACCGGGGCGCGCGGTCGATCAGCGTCTGCATGCTCTGCGCGAGATTGGGCACCAGCAAAGCCCCCGCCCCGGCCGCAATCACCAGCACCGTGCCCACCGCCAGGATGACCGCCGCCGCCCTCGTTTTTGGGGTGCGCTTTGAAAACAGCAGCTTCTGGAAGCCGTCCGCCGGCCCGTCGAGTGCGAGGGCAAGCAGCGCGCCGAACGCGAGCGGCCGCGTCTTGCCCGCCACAGCGGCCAGTAGCCCGACCGCCTTGTCGGCGTTCAGGGCAAGCGCGAGCGCCGCACACCCCAGCGCGGCGCAGGCCAAAATGCCGTTCCGTTTCCTGTTCATGCGCGCCCCGCCCTCCCGATTTCCGGATTTTAATCTTCGCCCCCGGCGGCCGCCGCGCATAAGGCGCTACTGCTATGCGCGGCCGTTCCCTCTCTGTTTATAGTATTCACCGCGGCGGGCATTCTATTTGCGGCGCGGCGCGCATGATCCTAATCTCAGGCAAGGCGGCCGTTTTTCGGGCTGCCGCCGTCCCGGCAGGGCGGTTTTTGACCCGGCGCCCTGCGGGACACAGGCGGAACCCCATTGCGGCGGCCTTACTTGGCGGAGCGCCCCGGTCGGGAAAGCGCAGGGCGGGCAGCGGGCGGCGCCCAGGCGCGGCGGGTGCGGGCGCTTGGCGTGCTGTGGGCGGCCAGAGCGCCCGTGGGCTCTCTGTTTTTGCACCCGGCCGCGGGGCTTTCGCCGCTGTGTCCCCCCGGCCACGCGTGTGGCTGGTTTACTTTTCGGCCGCGCTGTGCTATACTGTTAGCCGCGAGCAAACCAGATGGCAGCGCATCCGTGCAGGATGTGAGGAAAGTCCGAGCTTCACAGGGCAGAATAACTGCTAACGGCAGCCGAGGGCGACCTCAGGGATAGTGCAACAGAGATATACCGCCCGCCCCCGCGGCGGGTAAGGGTGGAAAGGCGAGGTAAGAGCTCACCGGCGCACTGGCGACTGTGCGGCCCTGCAAACCCTATTCGAAGCAACACCGAACTGAACGTTTGAGCCGGCCCGGCGATGTTCAAGAGCGTGGCTATAAGCCGTATGGCGACTTACGGCGCAGATAGATTGTCATCCAATACAGAACTCGGCTTACAGGTTTGGTTGCGGCAAAGCGGAACGGTTCCCGTTCCGCTTTGTTTTGCCCCCGTTCTGCCCTGCCCCGACCCGCAAGCGGCGGCTTTTGGGGGGGAATTCCCCTGCGGAGGAATAACAGTTGCATTTTGCTTTGCGCTGTGCTATCATTTAAATGTTGTAACTTTGATGGAGGTATGGTCATGCATCCTATTAGCACTCTTGAAATTGTTGCCGGCAGCCTGCTGATTCTCGCCTGCATTTTCACGGTTGTGGTGGTGTCGCTGCAAAGCAACAAGGGCGGCGGCATGTCGAGCGTCATCATGGGCGGCGAGGGAACTTCCGTCCGCGGCCGTTCGCGGGATCGCGACGCGAAGCTTGCGAATATCACCAAGATTCTCGCGGTGGTTCTGTTTGTCGCGACGTTTGTTGTCAGCTTTATTGCAATGGCGGCGAATAAATAATCAAAAACGACCGAGCCAAGCCCGGCGCATCCTGCGCCGGGCTTTTTCCTGTTCGGGCGCCCCGCGCCGGTTCGCCCGTTCTATCCGCGCGCGGGCGGGCGTACAATCTTTTGAATAAACAAAAAGGCGGCGACTGGATGAAAACGGCGGTTTACCTGTTCTGCGCCCTCGCGGCGGTCGGCTATCTGCTCTGTCTTTTGCGGGTGGAAAAGCCCGTGCGCTCCTTTCTGCGCGGCGCGCTCGGCGGGGTGGCGGCGCTGATGGCGGTCAACGTGCTCAGCTCCTGGACGGCGGTGGGTATCGCGGTCAACGCGGTGACCGTCGGCTGCGCCGCGCTGCTCGGCACACCGGGCGCCATCCTCCTGCTCCTCGTGCGGCTGTTCGGCACGGTATAGCAATGCGTGCAAGGGGAAAGCGCAGTTGCCTTCCCTGCCGAAGCGGCGTGCCGCACCCCCTGCATCACAATCCCGCGCGGGCTTAAGCCCGCGTTTTTTATGTCCGCAGATAATTTTTTCGGCGGGGGTCTTCTCCCAATCGGTCAACGGGGTTAGAATGGAATAGACGAGACGGTCAGCGGAGGTTGCGCCATGAACGAGAAATTCTTTGCCCTGCCCGCCGAAAAGCAGCAGGCAATCCTGAACGCCGGGTACCGGGTCTTTTCCCAAAATTCCTACAAAAACAGCTCCATGCGGGAGATTGCGAACGACGCGGGCATCAGCAAATCCCTGCTGTTCCATTATTTCCGCAACAAAAAGGAGCTGTACCTATTCCTGTGGGAAAAATGCGCCGAGACCACCATCGAGCACCTGACGAAGTGCGGCTGCTACGGACTGGAAAACCTGTTTGAGAGCATGGAAAGGGGGATGCGGGCGAAGATGGAAATCATCCGCCTGTATCCCGACATGGCAAACTTCACCATTAAGGCGTTCTACGAGACGGACGCGGAGATTTCCGCCGCCGTGCAGCGGAGCTATCACGCGCATTTCAACCTGAAAGCGGACAAGACCCGGCTCAATCTGAACCCCGAGCAGTTTGTCCCCGGGCTGGACATCCCGATGATGTACCGCGAAATGTACTGGGCTTCCGAGGGGTTCATCTGGGAAATGGTGCAGCGCGGCAGCCTGGACATGGCGCAGATGGAGGCGGGGTTTTCAAGGCTGATGAATTTTTGGAAGAGCGTCTATCTTCGCAGGGAGGTACCGGACGATGGAAATCATTAAGACCGAAAAGCTGACGAAATATTACGGCAGGGCGCGGGGCATCCTTGCGCTGGATCTGGCGGTATCGCAGGGCGAATTTTTTGGCTTTATCGGCCCGAACGGCGCCGGAAAGTCCACCACCATCCGCACATTGCTTGGGCTGATTTCCCCCAGCTCCGGCCGCGCGATGCTGTTTGGCAGGGAGGTCGGCAAACAGCGGGAAGCCGTTTTGCGCCATGTGGGTTACCTCCCCTCGGAGGTCTCGTTTTACCCGGGGATGACCGTACGGGAGCTTTTGCGGCTGTCCGCCGGCTTGCGCAGGGCAGACTGTGCCGCCGAGGCCGGGCGGCTCTGCGCGCGGCTGCGGCTTGACCCCGGCCAAAAGGCCGGCGCCCTCTCCTTCGGCAACCGGAAAAAGGTCGCCATTGTCTGCGCGTTGCAGCACCGGCCGCAGCTACTTATACTCGATGAGCCGACCGGCGGGCTTGACCCGCTGATGCAAAAGGAGTTTTTTGACATTTTACAGGAGCGGAACCGGGCGGGAACGACGATTCTCCTCTCCAGCCATGTTCTTTCGGAAATCCAGCGCAACTGCACCCGCGCGGCAATTATCCGCGAAGGCCGGATCATCGCTTGCGACAGCGTGCAGGCGCTCTCAAAAACCAGCGCAAAGCGGGTCACCGTCCGCGGCAGCCTTGACCTTGGCGGCCTTGACGGCGTGCGGGACAAAGCGGAGCTGGGCGATTCGGTCAGCTTCCTGTACAGCGGGGAGATGGACGCGCTGCTGCGCGCGCTGTCCCGCGGGCAGGTGCGCGACCTCACGGTTACCGAGCCCGATCTTGAAGAGGTATTTCTGCATTATTACGAAAAGGACGGTGAAAAGGCATGACGCTTGTCCGGCACGAGCTGCGCAGGGGCAGAGCCTCGCTGCTGATCTGGACGGCCTCGATCGGCTCTCTGCTTGCGGTCTGCATTTTTCTGTTCCCGGAGATGAGCGGGCAGATGGACGGGGTGAGCGACCTGTTTGCCTCGATGGGGTCGTTTACCGAGGCGTTCGGCATGGATCGCCTGAATTTTGGGACGCTCGTCGGGTTTTATGCAGTTGAATGCGGCAATGTTCTGGGGCTTGGCGGCGCGTTTTACGCCTCGCTTTGCGCCGCCGCCATGCTGAGCAAGGAGGAAAAGGAAGGCACCGCCGAATTTCTGTTGACCCATCCCGTCAGCAGGAAGCGGATCCTGAGTGAAAAGCTCATCGCGCTCTGGGTGCAGATTACGGCCATGAACCTGCTGCTGCTCGGCCTTTCCGCGGGCTGCATGGCCGCCATCGGGGAGGCGGTGCCGGGTAAAGAGCTCTGCTTGCTGCATCTCGCCTACTACCTGCTCCAGCTTGAGCTGGCGGGCATCTGCTTTGGCATCTCGGCCTTCCTGCGCGGGGGCAGCGCGGGCATCGGGATCGGGATTGCCGCCATGCTGTATTGCTTGAATCTCGTCGCAAACATCGCCGACGCCGCCTCGTTTTTGCACTATCTGACGCCGTTCGGGTACTGCGAGGGCGCCGACATCGTCTCCCGCGGCCGTCTGGACGGCGCGATGGTCGCCCTCGGCGCGGCTGTCGGCATCGGCGGCATCATGCTCGCCTACCTGCACTACCCCAAAAAGGACATTCATTAAATCGCAGCGCAAAGCGGGCGGCGGGGAATTCCCCGCCGCCCGCTTATTTTGTGCCGGTATGCCAAAAAAGCCCGGTGCACCGGCTTATTTTTTGCGCGGCAGCGGGCAGAGCCACCCGGCCAAAGCTCCGCTCAAAGCAGGCTGATCTGCTCCGCGACGTCGTCCTCCCGCAGGATGGCGCCCATGGCGGGCAGGTTGCGGGTGCGGTAGCGGTGCGGGTCGACCAGCTCGAGCCGGGAGGCCGCCTCCACCCGCTCGACCGCCGCGTTTTTCTTCAGGGTCATCACCTGCACGCCGAGGGTGTCCTTCGCCTGCTTGGGCGGGACAAGCGCGCTGTTGACCAGCAGCATCCGGCCGCCGGAGGAGTAGATGGCGAACTCGCAGTCCTCCTCCACCACGACGGCTCGCACAAGCCCCGCCTTCGCGCAGTAGGCGTTCGCGAGCTTCTTGCGGTTGAGCTTGGTCTCATAAGCCTTAAGCGGCACCCGGGCGACCTTGCCGTTGTCGTAGAAAAACAGGATGTGGCCGCTGTAATCCGCCGTGGACGCAATCGCGACCGGTGTCTCCCCCTCCGCCATTTCCAGTTTGGAGGCGACATACTCCCCGATCAGGCTCGCTTTGCCGTCCTCAAAATCGTTGGCGCGCGCCTTGTACACCTGGTGCTGGTTGGTGAAAAACAGCAGGTGCACGTCGTTTTTGCACTCGCGGGTATAGACAATCCGGTCGTTCTCCTTCAGCTTGTGCTCCCCGCTCATGCGCAGCGACTGCGGGGTGATTTTTTTGAAATACCCCTCGGCCGTGTAGAAAATCGAGACCGGGTAATCCGGGATGGTTTCCGCCTCCTCCACGTATTCCCCCACCGGCTCGTAGAGGATGGCTGTGCGGCGGGGCTGGGCGAATTTCTTCGCGACCCCGGCCTGCTCCAGCATGATGATTTTGTCCACCCGCCTGCCGTCCGCAAGGATCTCGCGCAGCGCGGCGATTTCCTCCTTCAGCTTGCCGATTTCCGCCGTTCGGTTGAGGATATACTCCCGGTTCAGCTGCCGCAGGCGGATCTCGGCGATGTAATTTGCCTGAATCTCGTCGATGGCAAACCCGATCATCAGGTTGGGCACCACCTCCCGCTCCTCCTCCGTTTCCCGGACGATGCGCACCGCCTTGTCGATATCCAGCAGAATCTTTTCCAGCCCCAGCAGCAGGTGCAGCCGCTCCTCCTTGCCCTTCAGTTCAAAGGCCGTCCGGCGGCGCACACAGCCGCGCCGGAACTCGATCCACTCCTGCAAAATCTCCCGCACGCCCAGCAGGCGCGGCATCCCGTGGATCAGCACGGTGAAATTGCAGGCGTAGCTGTCCTCCAGCGGGGTCAGCCGGAACAGCTTCTGCATGAGCTTTTCAGGATCGACCCCCCGCTTGAGGTCGAGGGTGAGCCGCAGCCCCTTGAGGTCGGTCTCGTCCCGCATATCGCTCAGCTCCCGGATCCTGCCGGCCTTGACCTGCTCGGCAATTTTGTCCATGATTGCCTCAATCGTCGTGGACGCCGGAATCTCGGTGATTTCGATGCAGTTATCCTCTTTCCTGTAGGCGTACCGGCATCGCACCCGCACCGAGCCGCGCCCCGTCTCGTACACCTGCCGGATTGTGTCGGGGTCGTACACCAGCTCGCCGCCGCCCGGGAAATCCGGGGCTTTGAGGGTGGAAAGCAGGTCGTGCGCCGGGTTTTTGAGCAGCGCAACCGTCGTCTCGCACACCTCCGCGAGGTTGAACGGGCAGATTGCGCTCGCCATCCCGACGGCGATGCCGATATTGGAATTGACCAGAATGGTCGGGAAGGTCGTCGGCAGCAGGGTCGGCTCCTGCATGGTGCTGTCGTAGTTGTCCACAAAATCGACCGTGTCCTTGCCGATATCGCAAAACAGCTGCCCGCTGATCTCCGCCAGCTTGACCTCGGTATACCGCGACGCGGCGTAGGCCATATCCCGGCTGTACGCCTTGCCGAAATTCCCCTTGGAATCGACATACGGGTGCAGCAGGCTCTCGTTGCCGCGCGCAAGCCGCACCATCGTCTCGTAAATCGCGGCGTCGCCGTGCGGGTTGAGCTTCATGGTCTGGCCGACGACGTTCGCGGATTTTGTCCGCGCCCCGGTCAGCAGCCCCATCAGGTACATCGTATACAGAAGCTTTCGGTGCGAGGGCTTGAAGCCGTCGATTTCCGGCAACGCGCGGGAGACAATGACGCTCATCGCGTAGGGCATGTAGTTTTTGCGCAGCGTGTCGACAATCGGGGTCTCCACCGTGATTCCCGCGCCGGAAATCTCGACGTCCTCCCCGATGCCGGCCGCGTGCTGCACCGGCTTTTCCTTCTTTTTCGCCATATTTCCTCCTGTGCGCTCAGCTCAAGTCCAGATCGTCCATATACTCAACGCCGTGCGCCGAGATGTACTCCTTGCGCCCCGCAAGGTTGTCCCCCAGCAGCAGGTCGAACATGTATGCGGTCTGCTCGATATCGTCCGGCGTGACCCGGATCAGCCTGCGGGAGGCGGGGTTCATGGTGGTCATCCACATCATTTCGGCCTCGTTTTCGCCCAGCCCCTTCGAGCGCTGGATCGAGCACTTTTCCCCCTCCAGCCGCTTGAGGATATCCGCCTTTTCCTGCTCGGTATACGCAAAATAGGTTTTCTTTTTGGTTGTAATTTCAAACAGCGGGGATTCGGCGATGTAGACGTAGCCCCGCTCAATCAGGGTCGGCGTCAGCCTATACAGCATGGTCAGCACCAGGGTGCGGATCTGGAAGCCGTCCACGTCCGCATCGGTACAGATAATCACCTTGTTCCAGCGCAGGCTGCCGAGATCGAAGTTGGACAGATCCTTATTCGCCTTGGTCTTGACCTCCACCCCGCAGCCCAGCACCTTGAGCAGGTCGGTGATGATCTCGTTTTTAAAGATTTTGTCGTAATCCGCCTTGAGGCAGTTGAGGATCTTGCCGCGGATGGGGATGATGGCCTGGAATTCGGCGTCCCGTCCCTGTTTGCAGGAGCCGAGCGCGGAATCCCCCTCCACGATGTAGACCTCCCGCCGCGAAACGTCCTTTGTGCGGCAATCCACAAATTTCTGCACCCGGTTGAGCATGTCGGGAGCATTTTGCAGGGTCTTTTTCAGGTTGAGCCGGGTTTTTTCGGCGTTTTCGCGGCTGCGCTTGTTGATGAGCACCTGGTTGGCGATTTTGTCCGCGTCGATGCGGTTTTCGATAAAGTAAATCTCCAGGCTGTGCTTGAGGAACTCGGTCATGGCCTGGGTGATAAACTTGTTGGTGATCGCCTTTTTTGTCTGGTTCTCGTAGCTCGTGGCGGTTGAAAAGGAGGAGGAGACCAGCACAAGGCAGTCCTGCACATCCTCAAAGGCAATCGGCTTTTCGTCCTTTTTGTACAGCTTGCGCTCCTTCAGCAGCGCGTCGACCTGCGCACGGAACGCGGCGCGCACCGCCTTGTCCGGCGAGCCGCCATGCTCCAGCCAGCTGCTGTTGTGGTAGTATTCCAGCGCCTGGATTTTGTTGGAAAAGCAGAACGCGAAGGACATCTTCACCTTGTATTCCGGCAGATCCTCCCGGTCGCGGCCGAACCGCTCCCCCTCGATAAACTGCACGGGGGTCAGCCCCTCTTCCCCCACCATCTCGCCGACATACTGCGCCACGCCGTTTTCGTACAGATACTCGGTCTGCTCGAACTTGCCCGGCGCGGTCTCGTTTTTATACAGGAACAGGACGCCCCCGTTGACAACCGCCTGCCGCCGCAGCACGTCCTCGAAATACTCGCTCGGCACGTCGATATCCGTGAACACCTTGAGGTCGGGGCGCCAGCGGATGCGGCTGCCGGTCTGCCTGCGGGCGGACGGCTCCTTGACCATCTCGCCCACCGGGTTGCCCGACCGGAACTGGATGAAAAAGCGGCAGCCGTCCCGGTAGATTTCGACGTCCATGTATTCGGAGGCGTACTGGGTGGCGCACAGCCCCAGGCCGTTCAGCCCAAGCGAGTATTCATAGGTGCTGCCCGCGTTGTTGTTGTATTTGCCGCCGGCGTACATCTCGCAGAACAGCAGCTTCCAGTTGTACTCCTGCTCTTTGTTGTTGTAATCGACCGGGATGCCGCGGCCAAAATCCTCCACCTCGATGGAGCGGTCGAGGAACCGGGTCACGATGATCTTCTTGCCGTGCCCCTCCCGCGCCTCGTCCAGCGAGTTGGAGATAATCTCAAAGATGGAATGCTCGCAGCCCTCCAGCCCGTCCGAGCCGAAGATGACCGCCGGGCGCTTGCGCACCCTGTCCGCCCCTTTAAGGGAGGAAATGCTCTCGTTGTCGTATTTCTGTTTTTTTACCGCCAAGCTGTTCTCTCCTTGCAACTGTTCCAATCCGCGCGCGCCGGGCAGCGCAGCCTGCACTCCCCTGCGCTGCCCCGTTTCACAACAAAAGTGTTCTCACGCGGCCTTTGAAGCCGCGTGAGAACACCCTGTCCTGCTGACAAAGCGCCGGGTCACTCTTTCTCGCCGGGTTGTTCGGGGTTTTGGGGCTCGCCGCCCGCAAACCATTCGTCCTTCCGCGCAAAGAACGGGTCGTTCTGCTCCGGCTGCTGCGGCGCATCCTGCGGTTTTTCCGGCGCCGCTTCTGGCTGCGCGGCCGGCTGCGCCTTTTCGGGCAGCGGGAGAACCTCGCCGCTCATCAGGCGCTTGAATTCGTCGCCGTCGATCTTCTCCACCACATACAGCCGTTCCGCAACCAGCTTCAGCTCGTCCATATGCTCGTTGAGCAGCTCAATGCAGTCGTCATAGCACTGGTCGACAATCGCGCGCATCTCGGTGTCAATCTCGCTCGCCACCTGCTCGGAGTAGTTGCGGGACTGGGTGAAGTCCCTGCCCAGGAACACCTCGTCGTGGCTGCCGTAGACAACCGGCCCCAGCTTTTCCGAAAAGCCGTATTTGGTCACCATGCTGTGGGCGATGTCCGTCGCGCGCTCCAGGTCGTTGGACGCGCCGGTCGTGATGTCGTTAAAGACAATTTTCTCGGCCACCCGGCCGCCCAGCAGGGTGATAATCTCGTTGTACATCTCGCTGCGGCTGGTCAAGCCCGGCTCCTCCTCGGGCAGGGACATGGTGAAGCCGCCCATCTGCCCGCGCGGCACAATCGTGACCTGGTGCACCGGCTTTTCGGGGGTCGCGTAATGAATCGCGACCGCGTGCCCGGCCTCGTGATACGCCACAATCCGCTTTTTGCGGTCGGAAACCACGCGGGACTTCTTCTCCGGCCCCGCAACCACCTTGATGCTCGCCTCTTCGATATCCTCCTCCACAATCGCCTTGCGGTTCTTGCGCGCCGCGAGCAGCGCCGCCTCGTTCAGCAGGTTTTCCAGATCCGCACCGGTGAAGCCCGGCGTGCTCTTGGCGATTGTTTTCAGGTCGATATCCGGCCCCATGGGCTTGCCGCGCGAATGAACCTTGAGGATCTCCTCGCGGCCCTTGATGTCCGGATAGCCGACATAGATGCTGCGGTCAAACCGGCCGGGGCGAAGCAGCGCGTGGTCGAGGATGTCCGAGCGGTTGGTCGCCGCCATCACAATAACGCCGTCGTTGCCCGTAAAGCCGTCCATCTCCACCAGCAGCTGGTTGAGGGTCTGCTCGCGCTCGTCGTGGCCGCCGCCCAGACCTGCGCCGCGCTGCCGGCCGACGGCGTCGATTTCGTCGATAAAGATAATGCTCGGGCGGGTGCGCTTGGCCTTGTCAAACAGGTCGCGCACGCGGGAGGCGCCGACGCCGACATACAGCTCGACAAAGTCGGAGCCGGAGATGGAGTAAAACGGCACCCCCGCCTCGCCCGCAACCGCGCGCGCAAGCAGGGTTTTGCCGGTTCCCGGCGGGCCGACAAGCAGCACGCCCTTGGGGATTTTCGCCCCCAGCGCGCTGAACCGCCCCGGGTTTTTGAGGTATTCGACAATCTCGCTCAGCTCTTCTTTTTCCTCGTCCGCGCCGGCGACATCCTCAAACGTAGCCTTGCGCCCGTCCGCCTCGGGCGATCGGGTGCGTGCTTTGCCGATGTTGCCGATCTTGCCGCCGCCCTGCTGCCCCATCATGAAATAGAACGCGATAATCATCCCGATGAGCAGCACGATAGGCAGGAAGTTGATGACGATTGTTCCCCAGTTGGACGCCGCGACATAGTTGTAGATGATCGGGTCGTCCGGGTGCGCGTCGTTGTATGCCTCGACACGGGCGTGGACGTCGTTGTAAAAAATATCGACATTCGGCACCGTATAATCGTGCAGCGGGTCGGTTTCGCCGTCCGTGCGCAGGGTGTAGGTCAGCCTGCGGTTGCCGAGATTCAGCTCAAAGGACGCGACATTGTCCGCCTTGAACTCCTCGAGCACGGACGAGTACATCTGCGTCTGCGTGCCGGACATTCGGAACATAAACAGCATCATCACGAGCATCGCCGCGATGACAAGCAGGGACATGCCTCTGCCTCTACCACCTCTGTTTTGCATCTGGTTGTTTCCGTTTCTACGCCACCATGGCGGTTTTTGAAATTGGGCTTACTGATTTTTCTGGCTTGCGAGCGCCTCGGCGTCCTCCTTGGAATAAACCGAGGGCTTGAGCACCCCGATGTAGGGCAGGTTGCGGTATTTTTCGGCGTAATCCAGCCCGTAGCCGACCACGAACTCGTCCGGCACGACAAAGCCGACATAGTCCGGTACGATATTGGATTTCCTGCGCGCGGGCTTGTCCAGCAGGGTCGCGATGCGGATGCTCTTTGCCTGCCTCCCCTTGAAAATGCCGGTGATATATTCCAGCGTGATGCCGCTGTCCAGAATATCCTCCACGATGAGGACGTCCCTGCCCTCGATCGTGTTGTCGATATCCTTGAGGATTTTGACAGCGCCGGTGCTCACCGTGCCGCCCGCGAAGCTGGACACGACCATGAAGTCAATCTGCAAATCGACATCCATCGCGCGGATGAGATCCGCAACAAAGACAACCGACCCTTTCAGCACGCTGACGACGATCGGGGTTTTTCCCTGATAATCCGCCGTAATCCGCCGGCCGAGCTCCTTGACCTTTGCCGCGATCTCCTCTTCCGAAAGCAGCACCTTGAGCACATCGTTATGCATCTTTGTTTCCCCCTGTAGATGATGAAAAAACGATCCGTTTCTCTGTATTGGCTCCGGCGGCCACCCGCGCGGCCACGCCGAATCCGTCCACCCAGACGATTCCCGCGCTGTCCGCCACAACGGCCACCCGGCCGCGCAGCTCGGGCGGCAGCTTAGCCTCGCTGAACAGCTTTTTCAGCGATTTTGTCACGCCGCGCCGCGCGGGCTGGAACCGGTCGCCCGGCCGCCTTGTCCGCAAAACCAGCTCACCGTTTATTTTATCACAATCCACGCAATTATTTAACCCTTTTTGCGCGATTTTTTCTGCGCCGCCCGGATTGTCCGCCCGCACCGCCTGCACCGAGACCCCGCAGGGCAGCGCCGTGACCCCCAGGGTTATCCGCGCCTGCTCGTCCGCGGCGGCCGGCGGCGCGCAAACCCGCGTGACGACGACCGTGTCCGCCCGCCTTGCAAAATAGACGCCCGGCGCAAGCTCGGTTCTGCGCACCTGCCCCGCAAGCACGGCCGCCGCGCGGTTCACCGCGTCCTCGTCCGGCTCCCGCACGGCGGGCGCTATCGCCAAGCGCAGCGCGCAGGCCGCCAGAAACGGGTCGGCGGCCGAAAGCGCCGAGGCAGACCAGCCCCCACCGCAGCGCGCGCTTTCAAGCAGCCGCGCCGCCTCCCGCGCAAGATAGGCATCCGCCTGCTGCGCAAAGGCGCACAGCCGCGAAATATTGCGCACAGCCGCCCCGTTGACCCGCTCCAGCTCGGGCAGCACCTTCAGCCGGATGCGGTTGCGCGCATAGCGGATATCTGCGTTTGTCGAATCGGTTCGGTACATAAGGCCGTGCGAAGCGCAGTAAGCCTCAATCTGCGCGCGGGAAACCCCGAGCAGCGGCCGGATATACCGCCCGCGCTTTGCGGGGATGCCGCCCAGCCCGCGCAGACCCGTGCCGCGCGCGAGGTTAATCAGCGCCGTTTCCGCGCAGTCGTTCCGGTTGTGCGCCAGCGCGATCAGTTCCCCCGGCCGCGCCGTCCGCTCAAAAAAGTCGTAGCGCAGCGCGCGCGCCCAGCTCTCGATGCTCTCCCCTTTCGGCTTTTCTCGCCGGGACATTTCCCCGCGCTCAACCGCAAGTGAAAGGCCGCGCGTGCGGCAGAATTCCCGCACAAACGCCTCGTCGAAGTCGCTTTCGGCGCCGCGCAGGCCGTGATTGAAATGGCAGGCGCGCACCGATGCGAGCCCCAGCCGTTCCCGCAGCTCCAGCAACACGCAGAGCAGCGCGACCGAATCCGCACCGCCCGAAAAGCCGACGAGGACGCTGTCCCCCGGCCGCAGCAGCGCAAGCTGCCTGATTGCCGAAAAGACCGCCTCAGTCATATTCTCTGCTGGTGTCCAGCACGGTAAACCGGGTCAGCTTGCCGTCCCAGTGCATGTCGATGCGGGTAGTCTCGCCGTGCCGGTTTTTGGCCACAATCAGCGAAACCTCGTGGATTTCCTCCATATCCACCTCGTTGGGATCCCCCTCCCGGTGCAGGAAAAGCACAATATCCGCGTCCTGCTCGATCGAGCCGGAATCCCGCAGGTCGGAGAGCTTCGGCCGCCGCTGCTGCTTTTCATTGTCCCGACTGAGCTGGGACAATAGAATGATCGGCACGTTCAGCTCCTTTGCCATGATTTTGAACGAGCGGGTAATCTCGGAAATCTCGTTGACCCGGGACTCGATGCGCCGGCTGCCGCTCATCAGCTGCAAATAGTCGATCACCACAAGGCCGAGGTTTTTGATCCGGCGGCATTTGGACTTGATTTCCGCCACCGAAATGCCGCTTGTGTCGTCGATGAACACCTGCGTTTTGGACAGGCGGCTGGTCGCCTCGGCGATGCTGCCCCACTGCTCGTTCTGCACCTCTCCGGTGCGGAACACCTGGGATTCCACCCCCGAAATGCTGCTGAGCATCCGCTGCACCAGCTGCTGCTTGGTCATCTCAAGCGAAAAAACCGCAACCCCAAGGTCGGGGCGTTTTGCCGTGAGGTTGGTGACGATGTTGAGTGCAAAGCTCGTTTTGCCGACGCCCGGGCGCGCCGCCAGAATAATCAGGTCGGATCGGTTCAGGCCGGTCAGCACCCGGTCGAGGATCGGGTAACCGGTCGGCAATCCGAGATATTTTTCCCGGTCGGGGCCGGACATCTTGTTGAGTGTGTCGATCACGTCCATCAAGACCGAGTCGATCTTCCACATCTCGGCGCTGTCCCTGCCGCCGCGAATCTCAAAAATTTTCTGCTCCGCAAAGTCGAGCAGAGTGCCCGCCGTCTCCTGCCCGTCCGCGGAATTGTCGATGACCTCCTTGCACGCCTTAATCAGGGTGCGGGTCAGGTATTTTTCATAGATAATCTCGGCATAGGCGGGCACGTTGGAGATGGCCGGCACGGTTTCGGTAAGGTTGTACAGATAGACCTTCGCCTCTTCCTCGGACGGAAAGACGCCCGCCGCGTTGACCGCGTCGAGCACCGTGACAAAATCGACCGGCTTTGCCGTGCTGCTGAGCAGCAGAATCTCGCTGAAAATGGCCGCGTTCTGTTTTGAATAAAAATACTCCGGCAGCAGCCTGCCGCCGATCTCGTCGACCACCCCGCTGTCGATGAGCACTGCGCCGATGAGCGCCTGCTCCGCCTCGATGTTATAGGGGAGGTTGATGCCCATCGCCTCCAAGGAAATGCCGTATCTGTCGTCCGCCATGGGTGGCCTTGCCTCCGATCAATCCGTTACTCGCTGATTACCTCAACGACAATCTGCGCGGCGACGCCCGCGTAAATCTTCACCGGGACGTTGTAGGTACCGAACGCCTTGATGTCCCGCTCCAGGTTGATTTTCCGCTTGTCCACGTCGCAGCCGCTCGTTTTTTTGATTTCGGCGGCGATCTCCCGCGCGGTGACCGAGCCGAACAGGCGGTCACCGCTGCCGGCCTTGGCGCGGATCACATAGGTTTTGCCGTCGATTTGGGCGGCGAGGGTGCGCGCGTTGTCCAGCTCGACCTGCCTGTGGTGCTCCTTCGCCTCCGCCTTGGTGTTCACCTCGTTGATTGCGCTGTTTGTCGCGGGGATTGCCAGCTTGCGCGCCAGCAGGTAATTGCGGCCGTATCCGTCCGAAACCTCAACCAGCTCGTCCTTTTTGCCCGTCCCCTTGATATCCTGCAAAAGCACAACTTTCATTGTTTTCCATTCCCTTTCGATTGATTGGTTCCGTTTTTATCCAGATAATTGTCGATTGCCTCGCAGATCAGCTTTTTGACCGTGTCGAGATCCGCGTCGTCAATCTGCACGCCCGCCATGGTCTGGTGGCCGCCGCCGCCCAGATGCTCCATAATCAGCTGCACGTTGTACGCGCCCAGCGACCGGGAGGAGATGTGCACCCGGTTCTGGAACTTGACCGCGACAATCGACGCGCTGATGCCCTCGATATTGAGCAGCTCGTCCGCCGCCTGCGGAATCACCACCCGCATGGTCTCGGGCAGGTTGTCCGAGACGATGACCGCGCAGCCGCGGTACAGCTCGGCCGAGGAGACAAGCTCCGCCTTATGCTGGTAGGTGGCAAGGTCAGTTGAGAACATCATCTTCGCCTCGGTCGGCGACGCGCCCAGGCTGCGCAGATAGGAGGCCGCCTCAAAGGTGCGCACCCCCGTGCGCACCGAATAGTCGCGGGAATCCAGCATAATCCCGGCCAGCATCCCCTCCGCCTCCAGGCTGGTGGGCTTGTTGTCCGACGTCTCCATATGCTGCAGCAGCTCCGCGACCAGCTCGCAGCAGGAGCTGGCGTACGGCTCGTGATAGGTGAGCACCGCGCCCTCGATAAAGCCGACCATCTTGCGGTGGTGGTCGATAATCACAAGATTATCGGTCATGGTCAGCAGCTCGGCGCTTTCCACCAGCGAGGGGATGTGACAGTCCACCACGACAAGCAGGGTGTTTTTGCCCACGTGATCCGCCGCCTCCAGCGGGCTTAGGAACAGGTTGCCGCAGCCGGCCGCAACCAGCTTGTCGTACAGCGGGCGCGCCATGGTCGTTTTGCTGTCGATGACGATGTGCGCGCTGCTGCCGCAGATTTTGGCCGCACGCGCAATGCCGACCGCCGAGCCGACCGAGTCGAGGTCGGACAGCTTGTGCCCCATGACAACCACATTGTCGGACACATGGATAAGGTCGCTGAGCGCCGAGGCGATAATCCGCGACTTTACCTTGTTGCGCTTTTCAATCGCGCGGTTGGTGCCGCCGTAAAACTCATAGCCGTTCTGGGTCTTGATTGCGGCCTGGTCGCCGCCGCGGCCAAGCGCCATATCCAGCGCCTGATGCGCCAGGATATAGTTTTCATACATGCTCTTTGCGCCGCGGCCGACCCCGATGGACATGGTGAGCGGGACGGAATCGGTCTGGATGGCGCGCACCGTGTCCAGGATGGAGAACCGCTTGTCGATGATTTTCTGGATGTGCTGCTCCTCGATGATGGCGACATAGTTGCGGGTGGTGGTGCGCACAAAGATGCCGTTGGTGGTGTTGATGAAATCCTCCATCGCGCGGTAGACCTCGGACAGCAGCTCGGCGCGCTCGCTCTCCTTAATCTCGCTCGCCAACTCGTCGTAGCTGTCCACCGTGAACATCAGGATAGACGGCCGGGTGCGCTTGAACTGCTGCGATTCATTGAAAAGCACCGTGTCGTTGACAAAAAAGGTGACATACAGCGCGTCCGCGTCGCTCTGCGGCTCGGACGCGGTGCAGAACACCAGATAGTGCTCGCCGCCGATCTCGTATTCCCCGCCGCCGGGCTGCGCGCAGGCGTCCAGGTCAAAATCGGGCACCAGCCGGGCAAAGTCCTCAAGATAATAGTCCTTGCCATGCAGCAGCGCGGCGCGGAAGCTGTCGTTATACCACAGCACGCTCCTGTTCCAGTCGGTCACAAGCACCGGCAGGCTGATTGTGCTGAGCACCGTCTGCTGGGTTTTGCTCATCCCCGAGCCGATGCCGGTAATCAGGGTTGCCAGGCTTTTGCGGATCTGGATAATCCGCACCGTAAACAGCAGCACCACCGCGATGGTCAGGCAAAGCACAACAATAAACATGTTGATGTTGACAAAGAACATCGCGACGGTCAGCGTCAAAAAGCACAGGGCAAGAATGCACCAGGCAATCTCCATTGTGACACTACGCTTAAATTTCATGAGCTTTTACCGTTTCAGGATTCCCTTGCGTCCGAGTTTCACAGTTCCATGATGACGGGCAGAATCATCGGGCTGCGCTTTGTGCGCTGGTACATCAGCTGCCCCAGCTCCTCGCGCAGGCGCACCAGCTGGTCGCCCTTGCCGTATTTCCCCTTTGCAAACGACTGTTCGAGAATATGCACCACCAGCGCGCGCGCCTCCTCCAGCAGTTCCTCGGATTCCTTGACATAGACAAACCCGCGGGAGATGATGTCCGGCCCCGAGATGATGTCGTTCGCGTCCGCGTCCACCGTGCACACCACCACGAGCAGGCCGTCCTGCGCAAGGTGCTTGCGGTCCCGCAGCACCACGCTGCCGACGTCCCCGACGCCGAGCCCGTCCACAAACACCCGGCCGGACGGCACGCTGCCGCCGAGCTTCATGGTGGTTTTGGTGAATTCGATCACCTGGCCGACCTCGGGCAACAGGATGTTCTGCTGCAAGACGCCGACCGAGCGCGCGGTGGCCGCGTGCTTGACAAGGTGCTTGTACTCCCCGTGAACCGGCACGAAGAAGCGCGGCTTGGTCAGCTGAAGGATCAGCTTCTGCTCGTCCTGGCAGGCGTGGCCGGAGGCGTGGGTCTCGTACATGCTCTCGTACACCACCTCGCTGCCCAGCTTCATGAGCGCGTTGATGACCCGGGTGACCGTTTTTTCGTTGCCCGGGATCGGGGTGGCCGAGATGATAATCACGTCCTCGCTCGAAATCTGCACCTGCTTGTGCTGGCCGGACGCCATGCGCGTCAGCGCCGAGAGCGGCTCGCCCTGGCTGCCGGTGGTGATGATGATGAGGTCGCTTGGGCGGTAGCGCCGGATCTCGTCGATGCCGACGAGGATGCCGTCGTCAAAGTTGAGATAGCCCAGCTCCTGCGCGATGCGGGTGTAGTTTTCCATACTGCGCCCCGAAAGCGCGATTTTGCGGCCGTGCCGCTTGGCGAGATCCATAATCTGCTGCACCCGGCGGATGTTGGACGCAAAGGTTGCGATAATCAGCCGCTTGTTCTGCGCGCGGGAGAACAGCTTTTCCAGCGACTCGCCCACCTTGCTCTCGGTCAGGCTGTGGCCGGGGCGCTCGGAGTTGGTCGAGTCGGACAGCAGCGCAAGCACCCCCTCACTGCCCAGCTGGCCGAACCGCGTCAGGTCGATTGTCTCGTCCGACACGGGGGTGTAGTCCACCTTGAAGTCGCCGGTCTGCACCACGGTGCCGGCCGGGGTCTTGATCGCGTAGGCGACCGCGTCCGGGATCGAGTGGTTGACCCGGATTGCCTCGGCGCTCATGCAGCCCAGCTTGATTGTCTGCCCCGCGCGGATGACGTGCAGCTGCGGCTTGTGGGGCAGCTTGTGCTCCATCAGCTTCGCCTCGATGAGGCCGATTGTCAGCTTGGTCGCGTAAATCGGCACGTTGATCTGCTTGAGCAGATAGGGAATGGCGCCGATGTGATCCTCGTGCCCGTGGGTGATGAGCAGGCCGCGGATGCGATCCTTTGTCTCCAGCAGATAGGAAAAGTCGGGGATGACGATGTCGACGCCGAACATCTCCTCATCCGGGAAGCTCAGCCCGCAGTCGACGATAAAGCTGTCCTGCCCGCACTCGTACACCGTGATGTTCTTTCCGATCTCCCCGAGGCCGCCCAGCGGGATAATCCGCAGCGTGCCGTTTTTGGGGGATTTCAGGCTGGCGCGGGGCGTGCCGGCTGTCTTTGCGGGCTGCGCGTTCTTTTTGGCGGGCTGCCTGCCTGCGCCGCGCTTGGGCTGGTTCTTGCTCTCCGCCTTCTTCACCGTTTTGACGGCGGCCTTGCGCCCCGACGCCTGCGGCTTGCGCGCCGCCTGTTTGTCCGCCTGGCCGCCCTCCCGGCGTTTGGCGGGCTGCTTTGCGCGCCGCTGCCCGGATTTCTGCGCGGCCGTCTTTTCCGCGCGCTTTGACAGCTCCTCCGGGTCAATTTTTCCGTACAGTATTTTTTGATCCTGTTCCAAGTATACCCTCCATAAAATTTGAATGGGAACAACTCACACAAGACCCAGCCCCGCGTGGGTGGGTCGAATTGCGGATATGTTTCCCGGGCAAAAATATCAAAAAAGCGGCTTTTGCCGCCAATGCACAAATTCACAGGCCGTGCTCAATTCTATTTAATATAACATTTAATTGCGCACAAGTCAATTTTTCCCGTTTCTTTCTTCTGGCGGTTGAGAAAAGGACGATCCGAGAATATAATAGGGAAAAGGCGCGCCCTGCTTGAACCGTGCGGGCGCACCTGCGCTGTTTCCTGCCCCAGACGGCGGGATGGCCGCGCAAAGGCCGCCGCTTTGCCGCTTTGCCGGGTCATGCCCGGCGGCTCCTCAGCAAAGCGTGCGATGGGGGCGGGCTGCCGCTACGGCCGCCCTGCATCCCGCCCCGGCCTGGGCTTCCCCGCTGCGGGTCGGTTTATCATCTTTAAATTTGATTCAGTATCAGTTTATCGAGGCGTTATGAAAAAACAGGTCGAATTATATGCGGACGGCGCGTGCTCCGGCAACCCGGGTCCCGGCGGCTGGGGCGCCATCCTGCGGTACGGCGAGCGGGAGCGGGCGCTTTCCGGCTATGAGGCGCAGACCACCAACAACCGCATGGAGCTGACCGCCGTCATCACCGGGCTGGAAGCCCTGAAGGAGCCCTGCGCCGTCACGGTTTACAGCGATTCCCGCTATGTGGTGGACAGCGTGCAGAAGGGCTGGCTCGCCGCCTGGCAGCGCAACGGCTGGCGAAACGCGCAGAAAAAGACGCCGCCCAACCTCGAGCTCTGGCAGCGGCTGCTGCCGCAGCTTGCGCGGCACGAGGTCACCTTTGTGTGGATACGGGGGCACGCCGGGCACCCGTACAACGAGCGCTGCGACCGCATGGCCGTGCAGGAATATCTGAGCCGGCAGTAAGCCACCCGCCCTGCATGATTTAGGGCAGGTTCACCAGCCCCGCAATTTGCAGCTTAAGCCGGGCGGAAGCCGGGCTCTCCCCCCCCCCCAAAAAAACGGCGTATGTTTAACGGCCTGTGCGGCGGTTTCTTACTTGTCGAGAAGCCGGGATCTTCCTTTTTTCGCGCGGCTCTCGCCCCCGTTCCGGCAGCCGCGCAGAAGAGCGGCCGGAAGATTCTGCGCATTCAGGACGCACCCGGCTCTTCCCCACCGGGGCTTTTATCCGCGCGGTCAATTCTTCCGGCAAAAAGCCAGAACCGGGCTGCTTGCCGTTTCGGCCTCCGGCACCAATTCTGTTTTTATCAAGGAGCGCCGGCGGTTATATTCTCCGGCTGCCCGGTTGTTTTGGTCAGCAAATATTTCGGGCGGCGGCTCTGCGTTGAGCCGCCGCCCGATTTTCCATTTTTAAGGGAGAATCACACCGCCGCCCACCAAATAGTCCCCGCTGTAAAACACGGCGGCCTGTCCGGGCGCGGGCGCGCGCACCGGGTCGTCGAACAGGACGCGGACACGGTCTTTCTCCTGCGTGCAGACCAGCTTGCAGGGCGCAGGACGCGCCGCCGAGCGGATTTTCACCGCGAGCGGCAGCCCCGCCGCCTGCCCAAAAGCAGGATTCCAGCAAAGCTCCCCCACGGCAATTTCCCGCGTATATTCCTGGCCGGAAAACGCCAGCTGAATGTCCCCGTTTGCGAGAATTTTCTGAATATACACCGGCTTGCCGAGCGCGACGCCCAGTCCGCGGCGCTGCCCGACCGTGTAATATTCAACCCCCCGGTGCGGCGCGAGCGGCTGTCCATCCGGCGCAAGAAAACGCCCCGATTTGCCGCTGTAGCCCATTTTGTGGATATACGCGGGATAATCGCCGTCCGGGATAAAACAGATTTCCTGCGAATCCGGCGCCTCGGCGCTTTGCAGCCCGGCCTTCAGCGCAAGCCGGCGCACCTGCGGCTTTTCCAGCGCGCCGAGCGGCAGCAGCAGCCGCGCCAGCTGCGCGGGGGTGAGGCTGTAGAGCATATAGCTCTGGTCGCGCGCTGCGCTGAGTGCCCTTTGCAGCACCGGCCGGCCGCCGATGCGCGCCATGCGGGCATAGTGACCCGTCGCGATGCAGGCGCACCCCAGTCTTTCCGCCGTGTCGCACAGCGCCCGGAACTTGACGTTCGGGTTGCAGACGACGCAGGGGTTGGGGGTCAGCCCCGCGCAGTAGGTCTCACAGAACGGGCGCACCACCTGCTCGAGAAAGCGCGCGCGCAGGTCGACCACCTCGAGCGGCAGTCCAAGCGTTTCGCAGACGCTGCGCGCGTCGGACACGCAGCTTTTGCCCGTGTCCGAAAAGACGAACACGGCGCAGCGAACCGCATATCCCGCCTGCTGGAGCAGCTGCGCGCAGACCGAAGAGTCGACTCCACCGCTCATGGCAACCAAAACGCCGGGTTTCTCAGATTTGGCAGGCATCGCAGTCCTCAATGATCCCGACAATCGGCACGGGGTCAATCCCCCTGCGGCGGTAATAGTCGGACAGCGCCGCCTTGACCGCCTGCTCCGCCAGCACCGAGCAGTGAATCTTCACGGGGGGCAGCCCGTCGAGCGCCTCGACAACCGCCTTGTTGGTCAGCTTAAGCGCGTCCTCGATCTTCTTGCCCTTAATCAGCTCGGTCGCCATCGAGCTGGTCGCAACCGCCGCGCCGCAGCCGAAGGTCTTGAATTTGACGTCGGTGATGACGCCGCCGTCGATTTTGAGATACATGCGCATGATATCGCCGCATTTGGCGTTGCCGACCTCGCCGACACCGTCGGCGTTTTCAATCTCCCCGACGTTGCGGGGGTTGGAAAAATGATCCATGACCTTTTCACTGTACATCATATTGTCGCCTGTTCTCCTTTTTTATCCTTTGCAGATTCTCTCCCAGGTGGGGGACATGGCGCGCAGCCGCTCGATAATCGGGGGCAGCTGCTCGCAGATATACTGCGCGTCCTCAACCGTGTTCTGCGCGCCGAAGGTCAGCCGCAGCGACCCGTGCGCGATTTCGTGCGGCAGCCCGATGGCGAGCAGCACATGGCTCGGGTCGAGCGAGCCGGACGTGCAGGCCGAGCCGGAGGACGCGTAGATGCCGACAAGATCGAGGCTGAGCAGAATCGACTCGCCCTCCACCCCCTCGAACGACAGGTTCGCGTTGCCGGGCAGCCGGTGCACGCGGGAGCCGTTGAGCCGCACGTGCGGCAATTGCAGCATCCGGTCGATCACCATGTCGCGCAGCTGCTCCTGCCGCGCGATTTTTTCGTCGAGATGGGCGTAGATGTCCTCAATCGCGGCACCGAGCGCGACGATGTTCGGCACCGCCTCGGTACCGGCGCGGCGCTTGTTCTCCTGCGCGCCGCCGTCCATAAAGGTATCCAGCAGAATGCCCTTGCGCACGTACAGCGCGCCGACCCCCTTGGGGGCGTTGAGCTTGTGCCCCGAAAGGGAGAGCATGTCGATATTCTGCGCCTTGACGTCGATGCGCACATTGCCGACCGCCTGCACCGCGTCGGTGTGGAACCACACGCCCGCCTCCTTGCAGATTGCGCCGATTTCCGCAATCGGCTGGATTGTCCCGATCTCGTTGTTGGCGTACATCACCGAGACAATCGCCGTCTCGGGGCGGATTGCCGCCCTGACCGCCTGCGGGTCGACCAGCCCCTCGCTGTCAACCGGCAGATAGGTGACCTCGAACCCCTCCTGCCGGAGATGCTCGCAGGTGTGCAGAACGGCGTGGTGCTCAAACACGGTGGTGATGATGTGCGTTTTCCCCTTCGCGCGCAGCTTCCGCGCCGCGCCCTTGATTGCCCAGTTGTCCGACTCGGTGCCGCAGGCGGTGAAATAGACCTCGCCCGGCTCGCAGCCCAGCGCGGCGGCGACCTGCGCGCGCGCCTTGTCCACCCCCGCCTTTGCGCCGGCCGCAAAGCGGTACGGGCTGCTGGGGTTGCCGTAAAACTCGGTCAGATAAGGCGTCATCGCCTCAAATACATGCCTGGAAACAGGGGTTGTCGCGGCATTGTCCGCATAGACGAAACGATCTGCCATTTTTTTGCGCTCCTTCTGTCTTGATTCCGCTCAACAATACGGCGTATTGTTCTTTCGCTTATAATATACCAAATGAGTATATTTTTCAATACCCGCGCGCCTGTTTTTTCAAAAACGCCATGCGGGAAATCCCCCCCCCGGTTTAGGCGCCCGCCCCGCACGGGCGCGGCGGGCGAGCTTCCGTTCATCCTCCGGAGTGCAGCGCCTTTGCATCGCCCGGGACTCCCTCCACCAGCAGAGCAGCCCGGCGGGTGCGGCGGGCGCAGCATACTCCTGTGGCGCAGCGGACAAGCTTTCATTTATCCACCTGGGGGTAGCGTCTTGTAGCGCCTTTGCATCGCCCGGGAAGCACCTCGCCGGCACAGCGGCGCGGCGGGCGCGGTACATTCCTGCGGCGCAGCGGGCGAACCGGGTTCGGATTTTCGCTTGACAACCGGCCGCCGAGCCGCTACAATAAACGCAGTGCAAAGGCGCACGGATTTATCCGTGCGCCTTTTTTGTTTGCTTTGGAGGGAAACACATGGCATTTAAAAGCAACCAGGCCGGCTGCCCCCGCGCGGGTTTTGAGCACGACGCGTGCGGCATCGGCGCCGTTGTCAGCATCCGGGGCGTCCGGCGCCACAGCACGGTCGACCAGGCGCTCAAAATTGTTGAAAAGCTGGAGCACCGCGCCGGCAAGGACGCGGAGGGCAAAACGGGCGACGGGGTCGGCATCCTGCTGCAAATCGCGCACGGCTTTTTTGCCCCTGTCTGCGCCGGGCTCGGGATTCCGCTTGGCGGCGCGGGGGATTACGGGGTTGGAATGTTCTTTTTCCCACGCGACAGCTACCGGCTGCGCCGCGCCAAAAAGCTGTTTGAGATTGTGCTGCAAAAAGAAGGGCTGCGCTTTCTGGGCTGGCGCGCGCTGCCCGTGTGCGGCGAAATCCTCGGCGCACGCGCGCGGGCGTGTATGCCCGCCATATGGCAGGGCTTTGTCGAGCGCCCGCAGGGAACCGAGCCGGGGCTTGCGTTCGACCGCAGGCTGTACGTCGCCCGCCGGGAATTTGAAAAGAGCTGCGCGGACGCCTATGTCGCCTCCCTTTCCAGCCGCACCATCGTCTACAAGGGCATGTTCCTCGTCGGGCAGCTGCGGCAGTTTTACCCCGACCTGACGGACGAGCGGTACACCTCCGCCATCGCGCTTGTTCACAGCCGTTTTTCCACCAACACAACCCCCAGCTGGGAGCGCGCGCACCCCAACCGGCTGATTCTGCACAACGGGGAAATCAACACCATCCGCGGCAACTTCGACCGTATGCTTGCACGGGAGGAGACCATGCGCGGCGGGGCGCTGGGCGACGCGCTGCAAAAGGTCTATCCGGTCATCCGCAGCGAGGGCAGCGACTCGGCCATGCTGGACAATACCCTTGAATTCCTCGTCATGAACGGGCTGGAGCTGCCGCTCGCCGTCATGATCACCATCCCCGAGCCGTGGGAAAACGACGCCGCCATGGATAAAAAGAAGCGGGATTTCTACCGCTATTACGCCACCATGATGGAGCCGTGGGACGGCCCTGCCTCTATCCTGTTTTCGGACGGGGAGACGGTCGGCGCGGTGCTTGACCGCAACGGCCTGCGCCCCTCCCGCTACTATGTCACCGACGACGACATGCTGATTCTCGCTTCGGAGGTCGGCGTGCTTGAGCTGCCGCCGGCGCGCATCCTCCAAAAGGGGCGGCTGGAGCCGGGCAAAATGCTGCTGGTGGATACGGTGGCCGGGCGGCTGATTCCGGATGGGGAGATCAAGGCGCGCTATGCGAGCCGCAGCCCATACGGCGAATGGCTGGACAGGGGGCTTGTGCGGCTGCGCGACCTGCGCGCCCCCGGCGGGAAAACGCCGGTATATTCCCGCGCAGAGCGCGCCGGGATTCAAAAGGCGTTTGGGTACAGCTATGAGGATATCAAATACGTGATCCTGCCCATGGCGCAGAATGCGGCCGAGCCGGTCACCTCCATGGGCGCGGACACCCCGCTTGCGGTTCTCTCCGACAGGCACCCTTCCCTCTTTTCCTATTTCAAGCAGCTGTTCGCGCAGGTCACCAACCCGCCCATCGACGCCATCCGGGAGGAGATTGTCACCGCAACAACCGTATATATTGGCGTGGACGGCAACCTGCTGCACGAATCCGCCGAAAACTGCCGGATGATCGAGCTGCCCGGTCCGATTCTGACAGGGGGCGACCTGCTGCGCATCCGCGCTGCCGACTGCGCGGGCATCCGGGTGCAAACCGTCCCGATTCTCTATTACAAAAACACCTCGCTGAAGGAGGCGCTCGAGGCCATGTTTGTCGCGGTGGACAAGGCCTATCGGGCGGGGGTGAACGTCGTCATCCTCTCCGACCGCGGCGTCAATGAAACCCAAGTCGCGATTCCCTCCCTGCTCGCCGTCTCCGCGCTGGAGCAGTACCTTGTGCGCACCAAAAAGCGCACCGCCGTCTCGGTGATTCTGGAAAGCGCGGAGCCGCGCGAGGTGCACCAGTTCGCGGCGCTGCTCGGCTACGGCGCGCGGGCGGTTTACCCCTATCTTGCGCACGAGACCATCGGCGACCTGATTGAGGACGGGCTGCTCGACAAGGACTATGCCGCCGCCGTGGCGGATTACAACGAGGCGGTGCTGCACGGGATTGTCAAGATCCTCTCCAAAATGGGCATCTCGACCATCCAGTCCTACCAGAGCGCCCAGATTTTCGAGGCGGTCGGCATCAACCGGGAGGTCATCGACGAGTACTTCACCAACACAATCAGCCGGGTGCAGGGCATCGGCCTTGCGGAGATTGCGCGGGATGTCGAGTGGCGGCACAACCGGGCGTTCGACCCGCTCGAGCTCGGCTGCGACAGCCCGGTTGAAAGCGACGGCGTGCTGCATCTGCGCGCGGGCAAGGAGCGGCATCTGTACAACCCGCAGACCATCCATCTGCTTCAGCAGGCCACCCGCACGGGGGACTATGCGCTGTTCAAGCGGTATTCCGCCGCGCTCGGCGGGGACGCGGGCGCGTTCAACCTGCGCGGCCTGCTCGATTTCAATTACCCCGAAAAGGGGGTGCCGCTCGCGGAGGTCGAGCCGGTCGAACAGATTGTCAGGCGGTTCCAGACCGGCGCGATGTCCTTCGGCTCCCTTTCCAAGGAGGCGCACG
>CAZYAV010000022.1:0-44071 GCA_964645785.1 uncultured Oscillospiraceae bacterium
CGCCCAAAAGGCAAAGCGGCGCCCCCGCACCGGGGCAGTCGAACAGACGGCGGAAGCCCGGGCGCAGCACTCACCCGGGCGGACGTGCTGTCAGCTGTCTTTTTTGCGCCGCGGCTCCGGCTTCGTCAGATGGCCGTCCGGCTCAACCAGCCGGATATTCTCCAGCTGCGCGCGGAAGTTCTGCCGCACCGCCGCAAGGTACTCCTCCCGCAGCGCCTTCTGCTCCGCCTTTTCCGCTTCGCTCAGGCCGTCCGTCCGGCTCTTACGCGCCAATTCGTTAATGCGGTCAAGCTTCTTCTGTTCCAAATCCGTCCCTCCCTCCCCCTTTGGGGGAATTTTCTCAGACTGTGCGCCAACCGGCTGCCGGACGCGGCTTTTTCGTGCGGCAGGTGATCCCCGGCGCGTGGCGCGGCTGCTTCGCCGCCGAACCGGCCTGCCGGTCATCCCCGCTGTGGCCGGGCTTTTGCATAAATCCCCCGCGCGGCTCTTCCTTTTTTCGGCAAAATCCGGTAGAATACAAACAATAGACAAAATAACCAAAGAGGTGGAAGCCATGAACCATGAGCGCCTTGACCGGGTTGTGCAGGAGCTGCGCGCGCACGGCCTGAGCCAGATGATCATCAGCGACCCGTCCAGCATCCGGTATCTGACCGGCGTCGAGATTGAGCCAATGGAGCGGCTGTATGCGCTGTATCTGCGCAGCGACGGCGCGCACAAGCTGTTTTTAAACCGGATGTTCACTATCCCCCAGACCGACCTTGCGCAGGTCTGGATGAGCGACGTGGACGACTGCATCGGCATTGTCGCGGCCGCAATCGACCCGGACGCCCCGCTCGGCGTGGACAAAAACTGGCCTGCGCGGTTCCTGCTGGCGCTGATGGCGCGCATTCCGGGGCTGCGCTGCCAGGTGGCGAGCGACTGTGTCGACCGCGTGCGCGCCCGCAAGGACGACAGCGAGCGGGCGCTGATGCGCAAATCCTCCGCAATCAACGACGCGGTCATGCTCGCCGTCGAGGATTTCCTGCACGAGGGTGTGACCGAAAAAGAGGTGGTCGAATTCATCAACGGGCAGTATGCGATGCACGGCGCCTCTGCCCCCTCATTCGACTGCATTGCGAGCTTTGGCGCCAACGCCGCCGACCCGCACCACATGGCGGACGACACCGCGCTGCGCCGCGGGGACTGCGTTGTCGTGGACATGGGCTGTGTGTATGAGGGGTACTGCTCGGACATGACCCGCACCTTTTTCTGCGGCGAGCCGGACGCGAAATACGCCGCCATCCACGACCTTGTGCGGGAGGCGAACGAGCTGGCGGAATCCATGATCCGCCCCGGCGTCCCGCTCTGCGAGCTGGACAAGGCCGCGCGCGACCATATCGCGGCCGCGGGCTACGGCGAATACTTCAACCACCGGCTGGGTCACTTTATCGGCATGGACGACCATGAGGCGGGCGACGTCAGCGCGCTCAACACCGCCGCCGCCGAACCCGGCAACGTCTTTTCCATCGAGCCGGGGGTCTACCTGCCCGGCGAGTTCGGCGTCCGCATCGAGGATCTCGTCATCGTCACCGAGACCGGCTGCGAAATCATCAACCACGTCGACAAGCACTGGCACGTGGTCTGACCCGTCCGGCGGATGCGCCGCGGCACAAAAGCAAAGGATTTACGCGATCAGAAGCCCGCGCAGATTTTGCGCGGGCTTTGCTGTCCGCGCGGCCGGGGTCCGCGCTGTACCCGCCCGCGGTCGCTTACGCAAAAAACACCGGTATTCCGGGCTTCCCAGAATACCGGTGCAATGGTCCGAGTGACAGGAGTCGAACCTGCGGCCTCTTGAACCCCATTCAAGCGCGCTACCAAACTGCGCTACACCCGGTCATGAACCGTTAAATATAATAACACAGACACGCCGAAAAAGCAAGGCCAATTTGCAGAAATTCTGCCGGTTCGGGCAAAGCCGAAAAAAGCGGATGGCGCATTGCCCCGGCGGTGCGGCGGCGAATCGCAAAACCGCCCGGCATCCCGTGCTGCGGGGCTCACGCTCGCTTTTTATATTCCAGCCCCCACAGCTCCATCGCCCGCATAATCGGCCGCATGGATTCGCCCAATTCGGACAGGGAATATTCCACCCGCGGCGGCACCTCGGCATACACGGTGCGGGTGACGATCCCGTCGCTTTCCATCGCGCGCAGGCTGTCGGTCAGCACCTTCTGGCTGACTCCCTCCAGATCCCGCTTCAGCTCGTTAAAGCGCCACGGGCGGGCAAGCAGGTTGCGCATAATAAGCAGCTTCCATTTGCTCCCGATCAGCTGCACGGTTGTCGCAACCGGGCAGGCCGGCATTTCCTCTTTTGTCATCATACAAAGCCACCCCCATATCCGATGCAGCATTTTATTTGAATGCTGCATTTTTATTATAATGCGGCCGCCGCGGTTTTTCAATACAGGCCGTCCCATACCGCGCGAGCCGTCCCCGAAGCCCCCGCCCCCAAAAACGCAAATCCGGCAAAGGTTACCCCGCGGGAACCTTAGTTACAAAAAAGTGCGTTCTTGTGCGGCGGAAAATCGGCCGTTAGAATAATTACAGGAACGGAAACGGATGGGCTATACATGAATCGGGCTGGTTTTGTTGCGGATGCCAAAAAATGTGTCGGCTGTGGGCGCTGCGTCCGGGTCTGCCCCGGCGGCATCCTCTCGCTGAACCCGGCAAGAAAGGTTGAGATTGCGGATTTCAGCGAATTCGGATGGAACGGGTGCTGGAAATGCGAGCACTGCCTCGCCGTCTGCCCGACGGGCGCCATTTCCGTTTTGGGTCACAGGCCGCAGGACAGCCTGCCGGTTGTGGACAGCGAGGCCGCGGCGCCGGTGATAGACGCCCTGCTTGCGTCCAGACGCTCCTGCCGCAGGTACCGGGACGAAAACGTCGGCGCCGGCACCATAAACGATATGCTTGCCCGCCTTGCCGGCGCCCCGAACGGCGGCAACAAACAGCAGGTGGAATACACGCTGATTGACGACAGGGCGCAGATGAACCGCTTTCGCCGGCTGGCCTATTCGAGGATGGAGGAATTGGCGGCGCAGGGCGTCTACCCAAAGGGGTACGACCGGGCGTCGTATGCGGATTTGAAGCGGTGGGAAAAGACGGTTCGCCCCGACATGCTCTTCTGCGGGGCGCCGCATCTGCTCATCCCCCATGCGCCGCTTGGGCGCGGCGAGCCGGTGCAGGACGTGCTGATTGCCGGAACCTATTTTGAGCTGCTCTGCGCTTCGCGCGGCCTCGGATGTGTTCTGCTCACCTTCCCTCTGGACGTGCTGGAGCGAATGCCGGACATTCGGGCGATGCTGCAAATCCCGCCGGATCATTACGTCGGCATGGCAATCGGGTTCGGCTACCCGGAAATCCCCTACGCGCGGGGCGCGCAGAGAAGGACGGAGCCAAGCCGCATCCACCGGCCGCAGTTTTAAAGGAGGATCAGAGAATGAACGCACAGGATTGTCTGCAAATTTTACGGCAGGTCAAGGACGCCGCGTTTGCCACCGTGGACGCGCAGGGGCTGCCGCAGGTTCGCATCATCGACGTGATGCTTGTGCAGGATGAAACGCTCTATTTCTGCACAGCGCGGGGGAAGGATTTTTACGCCCAGCTGCTGCGCGACGGCCACCTCGCCGTCACCGCCGTAGACCGGGCGTTCCGGATGGTTCGGCTGGCCGGCGTCACCCAAAAGCTGGACGCGCAGAAATACTGGATCGACCGCATTTTTGAAGAGAACCCCAGCATGAATGACGTCTATCCCGGGGAAAGCCGATCCATTCTGGAGCCGTTCTGCATCGCGGACGCGGCCATCGAACTGTTTGATCTGGGCAGCTCGCCGATTGTCCGGCAGTGCTTTACAACCGGGCGCGGCGGGGCGCGAAAAGCGGGGTTTGAGATTTCCGACGCCTGCATCGGGTGCGGAAAGTGCAGCGGGCTCTGCCCCCAGCAGTGCATCCGGCCGGGGACGCCGTTTGAAATCGACCAGAGCCACTGCCTGCACTGCGGCCTTTGCGCCGAAAGCTGCCCCGCAAAGGCCATCGCAAAAAGGAGCGTGTAAACCATGGCAGAGGATATGCTGCGCATTTTAACGGACAGGGGCGGCCTTTTTCTGGGGCTGCTGGCAGAGCACCTGGAAATTTCCCTGCTCTCTATTTTGATTGCGGTTCTGCTCGGCGGGCTTGTGGGGATCCTGATTGCGGAATTCCAAAGAGCCGCGAAGCCGGCGCTTGGGATCATCAACTTTTTATACACCATCCCCTCCATTTCCCTGCTCGGTTTTCTGATTCCCTTTTCGGGGGTGGGCAATGCGACGGCGGTCATCGCGCTGACCGTGTACGCACTGCTGCCGATGGTGCGCAGCACCCACACGGGCATCGCCAACGTGGATCCCGCCATTCTGGAAGCGGCCAGGGGGATGGGGAGCACCCGGGCGCAGATTCTGTTTAAAATCAAGCTGCCGCTTGCCATGCCCGTGATTCTTTCGGGCATTCGCAGCATGGTGACGATGACAATCGCCCTGGCGGGCATTGCGTCCTTTATCGGGGCGGGCGGCCTGGGGGTCGCGATTTACCGGGGCATTACAACCAACAATGCGGCGATGACGATGGCCGGCAGCCTGCTGATTGCCCTGCTTGCGCTCGCGATGGATTTTGCGCTTGGCTTCATCGAAAAGCGGATGCGCAAACGCGGTGCGCAGGCCAAAAAGGCGAACCGGGCCATGGCCGTGACGGCCGCCCTCCTCTGCCTTTGCGCAGTGGGCGGCGCGCTGCTCGGCGCGCGGCCGAAAGACACCATCCGCATCGCAACCAAGCCGATGACCGAGCAATACATCCTCGGCGAGATGCTGGACATCCTGATTGAGCAGGACACCGGCCTGAACGTGGAGCTGACCCAGGGGGTCGGCGGCGGAACTTCCAACATCCAGCCGGCCATGCAGAGCGGGGAATTCGACCTTTACCCCGAATACACCGGTACCGGCTGGAACATGGTTCTCAAGCGGGACGGCCTGTATACCGAGCAGCTGTTCGGCGAGCTGGAACGGGAATACGGCGAGCGGTACGACATGCGCTGGGTTGGGATGTACGGGTTCAACAACACCTACGGCCTGGTTGTCCGCAGCGAAATCGCGCAGCGGTATAACCTGAAAACCTACTCCGATTTGCAGGCCGTGGCGGGCAGCCTCCGCTTTGGCGCCGAGTACGATTTTTTTGAACGCGAGGACGGCTACGACGCGCTTTGCGAGGCCTACGGGCTGCATTTCGGCAGCACGATGGATCTGGATATCGGGCTGAAGTATCAGGCGATCAATCAGGGGCAAATCGACGTGATGGTGGTTTTTACGACCGACGGGCAGCTGGCGGCCTCCGACGTGGTGGTTTTAGAGGATGACCGGCACTTTTACCCCTCTTACATCTGCGGGAATGTGGTTCGCGCACAGGTGCTGGCGCAGTATCCGGCGCTGGAGCCTGTTCTGGAAACGCTGAACGGGTTGATCACCGACAGCGACATGGCGGAAATGAACTATCTGGTTGAGACGGAAAACAAGGAGCCGCGGGACGTGGCGGAGGAGTTTCTGCGCGCACGGCCTTTTGCAGGGAGGTGAGACGGCGTGAAACCGGCAATTGAATTCAGAGAAGTCAAAAAGGCGTATGGCGAAAGGGTCGTGATGGAGGGATTCTCGCTTGCGGTGGAGCGGGGCGAGTTTGTGACCATTGTCGGCTCGTCGGGCTGCGGCAAAACGACCGCGCTGAAAATGGTGAACGGCCTTATTCAGCCGACCGCGGGGGACATTCTTGTGGACGGTGAAAATATCCGCGATAAGGATCAAACCCTGCTTCGCCGGAACATCGGCTATGCCATTCAGGGCAGCGTGCTGTTCCCACACATGACGGTCGAGCAGAATATCTCCTATGTCCCGAACCTGCTGAACCGGCGGGATCGGGAAAAGACCAGGAGCGCCGTGTCCAAATGGATGGAGATTGTCGGGCTGCCGCAGGAGCTGAGGCACCGCTATCCGTCCGAACTGTCCGGCGGGCAGCAGCAGCGGGTCGGCATCGCCCGCGCCCTGGCCGCGTCGCCCGAGATTCTGCTGATGGACGAGCCGTTCGGCGCAGTGGATGAAATCACGCGCGGACAGCTCCAGACCGAGCTGAAGCGGATCCACGGCCGGACGGGCATCACCGTGCTGTTTGTCACCCACGACATCTCGGAGGCGCTTAGGCTGGGCACCCGGGTGCTGGTGATGAACGGCGGCAAAATCGAGCAGTACGCCCCGCCGCAGGAGCTGCTGCGGAACCCCGCAACGGATTTTGTGCGGGAGCTTGTGATACGGGAGCGGCGCGCCTGCTATCTACCCGAAGATCAGCTGTCCGGCTGCGAATTCTGCGGCGCGGCCGGGGAAAGGAGTTCCCATGACCCAGACTGAGCGAAGGCTGTATTTAATCCGGGCACTGCAGCAGGAGGACGCGCAGTATGCCGCGCTCCCCATCCCCGACGACGAGGCCGGGCAGCGGCGTCTGCTGCGCGCGCTGTTCAACCTGCGGATGCCGGCGCCCGCAAGCGATGCGTTTTTAGCGGTTCAGGACACCTATTTGCAGCAGGAGCTCCTGCGCAGAGGGGTCACGGAGCTTTCCGGGCTGACCCCGGCGCGGCCGGGCATCTATCTCTGGCAGGGGGATATCACCACCCTGCGATGCGACGCGATTGTGAACGCCGCAAACGCGCAGCTGCTCGGCTGCTTCTGCCCCTGCCACGGCTGTATTGACAATGCGATTCACACCTGCGCGGGGGTGCAGCTCCGGCTCGCCTGCGCAGAGCTGATGAGGCGGCAGGGGCATGAAGAGGAGACGGGCGGCGCCAAAATCACCCCCGCCTTCAATCTTCCAAGCCACTATGTGCTGCACACGGTCGGTCCGATTGTCGCCGGCACATTAACGCAAAAGCACGCAGGGCAGCTGGCGGCCTGCTATCAATCCTGTCTGGAACTTGCCAGCGAGCGCGGCCTTAAAAGCGTCGCCTTTTGCTGCATCTCCACAGGGGAATTCCGTTTTCCCAACGACCGCGCGGCCGAAATCGCGGTGCGGACGGTTACCGAATTTATCCAGAACAAGAACAGGGACATCCGGGTGATTTTCAATGTTTACAAGGACTTGGACTACGAGCTCTACAGAAAGCTGCTCTGAGCCGCTCGGCCGGCTGCGGCAGGCGCTGCTTGCCGCCGACGCCGTTGTCATCGGCGCGGGGGCGGGGCTGTCCACCGCCGCGGGCTTTACGTATACGGGGGAGCGCTTTGGCAGGTATTTTTCGGATTTTGAAGCGAAATACGGCTTTCACGACATGTATTCCGGCGGGTTCTATCCCTACCCCACGCCGGAGGAATACTGGGCGTACTGGAGCCGGTATATCTTTGTGAACCGCTATCAGGACGCGCCGAAGCCGGTGTATTCGCAGCTGCTTGCACTCGTGCGGCAAAAGGACTATTTTGTGATTACCACCAACGTGGATCATCAGTTCCAGAAGGCTGGCTTTGACAAGGAGCGGCTGTTCTACACCCAGGGCGATTACGGGCTGTTTCAGTGCTCGCAGCCCTGCGGGCAGGACACCTACGACAACGAGCAGACGGTTCGCCGCATGGTGGCCGAGCAGGCGGGGATGCGGATCCCCTCTGCGCTGGTTCCCAGATGCCCCAAATGCGGGCGGCCGCTGACCATGAACCTGCGTTCCGACGACACCTTTGTGCAGGACGCGGGCTGGGTGCAGGCGGCGCGGCGGTACGAGCGTTTCCTGCGCAGCCGAAAGGGGCGGCACATCCTGTTTTTGGAGCTGGGGGTGGGCTACAACACCCCTGGGATTATCAAATACCCGTTCTGGCAGATGACCGCAAACAGCCCGAACGCCCTCTATGCCTGCGTCAACACCGGCGAGGCTGGCTGCCCGAACGGGATCGCCGGCAGCTCGATTTGCATTGACGGGGATATCGGGGACGCCCTTGCGGCGCTGGCAGCGGATTAAAGCCCGCGCGGGGAACCGCATGCCCTCCCACAGAACCGGCGGCGCGCCCGCTGCGGCGATCGGCCGTCCCCGCCGGTTCGGCGTCCTTTCTCCGCCGGTTTCCGTCCGCGGCGAGCGAGACCTTTTACAGCCGGGAAGCCGCCGTGTCCGAACACAGGGGCTTTGCGGCTGCATTTTTTGCAAGATGAACCCGGCAGCGTGAAAGCACAAAAGCCGAACCCCTTGGGTTCGGCTTTTGCGTGTTGACTTCCCTGCTCCCTGTCCGTTGACAGCGCGCCCGGTTTATGCCATGCTTACGGTGACGGCCTGCCTGATTGCGCCAAGCGCAGCGGAATACAGCGGCGCAGGAACGCCCCACCGCCGCAAAGGCGCGCGGGCAGCATCGGCGGCACGCCGAGCCCCTGTGCGGGCAGAAGCTGCGCGCCGGTTCGGTTTTGCCCAAGCGGCCAGTCCGCCGCCATTGAGCCATCGAGGACGATTATAAGGTTTGCATAAATTTACAAACCTGTTGTTTATCCTGCGATGGCTTTTTGCGGTTGAAACCGCATCCCGTGCACTGCCGCCGTCCATTCCGGCGCGCTGGGCGCGGGGCGGCGTCTGCCGCGCGGCCGGGCATTTTTCGCATCACACCCCATCGGGAGGTATCTATGGACTTTGTTTATCACTACCGGTCGCCCCTGGGCGGCATAACCCTGGCCAGTGACGGAACCGCTCTTGCCGGGCTCTGGTTCGACGGGCAGAAGTACTTCGGGGATACGCTGTCGGCGGAACACCGGGAGGGCGCTTTGCCGGTATTTGCGCAGACCGTCCGCTGGCTGGATTGCTATTTTTCCGGCAAAGACCCCGGCTTCACCCCGCCGCTTGTGATGCGAACGACCCCGTTCCGCAAAACGGTGTGGGAGATTCTGCTGAGCATCCCGTTCGGGCAGACCATGACCTACGGGGAAATCGCGGGCAGAATCGCCGAAAAAAGGGGGCTGCCCGGCATGTCCGCGCAGGCCGTCGGCGGCGCGGTGGGGCACAATTCCATCTCCCTCATCATTCCCTGCCACCGCGTCGTCGGCGCAAACGGCAGCCTGACCGGCTATGCGGGTGGCCTGGACAAAAAGCTGCGGCTGCTCGCCCTGGAGGACATCGACACGGCCGCCTTTTCCGTGCCTAAAAAGGGCACCGCCATATAGCCGCCCGACCGGGCACAGGGCGGCGGCGCGCTCAATTTGGCCAGATACTGTCCAGATGCTCGGTATACTGTCTGCCGAAATTGTCCGTCAGCTCAATTTCAAACCAGACGTCCTCTGCCTTTTCCGGGAATTCCAGTTCAAAATGGGTGTAATACGTGACGTCGCCCCCCATTTCAGACGGGGCTCCGTCCGGCGAAACGGGTGCGGTCTCGTGCGGGTCAGCCAGCGGAATCTGCTGTGTTTGCAGCGCCTGTCCGTCCGCATAAAGGGTCACGCTGCCCGAGACCGGATAGGCCTCCCACCTGCTGAGCTCCGGGTAGTCCATACCGGTCAGCTCGTCCGCGTAGGTGATGGTTGTCCCCACCGTTGCGTTTGTCCTGTCGAGGGAGGTCATGCCCTCGGTCAGCCTGCTTTGGAAATGCACGGTCAAAAAGCTCATGAAATAGTCGACCGTCTCGACATGAATTGTCCGGTGCTCCCCCTCCTGCTCCAGCAGGAGATAGACGGCCGGCCGATCGGCTGTGGGGGTCATCTCCCAGTCAAGATCCGCGCCGAACCAGCCGTCGGCCAACACGGCGTCGACTGCGGGGACAACCGCCGCGCCGGCCGCGTCCCGGATGCAGAACCGGGCGCTTGCCTGGGTGGAAAAGGTGACCGGCGCCGCCTCGACATGCAGGCTCAGCCGGTTGCTCTGCGGGTCATAAGCCGTCACCCGCACAGCCCAGTCCAGCAGCTCCGGCTCCGGGGCGGGCTGCTGGACGGTCACGATCTCCCCGCTTGCCTGCGCAAGGCGGCGAACCTCCGCCAGCTCCCGCTGCGCCTGCCCCAGCTGAACCTGCAGCGCGACAGCCCAGAGCAGCGCGGCCACGCTCACGGCTGCCGACACAATTTTCATCCCGGTATGCCCGGCGCGGCGCGGCTTCTGGCCGCCGCTTTCCGGCAGCGGCGGGTTTTCGGCTCCGGCCTGCTCCGGCGCACCCGCGGTTCTGTCCGGGTTAAACAGCGCGTCCGCCGGTACGCCAAAAATTTTGCCAAGCTTTTTGTAATTCTCCGTGCTGGGCTCGGCGACCCCGGCCTCCCATTTGGAAACCGCCTGCCTTGAAATGCCAAGCTGCTCAGCCAGTTCCTCCTGATTCATCCCTTTTTCGCGCCGCAGCGCGGCGATTTTCTCTCCAGTTGTCATCGGCTTTCTCCTTGCAAAAGTTTCCGCGCCTGCCTGCCGGCAGACCCGCCGGAAGCGGGATTCCCGCCCTTTCATCTTGCCTGCCGGCAGCCGGCTTTTCAACCAACCCGCCGTTTCTTTTTGTCAACCGGCGGTTGCCTGCCCGCCTTTCCGGCGCACCGAGGGGATAGAATGCTCCTGCAAGTTTATTCTGGCAAAGCAGAATCCGGATTATACAAACCCCCACACGTTGCGCCGCACGCGTGGGGTATATAAATAGGTCTCTTTTTTATAAACAAACCCGTTCGCCCGGCGTTTTATTCCGGCCGAACCGCCCGCCTTGCGTCCCGCACGCTGTGAAAAACCGACGCGCTCAGCACGAGCACGCCGCCCAGCACCGCATACATGCCGATCGACTCGCCATAAAACACCGCGACCCAAATCGGATTGAGGATCGGTTCGATCGCCGAAACGAACACGGTGGACAGCGCGCTGATCCGTTTGATGCCGTATTCAAGCAGGATATAGGCGAGCGCCAGCTGAAACGCGCCGAGAACCACCAGGCAGGCCGCAATCGGCAGCGTCAGAACCGTCTCCCGGCACAGGGAGGGCAGGCCGACCAAAACGCTGAGCAAAAAGCCCAAGAAATTCGCGTCATCCGGGCGCGCGTCCGGCAGCGCGTTTGTATACAGCATCAGCCCGAACGCCGCGCCCGCAAGCACCGCGAACAGATTGCCCAACGCCCCGCCGCCCAGATTGTCCAGACAGCAAAGCGCGATGCCGCCGATGATAATCATCGAGGTCAGGATATCCGACGCGGCAGGCCGGCGCTTTGTGTGCATCCACGCATACAGCATAATAAACAGCGGCGCGGAGTATTGCAGCAGAATCGCGTTCGCCGAGGTTGTGTATTTGTTGGCCAGGGTGAAAAAGGTCGTTGTCGCAGCAAAGCTGATGCCCGCCACCCACACCTGCGGGGTGAATTTGATGCGCACGCTTCGCCGAACCGCCGCTTTCACAAGCAGCGCAATCAGGCACCTTGCCGCATTGATGCTCATCGCCGCCCACGGCACCAGCTTGATGAGCAATCCGCCCAGGCTCCACAAAACCGCCGTCGCCGCCACCGCCGCATATCCGCGCGCCGTTTCCCCTCTCTGCTGCATCGCAGTCCCCTCCTGTTTTTGCGCCGCATTTCCGCATTTTTCTCCGTTATTCTATCAAATCTCCGGCTCGAAAACAAGTGCCCGGCGGCGTGCCGGGGCTGTTGACAAAGCCCTGCCGCGCCTGCTATAATAATTGAGCCGCTCATGCCGGCATCTGAGCGCGCGGGTGTAGTTCAATGGCAGAACATCAGCCTTCCAAGCTGAATACGTGGGTTCGATTCCCATCACCCGCTCCATTATCGCGGCGGGCTTCTGGCTTTGCCGCTTTTTGTTTTTCCGGTCTATGCGCGCCTGTAGCTCAGGTGGATAGAGCAACTGCCTTCTAAGCAGTGGGCCAGGGGTTCGAGTCCCTTCAGGCGCACCACGTCGGAGCAAAGTCCGCTTTGCTCCGGCATTTTTTTTGCAAAAATGCCATCCGCTCCGCTCCCTTGCTCCTCCTTTCCGCAAAAAGTCACGCTCGGCTCCGGCTGCTCGCTTGCAAGCGCGCTCCCGACGCCTGCGCTGTCGCTACCAATTTTTTGCGGCGCCGGGCGGGCGGGTTTTTCATAGGGGGATTATCCCCCTCTTGATGGCGGTTTGCGCCGCACCTGTTTTTCCAGCTGCTTCCAACCGAAAGCCCCAAGCCTCGCAGGCTTGGGGCTTTTATTTGAAACAAAGCGGCGCCGGTTTCACCGCAAGGGGCGGCGTTTTGAAACGGCCGTTCGGCGCATAGCCGAGCGGGAGACGCGTTGCCAAGGGCTCAGTCCTAATTGCAATCGCTCGGATTTTTCCGTATCCCCCCAAAAAAGCACAAAAGGGGCGCCGCTTGCACGGCGCCCCTCAACAGCCTATTCAGCTCTGTCCGTTCAGATAGTCAACGGCGACCTGCACGTGCAGCGCCACGCCGGTGCGGAAGCTGTCTTCGTCGAAAACGACGTGGTCGCTGTGCTGGGGATAGTCCCCGCCCGCGCCGACCGTCGCGAACACAGCCTTGGTCAGCGGCGTGTATTCCGCAAAATCCTCGCCGCCCATGGTCGGCTTGGTCTCGATGATTTTCTCCTCGCCGATAACCTTTTTTGCCGCGCCGCGCACCAACTCGACCCCCTCGGCGTCGTTCATCAGCACCTCGGTCATCATATTATACTCCACCTCGGCCTTGCAGCGGAAGGTCTCCGCCGTTGCGGTGGCAATGCGCTCGACAATGCCGGGCAGGCTGTGGTGCAGCTCGTAATCGTAGCAGCGGATAGTGCCCTCCATGTTCGCCTCGCCGGAAACGATGTTGAACCGGCTGCCGGATTCCAGCTTACCGACGGTGACAACAAGCGGCTTTTCGGGCGAGACCTCCCGGCTGACGATCGTCTGCAGGTTCATCACAATCGCCGCCGCGGCGACCGTGGCGTCACAGCCCAGTTCGGGCATTGCGCCGTGCGCCGCCTTGCCGGTGACCTTGATGCTGAACATGTCGGCGCTCGCGGCTGTCGCACCGGCGCGGATTGCCACAATCCCAACCGGCGCCATCGCGGCAATGTGAATCCCGAAGATAAAATCCACGCCCTCCAGCGCGCCCTGCTCAATGACCTTCTTCGCGCCCATCGCCACTTCCTCGGCCGGCTGGAACAGAAGCTTGACCGTGCCGCAAAGCTCGTCCTTCATGCCGTTGAGGATCTTCGCCGCGCCAATCAGCATCGCGGCGTGGGTGTCGTGGCCGCACGCGTGCATAAACCCGTCGTTCTGGGAAGCAAAGGGCAGCTCCGTCTTTTCGGTGATGCTCAGCGCGTCGATATCCGCGCGCAGCGCAATCGTTTTGCCGGACTTGCCGCCCTTGATTTCGCCGAGCAGGCCGGTCGGCTCAAACCGGCGGTAGGGAATCCCCATCCCGTCGAGTGCCTTTGCAATCTGGTCGGTGGTGCGGAACTCCTCGAAGCTCGCTTCCGGGTGCATGTGCAGGTCGCGGCGAAACGCGACAACCTCGTCCTGCACCGAATCGGCCAAAGCCTTGATATCCATATGCTACGCTCCTTTATTTAATGATAAACAGCCAACAGCTTACAGGAAATTGACCAGGATGCCCGCGATGAACACCGAGACAATCGTGACGCTCGTGAAGCCCGCAATCAGCATCTTGGGCATCATCTGGGCGCTGACCGCCGCGCGCTCGGCCGCATCCGCCGTGTTATTGTCCACCGCCTCGGTCGTCAGCATGACGTTGATCGGGAAGCCGAAGAACGCGTTGAGGACAATCGCATAGGTCATAAAGAAGCCCTGCTTGAAGATCTTGCTTGCAATGAAGGCCATAAGCGCCATCGCCGCCGCGCTGATGAGCACGAGGGTGATCGCGATGCCGAACACGGGCAGGATCATCTCGGGCGTCGAGCCGGACAGGCCGCCGAACAGGTAGAGCAGCAGCAGGGTCATCGCCATGCCGTACGCGTTTGCCTTGCTCAGCGCGTCGGTCTCGATGATTTTCGCCTCATGCGCGATAAAGCCGAGGATCAGGCACCACACATACATCGAGATATAGCCTTTGGTAAGGAGCTGCAGGTAATAGGAAATAAGGGTAATGACCGCCAGCTTAAGCAGGGTCAGGTTGGTGCTAGTCGGCTTTTTGGCCGCCGCAGCCGCCGCTTCCTGCTGCGCCGCCTCCGGCGCCTTCAGTTCGCCCTTTTTGTACAGGGCGGAGAGTCGGCGCGCCTCACAGTTGAGGCAGATCGAGCCGAGCGGGTACCCAACCAGGCACTGCACCGCCATGCAGACGACCGCAATCAACGCGGCTTTCGTGTTGCCGGCCGCTTCGGCGGCAGCACGAACCATTGCGGTCGCAATGGCCGCGCCGCAGATCGGCGGTGTCGCCGCAACGGCGTTCGTCCAGCCAAAGAGCGCGGAGCCGAGCGTCAGGCAGATCAGAATAATCGCGGCAAGACCCATTAGGGTGATGATGACGGTTTTCCACTGCGCGGCCATCTCGTGGCGGCCGATCAGGGTACCGAGGTTGGCAACCAGCAGCCCCGAGATAATCTGGAACAGGGTTGCCGAAATACCGGCGCGCGCGACAAGGTCGGCGGGCAGGATTGTCCAGAAGCCCGCGCAGAGCACCAGCGTGATGACAAGCGCGCTGGGAACCCAGCCCTTGGTCACCTTGGTGATCAGCTCGCCGAGCACCATGACGAGGAGCAGAATCGTCAATGCTCCAAACGGTGAAATTTCAATGCCCAAAATAAAAACCTCCTCAAAATTTCCGCGCGCGGCAAAGCCCATTTCCACCGCGCACGACATTGTAATTTATCGTAGCACTTTACTGTGCAGAAGTCAATCACACAATTGTCCGAACGGGTCTTTTTTGGGGTTTTTTTCGATCTTTTGCGCAAAGAGCCGTGCATTTGTACGGATTCCGCCCGCCGTGTATCCGGCAGTCTCCCGCACCGTGCGGGGAGAATCCCCCAGCCGCTGCAGCGCGGGCACAACCGACGCACCGCCGCGCTTCGGGCTTCGCCTGCGGTCTGCGAACCGGACGCCGCCGGCTTGAGGCCGCCTGTCGCGCGGGCTGGGACAGGCGGCGCGGGGCGGCTGCCCTTTCGGCACGGCACTCGGGAAAGGGCATCTCGTCGGGCGTCGTCCCGCATCTGCCCGTTTTCGGCAATCCGCCCGGCTTCACCGGCCGCACCGGTCAGCCCTGCGGCGGGGCGCTTTCCCCCTGCACGGGCGCGCGTGGGGTCAGAACAGCCGCGGCGGCCTCCGGCTCAAACACCTCGCGCAGCACATAGGGCGGGTACTCCCGCCGGATGAGCGCGCCGGCAGACTCAACCAGCCGCCCGTCCCCCACAGAGTCCAGCAGGGACGCCGCGCCGGTGCGCACAAACTCGACTCCCGGCGTTTCAAACAGCCGGACAATCGCCTGTCCCCCGTCCCGGAAGGAGATCCGGACACGGCGGCGGTTAGGCAGCTCGAGGAACACGAGGTCGAGGCAGAGGTCGAACCCGCCCTCCCCGTCCGGCACAAACTGCCCGGAGGCGGCCAGCGCATAGCATTCGCCGTGGAACTCAGCCTGCGAGCGGATCGCCTCGCCCCACATCCCGATCGGGATGCGATGCGCCTCGTCCTGCTCCGCAAAGGTCGCCCAGAGAGTCTCGCCGTCCAGCGAAAAGGTCAGGCGGGTCAGCCCCTTTGTGTGGTTGTTTTCAATCGCCTGCACCAGCAGCGGCAGCAGCCCGACGCCGATCGCCTCGCCCGGGGCAAACACGAGGGTGACGCCGTCCAGCGCGCGCAGCCGCGCCAGTGTCCCGCGCCGCCGTGCCCCGCGCGGCGCCGGGCGCGCGGCAGCAATTTCCCGCTCCAGCGCGCGCAGCCGATGCAGGGCGCCCCCGCCCGGCCGTGTCGCCCGGGGACGCAGGTCGCGGAACCATCGCTCGGTAATCTCAAAAAAGGGATTTTTCTGGAACATGTCGTCGTTCCCGGCGGTGACGGCCACCACGATCCCGCTTTGCGGAAACACCAGCACATTCTGCCCGAACATGCCGTTGAGCGCAAAAAAATTCGCCCCCTTGCGCACCCACACCTGATAGCCGTAATCGTAAAGCCCTACCGAATCCGGCGTCTCTATCTGGGCGCTGACCGCCCGCGTGCACCAGTCCTCCGGCACAAGCTGCATCCCCTGCCAGCGGCCGCGGTTCAGGTACAGCTGGCCGAGCTTGGCCATATCCTCGGGCAGGAGGTACAGCCCCATGCCGCCCTTTTCCAGCCCGGCCGGGCAGGTCTCCCAATGGCAACTGCCAAACCCGAGCGGCTCCAGCACGCGCGGGGTCAGGAAGGCCAGCAGGGACTCGCCCGCGACCTGCCGGACAATCGCGCCGAGCAGATAGGTGTTCATGCTGTTGTAAAGGAACCGGCTGCCCGGTTCAAACGCCGGAATCGAATCAAAAAACGCGCGAATCCAGTCCTCGTCGGTCACCGAGCCTGCCTCGTTGAACAGCACGCCGGAGGACATGGTCAGCAGATGGCGCACCGTGATTGCACGGGCGCGCAGGCCGAGCAGCGGCAGCCGGGCGCGGTCAAAAAAGGAATACGCCCGCGCGTCCAGGTCAAGCCTGCCCTCGCCTTCCAGGATGCCGACGGCGAGCCCGGTCAGGCTTTTGCACAGGGAATGGGTGATCCGCCAGACATCCGCGCTGTAGGGATAGGCCGCCGTCTGCGCCACCACCGCGCCGTCCTTGAGGATCATCGCCGTGTGGGTGCGGGTGCGCGGGTCGGCAAACAGCTCCCGCAGATAGCCGGAAAGCAGGGCGCTGTCCAGCCCGCACTGCGCGGGGTTGGCGCGCGCAAGCGGCCGAAACCCGCCCAACCCCGGGAACGGCGGCTTCTGCACCCGCGGCGCAAGCACAGGCTCGACCGTTTTGGTGCGGTCGAGGATTTCCCGAATCAGTTTGAGCGCGTTGGTCGGGGTCGAAATTCCCATCTCTTTTCTCCTTTATTAAAGTGGCGTACCCGGGCGGGCGGCTCCTGTTTTTTCGCCGCACCGCTTATTCTGCAACATGAACAAACGGCGCGGGGAGGTTTCCGACGGGGTTCCGCGCCCGGCCGGCCGCTATGTAAAGGACGGCTCGCAGCCGCCGCCGCGAACCGTCCCCCGTTCACCGGGCTTTTTCCGCTTTACGAATAGCACCGCTCCCGAATCGCCTCGGGCACCTGATCCGGCTCGTATTCAACCGTCAGCCAGCCCGACGTGTCGATTCCTTTGTCGTTCAGGTTGTAATTGTATCCGATCTGCACCATGTCCGGCTGAATAAGCAGCAGCGGGTCGATGCCGCTGCCGTCCAGCAGGGTGCGCCGCTCGCTGGAGGAATAGGCCGTGAAGCCCTGGCTATCGGGGAACTGCTGCGCCCCAAGCTCGTCGAACGCCTGCATAAACGCGTCGTCCGGCGTGAGGATGTCATACAGCTCCACCATCTCGCCCGTGTTCATGTCAAAATTGAGGGTATAGGCGTAATGGTAAATCGTGCCGCCGACCGTGTCCGATTCAAACACGCCGATGCTCAGAAAATTCTCGGACATATAGGTCACAAAAGTGTCGGTCTCGGACGCGAACTGCTCGCTGTCATAGGTGGTCATGTACTCGTAGAGATAATCGGTCGGTTCTATAAAGGTATACACGCCGTCCAGCGCCCAGTAGCGGATGACGTCGTTGATCTCGTCGATGTACGGGCTGTCGCCGGACAGCTGGACATAGTGCGCGTCAAAATCCACCCACGTGCCCTCGCCGGCGGGCGTACCCCGGTTGCCGCGCGAGCCCTGCCGCAGCGACTGGCAGCCGCTGTATTTCATCGTAAAATCGCTGACCGAATAGGACAGTCCCTCGGTGCGCGCGTCGTAGATTGTGCCGTAAGCCGCGTCCGGCATGTCGTCGTAGCTGTAAAGATAATCCGCCCAGTCCCCCCAGTAAAAGCCGGGTTCCTCTCTGCCCGTGTCCAGCGGATCCGGCGCGGGCTCTGGCTGACTGCCGGACGACACGGCAGGCCGGTTATTTCCCCCGCCCGCGGCGTTCGGCTGCGCCTGTGCGGCCGTGCGGCCGATCTGGTAAAGCGAGAGGAATCCGGCCGCCCCGCCGACAACCAGCGTAAGCAGAATCGCCAGCACCGCCCTGCCCGCCGTTGACCCGCGGCGTTTCCCCGCGCCGCAGACAGGGCAGCGGCCGCCAATCATGATCGCGCCGCAGTTGGGGCATCGCTCCCCGCCCGGCGCCGGCTGCGCCTGACCGCCCGAATAGCTGTTGTAATCCGTGTTTTCCATCTCTGTTCCCTCTCCTTGCCGCGGGGGTCTGCGTCAGAGCAGATTCAGCCCGTTTATGTTCAGCTTAAACCGTAATCCAAGATACTCCGCTGCTTTTCTGCAAAGCAGCATCCGTTCCAGAAAGATTTCAAAATAATCCATCACCGCACAGATACCGGTATCGATTGTCAGACAGAGGCTGACCGATTTGTCCGGCAGGCTGAGGCGCAGACCGGATTCTTCCACTGCATAGTTGACCCGGTCGTGTATATCAAAGTGAATCCTGTCCCGGTTGCGCACCCGCGAACGGCGCACATCGGTTTTGTCCGCCAGAATCAGCGCCGCCGCAACGGCGTTGACCGCTGTCGCGCTGTGCTCGTCGTGGTTGCCGATAGCCGAAATCACAACCGCGATATCCTCATATGGCATCCCCATCCCGTTGAGGATACCGAATGCCATTACCGCGCCGCTCTGGGCGTGATCCGCGCGGTTGATCGCATTGCCGATGTCGTGCATATACCCCGCAATCCGCGCAAGCTCGGCCTCGTGCCCGCTGTATCCAAGCTCCAGCAGAAGCCCGCTCGCCGTTTCGGCGCATTTGCAGACATGCGCAAAGCTGTGCTCGGTAAAACCCAGCGCCCGCATGGTGCTGTCCGCCTGGCGGATATAGGTCTGTATCTCCTCGGCATTTTTAATCTGTTCAAAGGTGACCGGGCGTCGTTCCATCTGTCCTCCTCTGCTGTTCCGGTGATTTATCACAGCGCCGCGCGGCGCCGTGTTTTTTAATGATACCACATTTTTTGTGAAAGTAAAACCATCTGCCGGAGCGGAGCGCACCAAACACAGCAGCAGGGAGAGCCGTCCTTTTTCCCTGTTCGTCAACGCCGCCAATGCCGATGTGCCAAGCGCGCGGGAAAGGGGGAGCCGACGGCTCCCCCTTTCCCGCTGTATTCCCCCGGCCGGTCAGCCGAACGCGCGCCTGATCCGCTCGCGGTCGGCCGAAAGCTCGACCCATTCCTCAACGAACCCGCATTCGCAGCAGACATACCGGGTCACCGGCACCCTGCCGAACAGCGTTCTCACGGTTGTATAAATATTGTTGCCGTTGGCGTACCGGCCATTGTCCGGCACCCGGACAGTGCGGCCGCCGCATTTCGGGCATATTTCGCTTTTTTTCATTGCTGTGCCTCTCTCAGAATTCGCGATTTTTATACAGCCGGATAGAGAGCAGCCAGGAGGCTGCATAAACCGCCGTCATCGCACCGAGCAGGAGGAACGGCGCCAGCGGGCTGCCGGCTCCGGCCGGCACTGGCACCGATCCCGAGCCGAGCGCGACGCTCCCCAGACTGACCAGCGCCAGAATCACATAAATTACGATCCGCCCCTTTTCCGCGCCGTACCGGAAAGCTATCGGCAGCATCAGGCTGGGCGCGATCATCGAGCCGCTGAGCGTTATGCAGAGCAGGGCTGTCCGCGCCGCCCGGCCCCACGCCGCGCCTGCCGGCGAAAAGCAGAGCGCCGCACCGCTCAGCGCCCAGGCTGCCAGGCTGCAAAGCAGGCCGACGAGGTATTTCGCGCTGACCAGCTGCGCGCGGGAATACGGAAAGGTCTGCGCGTACACGTCCCAACGGCTGCGTTCATCGTACCCGATCAGGGTGATGGGGATAATCCCCGCCATGATGGTGGGATAAAAGAGGAAAATCGAATCCGGCTGCGAGCCGGTATTTACCGCGGACACCCCGATAAACACCAGAATCACAACGAGAAACATCCGGCAGTATTTCACGAGTGTGTACCACTCCTTGCGCAGCAGCCCCCTCATTGTTCTCCGCCCCCTTTCACCATCATCACAAACAGCTCCTCCAGATCGACCTGACCGGCCTCGACTCCGGCCGGCAGTGCGTCCCGCCGAACGGCCGCCTGCACCCCGTAGGCGGATTCCCGCCGGCCAAGCACCGCCTGCGCTGGCAGCGCCGCAAAATCCTGCGCCGAGCAGCGCACCATGCCGTAATCCGAGAGCAGCCGGTCCTTTTCCTCGCAGACCAGCAGCGTCCCCTTGTGCAAAAACGCGATGTAGTCGCACAGCTTTTCCAGGTCGCTGACAATGTGGGAGGAGATGAGAATCGCGTGGGTCTCGTCCCGGGTAAACTCGCTGAAAATCTCCAGCACCTCGTCCCGCACCACTGGGTCAAGCCCGCTCGTCGCCTCATCCAGCAAGAGCAGCCGCGGATGGTGCGAGAGCGCGACGGCGATGCCCAGCTTCATCTTCATCCCGCGCGAATACGCCTTGAACGGCTTGTCGCCCGGAATCGCCAGCCGGTGCAGGAGCTGCGCGTACAGCCCGTCGTCCCAGCTGCGGAAGCTGCCGCGCATGATTTTCCCGATCTGCACGGTGTTCAGGCATTCCGGGAAGCCGACCTCGTCCAGCACCGCGCCGATCTCCTCCCGCAGCGCGGGCGACGCGCCGCGCACCGGCTGCCCGTAAATCGAGACCGTCCCGGCGTCGGGGCGCAGCATATCGAGAATCAGCCGGATGGTTGTGCTCTTCCCTGCACCATTCTCCCCGACAAGCCCCATAATGCAGCCCGCGGGCAGGGTCAGGTTCAGCTCCCTGAGGGAAAAGGCGGGATACTGCTTGCACAGTCCCCGAATTTCCAAAGCGTTCATGTCGCGTCTATACCTCCTTGCAAAGGGTAATCAGCATCTCGACAAGCTGCTGCTGCGTAAGTCCCATGCCCGCCGCAAGCTGCTGCGCCTCGCCCAGCAGCGCCTCAATCCGGCGCAGGGTCTGCTCCCGCACGAGCTCGGTGTTTTTGGGCGCGGCATAGCTTCCCTTGCCCGCAACGGTGTAGATATACCCCGCGCGCTCCAGTTCCTCATACGCCCGCTTGGTCGTGATGACGCTGATGCGCAGATCCTTTGCCAGGTTGCGGATGGAGGGCAGCATTTCATCCTCGCAGATGGTGCCGTCCAGAATCTGCGCCCGGATCTGGGTGTAGATCTGGTCATAAATCGGCGTGCCGCTTTTGTTGTCAATCAATATTGTCAAGACGCCACCTCTTCCGTATATATACAGTATATACAGTATCCACAGTTATGTCAACCCCTTTTCAGGGATTTTTTCTGTTTGCACGCTGCGCCCAAGCCCGCCCGGTTTGGCCTGTCCTCAAAAAGCGGATTGGCAGCAAAAAAGCGCAGCCGCGCTGCGCTTTAGGGCATTGTTTGGGGCATTGTGAATCCGAACGAATCTGCGGCGCCTGTTTGCTACCCACGGCGCAGGCCGCGGACAGTTCCGCGCGGCCGTTCCGGAGACGTCCGCGTCGAATCAGCGCAGCAAGGTGCAGGTCATTCTATGGGCGCCCCGCGCGCCTGTTCTAAAGCCGCGCCGCAGCAGGCCGCGCCTGCTGTGCCGGGGACATCAAAAGCAACCTGAGAACCGCGCTCCGCCCGTGCCGCGGGGTTATGTCCGTTGCTTCAGATAGACCACCGGTGCCGTGCCGGGGCGGATCGAGACGCTTTTGACCTCGAAGCAGCCGAGGGACTGGATAAACGGCGTCAGCTTGAAATAGCCGAAATTGCGCACGTCAAAATCGGGCGACCGCTTGATGAGGATGGTGCCGACCGTGCCGAGGTGCGCCCAGCCGTCGTCGTCCGAATTCTCCTCCACAATCACCTTCAGCTGCTCGGTCACCCGCTCCAGCTCGGTGCTCTCCGGCTTTTTGCGCACCGGGTCGGCCGCGCCGCTCACGGCAGGCTCGGCCGCCGCCTTGCTCTTCTGCGCAATCAGCTCCAGATAGGTGAATTTGTTGCAGGCGGCGATAAACGGCTTGGGCGTCTTTTTCTCCCCCATGCCCACGACATACATGCCCGCCTCGCGCAGCCGGGCGGCCAGGCGAGTAAAGTCGCTGTCGCTGGACACGATGCAGAAACCCTCGACCCGCCCGCTGTACAGGATGTCCATCGCGTCGATGATCATCGCCGAGTCGGTCGCGTTTTTGCCGGTCGTGTAGGCGTATTGCTGAATCGGCATGACCGAGTTGTCCAGCAGCGCCGCCTTCCAGGAGCCGAGCTTGGGATTTGTCCAGTCCCCGTAAATCCGCTTGTAGGTCGCGATTCCATCGTTGCTCAGCTCGTCCAAAATTCCCTTTATGTATTTATCCGAAACATTGTCCGCGTCAATCAGAACCGCAAACCGTCTGTCTGTCTCCATTCCGCTCTCCCTGTTCCAAACCCGTATTGATTCCGCAGAACCGCCGCGCGGCCGGATTTCAGCCCCGTTTTTAGGGTTCCCCGCCGCGGCGCGCGTCCCGGGAAAATCCGCTTTACTGGTATAGTATACCATGGATCGGGTGAAAAAAACAGCGAATCTTTTCTCCCGGCGGTCTTGCCCGGGCGGCGGTTTGTGATACAATAAGAGCGTTTCAAACTTTCTTGACAAAGGGGGAGGAGTTATGTCCCTTTCTTTACAGCCGCTTGCGGGGAACACCTGGTACGCGCCCGGTGCAACCAATGTCGGCATTTACCGCCTGAGCGAGACGGACGTCTGCCTTGTGGACAGCGGCCAGGACGAGGCGTTCGCGCAGGCGCTGTACGAGGCCGTCACCGCGCGGGGCTGGCAGATCCGGTCGATTGTCTGCACCCACGCCCATCCCGACCACATCGGCGGCAACCGGCTTTTGCAGCAGAAAACCGGCTGCCTGATTTTCGCCAGCGAAACCGAACGCGCGCTCGCCTGCACGCCCGAGCTGGGGCCGTCCGTCTTTTTCGGCGGCTATCCCTGCGCGCTGATGCGCGGCCCCTATTTCATGCCGCCGCTGTGCGAGGTTCTGCCGCTGGACGACCCGCGCTTCCCGCAGCCGCTCGAGACCCTGCCGCTGCCGGGGCACACCTTCAGCCAGATCGGGGTGCGGACGCCGGACGGCGTGCTGTTCTGCGCGGACGCGCTGGCGGGCGAGGAGATGCTCGAGCGGTTCCACATCACTTTTTTGTACGACGTGGCCGCCAGCCTGCAAACGCTGGACACCCTGGCCGCGATGGATATCCCCGTCTGCGTCCCCTCCCACGCGCCGGTCGTGCGCGCGCTGCGGCCGCTGTGCGAAAAAAACCGCGCGATGATTCAGGAAATCAAGAGCCGCATCCTGGCTTTTCTGACCCGGCCGCACACCTTTGACGAGCTGCTGGGCTGCCTGTTCCAGCTTTACCACACGCCGGTGAACCTTGTGCAGTACGCAATCGTCGGCCACACCGTCCGCTGCTATCTCGCCTGCCTGCTCGACGAGGGGCGTATCGAGACGGTGGCCGAGGACGCCATGCTGAAGTGGCGTCTGCGCGCCTAACCCCGCCCTGTCGGGGCAAAGCTGCACAACCGGCAGGGCGCCCGGGCTTTTCTACTGTTTAAATAAAGTATTTCCTATCCGGGGCGGGCGCATTGCCCCGCCCCGTTCTTTGCCTGCGCTGCGAGCCATTCCGGCAGCAGGTCGCTTTTGCTCCGGCCGCAGGTTGCTATCGACAAACGGCGCGCCGGGGGGTATAATAAAGGGACGCGGTTGACGGCGCGCCGCGCACTTCACGCGGTTCCGCCCGCCCCAAAGATACCCGGCGCGTCGCGGGCTGGCGGCTTTGCATCGTTGAATCACTGTACGAATGGAAAGGGACAAAAGAAACATGGAAAACAAGCGGTTCTATATCACAACGCCGATTTATTATCCATCCGATAAGCTGCACATCGGCCACGGCTACACGACGGTCGCGGCGGACGTGATTGCACGCTTTAAGCGAATGCAGGGATTCGACGTCATGTTCCTGACCGGCACGGACGAGCACGGCCAGAAGATCGAGGACAAGGCCAAGGAGGCCGGCGTCAGCCCCAAGGAGTATGTCGACAACATCGTCGCCGGCATCAAGGCGCTGTGGGCGCGGATGAACATCAGCTACGACCGGTTTATCCGCACAACCGACGATTATCACGAGGCCGCGGTGCAGAGGATTTTCAAGCGGCTGTATGACAAGGGCGACATCTATAAAGGGGAGTACAGGGGGATGTACTGCAAGCCCTGCGAATCGTTCTGGACGGAGAGCCAGCTGGTCGACGGCAAATGCCCCGACTGCGGCCGCCCGGTGGTCGAGGCGCGGGAGGAGGCGTACTTTTTCCGCCTTTCCAAATACGCCGGCCGCATCCTCCAGCTGTACGAGGATAACCCGGATTTTCTCCAGCCCGCCTCCCGGCTCAACGAGATGCGCGCGTTCATCAACCAGGGGCTGGACGATCTCTGCGTCTCCCGCACCTCCTTTTCGTGGGGCGTGCCGGTTGATTTTGACCCCGGCCACATCGTGTATGTGTGGGTCGACGCGCTGACCAACTACATCACGGCGCTCGGCTATGAGAACGACCGCTACGACGACTTTGCGCGGTACTGGCCGGCCGACCTCCACCTGATGGCCAAGGAGATTGTCCGCTTCCACAGCGTCATCTGGCCGGCAATCCTCATGGCGCTCGATCTGCCGCTGCCCAAAAAGGTGTTCGGCCACGGCTGGCTGCTGCTGGAGGGCGGCAAGATGTCCAAAAGCATGGGCAATGTCGTTGACCCGGTCGTCCTGTGCGACCGCTACGGCGTCGACGCCATCCGCTACTATCTCATGCGGGAAATCCCGTTTGGGCACGACGGGGTGTTCAGCAACGAAAACCTCATCTCCCGCATCAATTCCGACCTTGCGAACGACCTGGGCAATCTGCTCTCCCGCACGGTCGCGATGATTGAAAAATACTTTGGCGGGACGCTGCCGGCCGAACACGCGGGCGGCGACTATGACGGCGAGCTTGTCGGGATGATCGACGGGCTTTACGCCGCGGTCGAGCTGAACATGGACAAGCTCAATCTGCCCGGCGCTCTGGCCGAGATTATGAAGGTCGTCTCCCGCGCCAACAAATACATCGACGAGACGGCGCCCTGGCTGCTTGCAAAGGACGAGGCCAGCCGCCCCCGCCTTGCCGGTGTGCTGTACAATCTGTGCGAGGCGCTGCGCGTCGTCTCGATTGTGCTGGAGCCCTTCATGCCCGAAACCGCCCCCAAGATCCGGGAGCAGATCGGCGCTGCGACCGATATCTGCAAGCTGGACAGCTGCAAATACGGCCTTGCGCCTACCGCGCTCACGGTGCACAAGGGCGCGCTGCTCTTCCCGCGCATTGATATGGACAAGGAGCTGGCCGAGCTGGCCGCCAAGCACGGCGCGCCCGCCGCGCAGACGCCGGAGCCGCCCGCTGTCGAGCACCTGCCCGAAATCAGCTACGACGATTTTATGAAAGCGGAGATCCGGGTCTGCCGGGTGGTCGCCTGCGAAAAGGTGCCCAAGGCGGACAAGCTGCTCAAGTTTGTGCTGTTTGACGGCGAGCGCGAGCGGGTTATCCTCTCCGGCATCGCGGAGTGGTACAAGCCGGAGGAGCTGGTCGGCAAAAAGGTGCCGGTCGTCTGCAACCTCGCGCCGCGCAAGATCCGCGGGGTGCTCAGCGAGGGGATGATTCTCTCCTCCGACGTCGGCGAGGCGGCAAAGGTCGCGTTCATCGACGACGCCGTCCCCGAGGGGTCGCGCATCCGTTAAATCCGACAGGCGGCGGGCTTTTCCGCCGCCTGTTTTTGTTCCGGCCGCCCGGCGAAACCGGCTTTTCTGTCCCCCTTTTAAAAAACATCATCGGGCGGTCAGAGCGGTACGGGTGCGGCGGTGTGTGGGATACACCTTGCAGCCCGCGCAGTCGCAGCCCGGCCGCGCCCCGCTTCGCCGGGCGCCGAAGCGGCTCGTCCGCGGCGCATATCCGGCGGCACCGACAGGTTGCTTTTTTTGTAAAATCCGGCTCGCCCGTTTCGCCGGAAACGCCGTTCCCCGCAAGCCTCGCCACTCGTGACTGCCCGCGCGGCTTGTCCACACGGCTTCCGTTCCGCACCGCTGCGGCCGTATCCGCACATGGCAGCCGGGCATAGCAACAAAATATTCCGCAAACGCGGGCACAAGGCTGCCCGCACCGACCGGCGGAACTGCCGGTTGTTTTTTGCAAAACCGGCTCGCCCGTTTCACCGGGAACGCCGTTCCCCGCAAGCCCCGCCGCTTTTGGCTGTCCGCGCGGCTTCCGTTCCGCCCCGCAGCGGCCGTATCTACACATGGCGGCCGGGCTCATCAACACGATATTCCGCAAACGCGGGCACAAGGCTGCCCGCACCGGCCGGCTGCTTTTGCATCCGCCGGCACAGGGAAGGAGCGCACATGCTGTACCGCCACATTTTCGACACCCACGCCCACTATGACGACCCGCGCTTTGACGGCCTGCGCGACGAGGTTTTTCGCTGCCAGCAGGCAAGCGGCGTCTCTTTCATCATCAACAACGCCTCGGATGAGGCGAGCGCGCGCGCGTCGATTGCGCTCGCCGAGCGGTACGATTTTGTCTACGCCGCGGTCGGCGTGCACCCGCAGGAGGCCGGCGCGCTCCAGCCCGGCTGGCTTGAGCGGATCGAGGCGCTTGCCGCGCACCCCAAGGCGGTCGCCATCGGGGAAATCGGGCTGGATTATCATGATGAGGAGCCCGCCCGCGCGCTTCAGCAGGCGGTGTTCCGCGACCAGCTGGCGCTCGCGAACCGGTTGGGGCTCCCCGTCGAAATCCACGACCGGGACGCGCACGGGGACATTTTTGAGATTCTCTGCGATTTCCACCCCGCCGGCTGCCTGCACCGCTACTCCGGCTCTCCCGAAATGGCGCAGGATATCGTGCGCAAGCTCGGGATGTCCCTCGGCATCGGCGGCGCGCTGACCTACAAAAACAGCCGCAAGGAGGTGGAGACGGTGCGCGTCATTCCGCTTGAATATCTGATTCTTGAGACCGACTGCCCTTACCTTGCGCCGGCAGGCCGGCGCGGCCGCACCTGCACCTCGGATATGATCTACCTCGTCGCCGAAAAAATCGCCGAAATCAAGGGGGACGTCTCGCCGCAGGAGGTTCTGGACATAACCTGCGCCAACGCCCGGCGCCTGTTCGGGATTGCGGAATAAACCGGCATCATGCAGGCCGGTAAACCGAACGATAAGGAGAAAACCGGATGGCATTTGTCATGCTTGCAATTGCAGAAATGGGGGTGTTTTATGCCTGCTACTTTTTTAAGCTGTTCATTCAAAAAAGCAAAGGGATACAAACCAACCAGATGGGAAAAGGAAAAGAGGGCTTTGCAAAACGGATAGAAGTCACCCTGCAAATTTCGGCCTGCCTTGTTCCAATCGTGGAGCTTATCAGCATTTTTTGTTTGAAGTCCCTGTCTCCCGTTTGGGTAAAATGGGTCGGAGACCTCATTGGACTTGCCGGCGTGGTTCTGTTTCTTATTTCTGTCCTGACGATGAAGGACAGTTGGAGAGCGGGCGTCTCGGAGCGGGAGAAAACCCAGCTTGTGACGGACGGAGTCTATCGGATAAGCCGAAATCCGGCTTTTTTAGGGTTTGATTTCCTGTATACCGGCATCCTGTGCATGTTCTTTAATCTGCCGCTTTTAGCCGTATCCGCCTTTGCGATTATCCTGCTCCATATGCAGATTGTTTACGTGGAAGAAGCATTCCTGACGGCCGCGTTCGGAGCCGAATATCTCGCATACAGCAAGCAGGTGAACCGGTATTTCGGCAGAAAGGGATAAATTCCGGCCTGCCGGCTCGCTGCAAGGGCGCGCTTTTATCCCGGCGCAATCTGTATGGGCGCTTACTCGCTGCCCGCTGTTTTCTTCATGCAAAAAGGCGTGACTCTCGTCACGCCTTTTGTCCGTTTTACCGGCCTGCGCGCACCAGTCAAAGCCGGCGCGCCGTTTTTCTGTTTTATACCCGGGCTTACAGCTTGCTGTATTCCACCGCGATTTTGGACGCGACCCGCGCGTTGTTGTACGCGAGCTGGAGGTTGGAGGCAAACGACTCGCCGTTGCTGATCTCCTTGATGTGCGACAGGAGGAACGGGGTGGTGTCCTTGCCGCGAATGCCCTGCTCTTTGGCCATCGCGAGCGCCTTGTTGATGACCTTTTCCATCTCGTCAAAGTCGAGCTCGTACTCCTTGGGGATCGGGTTGGCAAACAGGATGCCGCCCTCCAGGCCGAGATCCCACTTTGTCTTCATGATTTTGGCCGCCATGGCCGGATCTTTTGCGTTGAAATCGACCCCGAAGCCGCTCTTCCTGCAATAGAACGCGGGGAAATCGTCGGTATCCAGGCCGACGACCGGCACGCCCATCGTCTCCAGATATTCCAGCGTCAGGCCGATGTCCAGCAGGGACTTGCAGCCCGCGCCGACGACCGCAACCGGGGTGTGCGCCAGCTCCTGCAAATCCGCGCTGATATCCATGGTCTCGGTTGCGCCCCTGTGGACGCCGCCGATGCCGCCGGTTGCAAAGATGCGGATGCCCGCCATCGCCGCAATCATCATGGTTGTGGTCACCGTCGTCGCGCCTGCCCTGCCCGACGCGACATAGGTGGCGACGTCCCGGCGGCTGACCTTGCCGACATTCTCCGCCTTGCACATCACGTCCAGCTCGTCCGAGGTCAGGCCGACCTTCAGCTTGCCGCCCAGAATGGCGGTCGTCGCGGGGATGGCGCCCTCGGCGCGGACAATTTCCTCCACCTTATGGGCAAACTCGACGTTTTCCGGGAACGGCATACCGTGGCTGAGGATTGTGCTTTCCAGCGCAACCACCGGTATATTCTCGGACAGAGCCTGCTTGATTTCAGGCGTAATAACCAAATAATCTTCAATGTGATTGTTCATTGTCTATACTCCTTCAGTGTATTTTCAACATTCAACACAGAAATTTCTGGATTGATTGTCGTTTCAGCCTGCACAGCCATGATTCCAGCCGCAAGCGCGAAATCAATGGTTTCCTCAATCGGTGCCGATTCCAGCGTCTTGCAGATGACCGCCGCCATGAACGCGTCGCCGCCCCCGGTCGCGTTTGCCATATGGGTCAGCGGCCGCAGCGCGCGCTTCATGCGGTTGCCCTCCCTGTCCTTGTAAAAGCATCCCTGCGCCCCGAGGCTGACAAAAATTCGCCGCAGCCCCTTTTCGAGGATTTTGTCGCAGGCAAGCTCCAGGGTACGGTCGTCGGTGATGGCGATGCCGCTCAGGATCTCCGCCTCAAGCCGGTTGGGCTTTGCCGTGTCAAACCGGCCGATTTTGTCGACGATGGTCGACGCGTACGCCGTGGACACCGGGTCGACATAAACCGGCACCTTCGCCGTGTCCAGCAGCGTGTCCATAATCTCGGGGGGCAGGCAGGGGTCGCAGGTGACAATCTGCGCGCCGTTCAGGAGCGGCGCGTGCGCGCGGATGTAGTCCGCCGTCAGCTGTTTGACAATCGACATATCCGAAAGCGCGACCACCATGTCCCCCTCGGTGTCCAGGATGGAAATGTAAGAGGAGGACGTATACCCGCGTACCGTACAGAAATTGGCCGTGTCTATCCCCGCGGCAATACAGCTGGAACGGATTTTCTCCCCGTACACGTCGTCGCCAACCGCGGTCATCAGCTTGACATCCACGCCCATCCGCGCGAGGTTTTCGCAGACGTTGCGGCTCACCCCGCCGACGGACGTGCGCATCTGCCCGGGGTTGGAATCCCGCATGTTGATCGGCTGCCGGCTTTTGCCGCTGATGTCCACGTTGGCGGCGCCCACGCCCACCACATACGGCGCGGTTCGCAGGATGTATCCTTTTCCCATAATATGCCCCTTTTTTTGCAGGTTTGCGATGTGTACCGCAACCGACGAGCGGGCAATCCCCAGTTTTTGCGCAATTTCACTCTGCTCAATGGACGGATTTTCCCGGATCATCGAAAAGATCTGCCTCTCACGTTCCGTCATACGCGCAACCACCTAAGCATTTGTTTATCATCTAAGCTTATGTTTATAATATCATCCGCCGGATTCTTTGTCAAGCTGTTAACATAAATAAAATTTCCAACGGAGTTTCAGCTATTCTGCCAATTCCACTGGATATGCTCTCTTCCGCAAAAGCCCTGCGCACCAGCACAATCGGGGAACGCGCTGCTTTGCAGCCACCCTTCTTTGCGCCCGTCCTGCCGGGAACAGCTTTCTTCTGTGGCGGACACCCCGCCGTCCCGGCTGTTATGGCCGCCCTAAACAACCAGTACCTGCCCAAAATCGCGGCACATACAAAACAGCGGCGAGCCGGAAGCCAGGCGGGCTTTGCGCCCCCTATTTACGCACCGCGGCGTAAATCCTGCGCCTTGCCGGAATGCCCTTGCCGACACACACGGCCGATTGCTTCGCAGTGCTCACCGAAGCCGCCGCCCGTCCTGCCGGGAACAGCTTTCTTCTGTCGCGGACACCCCGCCGTCCCGGCCGCTGCGCCTGCTCCGAACCGTGCTGCTTCCGGAATTGGAACCGCCGCCCCCTGCCCAGCTTTGTCCGGGCGGCGGATTCGGGCAGGCTCTCAAGCCGGCATGTTCCTGTATAGCGCGGCGGCTGTCCCGCGCAAAGGCGTCCGCTCTGCCTTCCCCGGGCAGCCGCTCCTGTTTCGCGCCTCTGTTCCGCCTGCACACAAAAGTCGGGGGTTGAAGCGACGCTTCAACCCCCGGCTCAGCTTTTGAACCGCTGTTGCTCACTCTTTGATGGTCACGTTGCCGGCCTTGATAATCGCATTGACCGTGTCATCCGCAAGGTCGCAGAAACGGATATGCTCGCGGCCGCGCAGATAGGTCTCCATCACCGTGCCGAACGGCTCCCACCAACGCTTGTCCAGGATTTTCATGCCGGAATAAACGGCCGGGATATTCGCGACCTGCGCGGCGTTGCAGTCGACGTCGAGGCCGCACATCGCGACAAGGGACACCAGGCGGTCATAGTCGTTCTCGCAGAAATAGAGCGCGATGACCTCAATTGCCGCGTTCGGATACGCGTGAATCCAGCAATATTCCTTAAACTTCTGGTCGCAGTCGAGCCACGCGTCACGCCAGTTGCCGTATTTCTCGCAGGCTTTCCACGCGTACTCGACCACCGCACGATACTCGGAATCATCGGGAACCATGTCGATCGCCATCCGGCAGATTTTTCTCAGGTCGCTCTCCACAAAGCCGAGCGAGACCATCATCGCGTTGAATACCTCGCCGATGATGCCGTTGTTCGCGTGCGAGACGGTGCCGTCGCGCCACGCAAGCTCCGCCGCCAGCTCGGGGTTGCCGGGCGCGACCATGCCGCAGACGCCGCCGCGCATCTGCGCGCCGATAAACTCGCAATAGGGGTTGTTGTACTTGCCGGTCTCGGGCGGATAGATGCCGTCCTTGATGTTCTTGAGCGCGATGACCTCCGCCGTGAACGCACTCGGGATGCGCGCCGCCCACATTTCGGCGATGTCGCCCGCCTTGACATCGTTCCCGGCCTTGGCAAATTCCTCAAGGAACACGAGCTCAAAGGTCAGGTCGTCGTTATACTGCTCGGGCATCTTGATATAGCGGTCGACCCAGCCGAACGCCTTCTCGATGTTGAACAGATGGTAGCCCTCAAGCGGGGTGCCGACGGCGCCGGCGCAAATCTGAGCCATCCACCCGGCATAAATGCGGTCATACAGCTCCTCGCGGGAGATTTCCAGCTTGGGGTACTTTGCAAACTTGACCTTCTGCTTGTACTGCTCGAACGAGTTGTACTCGGTATATTTCCAGTGCGGATGATCCGGAAGCTTCGGCGCGTTGTTGATTGCGTGGAACAGCCGGCAGGTGATGCGGTACAGCCCGATCTCATTGTTCCGCTTCAGCTCAACAAGCCCCTGCTCCAACAGCTCCTCCGCCTCGGTCACGTCATAGCCGAGGTTACCCTTGTCCTGCACCGCATACGCGAGGTTGAACAGGTTGGTGCGCGCCTCCTCGTGCAGGCAGTGCCACAGCGCCTTCATGTCCGCAAGGTCGCGTTTCCCCTTTTCGATGTTCGCGTCAAACGGCGTGATCTGCGCGCGCTCCGAAAACGGCACCATCGTTTCAACGATTTCACGGGTGTACTCCCATGCTTTCTTAGCCATATGACTCCACTCCTTTGCTTTTTCTTAAACCTAAATCCGGTCTGCACCGGCTCGTGACAGCGACCCGAGCCGGTGCATTGTCCCCGGATAAATCAAATGCCGTAAAGCCCGGGCGCTTACTTTTCGCCCGCCAGCTTCTTGTTTTCCTCAATCGCCGCCTTGCGCAGCCGCTTCGCCTTGTTTTTTGTCATAAGCGCATAAATTACAAGGCCAAGGATAACGACGATGTAGGGGAAGGACTGAATAATCTCTTTGGAAAGGCTGACCGCGCCCTGCAGGTTGATGGAAATCGCGCTGGAAAAGCCGAACAGCAGCGAGCTGAGCATTGCGCCGACGGGCTCGCCGCGCCCCATCGCCTCCGCCGCAAGGCCGATAAAGCCGCGGCCGGCCGCCATGTTTTTGGTGAAGCCCTGCATATAGCTCATCGACATGAACGCGCCGCCAAGCCCCGCAAACAGCCCCGAAAGACCGAGCGCAAGGTAGCTGATACCGTTCACGCTGACGCCGACCGAGTCCGCCGCGTTGCGGTTTTCACCCACAGCGCGGATCCGCAGCCCAAGCGGCGTCTTGTACAGGAGAATCCACACAATCAGCACGCAGAGGAACGCAAAATAGGTCAGCGCGCTGTGGCCGGAGAGGATTTCCCCGAGAACCGGGATATCCTTAATCAGCGGGATGTCGATTCTGGGCACGACCTCGCTGGCGATGCTGACCGACGAGCCGCGGTCACCGGAAGCGAGGTACAGCCAGAAGATGGTGCCGCCGCCGCCCAGCGTGTTGATGGCGATACCGGCGAGGATAATGTCGGTTTTCATCTTCAGCGAGAAAAAGCCAATCACGACGCCCAGGATAATGCCGATGAGCATCGCGCAGATCAGGCCAACCACCCAGCTGTGGGTCGAGCCGCTGAACACAACGCCCGCGAGCGCAGAAAACAGCATGATGCCCTCAAGCCCGATGTTGGAGACGCCCGCGCGATCCGCAATCACGGCGGCCAGCGCCACAAACAGGATCGGGGTCGTCATACGAAGCACGGCGTAGCCGAAGCTCGGCGTCGTTATAACACGGAGAATAACATCCATTACGCTTTCCCTCCGTTCAGCGCGGCCTTTTCCTTCTCTTCCTGCATCGCCATGCGGACAATCAGCTTCTGGCGAAGCGGCGCCATAAACTGCTCGGCCGCGAAGAAGAGGAAGATAACCGCCTTGATAATGTCAAAGATTTCGGGCTGGATGTCCGCGTAAATCTGCATCAGCTCGCAGCCGACCTCGAGGTACGCGAGGAAGAAGGAAGCGAGCGGCACCTTCCACGGGTTGTTCTTCGCGATGATTGCGATGGTCACGCCCGTCCAGCCGTAGCCGGGCAGCGCGCTCCACTCAAACCGCTTGTAGAAGCCCAGCACCTCGATTGCGCCGCCCATTGCGGCAATCGCGCCGGCGATAAGCTGGCTGACGATGATGGTTGAGCCGACGCTGATGCCGGCATACTGCGCAAACGACCGGTTCGCGCCGATTGTGCGCACGGCATAGCCCCAGCGGGTGCGGTAGATATACAGCCCGCAGATTACAATCATAATCACCGCGACAAGCAGACCCCAGCTTGTGCGGTACTTGATCGAGGGGATCAGCGCCGTCTCGCTCAGCAGATAGGAGCTGTTGGAGATATAGCCCGGGTCTCGGATAATATAGGTGGTGATGTGCAGGCCAAATTGCAGGATGATATAGTTGAGCATCAGCGAGGTGACCAGCACGTTTGCCCCCAGCTTGACGCTCAGCACCGACGGCACCAGCATCAGCACCATGCCCACCAGCATGGCCGCCAGCACGGCGACGATCGTGTGCACGCCCTTGGGCAGGTCGAGGAAGATGGCGATGCTCGCCGCCGCAATGCCGCCGGCATAGAACGTGCCCTCACTGGCGAGGTTGAACTGGTTGGAGGCATACATGATGCAGACCGCAAGGCCGGTGAAGATGGTCGGGATCATGCGCTCGAAAATATGCCAGATATAGCGGTTGGACGAAAGCGGGGAAATCAGCATGCTCTTGACCGCTTCGCCGGGCATTGAGGATGTCAGAAAGATCAGGACGATGGCCACCGCCAGCGTCAGCAGAATGGCGGACGCGCTACGGCCGAGATCGAACAGCTTTTCCTGTTTATTGCGCACGGTGAATCACCCTCCCTATTTCCTCCGGCGTCTGCTTGCGCAGGCCGAGCATATATTCGCCCATTTCCAGATCGGTCAGCTTGGAGGTGTCCTCGAAATACGCGACGATCTCTCCGCCGTACAGAACAATCAGGCTGTCCGAAAGCTCCATAACCTCGTTGAGATCCGCCGAAACCAGCAGAACCGCCGCGCCGCCGCGGGAAAGCTCCACCAGCTTTTTGCGGATAAACTCGGTTGCGCCGACGTCGATACCGCGCGTTGGCTGGTCGGCGATAATCAGGGACGGGTCGCAGGAGAATTCACGCGCGACAACCACCTTCTGGATATTGCCGCCCGAGAGCATCCGCACCTGCTGCTTGCCGGATTTGCACAGCACAAGGTAATCCTCAATCAGCTTGTCCGACTCCTCATGAATCGCCTTCATGTTGAACAGCGGGCCGTTGTTGAACCGCTTTTGGGTGTACCGGTCGGCAATCATGTTTTCCTCGATGCTCTGGTCGCCGGCGATGCCGTACAGCATCCGATCCTCCGGAATATGCGATACGCCGAGGTCGCGGATCTCCCGCTCCTTTTTGCCGATGATGCTCTTGCCGTTGACATAGGCCTCGCCCGAATCCGGCACATGGATGTTGAACAGCATGTCAACCAGCTCGCGCTGGCCGTTGCCCTCCACGCCCGCGACACCGAGAATCTCGCCCCTGCGCACGGTCAGCGAAACGCCCTTGAGCATCTGGCGCCCCCACTGGTTGCGGTAACGCAGGTCGCGCACATCCAGCACGGTCTCGCCCGGCTGCGCCTGATCCTTTTCCACGTTGAGCACAACGTCGCGCCCAACCATCAGCCGGGAAATGTCCTGCTCCGAGACGTCGTTTGTATTGTAAACGCCCATCGAACGGCCGCCGCGCAGAATGGTCAGGCGGTCGGTGATGGCCTTGATCTCCTTGAGCTTGTGGGAAATAAAGATGATGGTATATCCCTGGTTTTTCAGGTTGACGAGCTCCTTGAACAGCTCCTCTGTCTCCTGCGTGGTCAGCACTGCGGTCGGCTCGTCAAGAATCAGAATCTTTGCGCCGCGCACAAGCGCCTTGAGGATCTCAACTTTCTGCTTCATGCCGACGGGGATATCCATGACCTTGGCGTTCGCGTCAACCGGCAGATTGAACCGCGTCGCATACTCCTCCGTCAGCTTGACCGCCTTTTTGTAGTCGATAAACAGCGCGCGTTTTTTCGGCTCCATACCGAGAACCATGTTTTCCGCAACGGTCAGGGACGGCACAAGCATGAAATGCTGGTGAACCATGCCGATTCCCTTGGAAATCGCGACCTCCGGTGAAGTGATCTCGACCTTTTCGCCCCTGATTTCGATTGTGCCGCTGGACGGCTGCTCCAGCCCAAACAGCATCTTCATCAGCGTGGATTTTCCCGCGCCGTTTTCACCCATGAGCGCGTGAATCTCGCCCTCATTGACGAAAAAATCCACATCTTTGCTTGCCGCAATACCGTTTGGGTAGACCTTTGTAATCCCACGCATTGCCACGATTGGATTTGCAGTGGTCTTTTCGTCCATACCTTGGCTCCTCCTTAGTTGGTATATTGCAAAAGGGGAGCTGGCGCTCCCCTTTTGCAAAGTCAGATTCGCACAATCGCGAACCGGTCTCTACGTCATATGAACGCTTCAGCGCGGGGAAACCGAGTTAATCAGACCCTGCGTATCAAAGCTCTCGTCAAATGCAGAGTCAACCTTGAGCGCACCGCTCTCGATATCCGCCTGCGCCTTCGCGAGCTTGTCGGCAATTTCAGGATCCGAGAAGAAGGTCTCGTAGTTGCCGGTCGTGACAACGCCCGCTCCGCCCTGGGTAACTTTGCCATAGGGCTGCGCGCCATTCTCCGCGATGTCCTTGATCATATCATACAGGGAATCGCCGACAAACTTCAGCGCGGACGTAACTGTAATCTTAGACAACTCCGGACGGGTCTCCTTAAACTGCGCTTCCTGATCCGAGTCAACACCGATGAAGAAAGCGCCCAGTTCCGCGCAGGCTTCCGCCATACCGTTGCCCGAGTTGCCCGCGATGTTGAAGATGATATCGCAGTTGTACTGGCCGATCATAACGTTGGACAGCTCTTTCGCGGTTGCGGGATCATCCCAGCCGGAAGTGCCACCGACATACTGGACGTCGACCTTGATATCCGGATCAACCGCCTGCGCGCCCTCGATATAACCGACGATGAAGTCGTTGATGACAGGGATGTTGCCGCCGCCGATGCAGCCGATGACCTTGTCCTCGTTGATGTTCTCAACATCGGACTGGTTGGTGAGCCACGCAGCCGCCATACCGACAAGGTAGGTCGAGTTCGGCATCGAATAGAAGATCTGCGCGACGTTCGGCAGGTCAAGCGTATCTACATCGTACAGGATGTATTTCTGGTCGGGATAGTTCATCGCGACGGCCTCGACATACTCCGCCATGGTGGTGGAGCCGGCCACAACGATGTCATACTCGCCGCTCGCCGAAACCTCTTCCAGCGTGCTCTGATACTTCGGACGGTCGGCGTCGGTCGCGCCCATCTCGATGTATTTGTAGTTGATGATACCCTCATCCTGGAGCTTGGTGAGGCCGGCGTGTGAAGAGTCGAAGAACGACTTGTCGCCCAGGTTGCCGTTAATCAGGTTGATAACGTTCAGCTTTCCGTCGTCCTCAGGCTGATCTGTCTGGTTGTCGTCGTTGTTTGCATTGCTGTTGCCGCAGGCCACAAGGCCAAGCGCCATAACGAGAACCAGAAGAATAGCAAGAACTTTTTTCATGCAACTTTCCTCCGTTTATTTCTGACAGCGCGCGCTGTCGGTTTTTCGGTTCCGCCCTCACAAGTTCGATGGCTTTGCCTAAGTTTAATTATATCTTTCTTTAAAAATCTGTCAATATTGCATTGAGAAATCAAAACCAATTCGTTATTTGCACCAACTTCGCGCCGCATTTTTTGTGCACATTTTTAGGGGCGAAAGCGCGGACGGCGCCCCGCTCCCCCGGTCGTTTTCAGCGTTCCCGTGCCTTTTTCAGCGCGTCAAAGGTCAATTCGGCAAGGTGGGTGATGGTGGTGTGCTCAAAGCCGCGGTAAACGCTGTCGAATTTATCCGCAAACGGCTGGGTCCAGCTGGGCGCCAGGGCGCCGTAGCCGCCGATTATGCCGTAAATCGTGCCGATCTGCCCCGCGTTGCAGTCGACGTCCTGCCCGCACATCGCGCAGATGTGCATGCACTCGTCAAAGCTCTGCCGGCCGAACCAGAGCGAGACCACCTCGGCCGCCGCGTTGGGATAGGCGTGGATCCAGTTATACATTTTGTATTTTTCCTCGCAGAGTCTCCAGGCCGGCTCCCATTCGGTGTTCGCCCGGCAGGCGTCCAGCGCGAACTGCACAACCGAGCGGTACTCGCTGTCCGCCGGGATAAGGCCGACCGCCGTCTCGACGATTTTGCGCACGTCGGTTTCCACAAAGCTGAGCGCCACCATCATCGCGTTGAAGGTCTCGCCCAGCACGCCGTTGCCCACATGAGAGATCACCCCGTCCGTCCAGGCAAGCCGCGCGGCCAGCGCGGGATCCCCGGGCGCAACCATGCCGCAGATGGCCGCCCGCATCTGTGCGCCGATCCACTCCCGCCACGGGTTGTTGACCTGGCCGGACATCGGCGGAAAGATGCCCCGCTTGAGGTTCTTCATCGCGGCGTCCTCGGCGCTCCAGGCAAATTCCACCTTGCTAACCCACTCGAGCGCGATATCCTCCGAGGTCACCGCGTACCCCTTTTTGTCAAACGCCTCCAGAAACGCAAGCTCGAACAGCACGTCGTCGTTGAGGGTGGAGGGCTGGCGCAGATAGCCGCGAATCTCCCCGAAAAACTCGCGCAGCCGGTCGGTGCAGTACCCCTCGATCATGCCGCCGACCGCCGCACCCGCAATCTGCGCAAGCCAGCCCGCGTGCAGCTTCTCAAACAGCGCATCGTCCAGCTGCACCGGCACGCTCGGCGGGAATTTGACCTTTGCGGCATGCTGCTCGAACGAGCCGTACTGGGTATATCTCCAATAGGGATGGTCGGGGATTTTGGGCGCGCGGCCGAGCACCTCGTAAATTTTCGGCACCATTCTAAGCAGCGCGATATCGTCCCCGTCGTCGTAGGCCTGGAAAAACGCAGGGATAAGCGCCTCGGCCTCCCGCACGTCGTAGCCCATGTTCCCCATCGCCTGTATGCCGCCCACGAGCACCCGTTCCTGCGCAAGCGAGCCGGGCACGCGGGACTTGCACTTCAGCCGCGCGTCGCAGATATCCACCGCGCCGAAGTCCGGCAGCTCCCCCTCCCAGGCCGCCGCGACGTCCTGCTGCACCTCCGGCGTCGTGTTCAGCACCAGCTCTCTTGCGATTTCCCACGCGTGTTCCATGCCTGTCTCCTCCTGTTTTTCTGCTTGCATTTTAAGGTGAATCCAATCTGTCTGTCGCCCGGCGGTTTGTCCCGGCCGTCCGGCGGTTTTTTGGTGAAACGCCCGGCCGCGCCGGGTCTTACAGAATCAGCAGCTCTCGCGGGCTCGCGGTCAGGTTTTCGCAGCCGCCCGGCAGCATCCGCACCATGTTTTCGATCCGAACCCCAAACTCGCCCGGCAGATAAATTCCCGGCTCGATTGTAACAAGGCTGTTTTCCTCAAACAAATCGGCGCTGCCCCGGGAGGCGCGCGGGCTCTCGTGAATGTCGATGCCCAGCGAATGGCCGAGCGCGTGGCCAAAGCAATCGCCGTAGCCCGCCGCCTCAATCACGCCGCGCGCCGCCGCGTCCAGCTCGCCGCCCGTCACCCCGGCCTTTGCCGCCCCGGCCGCGCGCAGGTGCGCCTCCAGCACCACGGCGTACACCTCTCGCATCCGGTCGCTCGCCGTCCCGACCGCGACCGTGCGGGTCATGTCCGAACAGTAGCCGTCCTTTTTTGCGCCGAAATCCATCGTGACAAAGTCCCCCCGCTCGACCGGCCTGTCCCCGGGGACGCCGTGCGGCATACTGGTGTTTTTCCCGCTGACGACAATCGTGCTGAACGCAAAACCGTCCGCACCGCGGCGGCGCATCTCATATTCCAGCTCGGCCGCGATTTCCCGCTCGGTGCGCCCCGGCCGGATGAATTCGAGGATTCTTTCAAACGCCGCGTCGGTGATCGCCTGCGCCGCGCGCACAGCGCCGAGCTCCGCCTCGTCCTTTACCTGGCGCAGCCGCAGGATTGCGCCGCTCAGCGCGTTGGAGCAGTCGAATTTGAGTTTTGCCTCCCGCAGCCCCTTTTTGAGGGACGCGAGCGCGCCGACCGCCGTCTCGTTCTCGATCATCAGGTGGTGGATATTCTGTGCGCAGAGGCGCGCCGTCAGCTGCTCGTACAGCCGCTCCATCCGCTCGACCCGCACCCCCTGCGCGCGCGCGCCGGCCGCCTCGTCATACCGCGAATCCACAAAGAGGGTCGCGTCCGTGCGGGTAATCAGCAGCGCCCCTGCGCTCGACTGGAACCCGGTCAGATAAAAGCGGTGGGCGTTTTTCTGCACAAGCGCCGCCTCAAACCGCTCCGGCAGCGCCGCGCGCAGCTTCTCAATTCTAGTCATCCTCTCAGCCTCTCTTTTCCAGCAGGGTTTCATAGGTCTGCTTCATAAACAGCGCGTCCTCCGCCTGCGTCCCCGCCGATTCGCAGATCACGGTCGGTGCAAGCCCGCGCTCGGCAAGCAGCGCCAGCAGTGGCGCCGGCTCGGGGCCGTATTCGGCGTTCGCAAAGGTCAGATGGCACTTTTCGCCCCCCTCGGTATAGGCGATTTTGCTGAAATGCGCGTGAAAACAGGCCGCGCGCGCCCGCCCCAGCCGATTCTCCAGCGTGTCCAGAACCCACGCGAACGCCTCGCGGGTCGCCATGCCGCCGTGGCTGCGCGCGTTCAGGTGCCCAAAATCAATGCAGGGGATCAGCCGCTCGTCGATCGAGCACAGTTCCACAACCTCCTCCAGGCTGCCCAGCTGCCCGATCTTGCCCATCGTCTCGGGGCAGAGGGTCATCTCCCCAAACCCGGCCGCATCCAGCTCCCGCAGGCAGTGCGCGAGGGTTTGTTTGGCATACTGCATGGCCTGCTTCCGGCTCTGCTTGCCGGCCGAACCGCTGTGCAGCACAATCCGCCTGCCGCCCATCGCGCGCAGCGCGGCCGCGCTCTCTAACAGATACCGCGCCGAGCCCAGCCGCTTGCTCTCCTCCAGGCTGGAAAGGGAGATATAATACGGCGCGTGGACGCTCAGCCCGACCTGCTGCTGCGCCGCCAGCGCGCCCAGCTCCGCCGCGTTCGCCTCGCTGATGCGCACGCCCCGCCCGCACTGGTATTCATAGACGTCCAGCCCCATCTCCCGCACACAGCGCGGGATGTCCCGGAAGCTTTTGTATCCCCGCTGCGCAAAGCTGTCCGCATTCCCGGCAGGACCGAATTTTGCCTTAATCATGATCCGACCTCTTTCGGTTGATGTAGTGCATAAACGGCTTTTCAAGCACCCTCTTTGCCTTGACGTACCACGGCAGATCCGGTCCCATCGGGCGCACCAGAATCGTCGTGCAGCCAAACCGGTTGCCGAACGCGACATCGGTGAACAGCTGGTCGCCGACAACCGCAATCTGCGCCGCCTGCTCGCCCAGCACGGCCGCGCTGCGCTCGTACCCGACCCGTTTGGGCTTGAGCGCGTCCGCGACATAGTCCAGCCCGCACAGCGCGGCAAACGGCCTGACCCGCGCCTCCCGGTTGTTGGAGACAATCGCCGCCTTAAGCCCCGCCGCTTTCAGCCGCGCAAGCCACGCCGCCGTCTGCGCGGGCAGCTCGGGCGCATGGTCGAAGGTCAGGGTGTTGTCGATATCGAGAATCAGGCCGCGTATCCCGTGCGCGCCCAGAAATTCGGGTGAAATCTCCCACACGCGGTCGAACAGATAATCCGGAATCAGGATCATATACCCCTCCGTCAAAACGAATTCCCTGCCGAGAGTATACCACGAAACCGCCGCGCCGCACAAATGCCCCGATCCGCGATTTGTTCCGGATGCGCCGGTTTGTGCCCCGGGCGGCGCGGCAGGCGCGGTTTTCCGCCTCTTTCCCGGTCAAAAACGCCCTTTCCGTTTTTGCGCCGACCGTGGCTCTTCCCGCCGCCTCCGGTCGCCAGTGCCCCAAGCGAAGATTCACCGCTCGAGGGCGAGCAAAGCCGCCTGTTTCCCGAACCCGATTGGTTTCGCGCAGCGGCTGCGCCGCCCCTGCGCAAACCGCGTTTTGCTCCGCTTTCGCGCCGGCCGTGTCGCTTCCCGCCACCTTTGGCTGGCGGTGCCCAAAGCACCCCCCGCTCGAGTTCGGGCATAGCGGCCTGTTTCCCGAATCCGATTGGTTTCGCAATGCGACTGCGCCGCCCCTGCGCAAACCGCATTCTGCTCCGCTTTCGCCCGGCGGTGGCTGCCGCACCTCGCTGCCGTTCCCCTGCCGCCGGGCGGGCGTTTGCGCCGGGGCGCTCGCGACTTGCCCCGGACGCGCCGCTTTTGCCCCGGGCGGCGCGTCCGGCGCGGTTTTCCGCCTCTTTCCCGGTCAAAAACGCCCTTTCCGTTTTTGCGCCGGCCGGTGCGCCCGCGCCCGCCGCCTCCGGCCGCCGGTGTACCGGAGCAATAGAAAAGGTCTCGACATGCTTGTCGAGACCTTACAGAAAACTTATTTGTATTTGCGCTTGCGTGCCGCCTCGGACTTTTTCTTGCGCTTAACAGAGGGTTTTTCGTAATGCTCGCGCTTACGAACCTCCGCAAGAACGCCCGAGCGCGCGCACTGACGCTTAAAACGACGAAGCGCGCTGTCCAAACTCTCGTTTTCTTTGATTCTTACTTCAGACACTGCCTACCCTCCCTTGCCGGGGTGTTGTCGTTTTTACGACGGTACTATTATACATAAAGCGCCTGGGATTGTCAACAGCCACCGGCCGAAAAGCGCGGAAATTTCAAATTTTCCGGTCGAATCCGCTCAATCCGGGCAATCGCGCTTTTTCTTTGGCCGGGGCGCGGGCAGCGCGTCGTACAGCGCCTGCGCCAGGCGCGCCATCAGCGCCCGGTCGTCTACGCTGTCCACCGCAAGCATCGGCTTTGCCCCGTCATAGGGGATCTCCCGCCGCACCGGCGCCAGCACGGCCTGCGCCGCCGGCAGATCCTTGACCAGAAAGCGGTCGTCGTACACGCCGCCGATCACCTTGTCCCGGCAGTAGACCACGTACTCCCCCATCATCGCGCGGGCGCGGGCGCCGTCGCCGAGCTGTTCAACCACGTATTCGACAAATTCTTTTTTGGAAGCCATTGTTTTCTCCCACCGCAGCGGGGCAATCTGCCTGCCGCACCGCCGATTTTACTTTGCGACGATGTTGACGATTTTGCCCTTGACGTAAATTTCCTTGACGATTGTCCGGTTTGCAAGCTCGGCCGCGACCTTCGCGTCCGCCTTGGCCGCGGCAAACGCCTCGTCCTGCCCGGCGTCCACCGGAAGCTTGACGCGCGCTTTAAGCTTGCCGTTAATCTGCACGGCGATCTCTACAACCGCGTCGGCACACTTTGCCTCGTCGTATTCCGGCCAGGGATGATAGGCCAACTGCCCCTCAAACCCGGCTCTCTGCCACAGCTCCTCGGTCATGTGGGGCGCAAAGGGGTTCAGCAGCTGCACAAAGACGGCGAACTCCCCGCGGGTGATTGCCCGGCGGTCGTAAATTTTGTTGATGAGCGCCATCATCGCCGCAATTGCGGTGTTGAACTTAAGCTGCTCGATATCCTCCCCGACCTTTTTGATGGTCTTGTGGAAATCGCTCTCCAGCTCGGGGGAGAAGCCCGACCGGTCGTTCAGCAGTTCCTGCAAATTGTACACGCGGTCTAGGAACCGCTTGCAGCCCCGCATGCTGTTCATCGACCAGGGCGCCGCCTTCTCAAAGTCGCCCATGAACATCTCGTACAGGCGCAGGGTATCTGCGCCGTAATTCTCCACAATCTCGTCCGGGTTGATGACGTTGCCGCGGGATTTGCTCATTTTCTCGCCGTTTTCGCCCAGGATCATGCCGTGGCTTGTGCGCTTGGCATACGGCTCCTTGGTCGGCACCGCGCCGATGTCGTACAGGAACTTGTGCCAGAACCGGGAATAGAGCAGGTGCAGGGTCGTGTGCTCCATGCCGCCGTTGTACCAGTCGACCGGCATCCAGTAGTCAAGGTTCTCCTTGCCGGCGAGCGCCTTGTCGTTGTGCGGGTCGGTATAGCGCAGGAAATACCACGAGCTGCCCGCCCACTGGGGCATGGTGTCGGTCTCCCGCCTGGCGGGGCCGCCGCACTTCGGGCAGGTGGTGTTGACCCAGTCGGTCAGCTTGGACAGGGGGGATTCCCCGTTGTCGGTCGGCTCATAGTCCGAAAGCTCGGGCAGCCGCAGCGGCAGCTCGCTTTCGGGCAGCGGCACCGCGCCGCAGTGCGGGCAGTGGACGATGGGGATCGGCTCGCCCCAGTACCGCTGGCGGGAAAAGACCCAGTCCCGCAGCTTGTAGTTGACCTTTTCGACC
>CAZYAV010000023.1:0-43183 GCA_964645785.1 uncultured Oscillospiraceae bacterium
GTCGCGTTTGAGGGCGGCAAGGGCGAAAAATTCGACCTGACCCTCGGCTCCGGCCAGTTTATCCCCGGCTTTGAGGAACAGGTTGCCGGCCATAAGGCAGGCGACGAGTTCGAGATCAAGGTCACCTTCCCCGAGCAGTACGGCGCGCCCGAGCTGGCTGGCGCGGACGCTGTGTTCAAAATCAGGCTCAATGCGCTGCACGTCAAAAAATACCCCGAGCTGGACGATGAGTTCGCCAAGGACGTCAGCGAGTTTGACACGCTGGACGAGCTGAAGGCGGATATCCGCGCAAAGCTGGAGAAAGCGAACGACGACAACGCCTCGGTCAAGCTGGAAAACGACCTGCTGGACGCGGTTGTGGGCACCCTGCAGGGGGATGTCCCGCAGGTTATGGTGGAGGACAAGATCGACGAGATGGTGCGCGATTTTGACTATCGGCTGCGCCAGCAGGGGATGAACCTCCAAACCTATATGAAGTATCTGGGCGGCAACCTCGAGAGCTTCCGCAAGCAGTTTGAGGAGGGCGCGCTCAAGCAGGTTAAGACCCGCCTTGCGCTGGAGGCGGTTGCGCGCCGGGAGAACCTGGTGCCGACCGAGGAGGAGATCGAGGCGGAGTACGCGAAGTTCGCCGACCTGTACAAGATGGAGCCGGAGAAGCTGCATCAGGTGCTGCCCCGCAAGGAGATGATCGGCGACCTCAAGGCGACCAAGGCGATTGACCTGATCAAGGCATCGGCCAAGGTGAAGGAGGAGGTCGCTAAAAAGGCCGAGGAGAGCGCGCCGGACAAGGACGCGCAGGAAAAGCCCGCGGAATAAGCCGCTTTTGTGTAAAAGAGAATGCGCCCGCCTGCCATCCGGCAGGCGGGCGTCCAATCGTTATAAAGCGGAGATGCGGCCTGCCGGCCGGCGCCCGCAGCGCAAAGCCGGTTCGCTTTCCGGCTCGGCCTTGAATATGCCGCGCGCGGTGCGGCTCCCGGTTTGCCTGCCCGCCTGCCCGGCGCGACTTCCGCCCGGGTTCGCCGGCTGCGCGCCGCTCACTTGACGCGGGCGGTGCGTTTGGGCTATGATAAAACTGTTTGTGGGCGCGCGATGCCCGGGCGGACGCTCTGCGCCCCGCTTTTCGACAGGTTCGGCGCCGCCGCCCGGCCTATACTGAACAATGGGCAGGCGTGCGCCCTGCGCGCGGGCAGCCAGCCCGATTCAACACTTTCCCCCAGCGGAGGTATTTTTTATGAGCTTTGTTCCTTATGTAGTCGAGCAGACCAACCGCGGCGAACGCTCGTACGACATTTTTTCCCGCCTGCTCAACGACCGCATCATCGTCCTGTCCGAAGAGGTGAACGACACGTCGGCAAGCCTGGTTGTGGCGCAGCTGCTCTATCTGGAGGGGCAGGACAGAACCAAGGACATCAGCCTGTATATCAACAGCCCGGGCGGGTCGATTACGGCGGGCATGGCGATTTACGACACGATGAACTATATCGCCTGCGATGTTTCGACCATCTGTGTCGGCATGGCGGCCTCGATGGGCGCGTTCCTTCTGTGCGCCGGGGCAAAGGGCAAGCGGTATGCGCTGCCCAACAGCGAGATTATGATCCACCAGCCGCTGCTCAGCGGGCTGCAGGGGCAGACGACGGATATCAAAATCCACGCCGAGCACCTCGTCCGCACCCGCGCAAAGATGAACCAGCTGATGGCGCAGGCAACCGGCCAGCCGCTCGAGGTGATTGAGCGCGACACCGAGCGCGACAATTTCATGACCGCGGAGCAGGCGCGCGATTATGGTCTTGTGGACGAAATCATGTATAAACGATAAACACAGAGAATGCGAGAGAGCGTATGCCAAACAACCGGAAAGTCATGAGATGCGCGTTCTGCGGCAAAACGCAGGACGAGGTCGAGCGGATGCTTGTCGGCCCCAACATCTATATCTGCAACGAATGTGTGTCCCTGTGCTATTCCCTGCTGGAGGAGGACGGCGTCGTCGAGCCCCAGCCGCACCGCGCGCCGGCAAAGCGCAGCCAGCCGCGCGTGAAGGAGGAGCGCAGGCTGCCCAAGCCGCGCGAGATTAAAGAGGTGCTTGACCAGTACGTCATCGGGCAGGAGGAGGCGAAAATCGTCCTGTCCGTGTCGGTTTACAACCACTACAAGCGCATCGCGAACAACGACGACAAAAAGGACGACGTCGAGCTGCAAAAGAGCAACGTGCTGCTGCTCGGCTCCAGCGGCGTGGGCAAGACCTACCTGGCGCAGACCCTCGCGCGGGTGCTGGACGTCCCGTTTGCCATCGCGGACGCGACAACCCTGACCGAGGCGGGCTATGTCGGCGAGGATGTGGAAAACATTCTGCTGCGGCTGATTCAGGCGGCCGATTACGACATCGAGCGCGCCCAGCGCGGCATCATCTATATCGACGAGCTGGATAAAATCACCCGCAAGAGCGAAAACCCCTCCATCACGCGGGACGTCGGCGGCGAGGGGGTGCAGCAGGCGCTGCTGAAGATTCTGGAGGGCACGGTGGCCAACGTGCCGCCGGGGGGCGGGCGCAAGCACCCGCAGCAGCAGTTTATCCAGATTGACACAACCAATATCCTGTTTATCTGCGGCGGCGCGTTTGACGGAATCGACAAGATCATCGAGCAGCGGGTGTCCCAATCCTCCCTCGGCTTTGGCGCAACCCTCAAGGAGCGCCCGGAGGATACCCATGACGCGCTGCTCAAGCAGACCACCGCGCACGACGTTGTGAAATACGGCCTGATTCCCGAGCTGGTGGGCAGGATTCCGGTTCTGTCGGTGCTCGATTCGCTGGATGAGGACGCCCTCGTCCGCATCTTGCAGGAGCCGAAGAACGCGCTGGTCAAGCAGTATGAGCGCATCATGCAGATGGACGGCGTCCGGCTGCGGTTCACCGAGGACGCGCTGCGCGAAATTGCCAAAAAGGCGGTGGAGCGCAAGAGCGGCGCGCGCGGCCTGCGCTCCATTATGGAGACTTTCCTGATTCCGATTATGTACGACGTCTCCTCGCGCGGCAATGTCGAGGAGATTGAAATCAGCGCGGACACGGTCAACGGCGGCCAGCCCAATCTCACCCTGAAGGCCTCCTGAAGCGGACGCGCCGGATGAATCTGCGGCCTGCGCGGGAGCCGGAAACAGGCCGGACGCGGGCGGGAGATACGGCGGATCCGTTGCCCGCGGCCGAAGCCGGGTCGTGCGTAAAGCCCGGTCAGGGCGCGCTGTGTGGCGGCCGCAGGGAACCGCCGGGCGGGCACGGCTCGCGTGCGGCCGGCGGTTCAATTTCTGGCCGAAGCGGCAAGGCTGGCCGTTCTCTCTATTTTATCAATCGAAGGCGGCGCCCTAATTGTGAACGAACGTTTACAATCGGGGCGCGCTTTTTGGTTGAATTCTTCACAGGATTCCAGTATAATAAAATCTCGGCGTATCGGGCAGGGATACCTGTGCGGTCAAACTGCCCGCCGGCGCAAAATGCGCGGGGCTGCCCGCGGCGTTTTTCGCCGAAGAGAGAAAAAATCATGACCAGAGGGGGACGCGTATGATTACCAAGATCAATGTAAAACCAAAAAGCGCGATTACGCTGCCGCTTGTCGCCATGCGCGGCGTGGTTGTGTTTCCCAATACCATCAATCATTTTGATGTCGGCCGCGCCAAATCCATCGCGGCGATTGAATATGCCGTCAAAACCTCGACGCCGGTCTTTCTGCTGACCCAGCGGGACACCGCGGTGGAGGAGCCGACCCGGGAGGATATGTTCCGTTACGGGGTCGTCGCCGAGGTGCAGCAGGTGCTGCGCCTGTCGGACAGCTACATCAAGGTTCTGGTGCACTGCGGCTACCGGGCGCGGTGCGTCGACGTGCACGACGGGGAGGCGTTTTACACCGCCGACATCGCCAAGGCGCCGGTTCGCGCGCTCAAGCCTGCGGAGGTCGATTCCGCGGATGCGCTGATGCGCTCGCTGCGCGAGCAGCTGGACGCGTATGTGGAGCACTATCCCAAGCTGTCCTCCGACGTGGTCGCGGGCGTTTACGCCATCCATGAGCCGGATCATTATGCGGAATTCCTCGGCTGCAACCTGCCGCTTGAATACGAGGACAAGCAGGCGATTCTGGACAAATCCAGCGTGCTGGACAGGCTTCAGCTGCTGCTGGAGACGATCGTGCGGGAAAACAAGGTGCTGGACATCGAGCACGACATCAACGAAAAGGTGCAGGAGAGTATCGACCAGAACCAGCGGGAATACTACCTGCGCGAGCAGATCAAGGTCATTTCAAACGAGCTGGGCGATTCGGCCGACACCATGACCGAGGCGGATGAGTACCGCAAAAAGATCGACGCGCTGCCGCTGGAGCCGGAGTACAAGAAAAAGCTGCGCAAGGAGGTCGACCGCTTGCTGCAGACCGCCTCCAATTCGCAGGAATATTCGGTGATTCATACCTACCTCGACACGGTCGTCGACCTGCCCTGGAACGTGTTTTCAAAGGATACTTACGACATTGCCAAGGCGCAGCGCATCCTTGAACGGGATCACTACGGGCTGGAGAAGGTCAAGGAGCGGATTCTCGAATACCTCGCCGTGCGCAGCCTGACCGACGACCTTGGCGGGCAGATTCTCTGCCTGGTGGGGCCGCCGGGGGTTGGCAAAACCTCGATTGCGCGCTCAATCGCCGAGTGCATGAACCGGAAATTCGTGCGCATGTCCCTCGGCGGGATTAAGGACGAGAGCGAGATTCGCGGCCACCGCCGCACCTATGTCGGCGCGATGCCGGGGCGGATTATCAGCGCAATCGACCAGGCGGGCACCTCCAACCCGCTGATTCTGCTGGACGAGGTCGACAAGCTCTCCAACGACTATCGCGGCGATCCGGCGTCCGCCCTGCTGGAGGTGCTGGATCCCGAGCAGAACAGCACCTTCCGCGACCTGTTCCTCGATCTGCCCTATAACCTGAGCAAGGTCATGTTCATCACAACGGCAAACGACCTTAACGCGATTCCGGGGCCGCTGCGCGACCGCATGGACGTTATCGAGCTTTCCAGCTACACGCGGGAGGAAAAATTCAAAATCGCAAAAGCCCACCTGCTCAAAAAGCAGCTGAAAAAGCACGGCATGAGCCGGGAAAAATTCTCGATGACGGACAGGGCGCTGTACGACGTGATCGACAACTACACCCGGGAAGCCGGCGTGCGCAACCTCGAGCGGCAGCTGGCCGCCCTCATCCGCAAGGCGGCCAAACGGGTTGTCGCGGGGGAGGCAGATCAGGTGCGGGTCAACAGCGCGGAGGCGGAGCGGATGCTCGGCCCGGGGCTCAGCCGGGGAAGCATCGCCTCCCACGGCGCGGAGGTCGGCGTCGTCAACGGGCTTGCGTGGACGTCGGTCGGCGGCGAGGTGATGCCGATTGAGGTCGTCGTGGTCAAGGGCACCGGCCGCATCGAGACAACCGGTTCGCTGGGCGACGTGATGAAGGAATCCGCGCGGCTTGCCCTGACCTTTATCCGCACCCTGCCCGCCGCCTACAATATCCCCGAGGATATCATGAGCGGCTACGACATCCACATCCACGCGCCCGAGGGCGCCGTTCCCAAGGACGGCCCTTCCGCCGGCGTGACGCTGGTGGTGGCGCTTGTCTCCGCCGTCACCGGCATCCCCGCAAAGCAGGGGGTCGCCATGACGGGGGAAATCACCCTGCGCGGCCGGGTGCTGCCCATCGGCGGCCTGCGGGAAAAGCTGATTGCCGCGTATAAAGAGAAGCTTTACAACGTAATTATTCCAAAGGAGAATCTCACGGATCTGCAGGAAATCAGCGAGGAGGTCAAGGGCAGCCTGACCATCACGCCGGTTGACCGGGTTGAAACGGTGCTCAAGCGCGCGCTGGCGCTGCCGCGCGGCTTCGGGCGGGAAAAGAGGAACGCCGTGCTGCCGGTGCAGGCGGAGGTTCCGTCGGTGACGATATGAAGCTCCCCTTTCAGCAGGCGAGGTTTGTCCAATCCTACGGGCTCAAAAGCCAGCTTCCGCCCTCCCGCGGCGCGGAGCTGGTTTTTGCCGGCCGGTCCAATGTCGGTAAATCCTCGCTGATTAACCGGCTGTGCGGGCAGCGGGCGCTGGCGCGGGTCAGCTCGACGCCGGGCAAAACGACGACGATCAACACCTATTCCCTGGGGGAAAACGCGGTGCTGGTCGACCTGCCGGGATACGGCTACGCCAGGCGGTCGGACGCGGAGAAGCGCCGCTGGGGCGATTTGATGGAGCATTATTTCAACTCCGGCCGGGAGATTCGGCTGGTGCTGCTGCTGCTGGACAGCCGGCACAAGCCCTCGGCGGAGGATTTTGATATGCTCGGGTTTTTGCAGCAGGCGGGCTATCCGTTCTGCTGCGTGCTGACCAAGACGGATAAGCTCGGCAGCACGGCGTATCGGGAAAACCTGGCGAAATTTGCGGAATGGCTCGCGCCCTATCCGGTGCTGCGGACGATTCCGTTTTCGACATCCGGAGAAGAACCGGCCGCGGCGCTGCGCGCGGCGATTGAGGAACTGACGAGGGAGCAAACATGTTGATTTCGGATTGCCTTTCCACCAATGACCTGGGACATCTGACTATCGGCGGCGCGGACACGGTTGAACTTGCGGCGCAGTTCGGCACGCCGCTGTATGTCCTGTGCGAGGAGGAGATTCGCTCCGCCTGCTGGCGGTACACCGACTCCATGCGCGCGTGCTACGGCGAAAACAGCCAGGTGATCTACGCCTCCAAGGCGCTCAGCTGCAAGGAGATGTGCCGCATCGCGCAAAGCGAGGGGCTGGGCATCGACGTCGTCTCGGGCGGGGAGCTGTACACCGCCGTGAGCGTCGGCTTTCCGGCCGAGCGCATCTATTTCCACGGCAACAACAAGTCGGCCGACGAGCTGCAATACGCGCTGACCTGCGGCGTGGGGACGATTGTGGTGGACAACCGCACCGAGCTTGAGCTGCTGGCCGCCCTTGCGCGCACGGCGGGGGTGCGGCAGGAGATTCTGCTGCGCATCAAGCCGGGGGTGGAGGCGCACACCCACCAGTACATCAAGACCGGCAGCATCGACAGCAAATTTGGCTTTGCGCTGGAAAACGGCGAGGCGCTGGAGGCGGTGCGCGCCGCGCTCGGCTGCGAATCGCTCACGCTCACGGGGCTGCACTGCCACATCGGCTCGCAGATTTTTGAGACCGAGCCGTTCTGCGAGGCGGCGCGGGTCATGCTCGGCTTTATGCGCAAAATCAAGGACGAGTTCGGCGTCGAGCTGGAAAAGCTCAACCTGGGCGGCGGATTCGGCATCCGCTATATCCCGGAGCAGGACGCGAAGCAGCCGCTTGCCTTTTTGCAGGATGTTTCGGACGCGGTGCGGGAGACCTGCGCCCGGCTTGGGCTGCGGCAGCCGGCGATGCTCATCGAGCCGGGGCGCTCAATTGTCGCGCCCGCGGGGCTGACGCTGTACACGGTCGGGTCGGTCAAGGAAATCCCCGGCGTGCGCACCTATGTGTCGGTGGACGGCGGAATGCCGGATAACCCGCGCTATGCGCTGTACGGCTCGGAATATACGGCGCTGATTGCCAACCGCGCGCGGGACGCGGCCGACCGGCAGGTGACCATTGCGGGCAAGTGCTGCGAGAGCGGCGACCTGCTGCAGGAGGGCGCGATGATACAGAACCCGAAGCCGGGGGATATCCTGGCGGTGCTGGCCACCGGCGCGTACAACTACTCGATGGCCTCCAACTACAACCGCATCCCGCGGCCGGCAATGGTCATGGTGCGGCAGGGAGAACCGCGGGTGATTATCCGCCGGGAGAGCTACGCCGACCTTGTGCAGAACGACCTGTAAGCGGCGCGGGACGCACAGCGGGGTGCCTGAAGCGGCGGCAATTCCCGGCCGGTGCGCTTGAGCGGTGCGGACGCCGACTCGGGGCGGACGCTCCCCGCATTTTACCGTGTCCCGGGGCGGGGGAGCCGCGAAAACGGGTATACCGCCCCTGACTCCAAGGTGGCGGGGCGCTTTGGCACACGCCGCCGCCCGGGCAGGAGGGGAGACCGGGGCACACGGCGGGTTCCGGCATGTATCCGCCCCCTGTGCGCGGGCTTTTTCCGCTTTTCCCGGGCGCACTGCCGCCCCGTGCAGCCTTTACTTTTGGGCTTTTCTATGATAAACTGGAAAAGTAATATGCGAGGGTTGGAGGGTCAGTGTCTTGAACGACAAACTGCATACGCAGGCGCTGGATAATCTGTTTGAGGGGATTCTCGCGCTGGAAACGCGGGAGGAATGCTACGCTTTTTTTGAGGATCTGTGCACCGTGCCAGAGCTGAAGGCGATTTCGCAGCGGTACCATGTCGCGAACCTGCTGCTGCAAAACAAGGTATACAACGACATTGTCAAGGAAACCGGCGCCTCCACCGCGACAATCAGCCGGGTCAACCGCTCGCTGAGCTTTGGCAGCGACGGCTACAAAACCGTGCTGAAAAAGCTTGGGAAAATATGACCGGTTACGAATCCCTTGCGGGGATGTACGACGCGCTGACCGGGAATGTGGACTATCCGTGGCGCGCGGATTTTATTGACAGGACGTTCCGGCAGAACCGCATTGACGGAATCGTGCTGGACGCCGGGTGCGGTACCGGCACCCTGGCGCTGCTGCTGGCGCGCCGCGGCTACGACATGCTTGGGGTCGACTGTTCCGCCGCCATGCTGGGCAGGGCGTACGAAAAAAGCGCCGGCTCCGGGCTGGATATCCGCTGGCTGCAGCAGGATCTGACCCGGCTTGACCTGTTCGGGACGGTCAGGGGCGTTGTGTGTATGCAGGACACGGTGAACCACATCGCCGGGGCGGACAGGCTGGCCGAGGTGTTCCGCCGCTTTGCCCTGTTTACCGAGCCGGGCGGCATGCTGATTTTTGACTGCAACACGCCGTACAAGCACCGGGAGGTGCTGGCGGACAATGTGTTTATGTTTGAGACGCAGCAGGGGGTCTGCGTGTGGCGCAACGAGTACCAGCCCGCGCGGGATCGGGTGCGGATTGACGTCGATTTGTTCTATCGCCGCGCGGACGGGGCGTATGACCGCGGCACAGACAGCTTTTATGAATACACCTACACCCCGCAGCAGCTCGAGGAAATGCTGGCGGCGTGCGGATATGCCGTTGCCGGGCTGTGCGACGGGGAGACATACGGCGCGGCGGCGCAGACAAGCCAAAGACTGTTGATATGTGCGAGGAAGGAAAAATGAGCGAGAAAAATCTGGTTCGGATTATTTCCAAAAACGGCGGCGCAATTGTCAGCGCCATCGACTCCACCGCGATTGTGCAGGAGATGGAGCGGCTGCACAAAACCTCCGCAACCGCGTCGGCCGCCCTTGGCCGCCTGCTGACGGGCGCGGCGCTGATGGGCAGCCTGCTCAAGGAGGATGAATCCAGCGTATCGCTCAAAATCAGCGGCGGCGGCCCGGTGGGGGTTGTGAACGCGATTTGCGACGCAAACGGCAACGTGCGCGGCAACTGCGACTATCCGCAGGCCGACCTGCCGCTGAACCCCGTAAACGGCAAGCTGAACGTCGGCGCGCTGGTCGGCACGGACGGGGTGCTGACCGTGATGAAGGATCTCGGGGTGAGCGAGCCGTATATCGGCCAGATTGAGATTGAGACCGGCGAAATCGCGGAGGACATCACCTCGTATTTTGCCAAAAGCGAGCAGATCCCAACGGCCTGCGCGCTGGGGGTGCTGGTCAACCCCGACCTGACCATCCGCGCGGCCGGCGGGTTCATTTTACAGCTTTTGCCGGGCGCAACCGTGGAGGAAATCTCCCTGCTTGAGCAGAATATCGCAAGCCTCGATTCGGTCACCACCATGCTGGAGCGCGGCATGACCCCGCGGGAGATTGCGTTCAGCGTGTTGGACGGGTTTGAGCCGAACCTGCTGGACGAGGGCGTGTCGGTTTATCAGTGCAACTGCTCGGTGGACAAGATGCGCCGGGTTCTCGGCGGGTTGGGCAAAAAGGAGCTGGAGGCGCTCGCCGACGAGCTGCCCGAAACCGAGATTGTGTGCAGCTTCTGCAACAAGAAATACCGCTTTACCTCCGACCAGCTGCGCGAGCTGATTGCCGAACACGCCTGACAGGCGCCCGCCGCCTGTGGCCGAAGCTCCAACAGTTCCAACCGGTGAGTGGCCGTATCTTGTGGCTGCCATGGCAGCAGGCAGCGCGCGGGGATGAGGGCGCTCAGGGCGCGAAGTGCAGAGGCATTGCGCAGGGCATTGCTGCCAGGGCGTTTTATGTTCCTAAATAACGCGGGGGCTTTGGGGCGTTGGTTCGATGGTGGGAGAAGAAATCAATTTTTTGAAATAACGACACAGCGATTTTGCCTGCGGGCACCGGCAGGCTGTGGCCGTATCTGCTTTAAAGGACTGCTCCGCATCCACGTCCCGGGATGAGCATAAAACGTATAGTTTTGATTCTCCAATATGGCTTCTCTTTGCACCATTTCCGGGAACTGTGCGCGCGCTGCCGGCGGATGCCGGGGGATTGGCGCGCACTTCGGCCTCATTCATGAATTTTTACGAAAACACACATCGGTGCATCGGCACTCGAACGCCCTCTCTGTCCCGGAGAGGGCGTTCTTTATCGTTAGAAGGGCGGCTGTTCCCGGCGCGCGGGGCATACACAGAACCGCCGCCAGGGGGCTGTCCGCGCCTTCACATATCCGCGCCCACCCGGCGCATAAGGTTATCAAAAGGGGTGGGCGAAATGAAAAAGAGATGGGTGTATTGGGGCTTTGTCGCGGCGGTCATCTGCGGGCTGTTCTGCGCGGTTTATACGCTGACGGCCTCGCTGACGCGCTATGTGGACAACATGGCGCGGCTGGAAAAGGACACGGTGATTGTCATCGACGCGGGGCACGGCGATTTTGACCCGGGCGCGGTTTCCGGCAATGTGCAGGAAAAGCAGATCAACCTCAGCATTGCGCTTGCGCTGCGGGATTACTTTGAGGCGGGGGGCTACACGGTCGTCATGACCCGCACCGGCGACACGACCCTTGCCCAAAGCGGGCCGGACAAATCCACAAACGCCAAAACGGCGGACACGCACAACCGCGCCGCGCTTGCGGATTCCTTCCACGATTCGGTGCTCATCAGCATCCACCAGAACGCCTATGCCGACAATACACAGCACGGCACCCAGGTGTTCTACGGCGTGCTGAACCCGCGCAGCGAGGCGCTCGCGCAGGCGGTGCAGCAAAGAGTTTGCGCCGCGCTGCAGCCGGACAATAGACGGGAAATCAAGCGCGGAACGGACAGCATTTACCTGCTGATGCACACAAAGGCGCCGACCATTCTGGTGGAGTGCGGGTTCATCACCAACCCGCAGGAGCGCGAGCAGCTGCTGGACGAGACCTACCAGCGCCAGGTTGCATACGCGGTTTATATGGGCTATACTGAATACGAATCGGGCGCGGATTCGCAGCCGGTCGGGGAACCCTGAGCGGCCGCGCTTCTGTGCCCGTGCAGGGGCTTGCCGGCCGCCTTTTTGTACCCGCCGGGCATACACTTCCGCGCCGGGCGTGGCAGCGGCGGGTATGTCCGCCGCGATTATCCGGGTAAGCCGGTTGTTCGGCGCGGCATGGCGGAACCGGCGGCGGTGCCGGGGCGCGGGCAGGCCGCAAACGGCCGGGTGATAAAATGCGCGCGCCTGTATACGCGGCTGCCGCTTTGCGCGGGAACAGCCGCCTTATCCCGTATACGAAGCGAATTGCCCTGCCGGACAGTGACCGGGTCGGATCCCCGGCAAAACGGGCGCACAGTTTGAAAGCGGAGTAGAAAACCGATGGCGAATCTGAAAAGCATGTATGTCTGCACCGAATGCGGCGCGGCAAGCTCCAAATGGTTTGGGAAGTGCCCGAGCTGCGGGGCGTGGAACACCCTGGTTGAGGAGGTTGTGGAAAAGCCCGGCGCGGCCGCGGCCGGGCGCCCCGCCCACAAGCTCGCGGTGCAGACGCTGGAGGAGGTCGACGCGCAGACCGAGCTTCGCTATACAACCGGCATCCCGGAGCTGGACAGGGTTCTGGGCGGCGGCATCGTCAAGGGCTCGGTGGTGCTGATTGGGGGCGAGCCCGGTGCGGGCAAATCGACCCTGCTGCTGCAAATGTGCGGCCACCTCGGCGGCGCGGCAAAAGTGCTGTATGTCTCGGGGGAGGAATCCCCGCACCAGATTAAGCTGCGCGCCGACAGGCTCGGGGTGAATACGCAGAATCTCCTGCTTGCGAACGAAACCGAAATCGAGAGCATCACCGCGGCAATCGCCGGCCTGCGCCCGGATCTTGTGGTGATTGACTCCATCCAGACGATGTGCAGCGCCGCGCTCAGCTCCTCCGCCGGCAGCGTCACGCAGGTGCGGGAATGCACCGCGCAGCTGACGAGGGCGGCGAAAAGCGAGGACATTCCGGTGTTCATCGTCGGCCATGTGAACAAGGACGGTGCCATCGCGGGGCCGAAGGTGATGGAACACATTGTCGACACGGTGCTCTACTTTGAAGGGGACAGGTACCTCGCCTATCGGGTGCTCCGCTCCGCCAAGAACCGGTTCGGCTCCACCAACGAAATCGGCATTTTTGATATGACCGCCGACGGCCTGACCGGCGTCCTCAACCCGAGCGCCATGCTGCTGGAGGGGCGGGACGGCTCCGTCCCCGGCAGCTGTGTGACCTGCATTATGGAGGGGACGCGCTCGATTCTTTCGGAAATCCAGTCCCTTGCGGCAAAAACCGGGTTCGGCACGCCGCGGCGCACCGCCTCCGGCTTTGATTACAACCGCATGAACCTGCTGCTTGCCGTGCTGGAAAAGCGCGCGGGCTATTTTCTGTCCAGCCTCGACGTATATATCAACGTTGTCGGCGGGCTGCAAATGAACGAGCCCGCCGCCGACCTCGCCGTTGCGGTCAGCCTCGTGTCCGCCGTGACCGACAAGCCCGTGCCCGCCGGGCTGATTGCGTTCGGCGAGGTGGGGCTCGGCGGGGAGGTGCGCGCGGTCGCAAATGTCACAACGCGCATTCTGGAAGCGCAGCGCCTCGGGTTTACGCGCTGCCTGCTGCCCGCCGCGTGCCTGGACAAGCTGGATAAGTCGATGTTCACCATAGCGCTCACCGGCATCTCCGGCGTGCGCGATATCGCGCGGGTGCTGACCGACGCGCAGGCGGCGGGCTGAGAACCCCACACCGCAACGTTACGCCGCGGCGGCGCGCAGGGGCTTTGCGCGGAGTGCCGTCCGCGCCCAAAAATCGAAAGACTTATTTGCGGGCGGGGAAGCCGCTTCTGCGCCGCCGCGCTGCCTGCATGGGCGGACATCGCCGGACAGCGCGGCGGCCGGCATCTGCCCTCGATACCGCCACGGGCGGCCGCTGCCTTGTCTTTTGATACGGCCAGACGTCCGTGCCTCGTCTGCCTGCAAAACACGGAACCGAGCCGCTTCGTGGCGGCAAGAGAAGAGAGCCGGTCAATCCGCAGGGGAAGCCTGCCGGATGCCGGCTCTTTGCCGTTTCGGCCGTGGGGCGTGGGAGCCGCTTCTGCGCCGCCGCGCTGCCTACTTAAGTGGGCAGCGCCGGACAGCGCGGTGGCCGGTGAGGACGGCCTTTTGAACCGGCTGCTTGAACCGGCGGCAAAACAAAAAGCAGGGCGCCATGGCGCCCTGCTTAGGTGTATCGTGTATCGTCCCGGCTGCTTCTGCCGCACCTGCGGGACAATTGCCCGCCGCGGCGGCCGGATTTGAGCCGGTGTCACTGGATGGTCTTTTCCGTCTGCTGAATCAGGTTGAAGAGGGAGGCCGCATGCTGGGGGTAATCCTCGCTCAGGTTCTCTGTGGTGAGCAGCAGCTCGTCGGCGTTCACCGCCGGGATGTCTTTGACCTTTTCCCCGGACAGCATCGCGGCGACGCGCGTCTCCGCCCGTTTCATGGAAGCGTCCGCATAGCCGGAATACAGCTGCTTCGGGATAGAAAACATGTCGTTCTGATTCTTCGGGTTGGCCGAATACACCAACCGGAACATCTTGTAAAACGCGGCCATCAGATAGTGGGAGATTTCCGCAACAAGGTTTTTGTCCTGGGTTTTTGCCAGCAGATTATACAGAACCGCCAGCGAATTGGTCAGCAGCTTTTTGTTTAGCACGGGCAGAACGCTTCCCTTAAAGCGCGTGTCCTCCTGCATGTCCCCTTCCGGGATATCCTCAACCGACAGGGTCAGCCCCGTCCTGACCGGCGAGCGGCCGAGCAGATAGTCGCAGGAGACGCCGTAAAACGTGGCCGCGCGCACCACAAAATCCAGGCCGCATTCCCGGATACCTTTCTCATAGTGAGAAAGAAGCGCCTGTGACACGCCGAGGCTTGCCGCAGCCTCTTTTTGCGTGATTCCCCGCTCCTTGCGCAAAAGAGTGAGGATCCGATTAAAACTCCCAACCTCAGGCATATCGCTTAACTGTTCCTTCCAAGCGCAAAAACAACCTTTTGCATATTTACAGATGGTATTATTGATTATATAATAATAACTACCGTTTGTAAAGCGGAAAATCGGGATATTTCTCTGTTTTATGCCAGAATTCCCTGCCAATTTTCGGAGGAAAAGCGTTGAAAACATTTAAACTGCATCTGATCCGGCACGGCTTCACCCAGGCGAATCTCGACGGGGCGTATTGCGGCTCAACCGACCTGCCCCTGTGCCCGGCCGGCGAGCAGCGCCTTTACAGTATTTTGGAGGAAAACACCTATCCCTTTGTGGACGCGGTGTATGCAAGCCCCATGCTGCGCGCGCGCCAGACGGCGCGTATCCTGTATCCCGAGCACGACCCGATCCTTGTCGAGGACATGCGGGAATCCTCGTTCGGCCCCTTCGAGGGCAGGACGCTCGCCGAGCTGCGCACGGACGCGGCGTTCAACCGCTGGGTCACCCCCGGCAGCAGCGAGTGTCCCGCGGGGGTGGAAAAGCCGGAGGCCTTTTTCCGGCGGTGCTGCGAGGCGTTTTTGTGGGTGGCCGACGACATGCTGCACGCCGGGATGCACAGCTGCGCCCTCGTCACCCACGCGGGGGTCATCGGCAACATCCTGGCGCAGTTCGCCTACCCCAAACAGGCGCCGTACGACTGGCAGTGCGAGCCGGGGCGCGGCTTCACCGTCCTGATTGACCCGACGATTTTTCTGCGCAACCCGGTTGTCGAGGTGATCGGCACCGTGCCGCCGGAGCCGGACGAGCCCGCCGAGCCGGATGAGGAGGATCGCGTCTACACCGACGCTTACGGCGAGTACGCCGCCGAGGACGAGCTGCCCGCCGCGCAGCCCGACGCGCTTGAGCGGGAGCTGCGCGACCTTGCCCGGCAGCTTCAGGAGGAGCCGGACGAGGGGGACGGCTGCTGCCCGGACTGCGGCTGCGGCCATGCCCATTCCCACGAGTAACCCCGCCGGGGCTTTTCCCCGGGGGACAGCCCCTTTGCCGGCGGCGCGAAATCCCCGGCGCCGTATGGCAGCCGGTTGAGGGAGGCGGGTTTGCCGCCGGCCGGAAGAATTCATTCTTGCAGGGCAAAATAAATATCCCCCGGCGAAGCCGGGGGATATTTATTTTGTCGGTTTTCTTTTAAAAAAGGGCTTGACAGGCGCGGGGAGGATCACTATAATAGAGCCTTGTAAAGCATTTGCGCTTTACAGAACTTCATTTGCGGGGTGGGCTCGGTGGCAAAAAATCTGGATATGGTTTCGCTGATCGACACATACGCCGCGGTGCTCACCGAAAAACAGCGTGAAATGCTTGAGCAGTATTATTACGACGACCTCTCGCTTGCGGAGATTGCGCAGAACAGCGGCATTTCCCGCCAGGGCGTGCGGGACTCCATCAAGCGGGGGGAAACCGCCATGCTCGAGCTGGAGGACAAGCTTGGCCTTGCGCGCAAAACGAGCGAGCTGGTGGACAGGGTCGAGACGATCCGCGCCAATATGCAGGAGATTGTTGTCGCGAACGAGCGGTACGCCTATTCCAACGTCATCACCGCCGCCGCGCACAACATCTTTGACGCGCTTGAACAGATTGAAAACGACTGAGAGGGTCTTATTGTGGCGTTTGACGGACTGACTCAAAAGCTCAACAGTGTTTTTTCCAAGCTCAAGCTTCGCGGCAAGCTCAGCGAGGGGGACATCAAGGACGCCATGCGGGAGGTGCGGCTCGCGCTGCTCGAGGCGGACGTCAACTACAAGGTCGCGAAGGAATTTGTCGCGAACGTGTCCGCGCGCGCGGTCGGCGCCGAGGTGATGAAGAGCCTCACGCCCGCCCAGCAGGTCATCAAAATCGTCAACGAGGAACTGACCAGCCTGATGGGTTCGGGCGCGCGGGAGATTAAGCTGAACACCAAGCCGCCCACGGTGATTATGATGTGCGGCCTGCAGGGCTCCGGCAAAACGACCCACACCGCAAAGCTTGCAAAATACTTTAAAAACAAGGATCACCGCCCGATGGTTGTCGCGTGCGACATCTACCGCCCGGCGGCGATTGACCAGCTGCGCATTGTCGGTGAGGCGGCGGGCGCGCACGTGTTTGAGATGGGGCAGGAAAACCCCGTGCACATCGCCAAAAAGGCGGTGGCCTATGCGAAGGACTACGGCTACGACGTCGTCTTTCTCGACACGGCGGGCCGCCTGCATGTCGACGAGGCGCTGATGGGCGAGCTGCGCGCAATCAAAGAGGCCGTGCAGGTGGACGAGACCCTGCTGGTTGTCGATTCGATGACCGGCCAGGACGCGGTCAACGTCGCGCAGGCGTTTAACAGCGAAATCGGGGTGGACGGCGTTGTGCTGACCAAGCTGGACGGCGACACCCGCGGCGGCGCGGCGCTCTCGGTGCTGAGCGTGACCGGCAAGCCGATCAAATTTGCGGGCGTGGGGGAAAAGCTGGACGACCTTGAGGTATTCCACCCCGAGCGGATGGCCTCCCGCATCCTGGGCATGGGCGACGTGCTCACCCTGATTGAAAAGGCGGAACAGTCCCTCGACATGGAAAAGGCCGAGAAGATGGCCAAAAAGATGAAAAAGGGACTGGATCTCAACGACCTGCTCGACCAGTTCGACCAGATGCGCCGGATGGGGAATATGCAGCAGATTGCGTCGATGATGGGTGCGAACATCCCGGAGGAGGCGCTGGACGAAAAGGCGTTCCGCCGCACCGAGGCGATCATCCTCTCCATGACCCCGCGCGAGCGGGAAAAGCCGGATCTGATTGACCCGAAGCGCAAGCGCCGCATCGCGGCCGGGAGCGGCACAAAGATCGAGGACGTCAACCGGCTGCTGCGCCAGTTTGAGCAGGTGAACAAGATGATGAAGCAGATGAGCCGAAAAGGCCGCCGCGGGCTGCGCGGGATGGGCGGCTTCGGCGGCAGGGGCATGGGTATGCCGTTTTAATCCGGTCTACCACCGGCCGCCCGCGGCCGCCCGGCGGAGGGTTCGCCGGCGCCGCGGCGCGGATGCGGTTGTAAATAATTTTATTACGATATTTTTTGGAGGAATGAATCATGGCAGTAAAAATCAGACTGCGCCGCATGGGCGCGAAGAAGGCACCGTTTTACCGTGTGGTCGTTGCGGACAGCAGATTCCCGCGCGACGGCCGCTTCCTGGAGGAAATCGGCACCTATGACCCGAGAAAAGAGCCGTCGGCGTTCCAGATTGACGCGGACAAGGCAAAGCAGTGGATTGCAAAGGGCGCGCAGCCCACGGATACGGTCAAGGCGCTTCTCAAGAAGAACAACATCGTCTGATCGTCCCCTGGAGGGTAACTTATGAAAGAGCTTCTGACATTTATCGCTCAGGGTCTTGTCGAGGACAAGGACGCGGTTCAGGTCACGGTGGATGAGGTGAACGACGAGGGCGTTGTGGTCTATCATCTGTCGGTAGCCGAGCAGGACATGGGGCGGGTGATCGGCAAGCAGGGACGAATTGCCAAGGCAATCCGCACGGTCATGCGCGCCGCGGCAGTCCGCAACAAAGAGAAGATTCAGGTCGAAATCGACTGAGAGTCGGCAAAAGGCAAACGGCGCAGGGGCGGGGGTTCGCTTCGCCCCTGCCGGGTGGCGCAGTATGAGACAATTTCTGGAGGCGGGGCAGGTCGTGACGACCCACGGCGTCCGGGGGGAGCTGAAGCTCTACCCCTGGTGCGACAGCGCCGAGACGCTCAAGCCGGTTAAAACGCTCTATCTTGACCCGCAGGGAACCCAGGCGCGCGCCGTCCTTTCGGTCAGGGCGGCCAAAAAAATGAATATTATCAAGCTCGAGGGCTGCGACTCGGTCGAGCAGGCGCGCGCCTATCTCGACCGGGTGCTTTATGTTGACCGCAGCGAGCTCCGGCTGCCGCCGGGGCGCTATTTTGTCTGCGACCTGATCGGCCTTGCGGTGCTGGACGCCGGCAGCGGTGCGCGGCTGGGCGAGGTCTGCGACGTGACAAACAACGGCGCGCAGGATCTCTACCATGTGCGGCTGCCGGGCGGCGGGGTGCGGATGGTTCCGGCTGTGCCCGCGTTTATCAGGCAGGTTGACCTTGCGCGCGGCGAGATACGTATACAGCCAATCCGGGGGATGCTGGACGATGCGGATTGATATTTTAACCCTGTTTCCCGACATGTGCCGCCTGTATCTGCACGAGAGCATTATCGGCCGTGCGCTGGAGGCGGGCAAGCTCGAGATTCTCTGCCACAATATCCGCGACTACACCCTCAACCGCCAGAAGCAGGTGGACGACGCGCCCTATGGCGGGCGGCAGGGGATGGTGATGAACGCGCAGCCGATTTACGACTGCTTTCAGGCGGTCTGCGCGCAGGCCGGCACGCGGCCGCACCTGATTTTCATGTCCCCGGCCGGGAAAACCCTGACCCAGCAGCGGATCAAGCAGCTTGCGCAGCTGGAGAATATCGCAATCCTCTGCGGGCATTACGAGGGCGTGGATCAGCGGGTGATCGACGAAATCGTCGATGAGGAGATCTCGCTGGGCGACTATGTCATCACGGGCGGCGAGCTGGGCGCGCTGGTGCTCAGCGACGGGATTGCGCGGCTGTGCGACGGGGTGCTGGCCGAAAAGGCGGGCTACGAGCAGGAGAGCCACTACGACGGCCTGCTGGAGCACCCGCAGTATACCCGCCCGGAGGAGTGGCGCGGCCTTGTGGTGCCCGAGGTGCTGCGCTCGGGGCACCACGCGAACATCGACAAGTGGAAGCACGAGCAATCGCTCGCGCGCACGAAGGAGCGGCGGCCGGATCTGTACGAGGCTTATGTGGCCGCCCATCCGGAGGAGTTTGCGGAAAAGCCCCGGCGCCAAAAGCACCGCCGGCAGGGCGTCCGGCCGGCGGACGGCCAGACGCCGCAATGAGCCTGCACAGGGCGCATTTTCGGCCGTCCAGCGCGTTTTCAACAGCATAAGCTGTGTATTATGCTGTTATTGTTGAAAATTAACTATACAAATTGCACAACTGCGTGTGGGCATAAAAACCCGTTTCTGGGGAATAAACAGAATTCAGGCCAAAGGCGGCGGATTTTGTTGACCTGCGCAGGCAAAATAATATATTATCTATAGAAAGAAAAAATCTTAGCATTTGCTGGTCAAATTGGAGTGTGTGAAAAAATGTTTGTAAAAGATGTGACAGTTGAGAATCAGGTCGGCTTGCACGCGAGACCTGCGACGTTTTTCATCCAGAAGGCCAACGAGTATAAATCTTCCATCTGGGTGGAGAAAGAAGAGCGCCGCGTAAATGCCAAGAGCTTGCTGGGCGTGCTTTCGCTCGGCATTGTCGGCGGGACGACGATCCGCTTGATTGCGGACGGCGCGGACGAACAGGCGGCTGTGGAGGGGCTCATCAAGCTCATCAATTCGGGCTTTAACGAGTAAACGCCCGGCGCAGAGCCAAACGATGGATTTGAACGGCGGGTCTGCTGGCTCGCCGCTTTTTCTTTTATGCGCCGCCCTGCGCGGGCGGCGCTGCTTTTTGGCCGCGCAGCCGGGCAATTCCCGGCCGGCCGGCGGGAAACGGAAACCATGACACTGGACGAACTGTATAAAAAGGCGCTCTCGCTGCCGCTGCAGCCGGGGTGCTACATCATGCGGGACCGCCGCAACGAGATTATCTATATCGGCAAGGCAAAGCGGCTGCGCATCCGGGTGCAGAGCTATTTCCGCCCCGGCGCGGAGCACCAGCCCAAGGTCGCCAAGATGGTCTCTCTGGTCGATCACTTTGACACGATTGTCACCGACAGCGAGTTCGAGGCGCTGATCCTTGAATGCTCGCTGATCAAGCAGAACAGGCCGAAATACAATATTCTGCTTAAGGACGACAAGGGGTTCAGCTATATCAAGATTTCGGCGGAGCGGTACCCGCGCATCACGGTCGAGCTGCAAAAGCAGGAGGACGGCGGCACCTACATCGGCCCGTATATCAGCACGTTTGGGATCCGCAGGCTGGTTGAGGCGGCGGTGCAGGCGTTCAAGCTGCCGACCTGCGCAAAGCAGTTCCCCAGGCAATTCGGCAAGGAGCGTCCCTGCCTGAACGCCCACATCGGGCGCTGCATGGCGGTCTGCACCGGGAAAATCAGCGAGGAGGAGTACAACCGCCGGGTGCAGGAGGCGGTGAGCCTGATTACAAAGGGCTCCAAAAGCATCTTGCAGGGGCTGCGCGCCCAGATGCAGGAGGCGGCCGAGGCGCTCGAGTTCGAGAAGGCCGCGCGGCTGCGGGACACCATCGCCGCCATCGAGAAGGCCGAGGCGGGGCAGAAGGTCGTCAAATCGACCGCCGAGGCGGATATGGACGTGTTCGCGTTTGCGGGGGACGAAAAGAACGTCTGCGCCGTCGTGCTCAAGTTCCGGGAGGGGCACCTGTGCGACAAGGACGAGCAGCTGATGCAGGAGACAACCGCCATCGACGAGGTGCGGGAGGAGTTTATCTCCCATTATTATATCGAGAGCCGGGACGTGCCGCGGCGGGTGCTCTGCGATACCGCGTTTGAGAGCATGGCGCTGGTGGAGCAGATGCTCACCGCACAGGAGGGGCACAGGGTCACCGTGGCCATCCCGCAAAAGGGGGAGAACCACGCGCTTGTCGCCATGGCCTACAACAACGCCGTCGACCGGCTGAAGCGGGAGGCGGGGCGAAAAAACCGGGACGAAAACGCGCTTGGGGAGCTCGCGAACCTGCTGGGGCTGGAGCGGCCGCCCGCCTATATCGAGTCCTACGACATCTCCAATTACGGCGAGGAGGCGGTGGCCGGGCTGGTCGTGTTCCAGAACGGGGCGCCCAAGCGGTCGGACTACAAGCGGTTCATCATCAAAACGGTGGAGGGCGTGGACGACTACGCCTCCATGACCGAGGCGATTCTGCGCCGGGTCGCGCGGTATGACGACGGCAAAAGCCGCGGCTTTATGACCAAGCCGGACGTCATCCTGCTGGACGGCGGTAAGGGGCACCTGCACACCATCCACCAGGCGCTGCAAAACACATCCTTTGCGGATGTGCCGCTGTTCGGCATGGTCAAGGACGACAAGCACCGCACCCGGGGGGTGGTCGCGCTCGAGGGGGAGCTGACCGTCTCGATGCACCGCACGGCGTTTGCGCTGGTGACCAGGATTCAGGACGAGACCCACCGCTTCACGGTGGAGTATCAGCGGCAGCGGCACTCCAAAACCGCCTTCCGCTCCTCCCTGCTGGATATCGAGGGAATCGGGGAGGTGCGGGCAAAGCAGCTGCTCAGGGAATTCCGGACGATTGAGGCAATCAAAAACGCCTCGGTCGAATCGCTTGCCGCCGTAAAGGGGATGAGCGAGAAGAGTGCGCGGGCGGTCTTTGATTATTACCGCTCTTGACAAGCGCGCGGGCGATGCCTGATAATAGGAAAAGAATTCGCCGCCCCTGCGCAGCGGGGGCATGCGGCGGGAAAGGGAGCAGCGCATGAGAGTCATCACCGGAACGGCGCGGGGCAAGCGCCTGGAAACAGTCGCGGGCGACGAGGTTGTCCGCCCCACCGCAGAGCGGGTCAAAGAGGGGCTGTTTTCGGCGATTCAGTTCCGCGTGGAGGGCGCACGTGTGCTCGACCTGTTCGCGGGCTCGGGGCAGTTGGGCATCGAGGCGCTCAGCCGCGGCGCGGCGCGCTGCACCTTTGTCGACCAGAGCCGCGAGGCAGTGGGCGTTGTGATGCGGAACCTGCGCAGTACGGGGCTCAACGCCGCCGCGCGGGTGATTACGGGCGATTCCCTGCGCTTTTTGCAGGATTGCCGGGACGAGTTCGACCTCGTCTTTGTCGACCCGCCCTACCACAAGGGAACCGTGCAGGCGGCGCTCGACGGGCTGTGCGGCCTTGTGGCGCCAAACGGCTGCGTCATGTGTGAAACCGAGCTTGGCTGCGCGCTGCCCGAGCAGGCGGGCGGGCTGCGGCTGCACAAATGCTATAAATACGGCAAAACGATGGTCTGGCAATACAAAAAGCAGAGCGAGCCGCAGTAAACGGCCGTTTCCAAAACGGCGCAGGCGGCGCGCGGAGAATCCGGCGAACGGAACCCAACAGAAAAGCGGAGAATGACACATGAGAATTGCAATCTGTCCCGGCAGCTTCGACCCGATCACCAAAGGGCATCTGGACATTGTTTCCCGCGCGGCAAAGCTGTTTGACAGGGTGATTGTGGTGGTGCTGCAAAACCCGGTCAAGCATCCGCTTTTCACGGTGCAGGAGCGCATGGAAATGATCCGCAAGGTCACGGCGGGCATCCCCAACGTGTCGGCGGACACCTATGATGGGCTGCTGGCCGACTATGTCCGGCTGAAGGGCGCGTGTGCGATTGTCAAGGGACTGCGCGCCGTTTCGGATTTTGAATACGAATTTCAGATGGATCTGATCAACAAGCAGCTCAACCCGGACTTTGAGACGGTGTTCCTCAACACAAGCCAGGAGTTCATGTTCCTCAGCTCGAGCATCGTCAAGCAGATCGCCGTGTTTGACGGCGATATCTCGGCGTTTATTCCGGCCGAGATCAGTCAGGATATCATCAATCGTCTTCGCAGGGAGGGTTAACAAAATGGAGTACGGCAAGGGATTGGAAATTGACAAAAGTCTGGATAAGCTGGACGATCTCCTCGAGGAGGCGTGGAACCTGCCGCTGATGGGAGGACGGCGGATGGTCGACATCCAAAAGGTGCGCGAAATAATCGACGATATCCGGCTCAATATCCCGCAGGCGCTCAAGGATGCAAAACACATCTGCGCGGACAGGGACGACATCATCAGCATCGCAAAGCGGGAGGCGGAGGATATCATCAAGCGCGCCGAAAACCGCGCGCGGCAGCTGGTTGCGGACGATGAAATTGTCAAGGCGGCGCAGGCGAAGGCCACCAAAATGCTCACCGAGGCCACTGCAAAAACGAGGGAGATGGAGCGCGCCTCCCTCGATTTTGCGGAGAATTCCCTGAAAAAGAGCGAGGACGCCCTGATGCTTGCCTATAACGAGGTCAAGACCACCCGGCAGGCGTTCCGCAGCAAGTCCAAACGCCCGGCGGCCAAGGCCGCGGGCAGCGCCCATAAAAACAGAGAAGCCTGACAGGCTTGGCGGGCAAACCGCAAAAGGCCGGCGTCCTTTGGGACGCCGGCCTTTTTGCTGCGCCGGAAAATGGCAGCCGGTTTGTCGGCGCGCAGTTGGGCGAAAGACGGCAAAAATCAGAAAATATGTTCTAAAGAACAATTGTTCACAATTTTTTGAGGAAATTTTTATACAAAATCACGAAAAAGTATTGAAATGCGGGCAGCCAGATGATAAGATGAATTCACATGGTAGTAAAATGGTGATAAGTGGAGCTAAGTGGAGATTTTCCGAAAGGCGGTGATTCGTTTGCTGATTGGCTCTTACACCCACAGCATAGACGAAAAAGGCCGCATGATTTTTCCGCTTAAGTTCCGTGAGGAAATGGGGCCGGTCATGCTGGTTACCCGCTGGCGGGACGGATGCCTTGCGGTTTTCACCCAGGATGAGTTCATGAAGATGTACGCCCGCATGAACGAGAAGAGCGAGAGCGAGGACGAGGACATCACTGAGCTTGCGCGCACGCTGCTTTCCGGGACAAGCGAGCTGGAGCCGGACAAGCAGGGACGCGTCCTGATCCCGGCGGAGCTGCGCGCCCGCGCCGGGATCAGCCGGGACGTTGTGGTGGCCGGGCTGATGAACCGGGTGGAGATTTGGGACAAGGCGCGCTGGGAGAGCCGCAGCAACCAGAGCGACGACAGCCGCTTTGAGCAGCTGATGCACAAGCTGCGCATCTGAGCCACCCACCGGCAGCAGGCGGCTGCCGCCAACCGAAAAGAAGCTTTGCGCGTGCCGCGGCGGCGCCGAACCGGGCCGGACACCGCGGCCTTGTACCGAACGGCCGCGCCGGGCGATTTCGCAAAGCAGACCGTATAGAATGCTGCAGCAGCGCGGAAAGGCAGGGGCGGAACAATGGAAAACAACGCGTTCATACATGTTTCCGTCCTGCTTGCGGAATGCATCGACGGGCTGAATATCCGCCCGGACGGCGTGTATCTGGACGGCACTGCGGGCGGGGCGGGGCATTCCCTTGAGATTGCGAAGCGGCTGACCGCCGGCGGCAGGCTGTACGCACTGGACAAGGACGCGGACGCGGTCGCAGTTGCGACCCAGCGGCTCGGCGGGCTGCCGGCCGAGGTGATCCGCGGGGATTTCAGGGACGCGGCCGCGCTGCTTTCGGGGAAAACCGAACGGCTGGACGGCGCGCTGCTCGATCTCGGCGTCTCCTCCTATCAGCTTGATTGCGCCGAGCGCGGTTTTTCATACAATAAGGAGGGGCTGCTGGACATGCGCATGAGCCGCACCGGCCAGACGGCGGCCGACCTTGTCAACACGCTGAGCTGGCAGCAGCTTGCGGATATCCTGCGGTTATACGGAGAGGAGCCCCACGCCGCGCAGATTGCAAAAAAGATCGCGGCCGCCCGGGAGCAGGCGCCGGTTGAGACAACGACCCGGCTCAGCGAGATTGTGACCTCCGCGCTGCCGCCCGCCGTCCGCCGCAGGGAAAAGCACCCCGCGCGGCGCACCTTCCAGGCGCTGCGCATCGCGGTCAACGACGAGCTGAACGCGCTTGAGCAGGGGCTGGAATCCATCTTCTCGCTGCTTTCATCGGGCGGCCGCCTGTGCGTCATCACCTTCCACTCGCTGGAGGATCGCATCGTCAAGCAGCGGTTTGCCGAATGGGCGCGCGGGTGTATCTGCCCGCCCGATTTCCCGGTCTGCGTGTGCGGCAGAACCCCGCAGGCCGACCTCGTCAACAAAAAACCGATCACAGCCGGCGCGGAAGAATGTGCCCAAAACCGGCGTTCCCGCAGCGCCAAGCTGCGCATCCTGCAAAAGCGGTGAGTGCCCGGCCGGGCAGCCGTGCGGCGCCGGGTCAACCGGAATTGCAACAAACACAAAAAAGGGGTATAATAATGAGAACGTCTGCAGCTTATGATTACGACCGGAACTTTTCCCGCGCCGAGGAAGAGCGCAGGCTGGAAATCGTCCGCAGCAACAACCGCCGCATCCGGGAAAAGCGCCTGTTTATTTCCAAGCTGACCTCCCTTATCTGCGTGATGGCGATTCTGATGGTCGCGACGGTACACAGCCGCCTGGTGCTGACCGAGACGCGTGCAAAAATCAACGCGTATACAAACGACCTGACCGAGCTGGAAAGTGAGAACGCCTTTCTCTCTTACAAGCTCGAAAGCCTTGTGTCGCTCAAGAACGCGGAGGAGTACGCCGTTTCCGAACTGGGGCTTGTCAAGCTGGACTCGAGCCGCATCGAATATGTGAACCTGCAAAGCCAGAACGCGATTTCGGCCAACGAGGACGCTGTCACCCTGACGGAAAAACTGGAGACATTTTTCAACACGGTCATTGATTCCTTTACAGGCTAATACAATATACTAAAGGGATCAGATGGATCACGGGTGTTTGTATGGCGAAAAGCAAAAACAACAAAAGCGATAAAAACAGCGGCGGGAGCAGCCAGTCCAGGAAATACGTCACAAGATCAATCAAACAGAGAATGCTGATTACCGTAGTCCTTATGGCCTGCGGTTTTAGTATTATTGTCACGTCGCTTGCAAATATCGCGCTGGTCAAGCACGACGAATACAGCGCGATGGCCTCGAACCAGCAGCTGCGGGACACGGTCGTCGCCGCGCCGCGCGGCACCATCTACGACGCGAATATGAACGTGCTCGCACGCAGCGCGACCGTCTGGACGGTAGCGCTCTCCCCGATGGATATCGACAAGGAGGATTACGACACCATCGCGCGCGGCCTGGCGGATATCCTTGAGGTGGATTACCAGACGGTCTATGACAAGTGCTCCGAAAAGACCTATTACTCCATCGTCAAGCGCAAGGTCGACCAGCCGGTGATCGACGAGATCCGCGCGTTTATGAGCGAGAACAAGGTCGGCGGCATCAGCTTCACCGAGGATTCCAAGCGGTATTACCCTTACGGCAATTTTCTCGCGCAGGTGCTGGGCTTCGTCGGCACCGACAATCAGGGGCTTTCCGGGCTGGAGGCCTATTATGACGATGTGCTGTCCGGCACGTCGGGGCGGGTTCTCACGGCAAAGAACGCGCGCGGCAGCGACATGTATTATGAATACGAGACCCGGTACGAGCCGCAGGCAGGGCACAGCCTGGTGCTGACGGTTGACGAGGTAATCCAGCATTACCTTGAAAAGAACCTGGAAGCGGCGATTGAGCAGCACAATATCCAGAACAACGCGATGGGCATCATCATGAACGTAAAAACCGGCGAAATCTACGCAATGGCGGTCAAGCCGGATTTTGACCCCAACGACCCGCTGACCGTCTTTGACGAAAAGGCGGCCGCCGCGCTCGCGGAGCTGGAGGGCACCGAGGAGTACAGCGCGCAGCTTGGCCTTGCGCAGAACAAGCAGTGGCGCAATTCGACCATATCCGACCTGTACGAGCCGGGGTCGGTGTTCAAGGTGGTGACGGCCTCCACGGCGCTGGAAACGGGCGCCGCGACCCTCGATTCCTCCTATTACTGCGCGGGATACAAGCAGGTGCTCACCTGGCGGATGAACTGCGCGCAGGCGGGCGGGCACGGCCAGCAGGACTTCACCCACGCCGTCATCAACTCCTGCAACCCCGCGTTTATCGAAATCGGCCAGTCTATCGGCATTGACACCTTCTGCTCCTACATACGCGCGTTCGGGCTGAACGAAAAGACGGGGATCGACCTGCCGGGCGAGGCGAACAGTATCGTCTACGACGGGGTCGTGAATAAAATGAACAGCATCGTCGAGCTGTCCAGCTGCGCGTTCGGGCAATCCAACAAGATCACCCCGCTTCAGATGATTACGGCGATGTCGGCCGTTGTCAACGGGGGATACCTTGTGCAGCCGCACATTGTCAAGGAGATTATCGACGAGGACGGCAATATTATCCAGTCGTTCGACACGACGGTCAAGCGGCAGGTGCTGAGCGCCGAGACCTCGGCGACCATGTGCGGAATCCTCGAGCGGGTCGTCGTGGAGGGCAACAGCCAGAACGCCTATGTGGCGGGCTACCGCCTGGGCGGTAAGAGCGGCACGGCGCAGGATCTGACCAGCAGCGAGGTCGGCAAATACTGGGCGTCCTTCTGCGCGTTTGCGCCGGCGGACGACCCCGAAATCGCCTGCCTTGTCATTTACGACAACGCCCGCAGCAGCACCTCCATTTACGGCGGCACGATTGTCGCGCCGGTTGTGGCGTCGATCATGAAGGACGTGCTGCCCTACATCGGAGTCGACCCGATTTACTCGGAGTCCGAGCTGGAGTCGCTCGATGTCGTGACCCCGAGCGTGACCGGTATGCTGCTGACAAGCGCGTATTCCTATCTCCAGCCGGAGGGGCTGGACTACACGGTCATCGGGGACGGCACGACGGTTGTCAGCCAGTTCCCGGGCGGCGGGCAGTCGATCCCGCGCGGTTCCAAGGTGATTCTGTATACCGACGAGCGCGAAGTGCAGACGGTGCAGGTGCCGAACCTTGTCGGCTCCACGCAGAGCGCGGCGGCAGCCACCTTACAGGCATACGGGCTGAACGTCAAGGTGAACGGCTCCGCCTCCCCGGGCGCTTCGGTCATGGGGCAGAATATCGCGGAGGGGGAGACGGTTCCCACCGGCACGGTCGTCACAATCGAGTGTGTGCAGACAACGAACGATTGAGAATTTCGGAGGTAGATGGACTTGAAGCTCAGCGAGGTCATGAGAGGGATTGAATACGACGGAACCGCGGACGGCCGTGAAGTGCGGGACGTGATGTCCGATTCCCGCAAGGTGAGCGAGGGCTCGGTCTTTGTCTGCATCAAGGGGAGAAGCTTTGACGGGCACAGCGTCGCGCGCGAGATGCTTGACCGGGGGGCGGCCGCCGTGGTGACCGACCACCCGCTGGGGCTTGAAAACGAGCTGGTGGTGCGGGACACCCGCCTTGCGCTGGCGCACATGTGCCAGAACTTTTTCGGCAACCCGCAAAAGCAGCTGCACCTGATTGCAGTCACGGGCACAAACGGAAAAACCACGGTCACCAGCGTCATCAAGCAGGCGCTGTGCGCGCTCGGGCACAGGGCGGGGCTCATCGGGACGATCTGCTGCGAGATCGGGGAGATGGTGATCCCGGCAAAATTCACAACCCCCGAGCCGTGGGATCTGTGCGCGCTGTTTGCGCGGATGCTCTCGGCCGGCTGCACCCATGTCGTTATGGAGGCGTCCTCCCAGGCGCTCGACCAGGGGCGGCTGCTGGGGCTGGAATTCGACTGCGCAGTCTTTACGAACCTGACCCAGGATCACCTGGATTATCACGGGGACATGGAGCAGTATTATCAGGCGAAAAAGCTGCTGTTCCGCCGCGCGAAGCACGCGGTTATCAATGTGGACGACCCGTATGGCCTGCGGCTGGCAAAGGAGCTGTCTATCCCGTTTGACACGATCTCTGTCGGCAAGGAGGGCGCGGATTACTGCGCAAAGTCGATCAGCTGCGGGGTCGGCGGCGTCTCGTTCGAGGTTTGCGGCAAGGGCTTCCAGGCGCCCGTTCGGTTCCCGATGCCGGGCATGTATTCGGTGCAGAACGCGCTGTGCGCCGCCTGCGCACTGTTCGGCGCCGGTATTGAGCGGGAGGCCGCCTGTGCGGCGGTCAGCGAAACCCACGGCGTCAAGGGTCGGTGCGAGGTGCTGTATAACGGGGAATACACCGTCATCTGCGATTTTGCGCACACGGGCGACGCGCTCCGGCAGCTGCTTTCCAGCCTGCGGCCGTTCGTCAAGGGGCGGATGATTACCCTGTTTGGCTGCGCGGGCGACCGCGACCCCAAAAAGCGCCCCGAAATGGCGCGCGCGGCGGCAAAGTACTCCGACTTTGTCGTGATGAGTTCGGACAATCCGCGCACGGAGGATCCGCTCGCCATTATCGACGAGGTTCGCCCCTATCTGCTGGAAAGCGGGGTGGAATTTACGGCAATTCCCGACCGCTTCTATGCGATACAATGGGCGTTGGAGCAGCTGCGGCAGGACGACGTGCTTGTGCTGTGCGGCAAAGGGCACGAGGATTATCAGGTGATCGACGGCTGTACGATCTACCTCGACGAGCACAGGCTTGTGCGGGATTTTCTTGAAAACAGACACTGAGAGGACGAAACTATGGAACCGGTTACACTCGGAGAGCTGCTGAAAGGGGTCGCCGTGACTAAATACCCCGACACGGTCATTACAAAGGTCACCACCGATTCGCGTGACGCCTGCCCGGGCAGCCTGTTTGTCGCGATTGTGGGTGAGCGGCTGGACGGCAACGACTTTGCAAAAAGCGCGATTGCAAACGGCGCAGCCGCCGTTGTGGTCAACCGCCGGGGGAATTTCGACGGGGAACAGATTCTTGTGCGGGACACAAAGGACGCGCTGATTGAGATTGCGGGCAATTACCGCGCGCGGTACAGCCCCCGGCTGGTCGCGGTTACGGGCAGCGTGGGAAAGACGACCACCAAGGAGATGGCCGCCGCGATTTTTGAAACATTTGGCAACACCCTGAAAAATGAGGGGAACAGGAATAATGAAATAGGGGTGCCGACCACACTATTTAATATGTCGGCCGAAACCGAGCTTGCGGTTGTCGAGATGGGGATGAACGGCCTGGGGGATATCAGCAAGCTGACCCGGGCGGCGCGGCCGCGGGTGGCCGCGATTACCGGCATCGGGGTCTGCCACCTGGAGCAGCTTGGCAGCCGGGAGAATATCCTGAAAGCAAAGCTGGAAATCGTCGAGGGGATGCCGCAGGACGGGATCCTGTGCCTGAACGGGGACGACGAGCTGCTGATGGGCGCGCGGGAGGATCTCGCAATCGAGACCGCGACATTCGCCATCCACAACACCGAGGCGGACATCGTGGCAAAAAACATCATGACCCGTGTGCGTTCGACCGAGTTTACCATCGTTGACCGGCACAACGGCGAGTTTTCCGCCATGATTCCCTGCGCGGGCAGCCACAACGTGATTGATGCGCTGGCGGCCTATGCGCTCGCGACCCGCACCGGGCTGGACGCCGCCGGGGCGGCAAAGGCGCTTTCCCGCTATGTGCCCACCGGGATGCGCCAGCGATTTGTCGATTTCCACGGCATCACGGTTATCGAGGACTGCTATAACGCGAGCCCCGATTCGATGCGCGCCTCGATCGAGACCCTCGCGCAGCTGCCGATTGACGGCATCAAGGTTGCGGTGCTGGGCGATATGCTTGAATTGGGCTCAATCTCGCGGGAAGCGCACCGCAGCGTCGGGATTGAGGCGGCGAAGATGGGGATTGACATTTTGCTGTGTTACGGCGAAAATATGAAGTTGTGCGCACAGGGCGCGCTTGCCGCGGGCATCACCAGCGCAAAGCACTTTTCGGATAAATCCGAGCTCGCCGCCTATATCGCAAAAACCATGCATCCCGGCGACGCCGTCATGTTCAAGGCGAGCAGGGCAATGGCGTTTGAGGAGGTCATCGACCGGTTTTACGAAATTTACGCCCCCTGACAGGGACAAAGGCAATGAAACGGAGCAAAGCATAGGATATGGAGAGAACGGCAATACTGCTGACTGCGACGGTCAGCCTCGGGCTGACCGGGGTGCTGGGCTTTTGGCTCATCCCCTGGCTGAAAAAGCTGAAATACGGCCAGACAATCAATGAAATCGGCCCCAAATGGCACAAATCCAAGGAGGGGACGCCGACCATGGGCGGCCTGATGTTCATCATCGGCGCGCTGGCGGGGCTGGCCGTCGGCTACATTTCGCTGATTCTGGAGGCGCCGCAGTTCCTCGGCACACAGTACGCGATTGAAAACGTGCGCCTGCTTGCCGGCGTCGGCTGCGCCATCGGGTTTGGACTGATCGGCTTTGTGGACGACTATATGAAGGTGGTGCACACCCGCAACCTGGGGCTGACGGCCAAGGGGAAAATCTTTTTGCAGATTTTTGTCGCGGCGGGCTACCTGTTTGTCATGCACCGCTACGGCGGCAGCGACACCAATGTCATGATCCCCTTCATCGGCACCTATGATTTTGGCGTCTGGTACTTTGTGCTGTCCATGCTGTTCATCATCTTCATGGTCAACGCGGTCAACCTGACCGACGGCATCGACGGGCTCGCTACCACGGTCACCTTTTTTGTCAGCATCGGCTTCGTTGTGCTCTCGACCCTGCTGGGCTACATCGGCACCGGGCTGCTTGCCACGGCGATTGCGGGCGGCTGCGTCGGATTTGTCATCTGGAATTTTCACCCGGCCAAGGTGTTCATGGGGGACACCGGCTCGATGTTCCTGGGCGGCGCCGTTGTGGCGATGGCCTACGGCGTGTCGCTGCCCACCCTTGCAATCCTTTCCGGCATTGTGTATGTGCTGGAGGCCGCCTCGGTGGTGATTCAGGTGACCTATTTCAAGCTGACCCACGGCAAGCGCCTGTTCAAAATGACCCCGATTCACCATCATTTTGAGCTGAGCGGCTTTTCGGAAATCAAGATTGTCGTGACGTTCAGCATCGCGGCTATTCTGGGCGGCGCGCTGTCCATTCTCGCCGTCGTGACCCAATAAACCGTCTGATTTTGTGAGGAATCCGGCAAATGGCAAACAGCAAACAGAAAACTGAACCGCATCGGCTGCAAAAGGCGGGTATGGATAAGCCGCTGCTGATTGTCACCCTCTCGCTGGTTGTTTTCGGCCTGATTATGATGATGTCCGCCAGCTTTGCAAACGCCTATTACATGTGGGGGGACAGCTACCATTTCATCAAAAATCAGGCGATATACGCGATTCTGGGGGTTGCGGCGATGATTGTGATTTCCCACATCAATTACCGCATCCTGCACAAGTTCGTCTGGCCGATCATGATTGTCTCCTATGCGCTGCTGGTGCTCACCCTGTTCATGCCGGAGATTAACGGCTCCAAGCGGTGGATCATTATCGGCTCGTTTACCTTCCAGCCGTCGGAGATTGTGAAATTTGCGGTAATCGCGCTGTTTGCGCACCTCATCGCAACCCACCCCGAGCGGATGGGCGAGTTTAAATACGGCTATGTTTACCCGCTTTGCGTGCTGGGCGCCATCGCGGCGATTATGCTGCAGCAGACCCACCTTTCCGGCACCATTCTCATCTGCCTGGTCGGATGCGTGATGATGTATGTGGGCGGCACGCGGCTCAAATGGTTCGGGCTGACCGGCGCCGTCGTTGTGCCGCTCGGCGTCGCCTTTATCTTCCTGGCGGATAAGATGGAGTACGCCATGGGGCGCATTCAGATGTGGCGCGACCCCTTCAGCGACCCGACCGGCCTGGGGCACCAGACGATTCAGTCGCTGCTGGCCATCGGCTCGGGCGGGCTGATGGGGCTTGGCCTGGGCAATTCAAGGCAGAAGCACCTCTATGTCCCCGAGCCGCAGAACGACTTCATTTTCTCCATCATCTGCGAGGAGCTCGGGTTCATCGGCGCGCTGTTTGTCATCGCCCTGTTTGTGCTGTTTGTGTTCCGCGGCTTTGCCATCGCGCTCAACGCGCGGGATAAATTCGGCGCGATGCTCGCCATCGGCGTTACCGCCCAGATCGGCCTGCAGGCGATTCTCAACATCGCGGTCGTCTCCAACACAATCCCCAACACCGGCATCAGCCTGCCCTTTTTCAGCCAGGGCGGCACCTCGCTGGCGGTACTGCTGGCCGAGGTCGGGGTGGTGCTGTCCGTTTCACGCTATTCCGCGGTGAAAAAGCAATGAGAGGGGCGCGTAGATGAGAGCGATTATTGCGGCCGGCGGCACGGCGGGGCACATCAACCCGGCGCTCGCCATCGCCAACGAGATTGAGCGCAACGAGCCGGATTCGGAGATTCTGTTTGTCGGGCGGTCGGACGGGATGGAAAAGCGGCTTGTCGAGGCGGCGGGATACCGGCTTTACCCAATCGAGATACACGGCTTTTCCCGCAGCTTCAAGCCAAAGGAGATTCTGTTCAACCTCCATGCGGCGCGGTGCGCCGTGACCGGCACCGTGCAGGCAAAACGGCTGTTTAAGCAGTTCCGGCCGGATGTGGTGATCGGCTGCGGGGGCTATGTGAGCGGCCCGGTTGTGCGCGCGGCCGCAAAGCGCGGCATCCCGACGGCGATTCAGGAGCAGAACGCCTTCCCGGGCGTGACCAACAAGATTCTGGCAAAGCTGGTGGATCTCGTCATGGTCGCGAGCGAGGACGCCGTCCCGCGCCTTGAATGCCGGGGCAGGTGCGTCGTGACCGGCAACCCGATCCGCGCCGCGTTTTTCAGCGCGGACAGGGAAAAGCTGCGCCGCGCGTGGGGCGCCAGGGACAAGACGGTGATTGTCTCGTTCGGCGGCTCGCTCGGCGCGCGTACCATCAACCAGCTCAGCGCAAGCCTGATGCGGCTGCACGAGCGGGCGGACAATATCTACCACATCCACGCGACGGGGCGGTACGCGACCGAGTCCTTCCCGGCGCTGCTGCGGGAATACGGCGTCGACCCGCAGGGAAAGAACATCCGGGTGGTCGAGTATATCGAGGATATGCCCGAATGCTTTGCGGCGGCCGATCTGGTCATCAGCCGGTCGGGCGCGCTGACCATCAGCGAAATCGCGGCGGCGGGGCGCGCAAGCGTGCTTGTTCCCTCGCCGAACGTCGCGGAGAATCACCAGTATTACAACGCCATGACCCTCGTCAACGCCGGCGCGGCCGCGATTTACGAGGAGGCGGCGCTGGACTGCGAGGCGGCGGCGCAGGAAATCCACGCGCTCGCGTGCGACCGGCAGCGGCTGCGGATGATGGGGGTCAACGCGCGCGCGGTGGCGGTCAAGGATTCGGCAAACAAAATTTACCGGTATATCCGCGAGCTGCTGCACGACAAAGCGGCCGCGCGCGGATAAACCGCACGGAAACATATGCGCCGGCGCGCCATGGCCGGGCAAAGCGGATAAGGGGACATTGTGAGCGGCAGGGAAAGGGAGAAAAAACCGGACAGAACCGAGCGGCTGCGGCGCAGACGGCGCCGCAGAGCGGCCACAACGATGGTTGCCGTCTTTATTCTGGTGCTGGCAACCGTGCTTTCGCTGACCGTGTTTTTCAATATAACGGCCATTGAGATTAACGGGGAAAGCTCGGTCTATACAAATGAAGAGATTATGCAGGCGCTCAAAATCGAGGCGGGGCAAAATATCTTCCTGTTTTCCACCAAAAAGGCGGAGAGCGAGATAACCTCGGTTCTGCCGTACCTCGACAATGTGCGCATTGTCCGCAAGCTGCCGGGGACAATCGTCATCGACGTAACCGAGACCCGAACCTCCCTTGCGCTGCCGTATACGGGCGGTTGCCTGGTTCTGTCCGACGGGCTGAAAATACTGGAAAACACCGCGCAGACCCCGCAGAATCTCACCCTTGTGTACGGCATTGCGCCCAATACATACAAGGTGGGGGCGGCGCTGGACACGGACGCGGAGGACGGCACGGCCTATCTCGCCGCCGTGGTGAACGCGCTCAGGGAGCACGACCTGCTCGGCAAAACAACCATCCTCAACGTGGCGGACAAGCTCAACCTCTCCCTGGTCTACGACGGGCGGGTGTTCGTCATGATCGGCACCGCGAACAATCTGGATTACAAGATCCGGATGCTGGAGACGCTGGTGGAAGAGGAGATCGGGGAGACGGAGACGGGCAGGCTGGATCTCTCCCTTGCGGGGAAGGGAATCTTCAAGGCGGGTGAGCTGGAGCTGCCAGCGGGGTATCGGGCAATCGCGCAGCCCGAGGACTGATTTTTCGGCGGATATCGGATTCAATTGGCGGAAATGATTGAAATTACCGTCGTCTTATGGTAAATTAAATAAGATATATCTTTTTTTGATTGAAGTCACTTTTTCAAAAGAAGATCAGAACAGGAGGGTCTACCTTGCCATCAATGAATTTTGCGTTAAGCGAAGAAGCGCCGTTCGGAATCAACATCAAGGTGGTTGGCGTCGGCGGCGGCGGCGGGAACGCCGTCAATCGAATGATTGAGAATGGGATTAAGGGCGTCGAGTTCGTTGCGATGAACACGGACGGCCATATTTTGCAGTTCAGCAAGGCAACCCACAAGCTGCAGCTTGGCAGCAAGCTGACCCGCGGCATGGGCGCCGGCGGCAACCCCGAGATTGGCCGCAGAGCCGCGGAGGAGAGCCGGGAGGACATCGCCGCCGCGCTCAAGGGCGCAAACATGGTGTTTATCACGGCGGGCATGGGCGGCGGAACAGGCACCGGCGCGGCCGCCCTTGTGGCCGAAATCGCCAAGGACAACGGCATCCTGACAGTCGGCATCGTCACCACCCCGTTCCGCTTTGAGGGCAAGCGCAAGATGGAGATTGCCATCCACGGCATCGAGGAGCTGCGGGAGAATGTCGATTCAATCATCGTCATCCCGAACGAGCGGCTCAAGCTCATCAGCGACGAGCGGATCACCCTCGCCAACGCGTTCGAGATTGCGGACAATGTGCTGCTTCAGGGCGTGCAGAGCATTTCCGAGCTCATCAACGTGCCCGGGTTCCTCAACCTGGACTTTGCGGATGTCTCGGCAATCATGCGGGATTCCGGGTATGCGCACATGGGCGTCGGCCGCGCCTCCGGGCCGGACAAGGCCACCGTCGCGGCAAACGAGGCGATTTCCAGCCCGCTGCTGGAGACGACCATCAACGGCGCCAAGGGCGTCCTGATCAACTTCACCGCCGCGCCCAACATCGACCTGACCGATGTCGAGCTTGCGGCCACCATGATTACCGACGCGACCGACCCCAACGCCAACATCATCTGGGGCGTCGCCTTTGACGAGAGCTACAACGACGAAATCAGCGTCACGGTCATTGCGACAGGGTTCGACAAGCGCTTTGAGGACGAGGAGGGGCATCCCGTTGCGGCGGCGGCGCCGGAGCAGCCGCAGCCTGCCGCGCAGCAGCCGCAGCCGGTGTTTACCCCGGCGGTCGAGGAGCCCGAAATCGAGCAGGAGGTGCCCGTCCCCGGCGCAAAGGGGTACACCCCCCCGGCCAATGACGAGGACGTCTTTGACATCGAAACGCTGATCGGCATCCTGAACAGACGCTCCAACAACGAGGAGTAAGAGGGCTTGCGCTATGCAGAAAACCGAGAAACTGTATCACATTCAGCTGTCGGAAAAGGAGCTTGCGGGGGCAAAATACGCGATTATCGCGGGCGACCCCGGAAGAATCCCCAAAATCGCGGCGGGGTTTGAAAACGCGCGGCAGCTGGCGTTCAACCGCGAATACAACTCCTGGCTGGGCGAATGCGCGGGCGAAAAGGTCGTGCTGATGTCCCACGGCATCGGCGGCCCGTCCACCGCCATTGCGGTGGAGGAGCTGTTCCAGCTGGGGGTGCGCACCTTTATCCGGGTGGGCACCTGCGGCGGCATGGCGCTGGAGGTCAAAGCGGGGGATATCGTCATCGTAAACGGCGCAATCCGCGCGGAGGGAACCTCGCGGGAGTATCTGCCGATTGAATTCCCGGCGGTTGCCAACCTGGACGTGACCTGCGCGCTGCGGGACGAGGCGCGCGCGCTCGGGCTGCCGCACCATATCGGCATCGCCCAGTGCAAGGACAGCTTTTATGGCCAGCACGACCCCGGCCGGATGCCGGTGTCCTATGAGCTGCTGAACAAATGGCAGGCGTGGCTGCGCGGCGGCGCGCTCTGCTCCGAGATGGAGACGGCCGCGCTGTACACCGTCTGCGCAACCCTCGGCGCCCGCGCCGGCGGCGTGATGCTGGCGGTTTGGAACCAGGAACGGGAGGCCGCCGGTCTGCCGCAGGATACGCAGCACGACACGGAGGCCGCCATCTGCACGGCGACAGGGGCAATCCGCCGCTTGATTGAGCAGGACAGGGCATAACGCGAAAGCCTGCGCAACCCCGTTTCGGACAGGCCGGACGGGGTAGGCTGCGCTGTGCCGCAATGACAAAAGAGACGCGCTACGGGAGGGAAAGATTTTGTCCAGGGAGCTTTATGAGGAAAATGTGCCCGGAATGCTGGAAAATCAGGAGCAGGACGCCGAGGAGGATTTTGCGCTCAAGGGTTCGCTTTTTGGATTCAGCAAAAAGGCAGTTCAGCAGTATGTGGATGAGATCACACAGAATTTCGCGGAGCGCGAGAAAGAGCTGCTTGCAAAGATTGACACGCTTACATATGAAAACAGCGTGCTGACCAGCCAGGCGGGGGAATCGGGCGCCAAAATGGACGCGCTGGCCGAGCAGCTTGAAAAGGCCAACGCGCAGAGCGCGCAGTTCAAGAACCAGCTGGACAGCGAGGTAAAGCGGCTTGCCGACGTCGCGCAGCGGGAGACAAGCCAAAGCCAGACGAATGCGGCGCTGCGCGCTCAGATTGAGGCGCTACAGCACACCCTCGAGCAGGAAAAAGAGACGAATCAGCAGCTCAACAAAAACCTCAACGAGGCGGTGGAGTATGTGCGCTCCACGCAGAACGAGCTGGTCAGCCGTCGGGATATGCTGACCAAGGCGGAGGAGGAGCTGCGGGAGAAGCAGACCATGATTGAGAGCCTGCAAAACGACGCGGACGGCAGCACGAACGAGCTGATTGAAAAGTGCGGCCAGCTGGACGAGCTGAACGCGGATGTGGAAAAATACACAAAGACAATCACCACCCTGAAGGACGAGCTGATTCGGGTAAACACCCAGCTCGCCGACCTGCGCGGCAAATACCGCAATATCGAGGAGCAGGCGAACGAGAACGAGGTGACCCTGGCCGAAAAGGCGCGGCAGCTTTCGGAAAAGGAAGCGGAAATTGCAAAGCTTGAAAACGAGGTGCTGGAGAAGACAGGCGAAAACACCTCGCTGAAGGAGGAGAGCGACAGCGCAAAGCGCCAGCTGGACGAGCGGAACATCGAGCTTGTGGAGGCGCGGCAGAAGCTGGAGGACAGGACGAGAAGCATCGATGAGCTGACTCGGGACAAGGCGGAGCTGGAGACCGGGCACGGCGCGCTGAAATCCGAGCTGTCCGGCCTGCGGGAGGAGCTCTCAAGCACGCAGGAGCAGCTGCACGACGCGCAGAACGCCCTGGACGCGCGGATGATCGAGCTTGCGGACAAGAACTGCGAGTGCGACAAAAAGGCGCAGGAGGCCGCGGCGCTCTCGGAGGCGCTCGACAAGGCGAACGCGCGGATCATCGAGGCAAACGGCACAATCGAGAAGATAAACGGCGACCTGGTTGCGGCGGCGGAGGCAATCGAAAAGCAGAACGCCGAGATTAACGAGCGCAGCGCGCAGAACCAGCAGCTGACCCTACAGGTCAGCGAACGGGACGCCGCGCTTGCGGAAGCCCGCGGGCTGATTGACCAGCGAACCTTTGCGCTGAACGACGCAAACGAGCGGATCCAGGCGCTTGAAGCGGAGCTGGAAAAGAACACCCGCGAGCACGACGCCTATGTCGAAAAGCAGCGCGCGGAGTATGAGGCGACCATCGAAAAGCAGCGAACTGAGTTCGAGGCGACCATCGAGAAGCAGCGCACCGAGTGCGAGGCGGTCATCGAAAGGCAGCGCACGGATTATGAGGCGGCCGTTGAAAAGCAGCAGGCGGAGCACGACGAGGCGATCCGGCGGCTGAACGAGGAGCACGAGCAGAAGCTGGACACCGAGCGCGGGGAAGAGGCTGCGCGGCTTGTCACGGTTCAGCAGGCGCACGCCGAGCAGCTGCGCGAGCTGCAAACGGCGCACACGGCGCAGATTGCGGATATGCAGGCGGATTTCAAACGCCAGTTTGACGCGGCGCAGGATAGCTTTAAGCAGCAGTTTGACGCGGCGCAGGTTGAATGCAAAAAGCAGCTCGCCGCGCTGCAGGGGGACTGTGCCAAGCAGCTGGAAATGCAGCACCGCGATTATGACAACCAGATCGAGAACCTGCACACGGACTACGGCAAGCAGATTGCGGAGCTTACAGCGCAGCTAACTGAGTGCAGGAACCGGGAAGAGGCCATGCGTGCCGAGCTGACCGCCAACGCCGCCCGGCTCAAGAGCGATCTGGAGGCGGCGCAGTACAGCTGCGGCGAGCTGCAAAAGGAAAACGAAAAGCTGAAATACGACATTGCGGCAAAGGGTGAGGCGCTTGACAACGCGCAGTATGCAAACGCGGAGCTGGGCAAGCAGATGAGCGAGTGCGCACGCCAGCTTGAGCTTCGCAGCGCCGAAATTGCGGACTGCAACCGCACCATCCAGGAAAAAGACCTTGAGCTGGAAGATCGCTATCGCGAGCTGGACGGCAAAAACGCGCGCCTGAACGAGCTGATGCAGAATCTGGTGGAAAAGACGAACCTGCTCAATGCCCGGGAAAAGGATGTCTACGAGCTGAAAAAGCTGGTTGCCGCGGGGGAGAGCAAGCTGGCCGCCATGGATGCGGAGCGCGAGGAGATGAACAAGCGCAAGATGGAGTCCGACCGCGCGCTTGCGGATGCGCAGATCAAGATCAACCAGCTGTCCACCACCATCGCCCAGAACACGACCGCGGCCTATATGCACAGCGCGCAGGCGCCCGCCTATTCGCGCCCCGCGCAGCCGCAGAATTACGGCTATGCACAGCCGCAGCAGCCCGCCGGATATGCCGCGCAGCGCGCCTATGTGCCGCAGAATTACAGCGCGCCGCAGCCCTTTAATGCGCCGCAGATGCAGCCCGCGCCCGTGCGCCGGGGCTATGACACGCCTTATCCCTATCCGATTTTGCCGGATGAGAACGGCTGAAAAGCAGTTTTTAAAAGGAATTCCCCCTGAACCTGTGGCAGGGGGAATTTTTATGTCCCAAAATCCACGGATTGGAGCCAATCATTTTCATTCAACCGTATACGCAATGTCCCGAATCGAAGCGCCGGTGTTGAGTTTTCCCGAAAATTCATGAATAAGTCCAAAGTGCGCGCCAATCCCCCCGGCATCCGCCGGCAGCGCGCGCACGGTTTCCGAAAGAGGTACAAGGGGCACTTGGCGGAAAACCACCCATTTGGCAGTTGCCCGATTACCCCGATTTTGAGGCGGGAAGATGGATTCTTTGGGATAGTAAAATTCTCGATTATAGTGACCGCGCAGGCCGGTCAATCCCGGCCGCCGCTTCGGACATCGGCTCGTATCCGGCATCGGGAATGGGCAGAGGGCACATGGTTTTGAAAAAGCGTCGTTCAGGCTTTGCGGGCGGCTTGCCTGCGCTGTAAATCGGGGCTTTAACAACCGTTTTGGCCGGTTGGCGCACACGCCGCGTCTCTTTATGAACGTTTTAATGCATACAACAAAGCCCACGGCCTTTGCCGCGGGCTACTGTGTGGGAAATCGTGCGCCTGTGCGGCGGCCGTCCCTTTGCGGGCGGGTCGACGCCTGCCCGGGCAGCCACCGCGGTTATATGGGTCTGCCGCAGCCGGCCGCAGGGGTGGGGCTCAGGTTTCGTTCTCAAGCAGATAGGTCGCTTCAAGGTCGCACAGATGCAGCTTGACCGCTAAGGGGTATTTGCCGAACGCATTGGCAACCGAATAGCCGCCGACCCGCGAATTGTCGTCAAAGCCGCCCATGTGCCAGCGGATTGCGATAGCCTCCGCCGGCTTGAGCCGCATAAACCGCTCGATGAGAAAGACGGATTTCTCCCCGTGGCCATAGGGAAACCGATCCTCGATGGAGTAATAGGGAACCTTTTCCCATTTGCCGGTTTCGTCGTTTTTGACGTTGCGCGTCGTCTCTTTGTAAAATTCCGTTTTGCACACGTCGTGCAGCAGCGACACAATCGCGACGCTCTCCGGGTTTTCGTTCTGCTCGGCCTCGTTGCGCTTCAGCATCAGGTCAAACACGTTCAGCGAATGCGCGACAAGCCCTTCCGCATACGCGCCGTGGAACCGGGTGCTTGCGGGCGCATAGAAAAAATCGGTGCGGCGGTCGAGCCAGTCAAGAAATTCGACGTTGCCGTCCCGGTTAATGTACTGCTGGTAGCATTGAAAAAAGCGATCTTTTAACTCAGACACAGTGCCACCGCCAATCAAAGGTCAAGGCCGTTCAGGATCTCTTTGAGCGCCTTCGCCTCTTCCTTGGAAAGCGAGATGCCCTTGCCCATTTTCTCATTGCCGGGCGCCCAGTCCCGTACGTCGTATTTGGGATCCCGCCCGTTCCAGCTGATGAGGTTCAGCTCACGGCTCCACCCGTTCGAGCTCTCGGACAAAACGCCGATCTGCTCAACAATTTCATAGGAAAACTCAGCCATTCCTTCTGCTCCATTTCTTCAAAATATACCCACATTTTATAATAAAACGATTGGCGTTGCAACTCTTTCTTTTGGATTCCTTTAAAATCGCCGGCAGTAGCGCCGGCGCACCGGAACCGCCTGCTTGAATTTTCGTCGTGATTTTTAAAAAATAGGCTTGACAAATCTGCGTATTCCGCTATAATAGTTATTGCGCAATGCGGAATAGTGTAACGGTTAGCACGACAGACTCTGACTCTGTTTGTCTGGGTTCAAATCCTAGTTCCGCAACCATAAGCCGTTGGTTCATGACCACCGGCTTTGTTTATCGGGGTGTGGCTCAGTTTGGTAGAGCGCTTGGTTCGGGACCAAGAGGTCGGGTGTTCGAATCACCTCACTCCGACCACGCCGGAGCAAAGTTCGCTTTGCTCCGGCTTTTTTGTATAAAATCGACTGCCTGCGCAGAAAAATCCGCCCGGCCGTATCCGCCGCCGGGAGAAAAAACGGGCTTATAGGAGCATCGTGAACCGCCTTGCGACAAAATGTATCTTGAATCGGGATTCATCTGCGGCGGCTCCACAGCGGGCGCGGCAGGGAGGCGCCGCATGCGGCATCTCCCCGGCGGCGAAGCTGCCCGCTATACCCCGACAGAAAGAGAATGCCTCTTTTAAGCCGGAAGCGGTACAGGGACACAGGATGGATGCAATTCTGTTTGAAAGCCCGGGCAATTTGTGCAATCCGGCAGCAAATCGGCGGAAATTCAAAAAATGTTCTTGGAAAACCGCGTTTAGAGGTTGACAAACGCAGGAATATTTAGTAAAATTAACAAGCGTTCTTCAAACGAAAGAGGATTGACATGGGAGCATAGCTCAGCTGGTTAGAGCGCCTGCTTCACACGCAGGAGGTCGGGGATTCGAGCTCCTCTGCCCCCACCAATTTCCTTTTTCAAAGTCCGAAAATGCGGGTTTAGCTCATCTGGTAGAGCGCCACCTTGCCAAGGTGGAGGTAGCGAGTTCGAGCCTCGTAACCCGCTCCAGTTTCTTTTTTTCGGACGAAGAACGCAGTTTCGGCCAAAGCCCGGCGGCGGGATGACATCCGCAAACATGCCCGGGCAAGGCTTGACAGACTGGCGGCATTTATGATACACTTTATAGGCTGTCAGCTGCAAGCGGTTCGATTGGGAGCATAGCTCAGCTGGTAGAGCATCTGCCTTACAAGCAGAGGGTCACAGGTTCGAGCCCTGTTGTTTCCACCAGGTATGGCCCGGTAGTTCAGTTGGTTAGAACGCTAGCCTGTCACGCTAGAGGTCGTGAGTTCGAGCCTCATCCGGGTCGCCATATGCCTCTGTAGCTCAGTCGGTAGAGCAGGGGACTGAAAATCCCCGTGTCGTTGGT
>CAZYAV010000024.1:0-41099 GCA_964645785.1 uncultured Oscillospiraceae bacterium
TGTCGAGAAAAATTACAGAGATAGCTATTCCGGTTGCCGCTCTTTGCTTGCCGGATGTACAGTTTGCAGAGCGATTCCGACTGGGCGGGGATGAGAGCTTTGACTTCCGGGTTCTGCTCAGAATAGCAACGATATCCACTCAATTGAGAATGTTCGGTATCCGCTATTGTGTTCAGCGGGTTGTATTTGGAAATCTTCAAATATTTAATTGGTGTCAACTGTTTTTCGCCTCTCTCTTTGCGAATGATGAAAGAGAGACCATTCGGTGAAGCTTTTCTGACCTTGTCTATGGCGGCTGTCTTGTGCAGATGCCTGTCGATGTTAATTCCGCAATAGTACATGGTATAACCTCCTGTCTTTCCTAATCAGGCAGAGTTTTCTCGCGTCTCTTTGCGGAACACAACCTCAATAAGTGCCTTCCTGCTTTTCAGCTTTGCGTGTCAGCTCGCGAAGATTTCAGACACAAATCTTTTATTGAAAGCCTTAATTTCAAAGAGTGTTCCTGCGTCCCCTGCCGTCTAACTTTATTATCTCATCCGACTGATAAGACAACAAGCGAGTTCCCGACATTTCTAAACCACAAATCACGATAGGAGCAGAATAAAACTATTTAAAAAGTGCACTGTTCCCAGCGGCGGATTGTGATGCATAGTTTTGCCTTTGCGTTCTTTTTGCATACCGCAGGAAGCCCCGCGACGGATTATTCTCTCAAGTACTGTCGTCCATTCTATATTTGGAAAGTGATCTTTGCCGGCCTGCGTCCGCAGCACCGTGGAGAATTATGAACCTCTCTTTGTGCACGCCTCGGCAGTTCGCGTTCCGGCCGGTATTCGGCCAATGTGGAACCCCGTTTTCCGTATCATCCTCACCATCTCTGGCTCTTTGTTTTACGGCAGCCATTCTACTGTTTGCTGGATTTTTCTTGCTATAACAAGCACCTCTTCGATACAGTACTTTTGTTTTCCCGCATCGGGGATTTATGTTTATTATCCTTCTTTACCGGCTCGACTCATTTAAGGTTGTGGCGGATTTTTTTTGGGGGGATTTTCAGTGCAGGACTGCTTGTATATTTGCTTAAAGATTAAACCTATTTAAAAAGAAAGAATATTGCAACACGCATTTTTAGAAAGTAACGGCAAATACTCGGTGCAAGAAAGAATAACCCATGAGGGGGGGCGTATAAATGTGGATTGCCGCTTTTCACCTTGTTTTTAATACACTTACAGTACTTGCACAGCCGCTCAGTCTTAAAGACTTGAATAGCCAATATTGATGTTATATACTAAGGACATCGGCCAGAGTTACTTATAACTGTAGGGGAAACGATATGGAAGGAAACAGCAACGAAAAAAGCTTTAGTTTTGGCGTGAATTCCCTTTTTGATGCGCCGTCGCGACCTGCGGCAGGATCTACCGTGACGCATGAAAGGAGCGCGGTGGAGCCAAAAGCTTCCTATGCCGCCGAGCATACGGCTTTCCCGGATGAGTCACATGAAACTGCATTGCGGGCAGATCGGACAGCACTTTCGGAAGACGAAACCATTCTCACCCATCAGGCGGGCGGCTTGAATGTGGCGGCCGGTGTCTCTGCTGAAGCGGAAACTTATACGTCGGCATTTTCATATACTCCTACATCATCGAGTGAACAACTGCCTGCTGTGCCGACACACGCCAATCCTCCGGCCGAAGCAAAAAAGCAGAATAAAAAACAGCTGATTATTCTCTCTGCTATTGGTGCTGTTGTTCTGTTGTCTCTTGTGCTTGGACTTGCCCCTCGCGGTTCCAGTAACTCGCATAATGGCGGGTCGACGGCTGATTGGGAAGATCAACAGTATGGACAGTCCTATTCTGATTCGGATATGCCTGAAGAAGGGGTAGCGGCTTCGGATGTGAACTTGGAATATGAGTCGGTTTTGGAAAATGCATCAGGGACATTTGTCAAGTATTACTTATCCTATCTCAATGCGAATAATAGCGGGGACATTTCCTTGCTGGAGTGCTGCACGGACGAAATGGTGCAGAAAGCGGATTATAAAATAGCAACTTTTAATAATGGCTACATCTTTGAAAATGTTTCAATGTCATTGGACTTGGATAGCTTTTCTTATGCTGAAACGACATATGGATATGAAGTCAGCTTTATGATCCGCTGCTATAATTTGTGCTATCGCAGCAGTGGGAGCCAGGCCAGTGATAACATAGCAACCCAATCTGTGCGTGTGTTGTATTATGCAGACAGTGATGCTTGGCTAGTCGATGCCGCAGTTGTGAAGAAAGAGTACACAGTCGGTAATAATCTGCTTGAGCTGGTGTGAAGAATAGTTTCAAATGAAAAAAGCCGCAGCTTTGCGGCTTTTTTCATTTGATGCTGCAATGACAGGACGGCAGTTTGAAAGAGTAAGAGCCTAAAAGGCGCAACGGAAATACCACAACGCGCACGAGATTGTTCGGATTTGTCAAATTCGACATTATATTACATAAATCGTCAAAACCCATTGTGTAAGTGCCAAAAATGTGTTTTAATAAAAATAAATCCGTGCGGGGAGGAAAAATTGTGGCAAATGGCGCCTTTGTAATTGCAAATGTAATAAAATTTGAGGGGGATCCTTCGGATATTATCTGGAAGCATCCAATTGAGAACTTCAACACAACCAGTCAATTGGTGGTTGATGAGACGCATGAGGCACTGTTTGTTGTAAATGGTCAGGCTGCCGACCTGTTTGGACCCGGCGCAAGACCGCTGCAAACAGGGAATATCCCAATCCTATCCAAGCTTATCAATCTACCCACCGGCGGTGAGACACCGTTCCCCTGCAAAGTGTTTTTTGTGCGCAAAGTGCACAGCATGAATATTCCATGGGGATTGCAGGAGCAGGAAGCCATAGCCTTTGAGGACGGCAGATATCACTTTTTGCTTAATATGCGCATGAGCGGCAAAATGACGATGTCTATTATTGATGTGCGCAAGTTCCTGCTCAAAGGCGCCGGCTTTGTGAACGTTATGTCCCCCGATGATCTGCAGGAACTGTTTTGCGGAATTATCGCAAAGTACGTCAAAAAGTACATGGCTAAAGCGGTCATTCAGTGCCGCATGAGCTATTTTGAAATCTCTGCGCATCTGGATGAAATTTCCGACTTGACATTGGAAATGCTTCGCCCGATATTTGATGACTACGGTGTGAGCATCGAGTTTTTTGCAATTACCGCCACGACAATCCCTTCCGCGGAAATGGAGGCCGTTTCGGCTGCAAAAGCACGCCGTGCCGAAATGGACATAGTTGGCTACGACTGGACAATGGAAAGGCAGGCGGAGATTGCGCTTGCGTTTGCCAACAACCAGGGCACAATGGGTGCAGTTGGGGGTGCGATAGGCGGCATGATGGTCGGTGGCGCAATGGGCAGTGTTGTTCAGGATGTTGTCGGCGAAGTCATGGGACCAAACTGGGGGAAAAAGGATAATGCGGAAAGCGCACTTTTCGAAGCCCGTCAACAGCCTGTGCCCGCTTCACCCATGCAGGACTTTGACATAAGTATGTTTGATGACCCGCTGCCGAAGCAGACGCCACAGCAGCCCGCTTCAGAGCAGTATTCTGCTGGCGGTTTTTGTTTTCAATGCGGTGCACCGCTTGTTCCCGGTGCAGCGTTTTGTTCCAAGTGTGGGGCACGACAGGCCAAACAGTGTCCGTCTTGCGGTACGCCGCTGGCGAGCGATGCGCTTTTCTGCCATAAATGTGGCAGTAAAGTTTAAACAAGTCAACCGCCTGGATAAGGTGCAAAGAAAGAAGGAAAAAATATGAAACAGTCTAAAAGCAGAACGCTGACTGCGGCGATCTATGGCATTCTGTTTGGCCTTTTTAATTTGGTAGTCTTTATGGTGTTTAAAAAGCATGAGGCGGTATTTTGGATCAGCTACGCGTTTATGACTGTGGCGTTCATTGCGCACATCATCTGCCTGTTGGTTGCATTCAAGGGTGGCACGATTGAGGCGGCGTTTTACGGGATCCCTTTGGCATCTCTTTCGGTTTACTATTTTTTTGCCGAACTATTTTGCTGCTTTGTGTTTATGATTTTCCAACAAGCGGGCGTAAAGTCGGCGGTGTTGGTACAGGCGATTTTGCTGGGTGTATTTTTGGTCGTTGCAATCATGGCCGTTATTGGCAGAGACACGGTAACAGATGCAAAAGCAAAGATCGAGGCGCAGGTGCTTGCACGCAACACGTGGGCAGACGACCTGAATATATTGCCCATGCACACAGATAATGCGGAATTAAAACAGCGGCTTAAACGCCTTGCTGAAAAAGCGAAATACGCCGATCCGATTTCTCGCCCCGAGGTGGAGAATATGGATAATCGGATCAGCAGCTGCATTTCGGATATCCGAACCTATATAGAGGCAGGTCAAGTCGATATGGTTACCAAGCTGTGCGGTGAGGTGGAACTCCTGTTGGCCGACCGCGGACAAAGATTGAAGAGTTTAAAATAATAGTTTGAGGCTGATATCATGTTTTCCTATGACTCTGCCATCTGCGGCTGTGGCGGCACAATCAAATTTAACCCCTATAAGCAGCAATACATGTGTGACCACTGCCGACAGGTTTATGACAGAAGCGAAAAGTACGAGGGGCTTGCAAGTGTAAAAGTGCTTGCGGCAGGGGCTGTAAAGCAGCTGGCTCGCAGGGAACTGAGCGAGGTTAGAACAAGCCTTGCAGAGTGTGAACGGGCAGACAAAAAATACATCGGCACCATCATTGCCAATCTGGCTTACCAGATGATCTGCGCACTGGAGTGCAGTGAACGTGAGGAAATTGAGCGGGCAATGCGGCTTGTGCAAAACTTCAGAACGCAGTTTTCCGGCGATTTTCCGAGCATTGTGGAGGAAGAAAAGCTGTTTTATCAAGAGGTTGATGACAGTGATTCCCTCGCTATGCTGTCGCGGGTGTATAATCTGCTGCATTTTGATGACCGGTGTGCTTATCTGCTAACCCTGATTGAACCGGCAAAAATTGTACAGACCCTGTCTGCTACAGCGCTTGTCGATTGCTACTTATCCTTAGGTGATACCCAAGGACTGCTGGAACTTGTTGGACGGTGCGCTTGTGTAAATAAGGCAGATGCGCTGCAAAAGGTGCTTGGCAAGCTGCCGGATGGGGAAGAGAAAACCAGACTTGCGGAAAAGCTTTCTGAAGGCAGACTGGACGAAAAACAGCTTGAGGAATATCTTGTTTCGTCTGATGATTCTTCCACAACCAAGCTTGCGCTGGTTAACGGTGCGGATGGCGGTGCGAGGCTGAGTGTAAAAGGCGCGACAGCGATTATCCAAAACGCGCCAAGCAATGAGGCTGCGGTGCAGGCGATTGATTTGTTGCTCAAATCGCGCCTGACGGATTCGGAGATGAATGAGCTGCTCGACTTTGTGGCAAGCTTACCTGCCCCGATGTGCCTGCAAATGCTTTCCAGGATAAAGGAAAGCGGTCAATTTGTGCTTATAAAGCTCGGTATTATGCAAAGCGTTTTGAAAAGAGGGGATTTGCAGCCGGCTGAAGCACTGCAAATAATCGAATTGCTCTTGGAATTTGCAGCGGAAAAGCATCTTGTGGAAAACGCAGCTGAGGGCTATTTGTTGGACAGCGATGTTCCCCCTGCGTTTCGGAACGAAATCCTGCCTTTTTTGCTTTCGCACGCTTCCACAATAAATCCAAATGTTGTCAATACCTATTTGTGCGAATTTAGCGAAGGCAGGAATAAAGTCGAAATGATGCGCTGCCTTTTAAGCTCCAGTAAGGTGCTGGGGCTTTATTCTGCATTGCCGACTGCATATGTTACTTCTACGGCTGATTCGGCCGAGACAAAGAACAGTGTTCTGGAGGTTCTTTATCAGTTTGGGCTGCGCATTGAACCCTCCCCGTTCACCGCTTATATTTTGGATGGGGCTGTGAAGGTGGAGGAAAAGCTGGCGGTTTTGAGGCTTTTACCAGAGGACAAGCGCGCCTTTTTGCCCACCGCTGCTTCAAACTATTTAGAGTCCGCGGACAATGTTCTCCACTTTCATCCGGAACTGTTTTCATATCTGTTTACTGACGGAAGCCCCATTTCTGATGCCGCAATGTGTAATTTTTTGCTCTGTGTCAAAGAAGAACCGCAACAGAAAATGGCGCACACAGCTGCATTGACAGCTGGCTGCACAACCGAGTTCGGCGCACAGAGCTGTATTGTGAATGCGCTGGGCGGTTCGCTGAGCTGCTGCTTGGCGCATGCTTATATGCTGCTTTCTCCTGATGACCTGCAAACAACCCTGTCAATCCTCAGCATGATGCCGAGTCTGCACAGATTGCTTGGCAATTCGGTTCGGCTGAATGGACAAAGCGACAAGTTTAAGAAAATCGTGATAAAAAACAGCAATGGATTGGGTGCTGTGGCCAGGCAGGTGTGTGCGGCGAATAAGCTTATATAACCCGCGGAGAGGTGCAGTATGAGTATTATGCTTAATACCGGCGGTGGAAGCTGCGCGCTGTGTGCCTGTGAGGTTGTGAAGGTTCCGTTGTATTCACTGCTGGCGCCCGACAAGGAGAAGGCGCTGAACATAGCCGAAACACGGTTTGCGGAGTTTCTGGCGGGCTTTCACCGCAATTCTGCCGGGCTGAACCGCTCGATGGAGATTATTTATCTGAGTCATACGGTGATGGGGCAGACCTATCGCGCTGGGATCAAAATGTACCTGGTGTTGAGAGAATACGGGTCTGCTCCAGATATAGCAGAACGATTGGACAGGGCGTTTTCCTCGCTGCTCCTGCTTTTGGGAGAGTGCGGCTATATTGCTACGCAATGCACAGAAGATGAGCTCGAGGCCGTGATACGGTCGGTGCAGCAGGCGAGCGTTCTCGGATGCCAGTCAGTGGCACGATTGGAGAATGCGTTCTCTTCCCCATTTTTTGGAACGGCGTTATTCAGTGAACGAATCAATTCAAACAAAGGGGTAAACACGGCGGAGCTTACAAATTTAATGTCGCAGTATCCCGGCTGTGTGGTCTCTCTCTCGCTTATTCCCACAGTGCTTAAAGAGAAAGAAATTCGCTATTTTGAAATAGCCGGTGCGCGTCTGGGGCAGCTGGCTGCGCAGGCGCAGCTTCAGTACGGCGTGCGGCCGGATCCTATGTTTTTGAAAGCGGTCAGCGCCTTTGACGGTTACCAGAAAATGCGCTCTGAGCAGTTGTTTTATTTTCTTAGCTTTGTCTGTGGCGAAGCAAATGCAGTTGCGGAGCTGTCCTCAAAACTGATTGGGCTGTTTACCGCTGCGGATCTGGAAGGCGGCGCACTGCTCAAGGCAGAGCCGGCAGAAATAATGTGCTCGCCGAAGGGTTTTATGCTTGCACCTTGGAGAAACTGCAACGCCGCCATGGAAAGACGCAGGAACCAGGGATTTCCCGAAGCGTTTTTGCGCATGAAGTATGTTTTCTCTCTGGGTGAACTGCGCTCGGCATTGAAATTGCCGGTTGATGATAAGAATATAACCGGTGTGTCGACAAATAGGGTAGGGAGCAACCGGGAACAGTTTGCAAATGGTGTAATCGCGGAGGATAATTTTAAACTCGGCACGATTCAAAACTCTTTTTCCGAGGAGGGGAAGAGCGTAGAGGTCGGGGTGAATCTCGACGAATTTACAAAGCACTGCCTTGTCTTGGGAATGTCAGGTACGGGCAAAACCTATTTCCTTTTGGGTGTGCTGCTGCGCTTGTGGAAAGAGTTTCACATTCCTTTTTTGGCTGTGGAGCCGACCAAGGCGGAATACCGTTCGCTAATCGAGGAAATTCCCAATCTTAATGTTTTCACACCGGGGAAGAGCAGTGTCTCTCCATTTATTCTGAATCCGTTTTTGCCCCCCAAAGGTGTTGCGGTTGAGACATATATTCCCAGCCTTTTAAGCGCATTTCAGGCTGCCTTTACGATGCCTGATCCGTTGCCGGCCGTGTTTACGGAAGCGATAAACACGGCATACAACCAATATGGGTGGAAGCTTGACAGTACGATTGACGACCCGCAGGCTGAGCCTTTTGGATTCTATGAATTTATTCAGGTGTTTCGCAGGACAATCCGCTCAAAAGGCTATGACAGAGAAGTCCGGTCAAATATGGAGACAGCCGGTGTGCTGCGGCTTATGACCCTGATTGAGCAAAACGGCAATATATATGATACTACGCAAACAATACCAATCGATGAATTGCTAAAGAGCCCAACTCTAATTGAGCTCAATGCAGTGACGGAGCAGTCGCAAAAGGCGCTTATTATGGCGCTAATGCTCATTCAAACCTATCTCGTAACACTCAACGGTTCAGTGGACGGAAAGCTGAAGAACATTTTACTTATTGATGAAGCGCACGTTCTTATAGATGCTCGCGAGCTGCACTCTGGCAATGAAGCCGTGGCGGCAACCATAAAAAAGCTTCAAAACATGGTAAAAGAGGTACGCTCTTATGGTACCGGCATCATCATCGGGGATCAATCTGCCGAGGCAATGGGCAACGATATTATCGGGAATACGAATGTCAAGGTGCTGTTCCGCCTGGCTGAAAAAAACAGCAAGGATATTGTCCGTGCATCGGTTACGCTTTCGGACGCTGATTATGAGGCGCTGGGAATGTCTGGAGTCGGGGAAGCTCTGCTCAGCTTTGAAAAACTGAACGGGGGGCCGCTGCATATAAAAACCCCGAACTTGAGAGAAACATACAATCTGCCGCAGTTCGTTCCGGATGAAGAACTTGCGGCACGTATGGGATACTGGAAAACGCATGGACAGCTGTTGGTGCCTTATACAGAGTGCGCTTATACCCAATATTGTGCGCAGGGCTGTGATTTCAATCTGCGCACGGATGCCGAGTATTTGGCTTCGCGCTTAAAAAACCAAAAGGCGCCCGGCATTAAAGACAAAAAGCAGCTGGCAGTTTGCCTGGTTTCGCTTGACGATGAAATCACGAAATTGCTGGAACAAAGGCAGGGGATTGAGGATACGCCGCGGCTGCGCAATTGCGTAAAAATAAAGCTGCTGCGAAAGTTGATGCTTTCCCTGGATCTTGATCTTACAGCCCAAGAATATAAAACAATATTAAATCACACTCGCTTTCTTTCCAACAAATAACGCTGTGGAGGTGTAGTTTTTGGGCGGTGAATTTGACGACGGTATGGACAGCACAGTTGATATTGGAGATGCGGAATTCAATGATTCTTCCGCCGAATTCAACACCGACTCGGCCGCAGATATTGGCGATATGATGGATTCGGTGTCGGAGGAAATCGAGACAGCCGACGACTTCCCCCAAACGGATATTCCTGAACCCGACAATATGGAAAGCCTTATGGACAATGCCGAGGTTTCGGAGATTGAACCAACAGAAGTGGAACCCGAGTTATCGGATGTGGCAGCTGAAATGCCCGAGACCGAACCCGAAGCGTGGGACGCCGAGGCAGAGACAGTGGAGGCGGAGACCGAGATACCGGAAGCAGCTGAAATGCCCGAGACCGAACCGGAAGCGTGGGACGCCGCAGCAGAGACAGTGGAGGCGGAGACCGAGATACCGGAAGCAGCTGAAATGCCCGAGTCCGAACCTGAAGCGTGGGACGCCGCAGCAGAGACGGTGGGGGCGGAGACCGAGATACCGGAAGCAGCTGAAATGCCCGAGTCCGAACCTGAAGCGTGGGACGCTGAGGCAGAGATGGTGGAGGCGGAGCCCGAGATACCGGAAGCAGCTGAAATACCCGAGACCGAACCCGAAGCGTGGGACACCGAGGCAGAGACGGCGGAGGCGGAGCTGTCAGAGAATGACAACGGGACGTTTGATGCGGAATTTGATTCTTTAAACCCAGAGCTTGAATCGCTGCAGGCCGATTCTGAGATGCCTGAGAATTCTGATTTTGACATGGAGGAGTATCCGGAAGACAAACCAAAGATCCGCTCTTTGGAGAATGACAGAATTCTGCGTACGCCTAAAGAGATATCGGAGGATGGGGGATTTCGGGAAAACTTTCTAAACACGACTGACCTTGACAACTTCAAGAAATTTGAAACGGAAAACAAATACAGAGAGCGGCTAAACCTGGTTCGAGAGGGATTTCGGCAGGAATTGGGCGACGAGGTCAGCTCCATGAGTGACGAGCAGATCGAGCAGATGTCCAGGGAGCGGGTTGCTGCGGTCAGAGAAGGCCGATATGAAAAAAAGAATGAAATTCCAAAGATAGAACCGGAGCGAGCAGAAGGCTCATTTGAAATACAGGAAAACGCACCCGAAATTGCCTCGGCCTCGGCATTGGATGAAGGAGAAAATGCCGCGGAAATCTCGGAACAAAGGCCGGAGTTCTTTGACAAGTCCGTTGATTTCGTGTTCAGTGATGGCAGCGCTGCTGAGGTCAGTTTGGACCCAGCCAATCTTGCAAAGCAGTATGACAGCGCGAAAAAAGCAGGCGATGAAGATGCGATGGAGAGAATACGAGCGCTGCATGAATTGTCCACGCTGTATGACAGTCTGGATCTGACAGACGGCAACCCGGATATACCGCAGCTTGGCGGTATTCATAAAAATGTACGGGGTGCCATATCGGGATTTGAGTCGCACCATATGCCGGCAAATTCTTCTACGGATGTGCCGAGAAATCTTGGAGCGACGATAGCTATTGACAAAACGACGCACAGCTTAACAGATTCATACAGGGGCAGAAACAATGCCGGTGAGAGGCAGTCGTTTCTCCCGGATGTATTGCGCGACAAAACCCCGCTAAAAAATCGCGTTGCAGAGCGGTTGGATCATGGGGAGTATGTTGAAACGGTGAGGAATGAGGTCTATCGCATACGCGATGTAGCCGGGAATGACTATGACGGCGCGCTAAAACAATTTTTTGAACAGATCGCGCAGGACATAGCCCAAAGGGGAATCCCCAGGGGGATAAAGAAGGACAAAAAAAGGAAGTGAGCCAATATGTCGAACGATGCCGAACGTGCTGAGGCCGAACGCCTTGAACGTGAGATTGATTCACTTGAGCGGCAGATTGAAAACACCCTGAGGCGGATTGAGCAGCTAAAGGGAGAGATTGCAGAAACACAGCAGATGGTTGCCGTATCCACCAAAAGCGCGGAGGTTATGGGAACGGCGGTGGATGCCAGAATGCATACCTTTGCGCTTTCGATGAACAAGCTGGATTTGGACGTCGGCGAGCTTTTTGCTGCGCTTAAGGAGCTTTCGGACAGCTATTTCATATATAAAAACCTTTCCACAGCGACAAAGCTGATTACGCAGTATACGGATGAGTATCACACGCGATTTCGCAGCTATAACCGGCTTCGCAGGATAACACTGGGATATGTTGTGGGGGTTGATGCACAGATCTGTTCCTCCGAGACGCTGCGAAAAGAAGTGGAACAGGCGTATCTGCAAAATACAGAATACTGGCTTGCGTACTGTATTATGGCCACAATGCTTTGGGTAAGCAACGAGCGAGAGGCGGCAAACAGATCCATGCGCAAGGCGCTGGCGATGGATTATCCCAAAAGTGCCCTGTATTTCCTGCTTGTACATCTGCGCTTTGGTCGGCAGGAGACCGCAAAAAAATGGTATATACAGTACCTGTCGGTCTTTGATGAAAATAATGCCGGCAGTGATTGGCAGTATTTGCTGGAAGCGTGTCTGTGCGGGGCTTTTGGACAGGATCCCGCTTTTGAGACGACGGTTAAGGAACGAATTGTCCAAAGTCTTGTCAAGCTTCAGGGAATTCATCCGCAGTTTGGTATGCAGGTGGCGCAAAAGGCAACCGCTTTTGCCGAGACCTATCCCCATACAACGGAGTTCGAGTATGTGATATTAAAACGCATCTGCGGGGAATACGGTGAGATAATAGCATTGTTGAGCGCGGCGGAAAAAAACGCCAGGCTTGCAGAAGAATACGAAAAGCTGTACGCCGAGAGCGTGCCGGACAGCAAGGATTTGGGTGAAAACATTGAAAACGTGCTGTATGCACTGATAAGCCGCTATGATTCCGAGGAGCTTAAAGTGGTACAGCGCATTCGCTATAACGAGTGTATTGTTAAGGCGAAGGGGAATATCGGGGAGGCTCAGGCTTATTTTAACACACAGTATGCGGATAATGAACGGCGGGCGCCCGTGGATGAGTTGCTGGTTTCCTATGCCTTTGACGCCGCCACAAACAGGACACAGCCGGCTGTTAGGCGATTTGCTGTTTCCACACTTGAGAAAAACTTAAAGCGCGGCTTCGAAGACTATGCGTCCCGGTATAGGGAAAAAGAGAGAAAGTCGTACACCTATATAGTGGACGGCTGCAAGCTGACAGGTGATGAAAATGACGGGGCTCGCCTGGCCGGTGAACTGGACGCATATTACGATAAGAAAAAGATGAAGGAAATCATGTCGGATAAGCCGGCGCTTATCTATATGCTGTTATGTCTGATGTCTTTAGCAACGCTGACCATTATGATTTTTGCCTATGCGCTGCCTGCGTTGATTATCGGCATTATGCTGGGACTTGTCGGTAGCTTTCTGCTTTGGAGAAGGATAGTCGATGTGCTGGAAAACCTGAAAGAGAAGCGAAGACGCGGGCAGCTCACCCTGAAAAACGCTCTCGAGGAGTTGAGGCAATGGCGGGCGAGGTTTCGGCAGGAAGATGCAAAGCATGTGCGGCTGCTGGATGCAGTTGAAGCGTTTGCGCTATAAAAAGGGGGGAGAACTTTGGCTAATTCGGCAATGCTGATTCGCGACCTTGAGAATACAATAAGCAATTTTAAGAGCAATGTTGACGTCAAAATTGATTCGGTCAACACCTCGACTTCAAAAATTCGCAGGGTCACTGACGATATTTATGCAAATGTCAACAGGTTCAAAACGGACATGGTGCAGAATGAAAAGGTTCAGATTGCACACGAAAACATTCTGCGAATTGACCAGGTAATTAAAGAGCAATACAGCGATTATGATGCGATCCGTCGCACTGTTATGGGCGTAGTGCGGGATTTTGATATCAACCTTGTGCGCAACAGCACGATTCAGGAGCTGTCGGAAAGCCTTTGGATATCCAGTTCCCGCTATTGGCTTTCCTATGTGCTTATAGCGATTTCTGCTTGGGTAAACAACTATCCGGATGTAGCACGGAACGCAGTTTCTGAGGCGTGCCATAGGGATCGCTCCAAGTCGGCGTTGTTTTTTTGCCTGATGAATATGCGCTTTGGCAGGATCGAGACGGCAAAGCGTTGGTTTGAGGTGTATTTGCGTGCAGCAGATCCGACCGTCATGAGCCGCGAAACCGATATTGTGCTGCAGGCCTATTTGGCGGGCGTCTTTGGCAGAGATGCAGAGCTTGAAAACCATGTGACCCGTATCATTGAAGGATGGCTTGAAACACTGAGCGGGGATGAGGAAATCGCTTCGGAGGCCGTGAGCATTTACCGAACGGCTATAGAGAATCTGGCTGTCGACGAGGCAATGGAGTTGCCGTGCTGTACCGAGAGCTGTACGGTGACGGGGCAGCTTAAAGCGGCATTGAACAACAGCCAGAAATATGCCGGCTGGATAGGCTTTTTGAACATGCTTAATGTTGACCTGAAACCCCAAAACGAGGATAACTATAAGGAGCGTGTGGATGAGGTTTTGCTCTCGCTCATTGAAAGCTTTGACGATGACGAGCAGGAGCTCAAGGATCAGCAGGAGTATTTCAACTGTATTATTGAAAGCCGTGGGGAGAGCGAGACGGCAGAACAGAAGTACGATGCATACCTTGCGCTTCGCAGCGATTCGTTTAATGTCGGAAAGCAGATGTTAAAATGGGTTCTCTATGACGATAACGGGCAAACGGATGTGTATGTTCGGCGCTTCGGTTTCCAGAACACAAAGGGATGGTTCAAACAGGCAGTTGGGCAGTTCACCGAAAAGCTCAAGGCTTCCTATCCAATCGAATTTCCGCTTTGCATAGACGGCTGGACAAGCATAAGCACCGGCAGCGACAGTGCAGAGCAGCAGGTAAGCCTGGAGGCATACTATAAAAACAATGCGTTCAGCTTTAAATATGTGAACACATGGAACATTGTGGCGCTCATTGTCTTTATTGCCTCCACAGCATTGGCCTTTGTCTCTTTCCCACGGCTGATTTATGCCTTGGTTGGCACGGTTGCCGCAGCAGCGTTTCTGGTTTATAGAGTTATTTCGGCAAATAAAAAATATCCACAAAGAATGAAACAATCCAAGGAGCTTTTGGAGGGCAGTCTGGCCGAGCTTGCCGAAAGCAGGCGTGTCTTTGATGAGAATGTTGCCCAAAAAGAAAAGCTGCTTTCTTTGGCTGAGTTTTTGTAAACAAGAAGGAGAGTCTAAATGGAAAACACAACGAATCCGACCCCGGAAACATCCGTAGCCGATGACTTTGAGGCGCTTATGCAGCAGCGGCTGAACAATACTGCCACACAGGGCACATCTGCGCAGGGGTTTACTGATTCCAGGCTCCAGGAAATGAACAAAAAACTTCCCAATTGGAATCTGGAGCCGCCCACCAACTTTGTTGAATGATTGAGCCTGCAAAAAGCTATCCGGAGCTTCTGAAGCTGCTGGAAACGATCCGCGGTGACGGTTTTACACAGACCTATGCGTTGGCCATAGAGCAAAGCTGCTTTGATGAAAACGGTGCGACATATTCCCTTGTGGTAAACGCACTTTCGCGTCTGTATGAGCGGGAACTGGACTGCCTGGGCAAACTGCTTCTTCAGATTGTAGTGCAGGGGCTCTCTTACGGTGATGCGGTGTATATGCAGCTATGTCTGAGACGTGCGGGCAGGCGGGTGACTGCCATGAGAATGGCTGCGGGCTCCAGGCTGCTGCATGACCAGGAGCGGGAGCAGCTTGTGAACGAATTGGAGAGGAATTTGAGCAATATTTATCGCAACCTCAAGGCGGAGCTTCGCAGACAGGACGGTGGATATATGGCGCAGGATGCCCTGCGGGAGCTTAAAAGGATACTGTGTCTTAAGGAAAACAGCGCAAATGGGTGATTATCTACAGACAAAAAATGAGGTTCGGCACTGTCTCATGGCGAGAACGCCGCTTGTTGTGCTTAAGACTGCGGAGAGGGAACGAGCCGAAAAAATGCTGCGCGAGCTTGCGGAAGAGCTGACGACAAGGATTTATTACCATACGGACAGCCGGGGCTTGCGTATATTGGGCGCAGCCGCACCGGCCGAGATGGCCGACAGTGACGCGCTGTTAATGGCAGCGGAGTTTTTTAAAAAACACAGCCACGGGATTTTGGCGCTGGGAGATGTCAAGCGAGCCAGTGAGGATAATCCGATGTCGCGTGAGCTGCTCTCGATACTTTATCTTGCCCTGGAATCGGGCGGCTCACTTATCCTTATAACGCCGGATCCTGTCTGGCAGCGCTTGGCTCAGTTTGGACTTATCACCCACCTGGATTATCCCGTGGAATCCGAACGCAGGGCGCAGTTGAAAGCTTTTATCGAGCGATACAAAAACGCTTATTTGGTCGAGTGGGGCGACCAGGAGCTACAACGCGCGGCGGCATTGTTGGGCGGCTTCACCCAACTGCAAATCGAGAATATCCTGCGCAACGCATTGGCAAAATACGGTGGACTACATAATGACAAGCTGGACGACCTGACGAGTCAAAAGGAGCGGATGTATGCCTGCCCCGTTGGCGTCAGTGTTATTGAGGTACGCCGGGATCTTGAAGTTTCAGGTCTTGAGACATTAAAGGCATGGCTTAAAAAGCAGCGCGCAGTCTTTTTTGCCGATGATGAGATTCTCACATACCGGGATTTGAAGCCGCCCAAAGGCGTGCTGTTAGCTGGTGTGCCGGGATGTGGGAAATCGCTTAGTGCAAAGCTTATAGCGCGTGAATGGGGGCTGCCGCTGCTGCGCTTTGACATTGGCGCGATTTACGATAAATGGCTGGGGTCGAGCGAACAGAGAATGAGTGAGGCGCTGCGTTATATTGAAAACATGGCTCCGTGTGTGCTGTGGATGGACGAGATTGAAAAAGGCCTTGCTTCGTCAGAAAATGAATCCAGCCGCAGGGTGCTTGGCCAGTTTTTATTTTGGCTGCAGGAAAACGAAAAAAGAGTGTTTGTTGCGGCGACGGCAAACGACATTGCGGCATTGCCGCCGGAACTGTTTAGAAAAGGTCGGTTTTCGGAGACATTTTTTATAGGATTGCCGAACAAATACGAGCGCGCACAAGCGATTGAGCGGTTCTGTTTACGTTCGCTGCACCGTGCTCTGCCTGAAGAGACATTGGAGCGGTTCGCAAATTTGACACACGGATTCTCTTATGCAGATATTGAGTATGCTGTTAAAGAGACGGCGCAGTCAATCCTGACCGGCTCGGAGGATTCCGATACAACACTTGAGCAGGCAATAAACAGAATTGTGCCGATATCCCGCAGTAGTTCGGAAACAATTGAAAAGCTGGAAGCTTGGGGGAAAATGAGCGCCAGGAGTGCATCGGGGGAGGCTTGATTATGTCAAATATTGGACTGCATGCAGAGGTCGCGCGGCTCACGGCAGAGCTGGGCAGAGTGAAGGTAATTCAGGCGCGGCTTCAGACAGAGCTCCATTCGCTGCAAAACGGGATTTTAAACGCAGATAGAGAACTGTCCAATTACCACACCTACCTGCAAAACAATATGAACTCGGCGCAAAACACGTTGGAGTATTCCTTTGAACGCTGTATACAGACAAAAGAGCTTCAGGGGGAAATAGATGTACTCTACCGAAAATTCAAAATTGTTGAGCTGGCTAACAAGCGGATTCGAGAGTGCAATAATAAAAAATATTATGATTTCAAGAATTATCGCAGTGTGCGCAACCTTATGCGAGGCATGATGGACAATCTCGATTTCAGTATGGCTTCGAGCGAGGTGTTGACAAAAGCAGTTGAAGCTTCGCATCTTCAAACGCCCGATTATTGGCTTACCTGTGCACTCATTGCGGTTTGTGCTTGGTTTGAGAATGACAAGCAGCTCGCCCGCCGATCAATAGATCAGGCGATTAAGCTGGATCGGAAGATGACAGCCATATTCTTTATGCTGTTCAATATAAGGATGCAGCGCGGCGAAACAGCCATGCGTTGGTTTGCCACGTTCAGGAACAGCGACTTGACGGGTAAAGATCGCCGGGTGTTTTTGATGCTGTTCTCCCTCATATGCCGTACGATGAAAGAACTCGTAGACGAACGCGCGATGCGGGAGATAAACGCTTTTATCGAGAATATCATAGAGCGCAGCGCAGCGGCTGAGGGATTTTCCGAGCAGGCCGTTGCGGAAAGAATAATGCGTGGCTTTTTGACGCTTCGCAATGACGGGGAGTATCCTTACGAATACCCGGAGCTGGCAGCTTGCTGCACCGGCGCCAGTCAGCTGCGCGAAACGATGATGCTTGTGCGCAATAACGAGTCCATCCAGCAATATGTTTTAGAGATTCTAAATGTTCCGGTAATAGAGAAAAATGAATTTATAAAGAACTATATGGATGAAATCATAGGCGAACCCTGTGCGGCGGAGCAGGAGGTTTATGAAGAAATAGAGCGGAACGAAATGATTATCGCGATGGGTGGAAACAAGGAGGAGGCCGAGGAACGATTCAGGATAGAAAAGGAGAGGCATGTAAACAAGATAAATCTGATCAGTGAGATGATGGAGTGGCTCTACAGTGCAGACCGTGAGGATATAAACCCGCAAATCAAGCAATGTATTTTTTTGCTGACAAAAAAATATCAAAAGCTTGCCGTGGAGAGCTATCGTGCGGCGTATCGCTCGCGGCAGATGAATGGGTTCGAGTGCCGCATTCGGGATTTTCAGGATGTCATTGATCTGGACAATCCCGTGGACGGCGAGAACAAATTGAATGTATTTTGTGAACAAAAAAAGCAGGTGGCATTGTCAAAAATAAAGCCGTGGAAGGCAATAGCCGGATTCTCGGCAGCAATTGTCTGTTCGGCTATCGCGTTGGCCACACAGGCATGGTGGGTGCTTTCCGGCGTGGTTGTAGGGATAGCTTTTGGCGTGTTTTCCTTGCTTGAAAGTGCGAACACGCGAAAAGAACTGGAAGCAAAATGCACAGAGGATAAAGAGAACGGCAAAAAGCGCATTGCGGCGCTGTGCGGCGAATACAGCCGTTGGAAAAGGGAACTGGCCGGATATGACGCCGTTGCAGAAGAGATTCTTGCAACCCTGTCAAAGCTCTGAAAGAGGGCTGATGCCAAAACCAAGCGCCCCTTTTCCACAGCTGCGCAGCATTACGGAAGCTGGTTCGCTGTATCCGAGGCCTTGCGGGCTGCTTGTGCGTGGCGCTTTTTCCGATTTTCTTTAAGGTGGTCACCTTTGCAGTAACGGATTGGCTATGAAAACGGGACACATAGGGAGGCCGGGGTGAAGAGCTCGGCCTCCCTGTGTGTTTATGTGGCTCTGCTGCCTGTGCCCGCCATGCTTAAAATGTCCGGCAACCCGGTTTGTGGCCGCAGCAGCTTCCCTTATCCTTGGTGCCGCCTTTTATGTTCAAGAACCGCGAACAAAACCAAACAACAATAGACGACACCGACATCACGATTCCCGCAGCCAGTCCCGGCGGCGTGTAGGACAGCTGCACGCCATTCTGTCTGCGGGAAATCTGCACGGCCGCGAAGCCGCACAGCACCCTGCTCACCTCGACGGATTTGCCATTTACGGCGCATTGCAGCCCCGCGCCACCCCGCCATACAAACCACGTCCGCCGGGGAACCCGAGCAGAACAGGGGCGAATGCTTGGGGCGGTTTGGAGACTCTTCACCGCCTGCCGCCGTCCCGCCGTTCGCACCGCCCTTTGACGGGATCCCATCCCCCAAAAAGGTTCGCACGGCGCGCAGAGAGGGGAGAGCACAGTCCGTGGGCGGCCGCCGGCTGCACTGTTAAACTGCATAAACTTTGCCCTGTAAAAAGTGGTATAATGCGCAAACCGCACAACTTTCTTTTGCGCCCCGCGCCGCAATAAAAAACGAGTATTAAAGAGAATTCTTGCTAAAATAAATGTATTTCAAAGAAAACGCGATAAATATTGGAAAATCCCGCAGAAGATTCAGGCCAATTGCGGAATTTACAAAAATATAAAGACTATTGACAAACCGTGACGAGACTTCTATAGTAAAGCTATTGCTCTTGAATGGGCAAGAAACCCGATATGCGCAGCTGCCGCTGTAGCCCTGCCGTTGTGCGGGGTGTAACAAACCTTTTTGCGGGGTGGCATCCGGCGGTATCGCTCGTCAAAAAGGCGAGAGCAATTTTTAACCGCAAAGGGGTAGAAAGATGGAGAACAACGTAATCGTCCGGCTGGACAACTGCTCGATCGCGTTCGACGGTGTGCCGGTTCTGGACAACCTCAGCCTCGACATCCACGACGAGGAATTTGTCACCCTCCTCGGGCCGTCCGGCTGCGGCAAGACGACGACTCTGCGCTTTATCGGGGGCTTTTTGATCCCGGACAGCGGCAGGGTTTTATTTGACGGAAAAGACGTCACCCATGTGCCGCCCTACAAGCGCGAGGTCAACACGGTGTTTCAGCGGTACGCGCTGTTTCCGCACCTCAACGTGTTCGAGAATATCGCGTTCGGCCTGCGGCTGAAAAAGCTGCCGGAAAAGGAGATCAAGGCCGCCGTGGGCGAGATGATCGAGCTTGTCAACCTGCGCGGGTTTGAATCCCGCAAAATTGGCGCCATGTCCGGCGGGCAGCAGCAGCGGGTCGCCATCGCGCGCGCGCTGGTCAACAAACCCCGCATCCTGCTGCTGGACGAGCCGCTCGGCGCGCTCGATCTCAAGCTGCGCAAGGACATGCAGGTGGAGCTGAAGCGGATTCAGCAGCAGCTGGACATCACCTTTGTCTATGTCACCCACGACCAGGAAGAGGCGCTGACCATGTCGGACACGGTCGTCGTCATGAACGGCGGCATCATCCAGCAAATCGGCACGCCGGAGGATATTTACAACGAGCCGACCAACGCGTTTGTCGCGGATTTCATCGGCGAGAGCAATATCATCGAGGGAATCATGCACGAGGATTACCTTGTACAGTTTGGGGGCGAAAAGTTCCAATGCGTCGACAGCGGCTTTGCGCCGGACGAGTTTGTCGACGTCGTCGTGCGGCCGGAGGATATCCGCATCGTCACCCCCGAGCAGGGCGACCTTTGGGGCGTGGTGAAGAGTGTCGTGTTCAAGGGCGTCCACTTTGAGATGCTCATCGAGCAGGCGGGCTACACCTGGAAGGTGCATTCAACCCACAGCGCGGAGCCGGGCGCGCAGGTCGGCCTGTGCATCGGCCCGGACGAAATCCACATCATGAAGCGGACGGAGGCGTGAGTGAATGACCAATCGAAAAGCCCGCATCGCCGGTGTGCCCTATATTATCTGGATGGTGATTTTTATTATCGCGCCGCTGGGCATGGTGGTGTGGTATGCGCTCACGGACAGGGCGGGGAACTTCACAATCGAAAACCTCTCCTCCATCGGGCAGTATGCGCCGGTGTTCGCGCGCTCTATCTGGCTTGCGCTGATTGCCACCGCAATTTGCCTGTTGCTCGCGTTCCCGCTGGCATACCTGATTTCCCGGCTGAGCAGCGCCCGGCAGTCGCTGATGATTATGCTCATCATGCTGCCCATGTGGATGAACTTTTTGCTGCGCACCTACGCGTGGATGACCCTGCTGGAGAATAACGGGCTGCTCAACCGCTTTTTCGGCCTGTTTGGCATAGGGCCGTTCCAGATGATCAACACGCAGGGGGCGGTGGTGCTCGGCATGGTGTACAACTATCTGCCGTTTATGATTATGCCGCTCTATTCCATCATGACCAAAATCGACAATTCGGTGATTGAGGCGGCGCAGGATCTCGGCGCGAACATGTGGCAGGTCACCGGCCGGGTGATTATCCCGCTTGCGATGCCGGGCATCACAACGGGCATCACCATGGTGTTTGTCCCCTCCATCTCCACCTTTATCATCTCGCGGATGCTCGGCGGGGGCGGCAACATCCTCATCGGCGACCTCATCGAGATGCAGTTTCTCGGCAACACCTACAACCCCCATCTCGGCTCCGCGATGGCGCTTGTGCTGATGGTCATCGTGCTGCTGTGCATGTCCATTGCAAACCAGTTTGACGACGAGGAAATGGAGGGAATGCTGCTGTGATTGAAAAACGCATGTCCAAAACGGCAAAGGCGTATACCGCGCTGGTGTTCGCGTTCCTGTATATTCCCATCGCGGTGCTGATTGTCTTTTCCTTTAACAAATCGAGGAGCCGCAACGTGTTCACCGGCTTTACCCTGGACTGGTACCGCCAGCTGTTCCACAACGAGATGATCATCAAGGCGCTGGGGGTGACGCTGCTGGTCGCGGTCGTCTCCGCCATTGTGGCGACGGTGCTGGGCACGGCGGCGGCGGTCGGCGTGCGCGCGATGCGCAAAGGGCCGCGCTTCCTCATCATGAACTGCACCTATATCCCGATCGTCAACCCCGAAATCGTCATCGGCGTGTCCATGCTGCTGCTGTTTGTCGCGATGCGCTCGGGGGCGGCGGCACTCGGCGTCCGGCTGGAAATCGGCCTCGGCACCCTGATTATCGCGCACATCACCTTCAACGTGCCGTATATCATCCTCTCGGTCAGCCCCAAGCTGCGGCAGATGGATCACAACCTTTACGAGGCGGCGCTCGACCTGGGATGCAGCCCGATGCAGGCGTTTTTCAAGGTGGTGCTGCCCGAAATCATGCCCGGCATCCTGACCGGCTTCCTGATGGCGCTGACCTACTCCATCGACGATTTTGTCATCAGCTACTTTACCTCCGGCACGGCGCAGACCCTGCCCATCGCGGTGTATTCGATGACCCGGCGCAAGGTCAGCCCCGAAATCAACGCCCTGTCGGCACTGCTGTTTGTCGCGGTGCTTTCCATTCTGCTGCTTATGAATTACCGCGATATCCGCGGGGAAAAGCAGCTGGAAAGGGAGCGGCGCCTATGAAAAAGAAATGGTTTTGCGCGCTTGCCTGTGCGGCGCTTGCGCTGTGCGCCGTGCTGCCGGCGCACGCGGCGTCGGGGGAATGGAACGAATCCGTTTACGGCCGGTTCCGGAATCAGAATATCACCCTCAACGTCTACAACTGGGGGGAGTATATCTCGGACGGCGCGGACGAATCGCTCGACGTCATCCGCGAGTTTGAGGAGCTGACCGGCATTTCGGTGCACTACACGACCTTTGCCTCAAACGAGGAGATGTACGCCAAAATCAAGAGCGGCGGCGCGCAGTATGACGTTATCATCCCGTCGGATTATATGGTCGCCCGCATGGCGCAGGAGGGGATGCTCGAACCGCTCGATTTTGCGAACATCCCCAACTACAGGCTGATTGACGGGTTTTACAAGGGGATGCAGTACGACCCCGAGGAGCGGTACTCGGTGCCGTACATGTGGGGCATGGTCGGCATCATCTACAACACGGCCATGATTGAGGAAGAGATCGACTCGTGGGACGCGCTGTGGGACGAGCGGTACATGGGCAATATCCTCATGTTCAGCAATTCGCGCGACGCGTTCGGCATCTCGCTTGCCCGGCTGGGCTACGGCCTGAACGAGACCGACCCAGCGCGGCTCGAGCAGGCGGCGGAGGAGCTGAAAAAGCAGAAAATGCTTGTGCAGGCCTACGTCATGGACGAGATCTTCAACAAGATGGAGGGCGGGGAGGCGTACATCGCGCCCTATTACGCGGGGGACGCGATCACCATGATTGCGGAAAACCCCGACCTCGCGTTCGCCGTGCCCAAGGAGGGCACAAACTACTTTGTGGACGCGATGGTCATCCCGACCGGCAGCGCCAACAAAGAGGCGGCCGAGCTGTTCATCAACTTCATGTGCGAACCGGCGGTTTCGGCCGCAAACGCCGAATATATCGGCTATTCCACCCCCATCCCGGCGGCCGTGGAGCTGCTGGACATGGACGAGCAGAGCATGGCTATCGCCTATCCGGACGAGTCGGTTCTGGCCAACACGGAGGTGTTCCGGGCGCTGCCGGAGGAGACCAACCTCGCGATGGACAGATACTGGACGGACATCCTCAGCTACAACGAAAACCCCAACCAGTGGCTTGTGCCGGTGTTTTTGGCTGCTGCGTTTATCGCCTCCATCGTGATTACGATTGTGCGCGCCTATCGAAAAAAACACGATCTTTACTGACCCGGCCGGATAGCCGGAGCGGGGCAGCGGGGGCGGCGTCCAGACCGGACGCCGCCCCTGCTTTGTTTTGCCTGATCCGGCCGCGCCCGCACGCAGCCCGCGCCGCGGGGAGCAGTACTCCACCTGTACAGCCCCGCCGCGCAGAAGCCGAAAAAGCAGCGCCCGTGCCGCGTGCCGTGGGGCGGAGCCCACACAGAAAGCCCGGCGCCGACCGGAATGCGGCGCCGGGCTTGTGGTTCGTTGAATTGTGACGCAGCTGCCCCGGAGATCCGCGGGGAAACGTGCGCCCCGCTGCCGGTGGAGCGCCGCGCGGCCGCAGCCCGAAAGACAAAAAAATGACCCGGCAGACGGGGGCTGCCCGGCGGTGGAGGCTTCACTTTGGGCGGCGGTGGGAAAGGCGAAACCGGCTTTGGCCGCCTGCGGGAGGGGCGGCGCAGGCGCAAGGCGCAAAGCCGATGCCCGGAGCCCGACGGCGCGCTTTGCGCCGGGGCAGGGTTCACCGCGCCTTTTTCAGCTTCGGGCGCAGCTTGACCTCGTAATAGACCGAAAGGCGGGTCAGCGCGGCGTCAAACAGCACAAAGGTCACCGTGCCCAGAACGAGGAGGGACACCAGAACTGTGGTTGTGTACGCCTCGAATTCCTCCCGCACTGCCTCGACAACGAGAACCTTGGTGAGGACATAGTACAGCGCGGCCATGCTCAGGTCGCACAGCGCAATCTTCAGCAGCAGCGCCAGCGCGCGGGAGCGCAGCCGCTCAAACAGCCCCTTGACAATCGGGTAATAGCCGATGAAGCAGATGAAAAGCAGCGCCTGCTCCTTATCGGGCGCGAGCAGCGCGGCGAGGATGCCCACCGCAGCGTAGACAACCGCGGCCATCCCGCGGCCGTATTCAAGCTGAAAATACAGCACGCACAGCGAGGCCAGCGCGGGGGCAATAAAGGTTGCAAAGGGGAGAATCGAGCCGAGGAAGAGAACCGAGACCGCCGCCGCGGTCATCAGCCCGCCAAGCGCGATGCGGTAAGTTTCCCGCTTCATCTCAGCTCCTGCCGCAGCAGCAGCTGCTGCAAAGCGAGTACAGGCACATGCACTGCATTGCGTTGGAGCAGACGTCGTCGTCCAGGCAGCCGCCGCGGCGCTGCCCCGCGTAGGGGTTGTAGGCGGAGCCGCCGGTCGCCCGCTCGCGGGTCATGCGGTTGTACGCCGCCGCATATTCCGCGTTGCGCGGGTCAATCGAGCTTGCCGAGGAAAAGTAGCGGTACGCTTCGTCCAGCCATCCCTTGGACTGGCAGACGCAGCCCATGAGGAAATTCCACTCCGCCCCGCGCAGCGGCGGGTCGATCGCCATCAGCCGCTGCTCGGCCGTGAGGATGTCGTTCGCGCGGATCATCCGGCGAATCTCGGTGTAATTCTGCGCCGCGCGCTCGTCGTACCCGCCCGAAGCGTCCTGCCAGGTTTGGGCGCTGTCCGCAGCGGAGCCGGTTTGGCCGCCGGTGCGCCGCTCGGCCATGATCTGGTCGTACGCCGCGTTGAGGGTGTCCATGCGGGCGTCCGCCGTGTCCAGCGGGTCGGCGGTGTATTCGCTGTCGCTGTATTGGCGGACAAGCCGCAGATAGGCGGCCTTGACCTGTTCGTCCGTCGCGTCCGGCGTCAGGCCGAGGATGGCATAGGGGTTCGTCATGCTTTGGGGTTTCCTTTCTGTTTTGTGCCGATGTTCGCCGCGGTTTTGTAAAGCCCGAGGAAGATGATATTGTCCAGAATTTCGCGGTAGGCGCACAGCTTAAGCCCGCGATAGCAGACCTCAACCTGGGCAATCGTCCCGAACAGCTGCGCCTTCAGCTCGGCCAGCGCCGCCGCTATCTGCGCCTCTTCGCTCCCGCGATGCAGCGAAAAGCGCAGAATCATCGGGTTATACCGCTCCTTTTTGAGATCCTCCCGCAGGTCGTCCCCGCAGTCCGCAAGGTACACGTACCGCCCGATCAGATAGCCGAGCCGCCGCAGCTGCGCGGCCGTCTCGGGCAGGGGGCTCATGCGGGAAAACAGGTCGGCAAGGCCGGCGGCGGTCGGGTCGCAGGCGCGGTCAAGGCTGTCCTGCCCGCTCGCCTCAAACGCGCGCTGCGCCGCCATCTGCGCCGCGACACAGGCGGAGAATTCGGGCAGCTCCCGCTCGGCGCGCCGGAACGCGGGGCGCAGGGCAAAAAGCAGGAGCCGGGCTGCAATCCGGCGGGGGAGCGGTTCGTCCGCCGCGTTGTCCTCCAGCTTGTGCCGCCCGCTGATGAGCAGCGCCGCCGCGCTGAACCGCAGCACATCGCTTTGCGGGATAAGGCGCACCTTTTCCAGCGGGTTGGTGTTGCACCGCCCGGCACAGGAAGCGGGCTGCTGCCCGCCGCCCACCGCGTACATCAGCATGGCGGCAAACACAAAATCGTAATTCAGCAGCGCCTTTGCGCCGAACCCGAACCCGCGCAGCGCCCCGCAAAGCGAGCAATACACCGCGCGATATTCAGAAAATTCCCGGATCTTCAGCTCCGGCTTATCTGGGAAAATATAGCCAAACACCCGTGCGCTCCCCGTGGTTATCCTGTGTAAAAGCGGGGCGGCCGAACCCCGCTTGCATACTATCTGTTATTCTACAACAGCGCGCGGTTTATTTCAATGAAAGGGAGATTAAATTTTTGCGCGGCGGCGCACAGGCCGGGCGGGAAGCGCGGCCGATACGCTGCCCGCCGCACATAACCCCACCCGTGCAGATTCCATTCCCGGACAATCCGGCCGCAGAACCAACAGCCGAGAAGGGCGGCGCCGTGTACAGCGCGCTTGCTCATCTGCCCAAAGCGGAATTCGTCCGCGCTCCTGCCGCCAGATTGCGGAGGGCGCAGCCGGTGTGCCGAAACAGGCGGCGAGTCCGCGCTTTGGGCGCAATCCCGGCGCGCGGGTTTTGGAGTGTTCTGCGCGGCGGCATCCCGGGAAATCTCAGCTCAGATGATGGTGAACCGGTTCGGCAAGATGGTCAAGGGTGTCGAAGATGCAGCCCTGCTCGCGGAACTGCTCGATCAGCGCGCGGACAGCGTCGGTGACCGTCTTGTTCGCGGTGCCGTCGTGCATGAGGATGACCAGATCGCCCGAAACATCCTCTGCCCCGCGCAGTGCGCGTTCCACAATGTAATCGGCGGATTTTGCGCCGCCCTCGGCATCCTTGGTGTCGACGTTCCAGTCGATATAGACAATCCCGCGCTGGGCGCACTGCGCGGTCAGCGTTTTCATGATTTCGCTGCCGCCGTACCGCTTGCTGACCGAATTGGAGCTGCCGCCGGGGAACCGCAGATAGCCGCTGTGCTTGCCGGTCTGGGCAAAAACAAGGGCGTCCAGCCTGTCAATATCCTGCCAGAAAGCCTCGTCGCTCGCGTAAATTTCATCAAAATCGTGGGTATAGGTGTGCAGCGCGATCAGGTGCCCCGCTGCGTCGGCGCGCGCAATGCAGTCAAAATGCGCCTCGTCCTGCCCGGTGACAAAGAAGGTCGCCTTCACCCCCTCCTCGTCGAGCAGGTCGAGCAGCGCGTCGGTGTTTTTGCTCGGCCCGTCGTCGAAGGTCAGATAGACGGTTTTGGGAACCTGTGCGGCATCGGCCGCCGCCGGGACGCTGTCTGCACCGCGCAGCGCCGCCGCCGTCCCGGCAGCGCAGGCGCACAGGACAACCAGCGCGGCGGCGAGCGCAAGACCCCGCTTTGTGATACGCATGGAAATAAACACACAAATCCCTCCATATAGTTTGGATATGGCGCTTGCACGTCATAGTCAAGCGTATGACGCAACACGGCGGATTTTGTATATTTCTGCAAAAAGGGCGGGAAACAGCATGACGTTGGATCAGTTGAAGATCGGAAGCACCGGGACGATCACACGTGTAACGGGCGGCGGCGCGACCCGGCTGCGGCTGCTGGAGATGGGGCTGACGCCCGGCACGGCGGTACGGGTCTGCAAGACGGCGCCGATGGGGGATCCGCTTGAAATCAGCCTGCGCGGCTATACGCTGACAATTCGGCGCAGCCAGGCGCGCGCAGTGTGGATTGGGGGCGGCGGCAGATGAGACTTGCGCTTGCCGGCAACCAGAACTGCGGGAAAACGACCCTGTTTAACGCGCTGACCGGCTCGAGCCAGCATGTCGGCAACTTCCCGGGTGTGACGGTGGAAAAAAAGGAGGGGCGGGTTCGCTTTGCGCCCTCGCTGACGGCTGTCGACCTGCCCGGCGTCTACTCGCTGAACGCCTATACGGCGGAGGAGGAGGTCGCGCGAACCTATCTGCTGCGGGAGCGCCCCGAGGCCGTGTTGAACGTTGCGGATGCCACCTGCCCTGCGCGGGGGCTGTACCTCACCCTGCAGCTTATCGAGCTGGGGCTGCCCGTACTGCTTGCGCTGAATATGATGGACGAGGTGCGCGCAAACGGCGGGTCGATCGACCTGCGCGGGCTTGCCGGCACGCTCGGCGTGCCGGTTGTGCCGATCTGTGCAAGCAAGGGGGAGGGCGTCGAACAGGCCGCGCACGCGGCGGCGCTGGCCGGCCGCGGCGCGGATTCCCGCGAAAAGAACGCGGAGGCTGTGCTGTGCGGCCTGTACGCAGCGGAGGGCGGCGAAGCGGTTCTGCGGGCGGTTGAGGCCGTGCGCCCGGCGGCGGTGCGGGCAAACCTGCCGCCCGTGTATGCGGCGATGTGCGCCTTGCAGGGCGGGGCAGCCGCGCCGGAGCTCGAACTGTCCGGCGCAGAGCAGCGGGCGCTGGAGCAGGCCGCGGCACAGCTTGAGCGCGCGTCCGGGCTGGACAGGGAGGCGGCGGTCGTGGCGCTGCGCTACCGCGTCATCGACCGGCTGTGCGGCGCGTATATCCGGCCGGGGCGCGGATCAAAAAGCGGCAGACGCACCGCGCGCGCCGACGCGCTGCTGACCGGACGGGTGCTTGCGCTGCCCTTTTTTGCGGCGGTGATGCTGGGGGTGTTCTGGGTCACCTTCGGGCCTGTCGGCAGCGGGCTTTCCGCCGCCGCGGCGAATCTTGTCGGCCGCCTGACCGCGTTTGTCTCGGCGTGGCTGACCCGCTGGCAGGTCGCGCCGTGGCTGCGTTCGCTGGTGGTTGACGGGCTGCTTTCCGGGATCGGCAGCGTGCTCGGCTTCCTGCCGACCGTGCTGCTGCTGTTTTTGCTGCTTAGCCTGCTGGAGGACAGCGGCTATATGGCGCGAGTCGCGTTCGTGATGGATAAACCGCTGCGCAAAATCGGCCTCTCCGGCCGGTCAATTGTGCCGGCGCTCATCGGGTTCGGGTGCAGCGTGCCGGCCGTTCTCGCAACCCGCACCCTGCCGACCGACCGCGACCGCCGGCTGACGGCGCTGCTTGTCCCCTACATGTCCTGCAGCGCAAAGCTGCCGATTTACGCGATGTTCACCGAATTGTTTTTTGAAAAGCACAAAGCCCTGGTCATGGCCGCGCTCTATCTGCTCGGCATCGGCGTCGGATTGCTTTACGCGCTCTTCTTCAAGCATGCGGCGTTCGCGGGCAGGGAAGCGCCCTTTGTGCTGGAGCTGCCGAACTACCGCCTGCCCTCGCCGCGCAGCGTGTGGCAGACTATTCGCCGCCGCGCCGGTGAATTCCTGCGCAAGGCGTTCACGGTGATCCTGCTGGCGTCGGTGGCGGTGTGGTTTTTGCAGAGCTTCAGCCCGGCGCTCGAGTATGTGTCCGACAGCGCCGTCAGCCTGCTTGCGGCCGCCGGCCGGTGGGCGGCGCCGGTGTTTGCGCCGCTAGGCTTTGGGGACTGGCGGGCGGTCACCGCGCTGCTGACCGGCCTGAGCGCAAAGGAGACGGTCGTCAGCACCCTGAGCGTTCTGCTGGGCAGGGAGACTGCGCGGGCAGCGCGCGCCCTGTTTTCCCCGGCGTCCGCCTTTGCGTTCCTGGTGTTCATTTTGCTGTATCCGCCCTGTGTCGCTGCGTTCGCTGCGCTGCGCCGGGAGCTTGGCAGCGTGCGCAGCGCCCTGCTTGCGGCGGCGGCGCAGCTGGGCATCGCGTGGCTCGCGGCCTTTGCGGCCTACAGGCTCTGGATGCTGTTTGCATAAGCGCCGCCGCCCCTGCCCAAGATAAGCAGGGTGATGTATATATGAATGGCAGACGGATTCTGGCGCTGTTTGCGGCCTTTATTGCCGGCTTTACGATTTTGCAGGCGCGGCTGTTTGTACTGATGAGCGAAAACCCGGACGGCGAGGCGGAGCCGCAGAGCCTGTACCGCGCGACGGTCGCCGTCCACCGGCCGAATTTTTACGACCGGACGGGCAGCCGGATGACCGGCGCGCAGAGCACGGAATACGCCGTGATTTATCCGGGTGACGAGGCGGATTACCGGGTGCTTGCCTATGTCGACGTGGCGGAAATCCCGGCGCTTACCGAGCAGATCGGCGGAAGCACTCCGTTCCTTGTGCCGCTGCAAACCGAGCCGGACGGGAGCTTTGAGACGGTCAGCATCGAGCAGCGGTACGCAAGCAGGCAGAGCGCCGCCCACCTGATCGGATACCTGGATTATGAAGGCCGCGGCGTGTCCGGGCTGGAGGCGGCGTTTGAGGACTATTTTTCGGAGTTTCTGACCCGTACGGTGCTGGAAACCGAGGTCAACGCGCAGGGCGCGGCAATCCGCGGCGCCGATGTGCGGGTATACGAGGACGCCTACCACGCGGCGGGCGTGCAGCTGACCGTTGACCTGCGGCTGCAGCGGCTGTGCGAACAGGTGGCGGACGAAATGATCCACAGCGGCGCGGTTGTCCTGCTGGACAGTAAGACCGGGGAGATCCGCGCCTCGGTCAGCCGCCCGGACTTTGACCCTGCCAACCTTGCTGCAAGCCTGGACGAACCCGACGCGCCGCTCCTCAACAAGGCGATGACGGCGTACAATGTCGGCTCCATCTACAAGCCGGTGATTGCGGCGTGCGCGTTGGAGGCCGGGATAGACGGCTCGTTCACCCATGTCTGCACCGGCTCCATCACGGTGGACGGCCAGACCTATTCCTGCAACAACGGGGTCGCACACGGCGAAATGGACATGCAGCAGGCGCTGATTCACTCCTGCAACACCTATTTCATCGCGCTCGGCCAGCAGCTGGGGGCGCAGGCGGTCTACAACGCCGCGTGCGCGGTGGGCGCAAACCGGCGGCTCACCCTCGCGCAGGGATATGCGACCGCCCGGGCGAGTATGCCCACCCTCGCGGAGCTGGAAAGCGGCGGCGAGCTGTGCAACCACTGCTTTGGGCAGGGCAGGCTGCTCTTGACGCCGCTGCATGTCGCGGCGATGACCAACGCGCTTGCCTGCGGCGGGCTGTACCGGCCGCCCGTGCTCGTCAAGGCAATCGGCGGGGAGGAGCAGCCGCCGCCCACGGCTTCGCAGATTTTTGACAAAGAAGCCGCCGAAACGGTCGCGCGGTATCTCGCGAGCGTTGTCGACGGCGGAACGGGCAGCAACGCGATGCCGGCGCTGACGACGGCGGCCGGGAAAACCGGCACGGCGCAGACAGGGCTGTACAACGAGGACGGCACCGAACGGGTGGTGGGCTGGTTCACCGGCTGGTTCCCGGCGGACAACCCCCGCTATACCCTTGCGATTATGACGGACGACGAGGGGTATGGGTTTGAGAGTGCCGCGCCGGTCTTTGCGCGGATAGCGGACGAGATTACCGCGCGGGGCTACTGAGCGGCCGGGCGCGCGGCGAGCCCCGCGCCCGCACAGGCCTGCCCGCGCCGCGGGATTCGATGTCCGAAACCGGCGCAAAAGCTTTCCATTCAGCCGGCCGGCCTGCCGGCGCGCCTTTGCAGCAGCTCGTGGGTGAGAATCTGCAAAAGGAGGAACAGCAGCAGATAGTAGGGCAGCAGCCCCGGGTCAATATGGTCGGCGAGCAGGCCGAACAGGGAGGGCATAAAGCAGGAGCCGGTGTAGGCAAACGCCATTTGCGCGCCGATGATCGCCTGCGACCGCTGCGCGCCGAACAGAACCGGGGTGGAGTGGATGATGCAGGGATAGATGGGCGCGCAACCCAGCCCGATCAGCAGCAGCCCCGCAAGGGAGCCGGCCTCCCCCAGCGGGAGTGCGAGAAGCGCGATGCCGGCGACGAGAATGCCCTGCCCGAGCCGGATCATCTGCACATCGCTGAATCGGTAGGTCAAAAAGCCGCTGACAACCCGCCCGGCCATAATGCCGAAGCAGAGCAGCCCGGCATAGCCCGCCGCCTTTTCGGTGGGGATTCCCCGGCACAGCACAAGAAAGCTGCCCGCCCACAGGTTGACGGTCCATTCCATGGAGCAGTAGCAGAAAAAGGAGAGCATGAGCGGCTTTGCACCCGGGATGGCGAGCACCTGCCGCAGGGTCAGCGGGCGGCCGCCCGGTTCCGGCGCGGACAGCGGCGAAGCCCCCTGGCGTTTCCACAGCGGCAGGCTGAGGAAGAGCACCGCCGTCAGGCAGAGCTGAATCAGGCCGATGGCGCGGTAGCCCGCAACCCAGCCGCCCCCGCCGGTCAGCGCCGCGCCGATAATGACCGGCCCTGCCGAGGCGCCCACGCCCCACATGCAGTGCAGCCAGTTGACATGCCGGCTCTCATAGTGCAGCGCGACGTAATTGTTGAGCGCCGCGTCGATGCTGCCCGCGCCCAGCCCATAGGGAATCGCCCACACGCACAGCTGCCAGAATGCGCGGCTGAACGAGAAGCCGAACAGCGCCACAGCCGTCAGCAGGACGCTGAACGCCGCCACCCTGCCCGTGCCCAGCCGCCGGTTCACCCGGTCGCTTTGCAGGCTGGACAGGATCGTGCCGCCGGAAATGAGCATCGAGATGATCCCCGCGTAGGAAACCGGCACGGCAAATTCCGGATACATGGTCGGCCACGCGGCGCCGAGCAGGGGGTCGGGAAGCCCGAGGCTGATAAACGCAAGATAGATGACGGCCAAAAGCAGGTGTGCCATTTCGGGCTTCTCCTTTGTCGATTGGTTGATTATCGCCGCAAAACCCGGCGGCGTGCAGGAAAAACGGCAGGATCCGAACGACCCGCGGCCGGGCGCGCAGCCGATGCACGCGTGCATGGCGCGGGATTCCCGGCGGTCTTGGAAAGGCGGGCGCTTCACGGACGCATTCCCAAAAAGCAAATTCCCAATTTAATATTTTGGCACAGCAAACGGCCTGTGGCAAGGATTTTGGCAAAATTGCCGGGGCTTTTTGCCGGCGGCGCGCAGGCAAAAGGGAAGCCGGACGCAATCTTTCTTGACAAAAGCCGCGCCGCGCCTATATAATGAACGAGTACAGTGGCTGCGCGGCCTTATTGCGCGGCGTATAGGGAAAAAGCGCAATCAGGCGGAAAACAAGCCCCCACATACCAGCGTTAAGCAGAGAGCCGCGCCCGTGGCTGAAAGGCGCGCCGCTGAACGGGCTGCGCCGTCCGCCAAGCTCCGGCCGAGGAGGCCGGCGTGGCCGCCGCGTTAAGGCGTGTTCAAGAGGCGCGCCCGGCGGCGCGCAAGGCGGGTGGTACCGCGGATGCTTTGTGTCAATCAAGGCCTTCGTCCCGATTTTCCGGGGCGGGGGTCTAACTTTTTTGCAGAAGATCTTGAAAATGAAGTGGGGTTGAGACGATATGGAATGGACAGGACTGAACGACCTGCGCGAAAAGTTTCTGCGCTTTTATCAAAGCAAGGGACATTACCGCATGGACAGCTTTTCTCTTGTGCCGCAGGACGACAAGAGCCTGCTGCTCATCAATTCCGGCATGGCGCCGCTTAAAAAGTATTTCCTTGGGCAGGCGCACGTGCCGGGCAACCGCGCGACGACCTGCCAGAAATGCATCCGCACACCGGATATCGAAAACGTGGGCAAAACCGCGCGCCATGGCACCTTTTTTGAGATGCTCGGCAACTTTTCGTTTGCGGATTACTTCAAGCGCGACGCCACCCGCTGGGCGTGGGAGTTTGTGACCAAGGTCATTGAGATGCCGGTCGACCGGCTGTATGTCTCGGTGTATGAGGAGGACGACGAGGCGTACGATATCTGGACAAAGGAAGTCGGCGTTGCGCCCGACCACATGGTGCGGCTTGGCCGCGAGGACAACTTCTGGGAGATCGGCTCGGGCCCCTGCGGCCCCTGCTCGGAAATCTACTACGACCGCGGGCCGGAGCACGGCTGCGGCAAGCCGGACTGCCATGTCGGCTGCGAGTGCGACCGCTTTGTCGAGTTCTGGAACCTCGTGTTTACCCAGTTTATCTCGGACGGCGAGGGGCATTATGAGCGGATGGAGCGCGGCAATATCGATACCGGCATGGGGCTGGAGCGGCTCGCCTGCATCTGCCAGGATGTCGACAATCTGTTCGAAGTGGACACGATCCAGAACATCATGAAGCACATCGAGCGGATTGCCGGGGTCAAATATAAAGAGGATTCGGCGGTCGACGTCTCCATCCGGGTCATCACCGACCATGTCCGCTCCACCGTGTTTATGGTTGGCGACGGGATCGGCCCGTCCAACAACGGGCGGGGCTATGTGCTGCGCCGGCTGCTGCGCCGGGCTGCGCGCCACGGCCGGCTGCTCGGCATCAAGCGGCCGTTCCTGTACGAGGTGGCGGACACGGTCATCAACGAGAACATCACGGCCTACCCGAACCTTGCGGAGAACCGGGAATACATTACGCGGGTCATCAAGGCGGAAGAGGAGACCTTCGCCAAGACGATCGACCAGGGCAGCCAGCTGCTGTCGGATATCCTGGACGAGATGACGAAGGCTGGCGAAACCGTACTTTCGGGCGCACGGGCGTTCAAGCTGAACGACACCTACGGCTTCCCGATCGACCTGACCCGCGAAATCGCCGCCGAGCGGGGCATCACGGTCGACGAGGAGGGCTTTAAGGCAGAGCTTGCGCAGCAGAAAAAGCGCGGCCGCGAGGACACGCTGAAGAAAAAGATATCCTGGGAAAGCGACCTGTTCAAGGGGCTGGAAATCAAGAGCGAATTTGTCGGCTATGATACGCTGGAGGCCGAGGGGAAGCTCGAATTCCTCGTCTCGAACGGCGAACCGGTCAAGACGGCCTCGGAGGGGGAGGAGGTCAAGCTCATCCTTGACGTGACCCCGTTTTACGCCGAGAGCGGCGGCCAGGTTGGCGATACCGGCGTGATGACCACCGGCGCGGCGACCGTGCAGATTACCGACTGCCAGAAGACGAACGAGGGCTTTTATGTGCACACCGGCGTCGTGACCGGCGGCATGATCGAGTTGGGCGACACCCTCAGGGCGTCGGTTGACCCCGCCGCGCGCCATGCGACCATGCGCAACCACACGGCCACCCATCTGCTCCAGGCGGCGCTGCGCGCCGTGCTGGGCGACCATGTCCATCAGGCGGGCAGCTACTACGACCCGCATCGCCTGCGGTTCGACTTTGCCCATTACGAGGCGATGACCCGCGAGGAGCTCGCGCAGGTTGAGCGGATGGTCAATGAAAAGATTCTGGCGGCCATCCCGGTCGAACACAAGGTCATGCCGATTGAAGAGGCGAAAAAGGCGGGCGCGATGGCGCTGTTTGGGGAAAAATACGGCGACATTGTGCGGGTAATCGACGTGCCGGGCTTTTCGATGGAATTCTGCGGCGGCACCCACGTGCACAATACGGCCGAGCTGGGGCTGTTCCGGATCCTGAGCGAGAGCTCGGTTGCGGCGGGCGTGCGCCGCATCGAGGCAACCACCGGTTTCGGCGTGCTGGCGCTGCTGGACGAGCAGAAGGCGCTGCTGGAGGAGACCGCGGCGGTGCTTAAGCTTGCAAACACGGCGGAGCTGCCCGCAAAGGCGCAGTCGGTTTCGGCGGCGCTCAAGGCGGCCGAGCAGGAGGTCGGCAGGCTGAACGCCCGAATGGCGAGCGCGTCGCTCGGCGAGATTGAAAGCGGCGCGGTGCAGGTCGGCGGGCTGCTGGTTATGACCGCGAAGCTGGAGGAGGCAAAGGCCGACGCGCTCAAGACGACGGCCGACGCGCTCAAGGCAAAGACGCCGAACGGCGTGGCGGTGCTCGCCTCGGTTGCGGACGGCAAGGTGACCCTTTGCGCGGCCTGCGGCGCGCAGGCGGTCGCGGCGGGCGTCCGGGCGGGCGACGTCGTCAAAAAAGTCGCCGGGCTGCTCGGCGGTTCGGGCGGCGGCAAGCCGGATCTCGCGATGGCGGGCGCAAAGGACGCGTCCGGGCTGGACGCGGCGCTCGGCCGGGCGGCGGAGATTGTCGGAGGGCTGCTGGGCTGAGCCCTGCGCCGCCGGCGGGCGGAACCGGTATTGTTCAATCACCCGGGCGGGTGAAAACGGGCTCCGCACTCCGAGCGGGCTGCGGGCAGAAAAAAGGAGGAGATTCGATGGAAGATTGCCTGTTTTGCAAAATTGCGGCAGGGCAGATCCCGTGCGACAGGGTCTATGAGGACGAGCAGGTGCTGGCGTTCAACGACATTGACCCCCAGGCGCCGACCCATTTTCTTGTGATTCCCAAGCGGCACATCGAAAGCTGCGCCGCAATCGACGGGGAAAGCGCCGCCCTAGTCGCGCATATTTTTGAAGTGATCGCCAAAATCACCCGCGAAAAGGGGATCGAGAGCTTTCGGGTTGTCTCGAACACGGGGGCGCAGGCGGGGCAGAGCGTCCCGCACCTGCATTTTCATGTGCTGGCAGGCCGCAGCCTCGCGTGGCCGCCGGGCTGATTCGGTTTGCCGGTACGGGTCAACAGCGGGTCAACCGCTTTGCAAGGGTCATATGGGTTAATTATTCACACAACAGGAGAGAATCATGGAACAGAAGTATTATGAGCTGCATGTGGCGGGCTGCACCCGCAAGCTGCCGATCTGTAAGGTCAACGAGGTGATGTCCATCGCGGCGTTTATCATGTTTTCGGACGTCGAAATCACCATCAAATGCGCGGAGGGTCTGCTCAAAAAGGCGCCGGATTTCGACGTGATTGTCACGGCGGAGGCGAAGGGGATTCCCCTCGCGTACGAGATGGCGCGCCAGAGCGGAAAGCCCTATGTCGCCTGCCGCAAGATGAGCAAGCTGTACATGACCGACCCGGTCATGGTAGAGGTGCAGTCCATCACGACGGCGCGCAAGCAGACCCTGTATCTTGACCGCCACGAGATGGACGACATAAAGGGGAAAAAGGTGCTGATTGTGGACGACGTCATCAGCACGGGCGGTTCGCTGTATGCGCTGGAGAGCATCGTGAACAAGGCCGGCGGCAACATCGTCGGCAAATGCGCCGTGCTCGCCGAGGGGGTCGCGAGCGAGCGGGAGGACATCTTCTTCCTCGAGGTGCTGCCGACCTTCAACACCAAGGATTATTTCGACTGAGCCGCCGCGGCGGCTTTAAAGGCCGGAAGAGCCGCGCCCATCTCGCATTCGAGCACGAACAGAGGGTTATTCGCATGAAAAGACCGCTTGCCGCAGTTGGAACCACGATTCTGCTGGCGCTGGCGGTCTTTTGCGCGCTGCCTGCCGGTTGGCCGGTTTATCTTGCGGGTCTGTTTGGGGCTGCGGCTGTCTGTGTGCTGTGCCTGCGCGGCAGGGTGACGCTGCCGGTTCGGGTTGTCCTGTGCGCGCTTGCGGCGGCCGCGCTGCTGTTTGCGGCCTGTGAGCTGCGGCAGAACAGCCTGGCGCGGCGGGTCTGCGGCCGGCGCTGGGAGGCGGAGTTCTGCGTTGAACGCTGTGTGCAGTATGAGGCGGACTGCCTGGTCGTGGCGTCGGTACGCCGGTTGGATGGGGAACGGGTGCGCGGCCTGACCGTGCGCTTTTACCGCGACGATCCCCTGTCCGTGGGCGCGGTGTATTCCGCACAGCTGCGCCTTTGGGAAAGCGCGGAGCTTGCCCAAACGGTTTCCGTGCGCGCCTACCTGCTTGCGGAACCGGCGCGCACGGGGGAGAGCTGGAGGTTTTATCTTGACCGGTTCGGGGCGCAGGTGCGCGGCAATCTGCTGCGCTATCTCGGCGCGCCGGAGGGATCGCTGATCGGCGCGATGCTGACCGGCGAACGGGACAATCTGCCGGACACGGTCAGCCGCGACCTGACCCGCAGCGGGATCGGGCATATCCTCGCGGTATCCGGGCTGCATGTGTCCATCCTGCTCGGCTTCGCCGCGAAGCTGTGCGGCGCAAAGGGAGACCGCCGCTTTGCCCGCTTTGCCGCAACCGGCCTGTTCGGGCTGCTGCTGGCGCTTGTTTATGGCGGCAGGCCGTCGGTTGTGCGCGCTGTTTTGATGAATTGGCTGGTGCAGGGCGCGCAGGCGGCCAACCGGGAAAGCGATCCCTTTACCTCCCTTGCGGCCGCGGCGCTTGTGATTCTGCTGCCCAGCCCGAAAACGGCGGGTGAGCTGGGCTTTCTGCTCTCGTTCAGCAGCTGCTTTGCGCTGTGCGTCGCGGCGCCGGCGCTGCAGGCGAAGGTTGCCGCCCGCAAGGGCAGGCCGCTGGGCAAAGCCGCTGCGGCGGTGGTCTCCTCCTGCTGTGTGAGCGTGTTGACCTTTCCCGTCCTTGTGCTGTGCGGCATGACCGTCTCGCTTGTCGCGCCGCTCGCCAATCTGCTGCTGCTCTGCTTTGTTGCGCCGATGCTCTGTTTTGGGCTGGTGATCGGGCTGTTCGGCGGGATCGGCCTGCTGGCGCCGCTCTTTTATCTCGCCGCGCTGGCGGCCGGTGTGTGCGCAAAGCTGCTGCTTTTGGGCGCGCATCTGTTTAGCGCAATCCCGTTTGCCGCCGTTCACTTTTCGGACGGCTTTACCCGCATCTGGGCGGTTTTCGCAATCGCGGCGGTTCTTGTGGCCGCCGTGCGGGGCAGGCGCGCCCGGCTTGGGTTCACGGCGGCCTGCATTGTGCTTTCGCTGGCAACCGGCATCGCGGTCAAGGCGGCCGTGCTGGCGCGGCGAACCCAGATATATCCCTGCGGGGATTTTGCGGTGGTCTGCGTCGGGCAGGGCAGGGCGGCCGCCATCCTGCGCCGTCAGCCGGGCGAGGCGCAGCAAGAGGAGCTGAGCGACTGGTGCGCCGTGCGGTTCCTGCCGCAGCCGGAATGTGTTATACTGTTGGAGAACATCGGAATTGCCCGCCCGCAGACGGCGCTTGCGGGTCTGTCGGTGCGGCCGCTTGGGGCGGACAGGGCGGAGATTTCGACATGCGGCGCGGTGCTTGTCGCGCAGTTTGGGTATACCGTGACCATCCTTGACGAAAACGGGGAGCCGGTGGCGGATACGGCGCGGGGCGTCGGGTTCGCGGATACGGAGATGCAGCCGAATTGCGCGGTCTATATCGCGCAGGACGGCAGCTACAGCGTGGTGAGGGAATATGATTAAACTGGACGACCGGACACTGGACGGCGCGCTTGCGAAAAACGGGCTGTGTCCCCTGTATTATATAACCGGCAACGACGAATATCTGCTTGACCGCTGTGTTGGCAGGGTGCTGAAAGCGGCGCTCGGCGGGGACGCCGAGGGGCTTACCCGGCTGGACGCGGCCAAAAGCACGGACGAGGAGATCGAGCAGCCCTTTTACACCTGCTCTTTCCTGGGCGCGCGGCGGGTTCTGCTTTTTGACGGGTTTGACCCGGGTGCAATCGGCAAGGTGCGCGCGGAGCTGTTTGCCCAGCTGCTGCGGGAAATCCCCGAGGACATCACGGTGGTGTTCAAACAGTTTGTGCCGGACGGGCGGTTCAGCGTGTCCAAAAAGGCCGAGGCCTTTGCGGCCAACTGCCCGGACGCGGCGCTCGTCGTCGCCGCGGCGAAAAAGGGGTACGCGCTGGAGGCGTATATCGAGGGTATCATCAAGGGGCAGGGCTGCACGGCGCGCGGCGAGGTCGTCAAACGGATTGTCGAGCTTTGCGGGGACGACCTGATGCTCATCAGCGGGGAGATTGCCAAGCTGGCCGCGCGCGCGGATTACGGCGAAATCACCCTACAGCACGTCGAGACGCTCTGTGTGCGCACGGCGGAGGCCGGCGTGTACGATATGATCTCCAAAATCGAGCGCAAGGACGTGCGCGGCGCGCTGCTGGCGCTGGAGACCATGCTGGACGACCGCACCCCGCCGCTCGCGATTACGGCGGCGCTCAACACCGCATTCATCAACTATTACCGCGCGCGCCTTGCGCGGGACAAGGGGCTTTCCCAAAAGACGCTGTTTGACCTGTTTGACTATAAATCGGGCGACCGCAAGGTCGGGATTGCGTATGAGCGGTGCGCGCGGTTCTCGGCCGCGCAGCTGGAAAAGATGGTCGCGCTGCTCTGCGAGCTGGATCTGAAGCTCAAGGGCTCGGCGGTGGACGAGCGTATTCTGATTGAGCAGTATGTCTCCCGGCTGGCGCTTGCGGCGGGAGGGACGAGATGATCCGAACCGAGCGCGCCGTCGTCGTGGAGGGGCGGTATGACAAAAGCAGGCTGGAGGGAATCGTAGACGGGCTGATCCTCACGACGGACGGCTTCAACATCTTCCGGGACAGGGACAAGCAGGCGCTTTTTCGGCGGCTGGGGCGGGAGACGGGGCTGATTGTGTTGACGGACAGCGACGACGCGGGCTTTAAGATCCGCAAATACGTCGAGGATCTGGCCGGGCGGGAGAATGTCCTGCACGCCTATATCCCCGAGCGGCCGGGCAAGGAGCGCAGGAAGCCCCGCGCCGGGGCGGCCGGCCTGCTGGGGGTCGAGGGGCTGGACACCGCCCTTATCGAGTCCGCGCTGCGCGACGCGCTCACACAGGCGCAGCCCGCCGCTGCGGGAACCGGCGCCGCCGACGCAGCAAAGCCGGACGGCGCCCCGCAGACCCGCTTGATTACGGCCGCCGACCTGTGCGAGGACGGGCTGAACGGGTGCGCCGGCGCGCGCGCGCGGCGGGAACGCTTTTTGCGCATGGCCGAGCTGCCGACCCGCCTGTCCACCAACGCGCTGCTTGCGCTGCTCAACCGGCTGGTGGGATATGCGGGCTACAAGGTGCTGGTGCGCGCGCTGGAGCAGGCGGAGGAGAGCGCGCCGTAACCCGCGCGGCGCTTAAGGGCCGGCTTGGCCGGCTGCAAAGGCAGGCCGGGCGCTGCCGCACGGGTTCGGGAATATCCCGCCGTGGGGCAAAGGAAATTCCGCAAAGCGGCCCGCATACAAACGCGCGCGCAAACCCGGGGAAAAGAACAGGGCGCGGTCGGCGCCTTTATGACCGAATTACAATCAGACCGCAAAACGCACGGCCTGGGACAGAGAAAGGAGCACGGATATGCTGGAATACAAATTCGACACGCAGATGCTGATTGCGGGGGAGGATCTGGACGAAGACGTCATCAACGACTACATCAGGGCGAATTTCAAAGGGGACAGCCTGCTCGCAATCGGCGATCCCGACCTGATCAAAATCCATTTTCACACAAACGAGCCGTGGAAGGTGCTGGAATACGCCGCCTCGCTCGGCGACGTCCACGATGTTGTGATTGAGAACATGGAGCGGCAGGCAAACGGCCTGAAGGGCTGAGCGGCGGCGCACCAGGCTGCCCGCGGAACAGCCCGGCGCAACCGGCTGTTTTCCGCCGCGGGGGAGCCCCCTCTTTTATCCGGTGCGACGGGTCGGGGCGGCTTTTTGCCTGCCCGTACCGGCAAAAACCGCCCAGCCGCGGGCGGATTGGGCAGAGGGCTTGCATTTTTTTCTCATCCATGCTACAATAATTCGGCAATTCGCACGCATATCATGTGCGCGGCGGGTGTTCGCAACCCTGCAAAGGGGCGGATGCCGCGCAATGAGATGTGCGGAGGACAAAAACAAAAACACACAAGGAGACACAAAACTATGGCAGTCGTATCCATGAAACAGCTTCTGGAAGCGGGCGTGCATTTCGGCCATCAGAC
>CAZYAV010000025.1:0-7218 GCA_964645785.1 uncultured Oscillospiraceae bacterium
AGCGCATCCGCACCGCCGAGCCGGTCAAGCCCTACGGCACACCGGTCGCCCGCAACGAGAGCAAAGACCAGATCGAGATCACCTCGGCCGTGGTCAACGGGCGGCTGTACCCGACCCTGACCGGCCGTCGCTGGGGCTACGTCACGCCCGGCATCTACAATATCCACGACCGCACGGAGGCGGACGGGTACGCCTGGTACATGCTCGAGCCGGACGTCAACGGCATCGGCGACGCGCTTTGGGTGGCCTATAGCCCCGACTGGGCGGCGCTGCACTTCGCGGACAACGGCAAGGCCACCCTCGAGGCGGAGATCGCGCAGCTCCGGGCGCAGCTGGAAACGACACAAGCCGAGACCGCACGGCTCGCGAAGATCGTCGAGACCGTCAGGGCGGCGGTGGCATAGAAGCAATGAGCTACAGGGTCGGAAGAAGTAATCCCGGCTCTGTTTTGATTACAAAATCCTTTCATTTGGCCGTACTCTCTACATCATGCCAGGATTTGCAATATACTGTTTGCAAATCTAATAATTGGGAGGATTGTCCTATGTTTTCGACACACGATTACATTCGCGATGAATTCCAGCTTTTAGGCATCCGCAAAAGCTATGACGGCTACGAGCGGGCAATCCGCGCCATCGAGCTTGCTCTTGAGGACGAAAGCTGTCTGCGGCAGGTTATGGAAAGGATTTATAAGGTCGTAGACGAGCAGTATGACAAAGGCAGCGCCGAGCACAATATCCGCTACATTCTGCACGTAGCATGGAAGAAGAATCCCCAGCGTCTGCAGGAACTGGCCGGATACGGGCTTGACGCCGCGCCGACCGTTTCAGAATTTCTGTCCATGATGGTGGCGCACATCCAGCGGGAGATGGCAAAACAATCAAGAGCTGAAGCAGAAAGTCAATAAAGAAAGCCCCCTCAAACGAGGGGGCTTTTTCATTTCCAAATTCGCAGCATAAAACCGTCTGCAAACACGTAAATGCTCGAATTTGGGCGGATTGGTGAGCCATCGGAGATTCGAACTCCGGACCCATTGCTTAAAAGGCAATTGCTCTGCCGACTGAGCTAATGGCTCGGGTCTTATGCGGCAAACCGTTTTTTTGCAAAAACATCGGATAGCCCTAATACTATAGCATTTCACACACGGCTTGTCAATTGTTTCGCCCCGTTTTTTTCCAGGCGGCCATAACCCGGCACAAAACCCGGCTTTGGGCGGCGGGCTGCCGCTCAAAGCCGGGTTCTCTTCACTGCCCGCGCTTACAGCGCGCGGGTGCGAATCTCCTCAACCAGCCGGTCAAGCAGCCGGTCAAGCGGCATCCCGCCGAGATCGCCGCCCTTGCGGGCGCGCACCGAGACGGTCTGCTCCTCCTTCTCCTTGTCCCCCACAATCAGCATATACGGCGTCTTTTGCAGCTGCGCCTCGCGAATTTTATAGCCCATCTTCTCGCTGCGCTTGTCAATCTGAACCCGCACGCCGGCCGCCTCCAGCCGGGCGGCGACCGCGTCCGCGTACTCGTGGTGCTTTTCCGAAATGGGAATCACCACCGCCTGCACCGGCGACAGCCAGAGCGGGAACGCCCCCGCAAAATGCTCGATCAGAATGCCGATAAACCGCTCGATCGAGCCGAACGCGACCCGGTGAATCATGACCGGGCGGTGTTTGGCGCCGTCCTCGCCGGTGTATTCCAGCTCAAACCGCTCGGGCATCTGGAAATCGAGCTGGATGGTGCCGCACTGCCAGGTGCGCCCCAGGCTGTCCCGCAGGTGGAAATCCAGCTTCGGGCCGTAGAAGGCGCCGTCCCCCTCGTTGATCTCGTAGGATTTCCCCAGCGCATCCATCGCCGCGCGCAGCGCGTTGGTCGCCGCCTCCCAGTCCTCCAGCGCGCCCATGTGATCCTCCGGCATGGTCGACAGCTCGATTTTGTATTCCAGCCCAAAGCGGGAATACACCTCGTCAAACAGCGCCGCCGTGCCGATAATCTCGTCCTTAATCTGGTCGCGGGTCATGAAGATATGCGCGTCGTCCTGGGTGAAGCAGCGCACCCGCATCAGGCCGTGCAGCGTACCGGATATCTCATGCCGGTGGACAAGGCCAAGCTCCCCCACCCGCAGCGGCAGGTCACGGTAGGAGCGCGGCTCGGACTTGTACACCAGCATCCCGCCCGGGCAGTTCATCGGCTTGATCGCGTAATCCTCCCCGTCGATCTGGGTCGTGTACATGTTGTTTTTATAGTGATCCCAGTGCCCGCTGCGCAGCCAGAGATCCCGGTTGAGGATCATCGGCGTCGAGATCTCGACATAGCCATACCGCTTGTGCACCTCGCGCCAGTAGTCAATCAGGGTATTTTTGAGCACCATGCCGTTGGGCAGGAAGAAGGGGAAGCCGGGACCCTCCTCGGCCAGCATGAACAGCTTCAGCTCGCGGCCAAGGCGGCGGTGATCCCGCTTCTTCGCCTCCTCAAGCATGTCGAGATATTCCTGCAGCTGCGCCTTTTTGGGGAACGCGATGCCGTAAATGCGCTGTAACATCTTGTTTTTCGCGTCCGCGCGCCAATACGCGCCGGTGACGTTGAGCAGCTTGACCGCGCCGAGCGCCCCGGTGCTCATCAGGTGCGGCCCTGCGCACAGGTCGGTAAAGTCGCCCTGCTCATAAAAGCTGATCTCCTCCCCGTCGGGCAGCTCGCGGATCAGCTCTTCTTTGTACTCGTTGCCCGCCATCTTCGCGAGCGCGTCCTCCTTGGAGAGGACATAGCGGCCAAGCGGAATATCCGCCTTGACGATTTTGCGCATCTCCTCCTCGACGGTCTCGAGAATCTCGGGGGTGAACACCGTCTCGCTGTCGACGTCGTAATAAAACCCGTTTTCAATCGCAGGGCCGATGGTGAATTTCGTTGCGGGATAGAGATGCTGAATCGCCTGCGCCAGCACATGGCTGGCCGTGTGCCAGAACGCGTGCTTGCCCTCCTTGCTGTCAAAGGTCAGAATCGACAGCGCGCAGTCCCGCTCGACCGGCGTGCGCAGGTCGCAGGCCTGCCCGTCTATCTCGGCCGCGCAGGCCGCCCTGTACAGCCCCATGCCGATGCTCTTGGCAATCTCGGCGGCCGTCGTCCCCTTCGGGAATTCCTTCACGTCGCCTTTAAGCGACACCTTCACCATGTCCATACCTGTTTCCTCCTGTTTTTGCCTGGCCGGCTGCGGGCAGGCAGCCTGCCCGCTCTGCTTTGAACACCCGGGCGGAAAACAAAAATGCCCCGCCCCGAAACGGAAAAATCGGGGTGAAGCATTGCTCCACGGTTCCACCCGAATTGCGCGCCCGGCTCAGGGCAGGGCACGCCGCTCATGGCGCGAGGGTAACGACTCGCAGACGGCGCCGATTGGGTTCGGCGCGCTCGGACAATGGTATCGGGATTGCGGGTCGGCCGCGCCCTTTCAGCCGCTGGGGCGCGTCTCTTTTCCGGCCTGGTGCAAGCGCCTGTTTGTCCTCATCGCTTTGCGCTGGTTTAAACTATTGTCGTTATAGCATAACTTCACCACGGTGTCAAGCCCGTCCGCCGCGCGGGTGGGGGTCGGCCTGGCGCGCCGGTTTACCGCCCCGGATGGCGCAGACAGGCTGCGGTTTTTCCGCGCGCAAATTGACGGTTTTTGGGGGATTTGCTATCCTTAAACGGGACCGGCACGTCCCGCAAGCCACAGAAAAACCGGTGCAAACGCACCCGTGCCCGCGGCGAACTACCCGCCGGGCGGAAAGGAAAAACCATGCAGGATTACGAGGTTTTTGTTGAGGATATCAACCCCTGCGGCGGCGAACAGCACGCCAAAAAGGAGCTGATCGAAATTGAGCCGGAGAGCCCGGAGGCTTATGTGAAGGCGGCCGGCCGGTTCCCGATTCTCGACATGGGCAAAAACGCGGCCGGGGACACGGTCATCACGACGGGAGACGGGAACGGGAACCTTGTCCGGTACACCTTTTCGGCCTGCTGAGCCCCGCCAAAGCACACCCGAACCGGGTCAAGCGGGCGCCGCGTTGCCGGCGCGCAGCCGCCGCCGGCACATGCATATACAGAAAGTATTGACAATTCCCCCTTATTACCTATAAAATAATATGAGCGTATTATGTACCGGCAAGCTTCAATTTGCCCGTATTTAAGCGAAATAACGTTAAGACAGCAAAAAAGAAACCGGAGGAAACTGAAACAATGGATCCAATTCTTGTTGGTATTGTTTCAGCGGTTATTGCGGCCGTTATTGCGGGGGTCGCATGTTTTTATGGGGGAGTTGCCTATCGTCGCAAGGTTGCCGAGGCGCGCATTGGCTCGGCTGAGGACGAGGCAAAAAAAATCGTAAACGACGCTATAAAATCCGCTGAACAAAAGCGCAAGGAAATCGTTCTGGAAGCGAAGGACGAGATCTTCAAGATGCGAAACGAATCCGACCGCGAGCTGCGCGAGCGCCGCAACGAGGTGCAGCGCCAGGAGCGCCGGATGATCCAAAAAGAGGAAAATCTGGACAAAAAGGTCCAGCAGTTTGAAGCAGAGGAGACCAAGCTTGCCAAAAAGGCCGCCGAGCTGAACGAAAAGCTAAACGACGCGGAGGCGCTGAAAAAGAGCCAGTTTGAGATGCTGGAAAAAATTTCCGGCTTCTCGGAGGAGCAGGCCAAGAACCTGCTGCTCAGCCAGCTGGACGCCGAGCTGACCCACGAAAAGGCGGTGCGCATCAATTATTACGAGCAGCAGCTCAAGGACGAGTCGGACACGCTGGCGCGCAACATGCTGTCGCTCGCGATTTCCCGCTGCGCCGCGGACTACACCTCCGAGGCGACCGTCTCGGTTGTGGCGCTGCCCAACGACGAGATGAAGGGGCGGATTATCGGGCGCGAGGGGCGCAATATCCGCGCGCTCGAGACAGTGACCGGCGTCGACCTCATCATCGACGACACACCGGAGGCGATCACCGTATCCAGCTTCGACCCGATCCGCCGCGAGGTTGCGCGGCTTGCGCTTGAAAAGCTGATTTACGACGGGCGCATCCATCCCGCGCGCATCGAAGAGGTTGTTGAAAAGGCGCGCCGCGAGGTCGACCAGATCATCAAAAAAGAGGGCGAGCGGGTGGTGCTCGACGTGGGTGTCACCGGCATCCACCCCGAGCTGGTCAAGCTGCTTGGCCGTCTGCATTACAGAACGAGCTACGGCCAGAATGTGCTTCAGCACAGCGTGGAGGTCGCGCTGCTGTCCGGTATGCTCGCCGCCGAGCTTGGGGTCGACGTGACCCTGGCGCGGCGCGCGGGTCTGCTGCACGACATCGGCAAGGCGCTCGACCACGAGATGGAGGGGACGCACATCCAGCTCGGCGTCGAGGTCGCCAGGCGGTATAAGGAGAGCGCGGCGGTCATCCACGCCATCGAGGCGCATCACGGCGACGTCGAGGCCAAGACCCCGCTTGCGTTTATCGTCATGGCGGCGGACGCGATTTCGGCCGCCCGCCCCGGCGCGCGCAGCGAAAACCTGGAGAATTATATCAAGCGGCTGGAGAAGCTGGAGGAAATCGCGAATTCCTACGACGGCGTCGAGCGCTCCTTCGCCATCCAGGCCGGCCGCGAGGTGCGCATCATCGTCAAGCCGGAGGCGGTCGACGACGACCATCTCGCGATTGTCGCGCGGGATATTGTCAACCGCATCGAGGAAGAGCTGAACTATCCCGGCCAGATCAAGGTGAACGTGATTCGGGAAAGCCGCGCGGTCGACTATGCCAAATAAGCCGGTTAAGCCGGCGTCCCGTCCGGCCATGCTGCGGGCGGACGGATAAAGGGTGCAAAATCGGGATTCCGAACGACGCGTGCGTCGTTCGGAACCCTTTTTGTGTCAATCGACTTTAGGAGGGTGGAAGATGAACGAAAACCCGGTTATGAAGCTGTTCAGCGCGCGGGCGGTTCTGAAGGGGGAAACGCCGCTCGGGGCGCTGCCGGACGACCGCACCCTGCTGCGCAAAACCATCTCAATGGCGTGGCCATCGGTGCTGGAATCCGCGCTGCTCGCCATTGTCGGTTTCATCGACACCATGATGGTCTCGGTGCTGGGGGATTACGCGATTGCCGCCGTCGGACTGACCACACAGCCCAAAATGCTGGCGCTTGCGTTTTTCATGGCGATGGCGCCCGCCGTCTCCGCCCTCGTCGCCCGCCGCAAGGGGGAGGACAACCGCGTCAGCGCTGTGCGGGTGCTCAAGCTTGCGCTGGTGATTGCCCTTGCGCTCGTCCTGGTAATCTCCGCCGTGGCCATCCTCTATGCGGAAGAGATTCTGCATTTCATCGGCTCGCAGCCAGATACCCACGCCGACGCCGTAATCTATTTCCGCATCATCGCGGCCGGGTTCCTGTTCAACGCCCTGACCCTCGTCATCAACGCCGCGCAGCGCGGGTCGGGCAACACCAAAATCTCGATGCGCACCGGGCTTGCCAGCAACCTCGTCAACATCCTGTTCAACTACCTGCTGATCGGCGGCCACTGGGGCTTTCCGGCCCTTGGTGTGATGGGGGCGGCCATCGCGACCGTGACCGGCGCGGCGGTTGGGCTGGGGATGGCCGTCGCCTCCACTCTGCATGTGGAAAATTACGTCTATCTCAAGCTGAAAACGGGCAAAATTTACGAAAAGCAGTCCTTCCGCTCGCTGGTCTCCATCACCGCGAGCGCGCTGCTCGAGCAGGTGGTGCTGCGGGTCGCGTTTGTCATCAACGCGAAAATTCTCGCAAGCCTCGGCACAACCGCCTTTACAACCCACCAGATCGCAAGCAATATCCTGACCATCTCCTTCGCGTTCGGGGACGGGCTGTCGGTCGCGTCCATCGCACTTGTCGGCTATTCCCTGGGCGAAAAGCGCAGCGACCTTGCGCGCATTTACGGCTCGTTCTGCCAGCGGTGCGGCATGATCTGCTCGCTCGCGCTCAGCCTTGTCTATATCCTGTTCGGCAAATACATCTTCACCTGGTTTTCCGAAACGCCGCAGGTCATCCACGACGGCACCATCATCATGCAGATGATGACGGTCATCGTCATCTTCCAGATTTCCCAGGTGATCTATTCCGGCTGCCTGCGCGGCAGCGGGGACAGCCGATTCACCGCGCTGGTCTCCTTTGTCAATGTCGGCATCCTGCGCACCGGCATCGCCGCGCTGATGGTGTATGTGCTGCACACCGGGCTGCTCGGCGTCTGGGCGGGCATGATT
>CAZYAV010000025.1:7318-17605 GCA_964645785.1 uncultured Oscillospiraceae bacterium
TTCTTATTGACACCACCCGGCCTTTCGGGTATTATATGAAATGATGAAAAAGCATAGCATTTATTGTGTAAATTATCAAATTCCCTGAAAGGAACGCATGAATATGGTTAAAATCGCGACCGAACTGGGTGCCGTCACTCTTAGTCCCGAATTCTTCGCGAACCTGGTCGGCATGGCCGCTTCCCAATGCTACGGCGTGAAGGGGATGGCGACCAGTGGGCCGGTCGAGGGGATCCGTTCCCTGCTTTTCGGCCAGAATTTCCCCGACAAGGGCGTGCGTGTCAGCGAAGCGGGCGGCAAGCTGAAAATCGAGCTGCACATCAAGGTTGTGTACGGCGTGAACATCGCGGCTATTGTGGAGAGCATCGCCGCCAAGGTCAAATATGCAGTCGAACAGACCTCCGGGCTGTCGGTCAGCACAGTCAACGTCTTTGTGGACGAACTGGTGGCCGGTTGATGCTGTGTGGATTGGAGGACGAAGTAGAGCTATGATCACTGGAGCTATTCTGCGCGACGCCATTATTTCGGGCGCGAACAACATCGCAAACCGCAAGGCGGCGGTCGACGAACTGAACGTATTCCCTGTGCCGGACGGGGACACCGGCACCAACATGTCCATGACCATCTGCGCGGCGCTGCCGGAGCTTTCCAAGCTGCCGGACGACTGCACGGTCGAGATGGTTTCCCAGATCACCGCCTCGGCGCTGCTGCGCGGCGCGCGCGGCAATTCGGGGGTTATCCTTTCCCTGCTGTTCCGCGGCTTTTCCCGCAAATTGCAGGGCAAGGCCGAGGCGAGCGCCGAGGATCTGTCCAATTCCCTCACAAAGGGGGTTGAATCGGCGTATAAAGCGGTCATGAACCCGACCGAGGGCACCATGCTGACCGTCTCCCGCGTCGCATCCGAGCGCGCGGCGCAGGCGTGGCGGGGCAGCGAGCCGGCCGCGCTCTGGCAGCTTGTGTGCGACACGGCTGCCGAAACCCTGCAAAAAACCCCGGATCTGCTCCCCGTGCTCAAAAAAGCGGGCGTGGTCGATTCGGGCGGGCAGGGGTTGTGCTATATCTTTGAAGGGATGCAGCAGGTTTTTGCGGGCGGCGCGGTTATCCAGCCGCTGGAGACGCCCCAGCCCTCCAAGGCGGAGGAGGCCAAAAAGACCGGCGCGTACAACGAAGAGGTCTTTGACCCCAACATGGAAAACTGCTACTGCACCGAGTTCCTTGTCATGAAACAGCCCGAAAAGACGGCCGACGCCGCAAGGCTGCGCGCCTATCTCGAGAGCATCGGCGAGAGCGTCGTGGTGGTTGACGACGACGAGCTGATTAAATGCCATGTGCACACCGGCACCCCGGGCGACGCGCTGCAGGGCGCGCTGGAGCATGGCTATCTTTCCAAAATCAAGATCGAGAACATGAAGGAGCAGTTCTACGAGAACCAGAAGAACAACGCGGTTCGGATGAGCGAGGCGGAAAAGGCCGTCGCGGCCGACAAGGCGCGCACGGCCGCCCAGAAAGAGGAGTTCCTCTATCTGCCGCCCGACCCCAACGTCGAATACGGCTTTGTCTCGGTCAGCACGGGCGCGGGGCTCAAATCCCTGTTCGGCGACCTCGGCGTCGACCGGGTCGTCAGCGGCGGCCAGACGATGAACCCCTCCACCGACGATATCCTGAGCGCCATCCAGTCGGTTCCGGCAAAGCAGGTCATCGTGCTGCCCAACAACAAAAACATCATCATGGCGTCCGAGCAGGCCTGCAAACTGGCCGACCGCAAGGCGGTTGTGCTGCCCACCCGCTCGATTCCGCAGGGCATCTCGGCCATGCTCGCCTTCAACCCGGAGGCGTCCCTTTCCGAGAATGTCATCGCGATGAACGCCGCCTCGGACGCGGCGACCACCGGGCAGGTGACCTACGCCGCGCGGGACACTGAGTTTGACGGGCACAATATCCGGGAGGGCGAGATCCTCGCCATCAGCGCCGGCAAGCTGCTCTATGTCGAAAAGGACGTGAGCCGGGCGGCGGTCAAGCTGGCCAGGAAGCTGAGCAAAAAGGCAACCGGCTTCCTGACCGTGATTTACGGCAGCGACGTCTCGCAGGAGGCCGCGAACGAGGTTGCGGATCAGATCAAGGCCGGGCTGCCCTCCAGCATCGAGCTGAGCCTCATCAACGGCGGCCAGCCGGTCTATTATTACTACATTTCGGCGGAATAACTCTGCGTTTATACCCTGCGGCGGGCGGCTTGCATGAAGCCGCCCCCGCTTTGTCATTGAGGGAAAAATAAAATGCCACAGATGCTGTCGCAGGATGTCCGGCTGCTCAAGGGGGTCGGCGACCGGCGCGCCGCGCAGTTCGCAAAGCTCGGCATCCACACCCTGGATGCGCTGCTGCGGCATTACCCGCGCGGCTATATCGACATGACCCACCCCGCCCCGATTGGGGAGGCGCCCCTCGGCGAGCCGGCTGCCGTGCGCGCGGCGGTCTATTCCAAGGACGCGCCCGTCCGGGTGCGCGGGGGCAAAACGGTCATCAAGGTACACTGCGGGGACGGCGCCACCGACCTGACGCTGACCTATTTCAACAATAAATACGCCCCCGCCGCGCTTAAAGTAGGGGAGGAATATCTCTTTTACGGCAAGCTCGCCGGCGGGCTGCTTGCCCGCGAGATGGTCAACCCGCTGGTGCTGCGCCCGGAAAACACCGCCGCACTCTCGCCGCAGTACCCGCTGACCGAGGGGCTGCCCAACCGGGTGGTGGAGCACTGTGTGCGGGAGGCGTACCGGCTTTGCCGGGACGAGCTGGAGGAGACGCTGCCCGGCGCTCTGGCGGCGCGCTGCGGCCTTGTCTCCCGCCGGGAGGCCATCCACGATATTCATTTCCCGGCCGATTACGCCCGCGCCGCCGCCGCAAAGAAGCGGCTTATCTTTGAGGAGCTGTTCATCCTCTCGCTGGGGATGCGGCGGCTGCGGGCGCGCGCCCGCAGCGAAACCGCCGTCCGGCTCGACCGCGGCGACCTGGACGCGTTCACCCGCTCCCTGCCCTATGCGCTGACGGGCGCACAGGCGCGGTGCATCGCCGAAATCGCCGCCGGATGCGCGGCGGCGACGCCGATGAACCGGCTGCTGCAGGGGGATGTCGGCAGCGGCAAAACCGTCTGCGCCGCGGCAGGAGCCTTTCTTGCGGCGCAAAGCGGCTATCAAAGCGCGGTTATGGCGCCCACCGAGATTCTCGCCGAGCAGCACGCCCAGACCTTCTCCAAGCTGCTGGCGCCGTTCGGCGTCACGGTCGGGCTGCTGACCGGGTCGGTCAAGGGGGCGGCGCGCAAAACCCTGCTCGCGCAGATTGCGGACGGTTCGTGCGGGCTCGTCGTCGGCACCCACGCGGTGCTGGGGGAGGCGGTGCAGTTTGCGCGGCTGGGCTTCGTGGTTGCGGACGAGCAGCACCGCTTTGGGGTTGCGCAGCGCGCGCTGCTTGCGCAGAAGGGCAGCCGGCCGCACCTGCTGGTCATGTCGGCCACCCCGATTCCGCGCACCCTTGCGCTGATTATCTACGGCGACCTCGACCTGTCCGTCCTGGACGAGCTGCCGCCCGGCCGCCAGCCGGTCAGGACGCTGCTTGTGCCCCCAAGCTACCGCGCGCGGTATCTCGGCTTTGTGCGCAAAACGGTCGAGCGCGGCGGGCAGGCCTACATCGTCTGCCCCCTTGTGGAGGAGGGAGAGGGCGCGGCGGGGGAGCTGCGCTCTGCCCGGGAATACAAGGCCGCGCTGGAGCAGAACGAGCTGCGGGGTCTCTCGGTCGGGCTTGTGCACGGGCGGATGCGCCCCGCGGAAAAAACCGCCGTCATGGCGGCGTTCAAGCGGGGCGAAATCCAGGTGCTTGTCTCAACCACCGTCATCGAAGTCGGGGTGGACGTGCCCAACGCCACTCTGATGATTATCGAAAACGCCGAGCGGTTCGGCCTTTCGGCGCTGCACCAGCTGCGCGGCCGGGTCGGCCGCGGCGGCGGGGAGAGTTTTTGCGTTCTTGTCTCGGATGCGCAGAACGAGCGTTCCCGCAGCCGGCTCAAGGTGATGACCCAGACCAACGACGGCTTTGAAATCGCGCGGCAGGATCTCAAGGCACGCGGCCCGGGCGATTTTTTCGGCCACCGGCAGCACGGCCTGCCCGAGCTGCATGTCGCGGATCTTGCCGGGGACGACGCCGTGCTCTACCAGGCCGCCGGGGAAGCGGACGCGCTGCTGGCCGCCGACCCCGAGCTGACCCAGCCCGCACATCGGGTGCTCGCGCAGGCTGTCGAGCGGATGTTCGCGGACAGCGACGCCGCGCTCAACTGACGGCGGGGCATCGGGCTGCTTCGGCTTCTCCGTTTCGTTAGCGGGCAGAGCCCGTACCCGGCGACTATTCCGGGGCCGGGCAGCAGCAAAGGGCAATCCCGCGCGGCCGCTTTGCGGCGCGGGTTCCCCAACCGACGCGGCCGCCCTGGCTTTCGCCGAGCCCTGCCGGGCTCCCCGAATTCCGGCTGCTGTGTTTGTCGGTGGACAAGACCCACACACGGCGGCTTTTTTCACAGCCGGGCAACAACAAAAACACCAAAGGGTAGCCGGTACGCCCGCTTTGCGCCGCGGGTTCCATAGCCGGCGCGGCAATTTCCGGCTTTCGCCGAACCCCGCCGGGTTTCCCCTGTACATCGCCCTGTTTGAATAATCTGGATTTCAGCCTGGATTTCAAGAGGTAATTATGAAAAGAAAACTGCTCTGCGCGCTGCTGTGCGCGCTGCTTTTCGCCGCGCTGGCGCTGCCCGCCTTTGCGCGCGACTATGGCTATCCCAACGAGATCCGCGCCAACGCGGTTTATCTCGTCTGTCTGGACACCGGCGAGGTCATCCTGCAAAAGAACGCGGACGTGCAGGTGCACCCCGCGTCGCTCACCAAAATCATGGCGGCGGCGCTCGCCATGGAGCTGTGCGACGACCTGGAGAACACGATGGTGACCGTGCCGGAGAATGTCTGGGACGAGTTCAACGGGCTGAACATCTCCACCGCCGGGCTGCGCGCGGGGGAGGTTGTGCCGATGTACGACATGATCTGCTGCATGATGCTGCAATCCGGCAACGAGGCGGCCTCCGCCGTGCGGGACTATTTCGGCGGCGACGCCTTTATCGACCAGATGAACCGCAAAGCGCAGGAGCTGGGCTGCACCAACACCCATTTTTCCAACCCGCACGGCGTGTTTTCGGACAACCACTACACCTCGGCGCACGACATGGCGCTGATTACCGAATGGGCGCTGTCCGTGCCCGGCTTCTGGGAGATCAGCCAGATGTCCCGGTACACCAAGGCTGCGACCAACCTGAACGAGGAATACACCCTGGTCACCACGGTGCTGATGGAGGATCCGCAAAGCGGCTACTACACCGATTACATCAAGGGCATCAAGACCGGCACAACCGACGAGGCCGGGCGGTGCCTCGCCTCCGCGGCGCAGAAGGACGGCATGACCTACCTGCTGATTGTGATGGGCGGCTCGTTCGAGCTGGACGACCGGTTCTGGTCGCAGGGGCAGTCCGCCTTCACCGAGACGCGGCTGATCTACGACTGGGCGTTCGGCAATCTCGGGCTGAAAAACGTCTGTGACCCGGACACGGTCGTCACCGAAATTCCGCTCCGGCACGCCTCCAAAAAGGACAGCCTGCTGCTCTACCCCGCCGGGGAGCTGTACACGGTCGTCAACCTCTCCGCCGAACAGGATCCGGCCGTCACCTACGAGCTGGCCGACCTCCCCGAGGAGATTGAGGCGCCGGTCTCGGTCGGGCAGGTGATCGGCAGGGCAACTGTCCTGCTGGACGGGGAAAAGGTCGGCGAGCTGGAGCTTGTCTCCCGCGAGGAGGTCGAGCTCGACCGCTTTGTGCTGCTGATGGACACCATCGGCCAGCTGCTCTCCTCCCCGGCGGCAAAGGTCATCTATGTCGTGCTGCTCGTGTTTGCCGCGCTGTACCTGTTCTACGCCCTCGTGATTGTCCCCAAATCCAACCGCAGGCGCAGGCGCAAACGCAGCGGCCAGTCTTCCGGCGGCACGCGGCGCAGGCGCTGAGGCCGTCCCGCGCGATATCCGCCGCCGGGGACGGCCGGCGGCAAGGGCGCGGGCTGTGCTTTGCGTTCCCCGCGCCGGGCAATTTCCCTCATCCAAAGCCTCTGCGCGCCCCTGCGCCGCCGTTTTTCAAGGCAGTTGCCGTTCTTCCCGTTCGCCTGTCCCCGGGCGGCCATTCGGCCGGGGCGCACCTGCCTCGCCCGGCCGGTATCTCCCCCCGCGTCCGCAAAAATCCCGTCAGAAAAAAGCCCGCAGCGCGCTGCGGGCTTTTGTTTGTTGTTTCCGACTATTTTATTGCACCGTTTTTTTGTGTTTTCGCTTCCTCAGGCGTTTTCGTCCGTCCCAAAGTCCGGCGCGAACGGCTCCCCGTCCCCGAACAGCTCGGGACCTGAAATCGCGACGGCCATGCTGCTGCCGTTCTGCTCGTATACAACAATGTCCCGGGTCATGCCCAGGCGCAGCAGCTCCCGGTCGTCCAGCTCCTCCACCTCGTAATTGCGCAGCTTGGCGCCGGCAATCAGCCACGCGCCCAGCGCACACAGAATCAGCAGCGCCGCCGCAATCACCGACAGCGCCGTGGGGGCGGGGTGCACAAGCGACCGCACGGCCGCGGCCGCCGACGCCTCGTCCTGCGCGCCGAAATAGCCGGCCAGCATCAGCAGCCCAACCACCCCCGCCGCCGAAAGCAGGCAGACGCAGCGAACCATAATCCGCTTGTAAAAGAAAGCGCCGAAGAACAGCCCCGGCATAATCAGCACAAGCAGCATACAGATGCCCAGCAGAAGCAGCCGAACGAGCCCGCCGGCTCCGGAACTGCTCTCCGGATGGAGCAGCAGCCCCAGCACAAGCGAGAAAGCCGCGCTGACAAGATAGATGCGCAGCACCGACCCGATGCAGAACAGCAGCTTGTTCGCAATCAGCTGCCCCGCCCGGATCCCGCTTTTATAAAAGAGGTTCCAGCGGTTGGTGGGAATCTCGTCAAAAATCAGCATCCGCGGGTTGATAAGCAGCGCCACCGCCACCGCCGCGAACACAATCAGGTTGTGAATATACAGCTGGCCGGTCACGGTCGTGCGGATAAACGCGGGCAAAGGGTGGGAGCTGCCCGCCGCAAAGCGCGCAATCAGGGCGCTGACCGCAAACAGGCCAAGCGAATAAAACAGCGTATAGCCGATTGTCAGCTTGTATCGCCGATAATCATATCTGCGCAAAAACCCGGCGGTGCCCACAGCCGTGCGGATCATAGGCTGAGCACCTCCTTCAGCGCGATATCGAAGGTCTTGTCGTCGATGACCACCGAGTTGTACTCCGCGTCATAGGCCATCGCCGTTTTAAGCAGCTGCTCGATGTCGATTTCCCCGCCGTCCTTGCGCACCAGGTAAACCAGGTTCCCCTTGCTCAGCGCGGACACGTTCGGGAACTGCTTGCTCACGGCCGCCACCGTCTCCTTGGCGCGCGGGGTTGTAAAGGACATGATCCCAAGGCAGTTGCTGTCGATTAACTGCCGGTATGTCCCGTCAAACGCGACGGCGCCGCGGCGGATGACCAGCACCCGGTTTGCAACCGTCTCCATCAGATATCTCGAGCAGCAGGAGAGAATCGCGCACTTGTTGGCGGCGGAGAGCAGCACGAACACCCGCTTTGCGATGTTCTCCTCCACCCCCTCGATGTTGAACGCGTTGTCGTTGACAATCACACAGCCGATTTTTGGGTTCAGCGCGGCCGAAAGCACCAGCAGCAAAATCCGCTTGTTGCGGGAAAGCTCCGCGACGGGGTCATTTTCGAACTCGGCCAGGCCGACCTGCGAAAGGGTGGCGCGGATCCGCTCCTCCCGCTCATGCGCCGGCTCTCCCTTGATCCCGCTCAGGGTGTACAGCAGGAATTGCAGGCAGGTCATTTCCTCCGGCACAAGCGCGTCGCTGCCGATATAGAGGATTTCCCGCGGCTCACCCTGCGGCGAATCGGACAGGGTCACCCCCGTCTCCCCGGCGTCGTAGCTTTCCGATACCGCGCGGGACAGCGCGTAGGCCGCCAGCTGCATATCCGCGACCAGCGCGAGCACTGCCCCCTCCCGCAGGGTAAAGGACAGCCCCGCAAACATGGCATAGGGCGCGGCGCCGCGGTCGCTGACATAGTATTCCGAGGTAATCCCGTTTACCGACAGCACAACCTGATCCCCCTCGGGCAGCAAGTTATTGTCCGTAAACGCCTCGTTATAGCTTTTGGCCAGCACCGCCTGGCCGAGGTTATCCGCAATCTCAAATATATCGCTGACCGGCGGCAAAAACGCCGTGCCAAACAGATTGCTGTTGAGGGAGGGCTGCTCCTCCGGCTGCGCGTCCTGCTCCACCAGGCTGTCAAACGTCCCAAAGCCGTCAAACTCCGGCTCCTCGGCCGGTTCCTCGGCGGAAAGCGCGTCAAACCCGTTCAGCTCAACCGTCTCATCTGCCCTGTCCGCCTGCTGCGGCGCGTCCGGCGTCTCTTCCAGCTGCGCCGGGGCAGCCTCTGGCTCGGCTTCCGCCGGGGCGGGCTGCTCGGCCTCCAGCCCGGCGGAAAAGTCCGCAAAGCTGGAAAAATCGAACGAATCCTCGTCCTCAAAATTGTCCAGCTGCGCGAATCCGGCAAACCCGGGTTCCTGCGCGTCCTGGCCGCCGAACGGGGCAAAGGCAGGCTCCTCCGGCTGCGCGTCGGGCGCGGCGGGCTCCGGCAGAGCTTCCTCCTGCGGCCGGGATTCGGCCGGCTGCTCCGCTTCGGGCACGGCGGGCTGTTCGGGCACGGCAGCGCCGTCCGGCTCCGCCACATCCGGCTCGGCTGGCGCGGTCAGACTGAACGGGTCAAAGATCTGGGTCGGCGCCTCGCCCAGCACGTCCGGTGCCTCGGGCATATCCAGGACACCCGCCCAATCCTCCGGGTTCTCGAAAGCCGGCGCGGGCTCCGGCTCAAACGGCAGGAAGTCGGAATCCGCGGGCTGCTCCGGCACGGGCTGCGCGTCCGGCGCGGGCTCCGGCTGCGGCTCCTGCTCCGCGGCATCGTCAAACGCCCCGGTGATTCCGGTGAAGTCCACAAAATTTTCGGCGAGCGCCGGGTCGTCAAACCCGGTGAAGACCACGGGAATCTCCCCGTCCGCCTCCGGCACAAAGCCCGCAAAGGCCGGTTCCTCCGCTGCCGGCTGTTCCGGCGACTCCACCGCGGCGCCGTCCACAGACGGAGGCAGCTCCGCAAACGGAAGATCCGTCTCGGGCTGGGTAAATCCGCTGAACGGGATTTGCAGCGGCTCATCCTCTGGCGTCTCAAAGCTGTCGAACGCCGGCAGCTGCTCCGGCTCGTCCCCGGGGTGCTCCGGCTCGGGCATAGCCGGCTCGGGCAAGGCCGAATCAGGCTGCGGCTGTTCCGGCTGGCTCAGCCCGGGGAATGCGCGGTCAAAATCAAAGGTCGCCGGCTCTTCCCCGCCGCCGTCAAGCGGCAGCTGGCCGTCCGCGTCCGAAAAATCAATCGTCTCAAACTCATGTGTTTTGGTGAAATCGTCCGCCTCAACCGGGTGGGACGGCACCGGGTCGGTGCGCAGGGTCTCCACCGGCTCCGGCAGATCGCCGGCCGGCTGCGCGCCCTCCTCGGGCAACGGAATCACCGGCTCAACCACAAAATCCTCCGGAAGCGGCGCATCGTCCATCAGCCCGAACACCGGCTCATACGGGTCGCTGACCACCTGCTCCACCGGGATGCTCGAAGCCGGCTGCCGGAAAGGATCCGCCTGCGCAAGCCCATCCTGCACGGGGATTGGCTCCGGCCAGGCCGGTGCGATTTCCGGCTGCGCAGTCTCGGCGGGTTGTACTGCGGGTTCCGCGGGTGCTGTGACCGGTTCCGCCGCCTCGGGCGTCAGGGTCTCGACCGGCGCGACAGGCACGGCGGTCTCCGGCTGCGCAGTCTCGGCGGGTTGTACTGCGGGTTCTGCGGGCGCTGTGACCGGCTCCGCCGCCTCGGGCGTCGGAGTCTTGACCGGCGCGACAGGCGCGGCGGCCTCCGGCTGCGCGGTCTCGGCGGGCTGCGCCGCGGGTTCCGCGGGCTCCGTGACCGGCTCCGCCGTCTCGGCCGTCGAGGTCTCGACCGGCGCAACAGGCACGGCGGTCTCCGGCTGGGCGGTCTCGGCGGGCTGCGCCGCGGGTTCCGCGGGTGCTGTGACCGGTTCCGCCGCCTCGGGCGTCAGGGTCTCGA
>CAZYAV010000025.1:17705-40383 GCA_964645785.1 uncultured Oscillospiraceae bacterium
CTGTGACCGGCTCCGCTGCTTCGGGTGTCGGGGTCTCGACCGGCGCGGCGGGCGCGGCGGCCTCCGGCTGCGCGGTTTCGACAGGCTGCGCCGCGGGTTCCGCAGGCGCTGTGACCGGTTCCGCCGCCTCGGGCGTCGGGGTCTCAACCGGCGCAACAGGCGCGGCGACCTCCGGCTGCGCGGTCTCGGTGGGCTGCGCCGCGGGTTCCGTGGGTGTGGTGACCGATTCCACCGCTTCGGGCGTCGGGGTCTCGACAGGCGCAGCGGGCGCGGCAGTCTCCGGCTGCGCGGTCTCGGCGGGCTGCGCCGCGGGTTCCGCGGGCTCTGTGGTCGCTTCCGCCTCTTCGGGCGTCGGGGTCTCGACAGGCGCGGCGGTTTTTTCCTTTTTCAGCGCCAAAAACGCCTCAACCAGGCTGGAAATGTCCTGCTTTTCGGCGGGTTTTTGCGGCGCGGCAACCGGCGCGGGCGGTTCAGCCTGCCCGGCGGCGGGCAGAACGGGCGCCTGTTCGGCCGGGCGCGGCGGCGCGGGCGCGGCGGCAGGCTCGTCCGTTCCCCGCGGGGCGGGGGACACCGGCTGCGCGGCGGGCGTCTGCGGCGGCTGTGCGGCAACGGGACGCTGCGGCTCGCGCTGAACGGCGCTCGTCGATTCTGTTTTTGTATACGGCTGCGCGGAGGGCGTATAGGTCTCCGCCTCGGTGCGCTGCGGCGCGCCGGACGCCCTCGACGGCCGGATTGTCTCGTACTTTTCGACCTTTGGCAGGTCATAGTGCTTGGGCGGTTCGATGGGTGCGGGCGGGGTATAGGCCGCGGGCGGCTGCCCGTACGGCGGCAGCACAGGCTGCACCGGCTCATACACCGGCGGCGTGTATACCGGGGGCGTATAGGTCTGCGGGGGCGCGTATGCCGGCGGCTCAAACGGCGGCGCGGGCGGATACTCCGGCTGCGGCTCGTACACCGGCGAAATCGGCTCATAGACCGGCGGTGTATACACCGGGGGCACAAAATCCGGCGCGATATAGCGCACAGGTTCATAATTCGGCGCGTCCAACGGCGGCTGCCCCGCCTGTCCGGGCGCAATTTCCTGCATACCGTACCCATACGCTGCGGGGTCAGTTTCCCACGCGTTCCCCTGCACGGGGTACTGCGGATACGGACTGTACGGCATATCACCCATAAACTGGAAACCTCCAATACTGTGTCCATTCTGCCGGGCTGTCCCGGGCGGCAAAGCCGTGCCCCGGGGCGGGCGCAGATTCGGCAATCTATCGCACTGCGCGCAGGCCGGACGGCCGGAGCCGTTCGCCGCGCGGACGGTATAGCGGGCGTTCAAGGCCGCCAAACGCCAGCCGTCCGCCGCACGGGCGGTCAGCAGGCGCGATTCGGCGTTATCCCAGGCCGCCCGCGGCGCGCCTCTGTGCGGGAACGGGCCGGGGCAAATGCGCGGAGCGCAACGGGGCGGACGCCGGGTAAACTGCGGCCATAATAACCACTTTGTGGATATTATAGCATAGGTGCGGGCCTGTTTACAAACCTAATCGCCCGATTCCCGGCCGGAAAGCCGGGATTTTTCCCCGCCTGCTGCTTTTCCGGGGCTCAGAGCGCCAGCTCGACCGGCCTGCCAAGCGCAAAGGAATAGAGCACACACCGCTTGACCGGCTTTTCCAGCCGGCGGTCAAGCGCATATTTATACAGCCGAAGCTGCTCCGTATACCGCGCCGCAAGCTCCTGCGGCGTGCGCACCCGGTCGGATTTGTAGTCGACCAGCACGGCGCCGTCCGGCTCCAGAACCACGCAGTCCGCGATGCCCTGAATCATCACCCGCTCCTGCGCGAGCGGCGGCGGCAGCTCGGCGAGCGCCGACGCGGGGATGGAGTCGATAAAGTCGTATTCGCGCAGCACGCGCGGCGCGGCCGCAATCCACTGCCCGAACTCGCTCGCGAACAGCCGGTCAAGCGCGGCGACGTCGATGCCCGCCGCGTCCGACGCCGCGATATACCCATCCCGCACCAGCCGGTCGAGCTCGTCCTGCGCCGAGCGCGCCGCGCGGGCATAGTCGGCGCACTGCATAAACAGGTGGATTGCCGTGCCGCGCTGCGCCGCCGCGGCGGAGCCGCGCGCAAACCCGGGCGCGGCCGGCGGCGCGGGGACTTTCTCCCCGGCAAGCGCGGTCACCGCCAGCTTTGTCGGCAGCTGCGCGAGCGCGAGACGCGGGTTCCGGTAGCCCGCGCGGGCATCCAGCAGCGCGACCAGCGCCGGGTCGGCGGCGGACGGTGCGGCGGCCGCGGCCTCTTCCGGGGCGGATTCGCCCGGCTGTGCGGCGGCCGGCGGCGCGCAGAGCGCAATCCGCACCTCCCCGCCCTCAAACACGCCGGTGCGCAGCAGGCTGTGCGCCGCGGCGGGGTAGCTGGCAAACAGGCCGAGTAGCGTCCAGGCGAGATATCCGCTGTGCGCGCCGACAATGTACGGGTCGAGCGCGCCGTTGACAAAGCAGTTTTGCAGGCTTTCAATCAGGCGGTCGGGTCTTGCGTTTTCGGCGGCGAGGTACAGCTTCTGCCGCGCCCGGGTCAGCGCGACATAGAGCACCCGCATCTCCTCCCCCACCGTTTTCTGCGCCGACGCGAGGGAGAGCGCCTGATAGGCGGCCGTCCGCCGCGCATACAGCGCGCTGCCGTCCGCGCAGGGCTGCCTTACCCGCGCGCCGATGCCGAGCCGCGCGTCAAACAGCATCGAGGGGGCGCGGCTGTCGCTGAGGTTGAACCGCTTGCCGGCGTTTGCGACAAACACGACCGGCCATTCCCGCCCCTTTGCGTTGTGAATGGAGGTGACGCAGACCGCGTCGTCGGGCGGGGTGAACGCGCGGCGGACGGTTTTTCCGCTTTGCGCCGCGCTCTCGCACAGCCGCAGAAAGGCGGGCAGGCTGCCGTCCGCCGTGCGGGAAAATTCGGCGGCCATGTCGATAAACAGCCGGATATTGTTCTGCCTGCGGGTCAGCTCCGCCCCGGCGCATAGCAGCAACTCTGCGTCGGTCTCGTCGGCCGCCTGCCGCAGCAGCTCGTCCACCCCGCACGCGCTGCTGCGCGCGCGGAACGCGGCGAGCGCCCCCACAAGCGCCCGGCATTTCGGGTCGCCGCTGCCCAGCACCAGCGTGTACAGCTGGGCGTGCCTGTCCCTGAGCCGCAGCCGCGCAAGGTCGTCGGTTGTAAAGCCGAACAGCGGCGAGAGCATGACCGCCGCAAGGTCGACGTCCCGGCGCGGGTTGTCGATTACCCGCAGCAGGCTGAGCAGCACCGCGACCTCGCTGTTCTCAAACAGATTTTCCGCGCCGTCCGACCAGGCGCGCACCCCGGCAGCCTCCAGCGCCGCCTGATAGGCCTGCGCCCTGTCCCGCGGGGCGCGCAGCAATATGCAGAAGTCCGCCGGGCGGCACGGCCGCTCCCCCGCCTTGTCCTGCACGGGATAACCGCGGCGCAGCATCCCCGCGATTTCGCGCGCAATCCGCGCCGGCTCTTCCCCTTCGGGGCAAATCCACACGTCCAGCCCGCAGGGCTCGGGGTTGGGGACGCCCGCCGCCTCCAGCCCGGCGGCCAGCGCCTCGCCGCGGGCGTAATCCGTCCCCCCTGTCTGCGCGGTCATAACGGGCGCAAACACCGCGTTGACCGCCCGCACCACAGGGCCGCTCGAGCGGAAATTTTCCGCAAGGGTAATCCGCATCGGAAACAGCCCTTGCTCGCTGGGGCGGCAGGCGGCGCGCCGCCGGATAAACAGTTCGGGGTCGGCGCGGCGGAAGCTGTAGATGCTCTGCTTGACGTCCCCGACGCAGAACAGATTGCGCTCCCCGCGGGAAATCAGCGAGAAAATCAGATCCTGTATCTCGTTTGTGTCCTGATATTCGTCCACAAAAATATGCACAAACCGGCCGGCAAGCTCCTGCGCGACGGGGGAGGGCTCCCCACTCTCCCCGCCGAGCAGCGCGACCGCCATCCGCTCAAGGTCGGAAAATTCATAGACCCGGCGTGCCCTTTTCGCCTCGTCCAGCCGCCGGGCAAACTGCGCCTTTGCCACAAACAGCGCCGCGGCCGGCTCGCGCAGGGTTTCCCTGTCCGCCTCAAAGGACTGCGCCCCCGCGCCGAAGCAGTCCCGCGCGCGCTCCAGAATCTCCTGCACCTGCGCGCGCAGGCTCTTGACCTGCTCGCGCAGCAGGATATCCGCGCCGTGCTTGCGTCCCACAGTGCCCGGCGTGTAGCTGCCCGCAAGCGCGGCGCAGTCCGCCCACACGCCCGCCTGCATCGCGGCCAGCAGCCGCTTGGCGTACAGCATATCGCACCGCAGCGGCTCCCCGTAATTGAGCAGCAGCTTTTCATCCTCAGCCGCAAGCTCGAGCGCCTCGGCGCACAGCGAGACGGCGGACGCGAGCGCGCGGGACGCGTAATCAAGCAGGAAGCCGCCGGCGCGGGTTTCCTCCGGCGGCGTGCCCGGCGCAAGCTCGTCCAGGCACTGCTGCTCCCACCGCGCGGGATAGGCGAGGTTGGTTTCAAAATCGTACAGCCGCTCGATCAGCTCGGCGGTGGCGCGGTCGCTGCGCGAGCGCCCAAACAGGTCGCTGAGCGCGGCGATGCCGCTTTCCGGCCGGGCGTACAGCTCGGCGAGGGTCTCCTCCATCGCCGCGGCGCGCAGCTGGGCGATCTGCGCGTCGTTCCCCACCGAAAAATCGGGCGGCAGCTCCAGCTCGCTGAAATGCGCCCGCAGCAGCGCGCTGCAAAACGCGTCGATTGTGCTGATCTGCGCGCGCATGAGCAGCTGCTGCTGGCGGCGCAGCCGCCGGTCGTCCGGGCGGGCGGCGGCCAGCTCGGCCAGGCGTGCCCGGATCCGCGCCGCCATCTCGGCCGCGGCGGCGTTGGTAAAGGTCACGACAAGCAGCCTGTCCGCGTCCACCGGATCGCGCTCGTCGGTTATCAGCGAGACAATCCGCTCAACCAGCACGGCCGTTTTGCCGCTGCCCGCCGCCGCGCTAACCAGAATCTGCCCGCCCCGCGCGGTGATGGCGAGGCGCTGTTCCGGCGTCCACTGCTGGCTCATGCGTCCGCCCCCTTTCCGTCCGGCTCAAACGGCCGCTTGTCCTCCCGCTTCTCAAACACCCGCTCCCGCTCGCCCCTGTCCCGCCGGCACACCGCCGCATAGGGGCAGAAATCGCAGGCCGACTCCCTTGCGCCCGGTCTTGCGGGCACGGCCTCCCAGCTGCCGGCATAGAGCGCGGCGGCCATTTCGCCGACAGTTTTTTCGACATGCGCCTCAATCCGCCCCAGCTTTTCAAGCGAGGCCAGCTTTTCGCTGCGCCGCAGGCCGCCCCGGCTGTCCCCCGTCACCGGGATAAACACACCGGCTAGCTCCTGCTCCATCGCGGCCGCGATTTCGGGGTCGTCCAGCACCAGGCCGTCCATCCGATAGGCGCGGCGCGCCGCCTTTTCGGGGTCGTCCCCCCCGGCCGGGGGGGTGGGGTCGGCGGGCAGATACATCACCGCGGCGGGGACGGGGTTTTTATACCGCGCCCCGCCGTTTTTGCAGACCGTGAACAGATACAGCAGCATCTGCATGTTGAGCCCATAGTAAACGTCGGTCAGGCTGAACGCCTTGTCCCCCGTTTTGTAATCGACCACCCGGATATAGCTTTTGCCGTCCTTTTGGAACAGGTCGACCCGGTCGATTTTACCCTCGACATATACCGTTCCGCCGCCCGGCACGCGCAGCGCGAGCGGCTCGATTGCCCGCCCCCGGCCGATTTCCAGCTCAAAATCCGCCGGGCGGAACGCGCTCTGCGCCTGCTCCCGGCGCAATTGCAGCACCAGGCGAATCGTCTGCGCCTCCAGCCGCCCGGCGAGGTACTGCATCCGGGGCTGGTTCATGCGCTGCGCAAACTGCGCCTCGGCGTATGCCCGCGCCTGCCGCGCCGCGGCCTCCCGCAGCGCCTGCTCGTCCGCGGCGGCGAGCTCCCCGCCGAATTCCGCCAGGACATTTTCCAACACCGCGTGCACAAAGGTGCCCGCCTGCGCCGGGTTCAGCTCGGCGCGCTCAAGCGGGCGCACCCGCAGCATATATTGCAGAAAATAGCGGAACGCGCAGTTTTCATAGGTTTCGATCCGGGTCGCGGACAGGGTGGCCGTTTCCCCCATCAACGCCGCCGCAAGCTCTGTGTTCCGCGCGGCAAAGGAGGGGGCGGCGGCGGCCGAATCAATCGCCGCGCAGCTGCCGCCGAGCCCGCTTTGCGCGATGGCGGCGCAGGCCGCGCGCTCCCCCAGCGCGGCGGCGGAGGCATAGGCATAGGCGGCCGCCCGCGGGGTCTGCGCGCCGGGCAGGGGCGCGGCCTCGCTTTCCGGCCGGCGCGCGCCCGCCGCCGCGCAGAACAGCGCCGTCTGCGGCTCGGGCAGCAAGCCCGTTCCGCGCTGGTCGGCGCAGGCGCGGCAGAGATACAGCCGGTCGCGCGCGGCGGTGGCCGCCCGGTAGAGGTACAGCCGCTCCATTGCGGCGCTCGTCTCAAAATCCCGGCTGAGCGACGCGCCGGACGCGCACAGCAGCTCCCGCTCCTCAAAGCTCAGCAGCGGCGCCTCAAACCCCGTTTTGGGGAAGATCCCGTCGTTGAGACCCAGCACAAAAACCGCGCGCGGGTTCTGGGTGCGCATCCGGTCGGCCGAGCCGAACGCGACCTGCTCCAGGCTCTGCGGAATCTCGCCGACCGGCGTCTCCCCGGCAAGCAGGGTGTACAGGTCGGACAGCTCCGCGGGCGTGTAGTGCTCCTGCCCGACGAGGTCGTGCAGCCTGTCCAGCAGCCCGATGCCGAGCGCCGCCTGCCGCCGGGCGTCCCCGTCGTCCGCCTGCGCGAGGGCTTTGACCGCCCCGCAGCGCTCCATCAGCGCCCACACCGCCTCGACAAGCGCCTGCGCGCCGCCCGCCTGCGCCTGCTTGATGAACGGGCAAAACCAGCCGGCGGCGGTGGCGCGCGCGGCCTCCACACGGGCGGTCTGGGCGGCGGTCTCCGCGTCCGGCTCGCCGAAGCCGTCCGGCCGGCGGGTGAACGGCTCCAGCCAGCCGCCGCCCTCTATATTCCACACAAAGCAGTAATTCTCCAGCTCGCTGACCGCCTGCTCCTCCAGCGCGCACAGCCCCGTTTTGAGCACCCGGAAAACCGCGTCGGTGCGCATCCCCTCGGCGAGCGCGAGCGCCCCCAGCACAAACGCCGAAAACGCCGTGTGCAGCATGTTGCCCGGCGAATCGGAAAACAGCGGGATGCCGTACCGCGCAAAGGTTCGCTCCACCGCAAACCGGTACCGCTCCGCGTCCCGCGCGACGACCGCGATATCCGCAAAGCGGTATCCATCCTCCCGCACAAGGGTCAGAATCTCCCGCGCGGCAAGCTCCGCCTCCCCGTACAGATCCGCGCCCGCGATTTCGTATACGCCGCCGGCCGGGTCGGGCGCCTGAGGCAGCGTCCCGTCCGCGTAAAACCGCTCGGCCTGCGCGAGCATGGGCGCGCGGAAGCGGGGCGCCTCCTCCAGCACAACCGGGCGCGCAAACCCCGCCTGCCTGCGGTCGGCCAGCGCGCGCAGGCGGCGCGCGGTGTCCCGCACGGCGGAAAACGCGTCCTGCCGCTCCGCGTAGATGTCCCCGTCGCAGCACAGGGTCACGACGACCTCCTTTGCCAGCGACAGCAGCGCGCCGATCAGCTCAAATTCCGGATAGGTAAAGCCGGAATAGCCGTCAAAAAAGAGGGTGACGTCCGCAAACTGCTTTGCCCCCGCGCACAGCCGCGCCGCCGCCAGCAGCTCCCCCGCGTCGTCGACATACTGCTGCGCGAGCATCGCCTCGTAGCCCTCGTAAATCAGCGCAAGCTCGCTGAGCCTGTCCCGCGAAAGGGGATTGGCCGCGCGGCCGGCCGCCTCCCGCATCTGCGCGGGGGTCACGCCGCCGTTTTTCAGCTCGTCAATCACGCTGACGGCGAGGGTGAAAAACGCGCGGTCGCGCCGGTGCCGGCGATAGAGGGTGAGCTCCCCCTCCAGCGCGGCGAGCGCCCGGCGCAGCACCGCACACTTTTCCGCGTCGCTCACCCGTTTTTTCGCCCCGCCGCCGCATTCCGCGAATATATCGCCGCACAGCCGCTTAAACGAGCGGATCGCGCACAGCCCCGCCGCGCGACCCTCCAGCCGCAGGGTCAGCGCCCGCTCAAAGCTGTAGCTGCTCTGCTCCGGCACAACGAGAATCGAGCGTCCGCCCGCCCGGGCAAGGCGCTCAATCCGGGCAAGGCAGGCCTCGCTTTTTCCGCTTCCGGCACGGCCGAGAATCAGGTTCATCATCGCAAACAAGCCGCCTTTCGCTTCAATCAGCCATCTACCCTGATTGTAAACGAAACGCGGGCGAAGTGCAACGGACGGCGGCGCCGGATTGCGAAGCCCCGCGCACTACGCAGCTGCATTTCTGCCGCGCGTGCGGGCGGCCTCTGCAGCGGGGAGGCCGGGGATTCCCGGAAAGGGGCGCATCCCTTGCAGCTTTTCATTTAGGCTCCTTTCTCCTCCTTTTTTGCACAGAAAACCCGCCCCAGCAAGGGGCGGGTTTTAGCGATATATTAGTTTTCGGTCAAATCAGTACCACATTACAGTTCTCGTTGCTGGCAGCTCTGAAACCGCTCCAGATTCCATATCTTCTTTAATGCCTCGAAGCCCACACGCAGCCATTGAACCGTAACTGTAGTACTCGTCCACCACATCCCAAGATCTGTCTCCCGTGTTTTTGTTGTACGTAACGTGACCAATTATTTCCGTATCTTCGGGAACAAAATCGGCTTCTAATGTGTCATCATGAGCTTTTATGTTTATCAGCCTTAGCATAATACACATCACTCTCTTTTCTGTAATTGTATATCTTCGACGTTTTCCTGTGCGCTTCATCCTGCGTATAACCTTGTTGCATTAACTCTTGTTCCATCTTTTCATGCTTTTGCAGGGTCAAATCGTGTGCCCGGATCGGTTTGCCGTCGATAAGCCTTTCAGCCCTCCGCTCGTTGCGTGTCAAGGTTTCGCGCCGCACCAAGCCGCTTTTGCGCCTGTGCTTCTATAATACCCGAAAACCCGCGCCCCGTAAACGCGTTCGGCCAAGCCGTGCGCGGCGCAGTGCGCCCACGGCGGGGCGTTCAGCCGCCCGCCGCCGGGTTCTCCCGGCTGCCGAACCAGCTCTGGAACAGCTCCTCAAGCTTGAACCGAATCTCGTACTTTTCCCCGCCGGTCACGATTTCCCGCTCCTGCTCGGTGTAGTCCTCCAGCGGCTCGTCCGGCTGCGCGGTGGGGACGCACAGCGCCGGATAGAGCACGCACCACCAGTTTTTGCCCTGCGCCGCGCCCAGCTCGACCCGCAGCGCGGTGTAATTGCCCGCGGGCAGGACGAACGACTCGTAGGTTCGGGTGTCAAACTGCGTCTCGGCCACGGTGACCCGCGCGGTATAATCAAAGCCCCGGCTGGCCAGGGTCTCGTCCGCAATCCGCTTGATTTCGGCAAGGCGGGTTTCGAGCGCCCGCTCGGCCGCCTGCTTGCTGTCCGCTTCGCAAAACAGGGTCTCGCTCTGGGCGAGGATCGCGTCCCGCACGGCCAGCTTGACCGCCTGATCCGCCGCCTCGTCCGAATTGGCAATGACATGCAGCCGCAGCGTGTCCGCCCGGATATTCTCGCATTCCTTTGCAAAGGGAATCTGCGCGCACGCCCCCAGAATACAGAGCGCCAGCGCCGCCAAAAGGGAAATTTCCAGCTTCTTCATCTGCCTTGTGCCTCCGTCCTTGTTCTGCATGGAGTATCGGCCGAACGCCTCGCTTTATTCCGTTTGCTGGAAATTATTTCCGACTTTTTCCCTGACCGGCCGCGCGCCGCGCAGCCGAACCACAGCGGGGCGGCAGATAAGGCGCTGCAAAAAGAGGGATTTCAGCCATCGCCGAAATCCCCCTTGCGCTGCGTGGTCTGGGTCAGCTTGTCGATTGCCTCCTGCCGGGTGGCGACAAAGAAAACGTCCTTTCCGCGGTTGCTCTCATACATAAAATCCCGCAGGGGCTTGCTTGTATAGCGGGAATAATCGCCGTAAATGGCAATCCGGCCGCCATAGTTTATGTATTTTTGAAGAACCTCCCCCGCAAGACCGGTGCTGAGGATAAAGAATTCCTCCGCAATCAGGGCTTTGTCCACCACAAGGTTTTTCGTCCCGATGTCGTATTTTGCGGCCATCAAAAGGTCAAGCGCCGACTGTGCGTCGGTGATTACCCGCTCGCCGCCCTGCACGACGGCGCAGACCACCCCGTCCTTTTCGACCCGTTTCAGCTCCATTTCCTTCACCTCCCTGACAGGTCAGATAAATACCGCTATTCTATCACGGCCGGGGGCGGTGTGCAACTGTTTTTTCGGCTTGCGGGCGCCGCTTTCTCCCCGGCAGCCCTGCACAAAGCAGAGCCGCGCGCCGGGGCGCGGCCGGGCGGGGTCGAGCGGCGCTCCGCAGCCGCTTTTCCCTCGGTCTTTATACTTATTCCTTTAAAGAGTGGAACGCCCTGTCCCCGACCCGATCGTCTTTGCCGCTTCGCGGACTATTTTTTTTTGGGGGGAATTTTCTTCTCCTGCGGTCAAATCCCCCTCAGCAAGCCCGCGGCCGGAAATTGACCCCGCGCCCGGGTCACGGCTGCGCTTTGCGGGCGTCCGCGCCCTCCCGGCGCTCGCGGCTGTCCTGCGCGAGGGCGAGCGCCGTCCAGACAACGGCGGCCAGCCCGACCAGGAGATAGACGACCCGCGCGGGCAGGGTGTGCGACCCGCCGCAGATCCACGCAACAAAGTCGAAGGAAAACAGGCCGTAGGCGCCCCAGTTCAGCCCCCCGATGACGAGCAGAACGGCGCAGATGGTTTGCAGCATAAAACCGCTCCTTTTAAAGTAGTCCGCCCGGCATACCGCCGGATGCAGATACTGTTCCCCGAACGGCGCCGGTTTATCCCGCCCGCGGCGGCCATAGCCGCACCGGGCAGCCTTCCGACGCATCGCGGCCGCGCCTGCCCGCTCGTTTGGGGGCGACGCCGCGCCCGCGGGGAAACGGCCATACCCGGACAACAGCCTAACCGCCCGCACGGTGCGTCCCTGTCCCCGGCGCGTCAGGCGGCAAGGCGGCTCTTGTGCGCCGCGTCCGCGGCCGGTGATGTGCAGCGGGGGCTGCGCTTTTTTCTTTACATAATAATAGGCGCAAAGCCGGCCGGGCGGCATTTTGCGCCGCGCATTTACTTTGCCGCCCGGATGTGATAAAATAGCCGGTAATTCAACCCGCGCCGTCCGCGCGGAGACCCTGTGACAAAGGAGAAGGAATCATGGAAATGCTGCTGAAACTGCTGTCCGAGGACGCGAGGCTGTCGCTGGAGCAGCTGGCCAGCCTGACCGGCACCACCGAGCAGGAGGTCGCGGAGAAGATGGACGAATACCGCCGCAGGGGGATCATTGCCGGATACGAGGCGGTGATCGACTGGGAGCGCGCGGGCATCGACCGGGTGCTGAGCCTGATCGAGCTGCGGATCAGCCCCAAGCGGGATTTCGGGTTTGACGAGTTCGCGGACACGGTCGCCCGCTTCCCCGAGGTCGAGACGGTCTACCTCATGTCAGGCGGGTTCGACCTCGCCATCCTGATTCACGGCAAAAGCTTCAAGGATATCGCCATGTTTGTCTCCAAGCGGCTGTCGCCGATGGAATCGGTGCTGTCCACGGCCACCCATTTTGTGCTCAAGACCTATAAGGAGCGCGGCGCGCTGTTCATCGACAAAATTGAGGACGAAAGGGGTCTGGGCGCGCTGTGATTGACTACGATAAAATCCTGACCGACCGCGTCAAGGCGGTCAAGCCCTCGGGCATCCGGCGGTTTTTCGATATCGCGGCCGAGATGGGGGACTGCATCTCGCTCGGCGTCGGCGAGCCGGATTTCTGCACCCCCTGGGAGATTCGGCAGGCCGGCATCCACGCGCTGGAGGGCGGCAAGACCTGGTACACCGCGAACGCCGGGCTCGCAAAGCTGCGCGAGGAGATTGCCCGGTACATGAAGCGCCGGTTCCGGCTGGACTATGACCCGGCCGCGCAGACGCTGGTCACCGTCGGCGGGTCAGAGGCGATCGACCTGTGCATCCGCGCGTTTGTCGCCGAGGGGGACGAGGTCATCCTGCCCACCCCCTGCTTTGTCTGCTACGACCCGCTGACCTATATGTGCGGCGGCAAGGTGGTGCCGGTGCCGACAAAGGCGGAGAACGGCTTTCGGCTGACCGCGCAGGAGCTGCGCGACGCCATCACCCCGCGCACAAAGCTGCTGATCCTGCCCTTCCCCAACAACCCGACCGGCGCAGTCATGCGCCGCGAGCATCTGGAGGAGATCGCCGAGGTGCTGCGCGGCACGAATATCATGGTGCTTTCGGACGAAATTTACGCCGAGCTGACCTATGGCAAGGAGCGGCACGTCTCCTTTGCCGAAATCAGCGAGGACGCCTGCAACCGCACCATCGTCGTCAACGGGTTTTCCAAGGCCTACGCGATGACCGGCTGGCGGCTGGGCTTTGCGTGCGGCCCCGAGCCGGTGATGAAGCAGATGCTCAAGCTGCACCAGTTCGCCATCATGTGCGCCCCGACCACCAGCCAGTACGCCGCCATCACGGCCATGCGGGACTGCGACGAATCCATCGAGATGATGCGGCAGGAGTACAACATGCGCCGCCGCCTGGTGACCGACAGCTTCAACCGCATGGGGCTGCCCTGCTTTGAGCCGGAGGGCGCGTTTTACGTCTTCCCCTCCATCGCCTCAACCGGGCTGAAATCCCTCGATTTCTGCGAAAAGCTGCTGTACAGCAAGCGGGTCGCGGTTGTGCCGGGCGACGCGTTCGGGGCGTCCGGTGAGGGCTTTGTGCGGGTGTCCTATTCGTATTCCGTCTCCCACCTGGCGGAGGCGCTCAAACGCATTGAGGATTTTTTAGGGGAATTGAAACGTGAAAGAGACGGTAATCATTAAGGCCTGCCCCTCCTACGAGCAGCAGGCGGTCGACGACGCGGTGGAGGCCGTGTGCGCCGCCGGCGGGCTGGACGCGCTGGTCGGCCCGCAAAGCGAGGTTGTGCTCAAGGTAAACCTGCTGATGAAGGCCGCGCCGGACGAGGCGGTCACCACCAACCCCGCCGTGGTGCGCGGGATGATCCGCGCGCTGCAAAAGCGCGGCGTGCGCTCGATTGTGGTTGCGGACAGCCCCTCCGGCACCTTTTCCGAGCCGCGGCTGCGCGCGATATACGACCGCTGCGGGATGACCGCGCTGACCGACACGGGCGCGCAGCTCAACTGGAACCTGGAAGCGCACCCGCACAGCGGCGCGGGAAAAATCAAGGAGTTTCAGATCTGCGACGTGTTCGCCAACCCCAACGCGGTGGTGATCGGGCTGGGCAAGGTCAAGACCCACGCGATGACGGGGATGAGCGGCGCGGTCAAGAACTTTTTCGGGGTTATCCCGGGCTTAAGCAAGGCGGAAATGCACTGCCGCATCCCGGAAAAGCCCGCGTTCTGCGAGATGCTGTGCGAGCTGTTTGATCTGGTGCACCCGGCGTTCCACCTGATGGACGGGATTGTCGGCATGGAGGGGAACGGCCCGTCGGGCGGCAGCCCGCGCGCGTTCGGCTTTTTGATTGGCGGGCGCAACGGCTACGCGGTCGACCGGGTGCTCTGCGAGGCAATCGGCATGGGGGCAAAGGCGGCCAAGACGGTCGACACCGCGATTGGCCGGGGCAGCGCGCCCGCCTCCCTCGACGAAATCGAGATTCTGGGCGACCGCGCGTTTGTCGACCAACCGGTGCGCGACCTCGCGCTGCCCGAAAGCGCCGACACCGATTTCAGCTCCCATCTGCCGCGGTTCCTGCGCCCGCTGGGCAAAAAGGTCATGCGCGCCGCCTCGCCGCGCCCGGTAATCCGCACCAGGGACTGTATCGGCTGCGGGATGTGCTATGAGATTTGCCCGCAGCGAACCATCCGCATCGAGGACAAAAAGGCGAAAATCGACCCGGGCAGCTGCATCAAATGCTTCTGCTGCCACGAGGTCTGCCCGCACCGCGCAATCGACATCCGCACCAACCTGCTGTTCCGGGTGCTGAAATGAGCGGGCAGTGCAGCGAAATTGTCCTTTGCGCCAACGCCAAGGTGAACCTGACGCTGGACGTCGTCGGCACAAGGGCAGACGGCTACCACCTGCTGGACATGGTCAACTGCTCGGTCTCCCTGCACGACGAGATTACCCTGCGCCGCGCGAAGGGGGCGGGCATCGCGATCCGCTCCAATGCGCGGTATCTTCCCCGCGGGGAAAAAAACCTCGCCCACAAAGCGGCGACGGCGTTTGCGGCGCAGACAGGGCTTGCCCTGCCGGGGCTGGAAATCGGGATCCGCAAGCGAATCCCGGCGCAGGCCGGGCTGGGCGGCGGCAGCGCGGACGCGGCGGCGGTGCTTGTGGGGCTGAACGAGCTGCTTTGCGCCGGGCTGGACGGCGCCGCGCTGTGCGCCATCGGCGAAACGGTCGGCGCCGACGTGCCCTTTTGCCTTTCCGGCGGCTTTGCGCGGGTGCGCGGCATCGGCGAGGCGATTGAGCCGATCCCCTGCGCGGCCGAGTTTGCGCTGGTGATTTTGATGCCGCAGCGGGGCAACAGCACCCGGGAGGCGTTTGCCGCCTTTGACCGGGGCGAGCCGTTCACGCGTCCGCAGACCCGGAAGATGCTGGCCGCGCTGGCCGCCGGCTCGGCGGCGGAGGCGGCGCTTTATTTAAAAAACGCGTTTTCGGAATTGCAGGCGGATGCGCAGACGGCGGCGCTTTGCGGGGCGCTGCTGAAAAACGGCGCGCTCGGCGCCTCGATGACCGGGAGCGGCGCGGCGGTGTTCGGCCTGTTTCCGGACAGGCTGCGGGCAAAAAAATGCCGCGACCGGCTCCTTCTGCGCGGTCTTTCGGCCTATCTTGCCGTGCCGGCCGCGCAGGGGGTCAGCGTCCTGCGCCGCCGCTGAGCGAGCCGGTTGGAGCCGGGACGAGCGATTCAGCCGCCCCGCCGCGGCGCTGTCTGCCGAAAAAACGCATACGCAAGCGCCCGGCGGCGCAGGTTTGTTTCCCTGCGCTGCCGGGCGCTTTTTTGCAAAAAATCAGTCCGTTGCCGCGCGCCTCGTGCCTTCTATAGCTGTTCGAGATTTTTATCGACTTCCCGGCGTTTCCCCAAGCGGTCGAGCGGTTTAGATCGTTGGAAAGTGCAGGCGCATTCTTCCGCTTTTGGGGCGTATACGGCGGGGATTCCCGGACGTCGCAGCCACGGCACAATGCTCCCCAGCCATTATTTGCCGGGCGACGCGGGCGTCCCCGGTTCGGATGCTTTTGGGGAACGCTGCCGCAACATGCGTTGCCCCGCACGGCTTGTTTTCTCTGCTGCATCGGTCGAAAATTCGCCCCTCTTTTACCCTGCAAGCTTTCCGTATCCGCCGAACACCGGTTTTTCCTGTACGTTGCGCGCAGCAACAAAAAACGCTTTATCGTTCCGATAAAGGCCGGAAAACGGCATCGGATTCCCCGGCACGCGTCTGGTATACGGCGCTTGAAACACTCGAACGGCGCTTAATATTGTGAAATAAACCGCACGCTGGACGGTTCGGGGAAGCCTGCACGGCAAAACCTTGATTTATCTTTTTCTTTGGTCTTTAACAGAAGAAGCAATTGCATAAACCATTACAGCTATCATCCATGCACCTTCAATCCACCACAGCCAGCCTGTTTTCAAAATACATTCGACAGCGATACTCAAAAATATGGCTGATATAAAAGCAAATACTATACCCGACTGTCGATAATGCGGACTTTTATCCATTTTCTCTCGTTCTTGCTTTGTTGCATAGATATAAGCATTATTCAGAAGAAAACCCTTTCTCCTTAAATTGAAGAACACTAATGACTGCACAAATAACTGATAACAATAAAACAAGAATTATTGCACAAAAATTCATATTCACACCTCCAAAGTTCAAATTAAAAACTCCTTTTGCCGTAATTTAAAATACAGTCTGCCGACCGCATTTAAAGAACGGCAAAAGGAGGGTGTTCGGAAAGCGTCTAAATGATGGTTATTTAACCCATGCGCAAATTGACTGCGTCTGCGCCGGATTGCCGCCAACATCTGTCCGGCGGAAAGCAGCGAGCCGCCCGGGCAATTTGCCCCGCTCAGTTGCGCAGGCTGTGAATCGGCGCGGGGATGCGGCCGCCGCGCGCGATGAATTCCGCCGAGGAAAAATGGCTGACCGGCATAATCGGCGCGCTGCCGAACAGGCCGCCGTAGTCGATGCTCTCCCCCACCGTTTTGCCCGCCGCCGGGATGAGGCGCACGGCGGTGGTCTTGTTGTTGATCATGCCGATGGCGGCCTCGTCCGCGATGATCGCCGCAATGGTCGACGCGGGCGTGTCGCCCGGCACGGCCACCATGTCGATGCCGACCGAGCAGACGCAGGTCATCGCCTCCAGCTTTTCCAGCGAGAGCGCCCCCCGGTTGACCGCCGCAATCATCCCCGCGTCCTCGCTGACCGGGATAAACGCGCCCGACAGCCCGCCGACGTGGGAGGACGCCATCACGCCGCCCTTTTTGACCGCGTCGTTGAGCAGCGCCAGCGCCGCCGTCGTGCCGTGCGCGCCGCAGCTCTCCAACCCCATCAGCTCGAGGATTTCGGCCACGCTGTCCCCCTTGGCCGGGGTCGGCGCAAGCGAGAGGTCGACAACCCCGAACGGCACGCCCAGCCGCGAGGAGGCCTCCTGCGCCACCAGCTGGCCGACCCGGGTGATGCGGAACGCGGTGCGCTTGATCTGCTCCGCGACCGTGTCGAACGGCAGACCCCGGCACTCCCGCAGCACCTGCGCCACCACGCCCGGCCCCGAAACGCCGACGTTGATGCAGCATTCCGGCTCGCCCGGGCCGTGAAATGCGCCGGCCATAAAGGGATTGTCCTCCACCGCGTTAGCGAACACCACCAGCTTGCTGCACGCAACCGAGTCCCTGTCCGCCGTCAGCGCGGCGCACTGCACAACCGTCTCGCCCATCAGACGCACGGCGTCCATGTTGATGCCCGCCTTGGTGGTGCCGACGTTGACGCTCGCGCAGACCCGCTCGGTGCCGGCCAGCGCCTGCGGGATCGCGGCAATCAGCCTGCGGTCCCCTTTGGTGAAGCCCTTGTGCACCAGCGCGGAAAAGCCGCCGATAAAGTTGACCCCGACGTTTGCGGCCGCGCGGTCGAGCGCCTGCGCGAGGGGGACAAAATCCTCCTTCTCGCAGCTCTCGCCCACCATGGCGACGGGCGTGACCGAGATTCGCTTGTTGACAATCGGGATGCCCAGCTCGTGCTCGATGCTCTCGCCGGTTTTCACCAGCGCCTGCGCGGTCAGGCAGATCTTGTCGTAAATCTTCTGCGCGCAGCGGCCGATCTGCTCGTCGCAGCAGTCCCGCAGCGAAATCCCCATCGTGATGGTGCGCACGTCGAGGTGCTGGTGGTCGATCATCTCGAGGGTGTTGAGAATATCCTTTGTATCAAGCATCGCCATTGGCACACACCCCCATTAAACACGATACATCGCGTTAAAGATATCCTCGCGCTGGATGCGCACAACCAGCCCGCGCTCCTCCCCCTTCTGGCGGAGCAGCTGCCGCAGCTCGTCAAACTCGCAGCTTGCCTGGGACAGGTCGACGAGCATAATCATGGTAAAATACTCCTGCATCAGGGTCTGGCTGATGTCCATGACGTTGACCCTGCGCTCGGCAAGCAGGGCGGTGATATAGGCAATGATGCCGACCGAATCCTTTGCGACAACTGTTAGAATCGCGCGCATAGTAAATCATCCTCCAAATTTGCATTACAAAGGTATGGTATCACATCGGACGGCGGGAGTAAAGCGCCCGGGCGGGGAATCCGCGGTTTTGCCGCCCGGCGCCGGGCGCAGAGTCGGGCGTCCCCGATGCAGCCGGCCGAAGCGTCCGCTCCGCCCGCCGGGCATTTCCCCCACCCTGAAAGCGGGGCGGCCTGCGCCGCGCACACGCCCGTTTTGAACAGCCGCGGATTTTGGGCGCACGCCCCGGTTCTCACTGCCGCATGGCGCGCCGGCAGACCCGGTATTTTATCCCGAACCGAATCAGCAAAACGGCGTACAGAACCAGCAGCGCGCCCAGCAGCAGGCACACGGCGGCGTCCCACCCGAGCCGGATCGGGCGCCTTGTGAGCAGCTGCAGCAGACCGAGCAGAAAGAGGAGCAGCAAAAACACCACCCTGCCGCGGAACACCCGCCGGAGCATATCCAGCCGGGAGCCGTCGTCGCAGAAAATCTCCTCCTCCCCGTTTTGCATGGCGCTGACCGGCTTGCGAAAGCAGCTGTATCCCCCGACATCCTGCACATGCTCCCAGCCGCAGTCCCGGAACATCTGAAGATAATCCGGCTTGTTTTCCGCCGCCGGATTGTAGTCGAGCTGGTAAACGACTTCCTGCGGCGCGCACCGCTCAAATTGATACAAGCAGGGCGTGATAAACCGGACAAATTTCCAGCCCGCGGCGTGCTGCTGCCGCAGATACCGCTGCTCCTCCTCCCAATCGCAGATCGTAAAAAAACGGCACATGATTTTGCTCTCGCTCATTTTTCCTCTGCCTCCTCCATCGTTCGGTAAAGCCGCTTGATCCGGCTTGTTTCCAGCGCAAGCACCTGCTCGCCCAGCCCGGTGATCCGGTAGTATTTCCGCATGTCCTGTTCTTCCACAAAGCGGATGAGCCCGTCCCGCTCCATCTTGGAAAGGCTGCCGTACATGGTGCCGGGACTGAGCCGAACCTCCCCGGCCGTCAGCGCCGCCACCTTCTGCACAATACCGTAGCCGTGCATGGTCTCCCGCAGGCAGAGCAGGATATAAAACGCCGTCTCGGTCATCGGCACGTACACCTTTTTGATATGCGCGTCCACCCGCTCGCCCCCTGTTGATAGATTGCAGGGCGATATGTCGCACTGCGATATATATGATAGCGCTGCGCCGCCCGCCTGTCAAGCGCCGCTTGTGTTCCTTCGCCCACGCATGGTCTCCCCGGCGCACCTCCATGAGCCGGCCGGCTGCGCAAAGCCGCTGCATAAACCCGTTCGGCCGCGGGTAGCGGACGCGGATTACCCCATGCTGCCCGGGCAGCGGCGCCGTCCTTGTTCTCCCATGGGCAAAAACGCCGTGCACAGCGCGGTCAAGTGTGCTATAATAGCCGCAAGCGTTTTTGTGCGTCCCGCACGATGCCGGAATCGCAAACGAGGAAACAGCTTGCGGGCTTCCCGGCCTTTTCGCCCAATGCATCGCCGGGCGCCGCCTGTTTTGCGAATGCGGGAAAGCTCCCCGGCGCGCAGGACGCCCGCACCCTGTTGCCCGCAAAAACAACATACGCAAAAGGAGACCGGCCTTGCAGGAGCTCATCCAATATATCAAAACCTTTGACCTTAAAAATCTGCTTGTCACGCCGACCCGGAACGGGGTGCTGCAATTCTTCCGCTATTTCCTTGTCGGTGGGCTGTCCTTTGTGGTTGACGCCGCGGTGCTCGCGGTGCTCAACGGCGCGCTCGGGATGCACTATATGGCGGCGACCGTGTTCGGCTTTCTGGTTGGGCTGACGGTCAACTACCTGCTGTCCATCTGGTTTGTGTTCAACGGCGAGCCCAAAAAGACCGGGAGAACGGCCGAGTTCGCGGTGTTCGCCCTCGTCTCCACCGGCGGCCTTCTGCTGACCGAGCTGCTGATGTGGCTGGGGGTGGACAAGCTCTCGCTGCCGGTTCTGCTGGCCAAGGTCATCGCCGCGGCGATTGTGCTCGTCTGGAATTACGGCATGAAAAAGCTGCTGCTTTACCGCGGCCGGTAACCGCTGCGGTACACGGCAGCGATACAGAAAAACAGACGCGGGCGGCGCCTTTCCGGGGTTGGAAGGGCGCCGCCCGCGTTTTGTCCGCAGCTTTTATGAGAAAGGAAGAACCCCCCGGATGCGGCTCCGGGGGGTTCTGGGCTTTAAGGGGTACAGTTAATGAGGAGGAATAATGCTATTGTACTGAGTTATGCGGCTAACTGAGTACACTGTCAGTATAAGCCGTTTGCGTGATAGAACTATAACGAAATTGTAAACAGTCTGTGAATTTATGGAAATAAACTGTGAACGAAACCGAAAGCACGGTCAAAGCCCGTCAGCTTTTAAAACCAGGGCAGCTGCTTAAGCAACACAACGACAACCAGCGCGGGCAGCATGTTGGCCGTCTTGAAGGCGGTTACCTCCATGAGGTTCAGCCCGATGGCGACAATCATGACAAACCCGACCATACACACCGCATTGAGGGTCGCGCCGGTAAGAACCGGCGCGAGCAGCCCGGCACACAGGGTCAGCGCCCCCTGATAGAGAAGCAGCGGGACAGCCGCGCACGCGACGCCGATCCCCATCACGGCGGAGAGGAACACCGCGCTGGCGCAGTCAATCGCGCTTTTGACAAACAGCAGGCTCGGGTCGTGGTTCAGTCCATCGTTAAACGCCCCGACAATGGTCATCGCGCCCACGCAGAACAGCAGGGTTGCGTTCAGGAAGCCCCTGGCGAAGCCCTCCATCCGCAGCCTGCGCTCGACCCAGTCGCTCAGCCGGGAAATGCGGGCGTCCAGCCCCAGCAGCTCGCCAAGCAGCGTCCCAAGCACTATTGAGATGAGCAGCAGCAGGCCGCCATCCGCCGCAAGGACGCCCGATCCGTCCGCCGAAAGCATGTAGCTCAGCGCGTTGCTCAGCCCAATCAGGGTGACGGCGAGGCCGATCACCTTCATGCAGCTGTCGGACAGCTCCTGCCTGATCCATTTTTTGGCCGCGACCCCCACAAGGCCGCCGGCGACAACCGCCGCCGCATTCACAAGCGTGCCGATCATAGTCTTTCCGTTCCTCACTTTTTTTAATAAACGCCGGCCGCCGGATTGCCCGCACGCGGCTTTGCGGCGCACGGCCGCCGGCGCGGCGTCAACAGTATAGCACAATCCGGCGGGGTTTGAAAACAGCGCGGCAGATTCGCCCGTTGAAATGAAAAATCTGCCATTCCGGCTCTGCGGGCGACTTGCCCGCGCGGCGACCCGGGATGTCACGGCCGGTTGGCCCGGCTGGCACGCGCGGCGGCGTTTTCCTTAATTTTTTAAAATTTCTCCGCTTTCAAGTTCAGCCGAATTGCCCGGAAAATTCGCCCTTTACAAAACATTTGTTTTTATGGTAAAATAATTCTGTTTAAAACAAATGTTCAGCGGGAGGGTCGCCATGAGCCAGAAGGTCAGCAAAAAACAGCTCCTCTTTCAGTATCTGGTGGAAAACAGCTTTGACACGCCGCCCACCGTGCGGGAGCTGTGCGAGGCGCTTGACATCAAGTCGACCTCGCAGGTTCACAAGCTGCTGCACGAGTTGCAGGATGAGGGGTTAATCAATCTGGTCAAGGGCAAACGCCGCAACATCTCCATCCAGAAAAGCGGCTGCAGCGTGCAGGTTCCGCTGCTGGGCACCGTCGCGGCCGGCATCCCGATTCTCGCGCAGCAGAGCATCGAGGATTACATCTCCTTCAACAGCCCGTATGAGGACAACAGCGGCCTGTTTGCGCTGCGGGTCAAGGGCGAGAGCATGATCAACGCGGGCATCCTGAACGGGGACATTCTCATTGTCCGCCAGACGCCCGTCGCGCTCGACGGCGAAATCGTCGTCGCCCTCATCGAGGACGAGGCGACGGTCAAGCGGCTCTACCACGCCGGCGGAAAGATCGAGCTGCGTGCAGAAAACCCGCTGTTCGACCCCATCGTCTCGGATTCGGTGACCGTGCTGGGCAAGGTGATTGCGGATATCCGGTACTACAACTGACGGCGCAGCGCCGCCCGGCGGCTTTGCCGCTGTCCTGGGGCACAGGCCTGCCCGCTGCGGCCGAGTGGGGGACAGGTAAGCTTGGCGTTGGGCAGCGCTTACGGCCGGGTTCGGCGGTTGGCCGAAATTCCCGGTTCCTGCGGATGGCCGGGCGCAGTCTTGCCGGACGCGGTTCGCCGCCCGAGGCCGGCGCCCGCTATGCGGGAGCATAAACACAACCGCATTTCCGCAAAGGCGGCGGATGCGGCGGGCATGTACGCCGGCCGGCCGCGGGCGCCGCTTGGGATGCCCGGAGAAATTTTTCCGCCGCGTTGAGCTTTCCGGGTGATTCGGCCGGTTGGGGCACATTTGGATTTATTCTTTAATCCAAACCGTCAGCCCATCTTCCCGCCCCGAAAGCCGGGGAATAGGACAGCTGCCGGATGGGCGTGGCCTTATAAAAAGCCGTTTGATTCTTTTTGACAAATGGGATTGACATTTTCTTCCCGTTATGTTATCATAACTGAGCTGTGAAGCAATCTATACTGTGCGCTGGTAGCTCAGCTGGATAGAGTGACTGGCTACGAACCAGTAGGTCGGGGGTTCGAGTCCCTTCCAGCGCACCACGTCGGAGCAAAGTCCGCTTTGCTCCGACATTTTTTATGCAAAAAATGTCATCCGCTCCGCTCCCTTGCTCCTCCTTTCCGCAAAAAGTCACGCTCGGCTCCGGCTGCTCGCTTGCAAGCGCGCTCGCGACG
>CAZYAV010000026.1:0-39402 GCA_964645785.1 uncultured Oscillospiraceae bacterium
GCACGTGACCTTCTTCTTCAACGGCGGCAACGAGAAGCCGTACACAAACGAGGACCGCGCGCTGATCAACTCCCCCAAGGTGGCGACCTACGATATGCAGCCCGAGATGAGCGCGTATCTGGTGACCGTCGAGGTCGTCTAGCGGATTGCGTCGGACATATACGACGTCATCATCCTCTACTTTGCCTACTGCGACATGGTCGGGCACACTGGTGTGTTCAAGGCGGCGGTCAAGGCGGTCGAGACGGTGGACGCCTGCGTCGGCCGGGTGGTGGAGGCTGTCCGTGCAAAGGAGGGAATTGTGCTGCTCACCGCCGACCACGGCAACGCGGACTGCATGATTGCGCCGGACGGCACCCCGTTCACGGCGCACACAACCAACCCGGTGCCGTTTATGGTGATCGGAAAACCGGACGCGAAGCTGCGCGAGGGCGGCCGGCTGGCCGATATCGCGCCCACCATGCTCGAGCTGCTCGGGCTGCCGGTTCCGGCCGAGATGGACGGCAGAAGCCTGCTGATCTGAACGGGCGTTCCCGCAAGCCCGCATGTCAAAACCAGCTTTTTCACCCAACGCAAAACAGAAAAGGGGGACAGCCATGAGTATGCACATCACCGCGAAGCCCGGGGAAATTGCCGAAAAGATCCTGCTGCCGGGCGACCCGCTGCGCGCAAAATACATCGCGCAGACCTATTTTACCAACCCTGTCTGCGTCAATGAGCTGCGCGGCGCCTACTGCTTTACCGGGGAATACAAGGGGCAGCGCGTCTCGGTGCTCGGGACAGGGATGGGCATCCCGTCCGTCCTGATTTACACGACCGAGCTGTGCACCGAATACGGCTGCCGCAAACTGATTCGCACCGGCACGTCCGGCGCGTACGACCCGAATTTGCAGCTGATGGACATTGTGCTCTCGCAGGCGTGCTGCACCACCTCCTCCCTCAACGACCACATCTTCAAGGGGCACTTTGCGCCGATTGCCGATTTTGAGCTGCTGCAAAAGGCGTATACGCTGGCAAAGGAGAAAAATATTCGCGCCTTTGTGGGGAACACTATCTGCAACGACCATCTGTATCAGGATCCGCGCGGCTATGACCCCAAGGTCTGGGCGGAATACGGGGTAATCGCCAGCGAGATGGAGTGCGCCGCGCTGTACACGGTCGCGTCCCACTACCGCAAGCAGGCGCTGACCATCACGACGGTGGTTGTCGGCACCGATGTGGAGCTCGGCGAGGGCGAGGGGGACAAGATCCTCTCCAACCCCAACATTCAGGTGGACGACAGCAAAAAGCAGAACGGCCTGGACGACATGATTCTGCTGGCGCTCGATACCCTGCTGGATTGAGGAAATTCTATGAACCCGGCGAGGGTCATACAATAAATTCGGAGGTATATTTATGGGAAAGCTGTTTAAACTTGTTTCCGGTCTTGCTGTAACGGGCGGCGCGCTGGCGGCGCTGACCTATCATCTGCAAAAGAAGGGCATTGTCAATATCGAAGTCAATTACGACGACGATGAGGGCAATTCGGTCACCAAGCCGATCGACCAGATCATCGACGAAAATGTCGACAAGCTGAAGAACAAGGCGGGCGGCGTTGCGCAGGATATCAGGCAGAGCGCGAAGGAGCAGTTCGACAATCTCTCCAGCCAGTTCCGGCAGGCGAAGGGGGACGGCTGCGGTGAATGCGGCTGCGATGCGGCGCAGGATGAGGAGCCGCTGGACGAGACCTGCGGGTGCGGCTGCGACGTGCAGGACGAGCCGGCGTGCAGCTGCGGCGAGGCCGGGGAAGGGCCAGCGCAGGAGCCGGACGACGCGCAGGATTTCCGCGAGACGGAGTCCGACGAGCCCGAGCTCTGAGCGGGCTTCGCAGACCCTGAACGAGACAAAAGGCGGCGCAGAGAACTGCGCCGCCTTTTCTGCGCCGCGCCGCCGGGCGAATTCCCCGCGGTGCTTTGCAAAGGGCGCTCGACGGGGCGCGCGGCGGTGTGGTATACTTAAACGGAAAACGCAGAACGGGAGAAAACGGATGCGGAGCATATTATTCGTCTGCCACGGCAACATCTGCCGCTCGCCGATGGCCGAGTTCCTGATGCGGGAGCTTGCGCGGCGGCGCGGCGTCTCGGGGCTGTACACCGCCTCCGCGGCGACGAGCGCGGAGGAGCTGGGCAACCCGCCCCACCACGGGACGCGCGCCCGCCTTGCGCGGGAGGGGATTTCCTGCGCGGGCAAGCGCGCCGTGCGGCTGCGGGCGGCCGATTACGCGGCATATGACTATCTTGTGGGGATGGACGAATACAACCGGCGGGATATGCTGCGCCTGTTTGACGGCGACCCGGCGGGCAAGGTGAGCCTGCTGCTGGACTGGACGGGGGAGAACCGGGACGTGGACGACCCGTGGTATTCCGGCGATTTTGAGGCGGCGTTTGCGGACATCAGCCGGGGCTGCGGCGCGATGCTCGACACGCTCATCCGGCGCGGGGAGCTGCCCGCACCCGACGCGCCGCTTCCGCATACAATGGGGCGGCGGCCGCGGGACGATAAACGGGGCGGGGAATTTTAATCCGGCTTTAATCCGTTTTGCCTGACGCCTTTAATATTGCCGCGGTAAGATATCCTCAACAAACGAGGAGGTTATACACCATGAATCAACAACTGGAGCTGGTTGAAAAGCTGATTGAAAAGACGGGCATCGGCTACGCGGAGGCGAAGGCCGCGCTGGAAAAGACCGACTGGGACATTCTGGAGGCAATGATCCTGCTGGAGAGCGAGGGCAAAATCAACAAGACGACCTCGTCCTACACGACCCAGAAGCCCCCGAGGGCGGAGAAGGAGCGCCAGCACGCCGAAAGCGCCGAGAATTTCAAGCAGCAGGCAAAGAGCTTTGGCGAATGGCTGCGCGGCGTGATTGACAAGGGGAACCGCAACTGCCTGGAGATGTACCGGAAAGGGGAGCGGGTTCTGTCCGTCCCGGTTACGGTGTTTGTGCTGCTGCTGCTCTTCTGCTTCTGGTGCGTGCTGCCCGCGATGCTTGTGAGCCTGTTCTTTGAGTGCCGGTACTCCTTCAGCGGGCCGGAGCTGGGCAAGGACACGGTCAACCACGCGATGGGCAAGGCGACCGACATCGCGGACGGAATCAAAAGCGAAATCAACAAAAAGCCGGAGCAGTGAGCGGGCGCCAGGGCGCCCGGGCTTATGAAAAATCAGGCGGGGGAAAGGGAAAAGCGGCGGCGGAATAGGGAGACGAAGCGCCCCCCTGGGGGTCTGTGAAAGCAGGGCGGCATCGTGCAGAGAGGGCTTGGGGCAAAGCCGAGGCCGGGCTTTTTGCGAACGATGCGGCCGCTTCGCTTTCCTGTGAACCGGCCGCAGGGGCGATGCCGCTTTTCCCTTTGCGCCGCATAAGGAGGGGTGCCGGTGGCGGCAAGGATATTGATTGTGGAGGACGAGGAGAAAATCGCGCGCTTTCTCGAGCTGGAGCTCTCCCACGAGGGGTACGGGGTGGGCAAGGCGGCGGACGGCCGCGCCGGGCTGGAGCTTGCGCTGTCCGGGCAGTACGACCTTGTGCTGCTCGACCTCATGCTGCCCGAGCTGAACGGGATCGAGGTGATCCGGCGGCTGCGCAAAACCTCCGCGCTGCCGGTCATCATGCTGACCGCCCGGGACGCGGTGATGGACAAGGTCTCCGGGCTGGACATGGGCGCGGACGACTACGTCACCAAGCCGTTCGCCATCGAGGAGCTGCTGGCGCGCATCCGCGTGACCCTGCGCAAGCGCGCCGCGCAGCCCGACGCCGGCCAGGCGCAGACCCTGCGCTGCGGCCGGCTTGTGCTGGACAGCGCGCGCCACACCGTCGCGTACGACGGGACGCCGGTCGAGCTGACCAAACGGGAATTCGCCATGCTGGAGCTGATGATGCGCAACCAGCAGATCGTGCTTACCCGCGACACCTTTATCGAGCAGATCTGGGGCTATGATTATGTCGGGGAGACAAACGTGGTGGACGTGTATGTGCGTTACCTGCGCAGCAAGATAGACGACCTGTTCGGGGTCGAGCTGATCCACACGGTGCGCGGGGTCGGCTATGTGCTGAAAGACGAGTCATGAGCGAGAAACGGACGAGCTCGACGGCGCAGCGCATCCAGCGGCTACAGACAAGGCGGACAAAATGGGTGCTTTTTCTGGTTGACCTGCTGCTGTTGCTGCTGACGGTCGGCTGCTGGTGCTATATGCAGGAGAGCGCCTACGCCGGCGAATACAACCCCTTTGCGCTGCTCGGCGTGGTCGAACGGTCGCTGCGCTTTACGGGCGGCGGGCGCGGCATGTTCCGGGTCGGCTATACGATGCGCGCCGCAGGTCTGGACACCGTGACGGCGGACGCGACCGGCCTTGTGTGCATCCTGCTGCTCGTCATCCCGGTGGTGCTGCTGGTGGAGGGGTTCATCGTCTGGGTCACCGACCTGTTTGCGGTGCAGCAGGTGCGCAGCCAGCTCAAGCCGCTGTACAAGCTGGCGCAGGCGGCGCAGCAGCTCTCGGACGATTACAGCCGGCCGGTTGTCCCCGCGCTGCAGGCATCGCCGGGTGCGGCCGATCCGGCCGAGCGGTTCCACACCCTGGAAAGCGCCATCGAGAGCATCCAGCCCGGCAGGCCGGATGCGGGGCTGCACACGGGGGACAAGGATCTGCGCGGCATCGAGGACGCGATCAACAGCCTGCTGCGCCGCACGCGGGAGAGCTACAGCCAGCAGATTCGCTTTGTCTCGGACGCGTCGCACGAGCTACGCACCCCCATCGCGGTCATCAAGGGCTACACCGACATGCTCGACCGCTGGGGCAAAAAGGATGAAAAGGTGCTGGAGGAATCAATCGACGCCATCAAGGCGGAGACCGAGCACATGAACCGGCTGGTGGAGCAGCTGCTCTTCCTCGCGCGCGGGGACAGCGGCCGGATCCAGATGAACATGACCCGCTTTTCGCTGTGCGACCTGATCCGCGAGGTGTACGAGGAATCCAGCATGATTGACAGCGCCCACCGCTGGCAGATGCAGGCCAGGAGCGAGGTGATCGCCTACGGGGACGCCGCGATGCTCAAGCAGGCGGTGCGGGTGCTGGTGGACAACGCGGCAAAGTACACCCCCGAGGGGGAGACGATCCGGCTGCGCGCCGCGGTGGACGCGGACGGCGCGCCGGTCGTTGTTGTGCAGGACAGCGGCAGCGGCATCGCGGGCAAGGATCTGGAGCATGTGTTTGAGCGGTTCTATCGCTCCGACCCGGCGCGGGCGCGCAGCGGCGGCACCGGGCTGGGGCTTGCGATTGCAAAGTGGATTGTCGACCGGCACGGCGGGTACTTTGATCTGCTCAGCCGGGAGGGAATCGGCACCCGGGTCACCATCCACCTGCCCGCCGTGCCGGCGGACAAGGCCGCCGGGCAGCCCGGCGCAGGGGATGAGCCCGGCGTGTAAACCGGAAAAGCGGGGAGCAGATGGGACATTTTGGATTTTCTTATATTGGGCTGTTGTTTTTGCTGCTGCTGTTTATCCCCAACATCCTCTGGGCGAAGAGAAAACCGAAGGGCTATACGGATGAGGGGGAAAGCAGGGTGCTGCTGGCGTTTGAGCGGGTGGGCGAGGTGCTGACCACGGCCTGCGCGCTCTGCTTCCGCGATTTCAACCTGCGACGGTGGATGGGCTGGTCGTGGTGGCTGGCCGCGGCGATGGGGTGTATGCTGCTGTACGAGCTCTGGTGGGTGCGCTATTTCAGGAGCGAGCGGACGCTTGCGGATTTTTACAGCGGCCTGCCGGGCATCCCGCTGGCGGGCGCAACCCTGCCGGTCGCCGCCTTTTTCCTGCTCGGCATATACGGCAGGGTGTTTTTGCTTTCGGCGGCCGCGGCCATTCTCGGCGTCGGCCACATCGGAATCCATGCGCGGCACCGCCGGGCGCTGCGGAATATGCCGCCGGGCAGCGCGGCGGAGCAGAGCGGCGCGGGCAGCCGGCACGGCGGGAGATGAGCGAAAACCGCGCCGTGTAGCCGGGCAGCTCCGGCGCGGGCATGTACAGAGACGCCGGGCAGGTGCGGCTTCCAGCGGCATTGTAGCCGTATCGCTCGAGGCGTGGTCTGTGAAGCGCACAGGACAGGCGCATCCGGGTCACCCGGCCAAATGCCCGGGCAATTCGCCGCCGCTCCCGGGCTCGATATATCGCGCGGGGCGTTTCGGTCTCCGGTTACCGCCGCCGCGGCAAGCCCTGCGCGCGAAAAGCTGCCGCAGCCGTGTCGCCGAAATGTTACAAATTTTTGGTTTACCGGCGGCGCTCGGTGTGGTATACTGATACACCGTTAAAGGTCAATTCGGTGTATTGAAAGGATTTTCATGCGTTTAACCAATAAGCGCCGCCTGGCGTACCTGCTGTATGGCCTGGGGGGCGCGGCGTTTCTCTATTATTTTGTGCTGGAAATGGACGGCAGCGTGCGGCTTGACCCGCTGGACAGGATTCTGCTGCTCGGGGTCGGGTGCGCCTGCCTGTATCTTGCGGGGCGGACGCTCTGCTGCACGGTCGATGCGCAGCGGGCGGCCGTTGTCATGCGCGGTACCTTCCGCGCGCTGTTTTTGGTTTATCTGTTGCTTGTGCTGACCTTCACCCTGTTTGACGACGCGTTCGGCCGCGGCAGCGGGGCATTCACCCTCTGGGGGATCCCGGATTGGGCGGATGTGCAGGAGCGGGTGAACTTCATCCCGTTCAGAACCATCCGGCTGTATCTGCGCAGCGTGCTCAACGGCCGGGTGTCGGTTCGCAGCTTTATGCTCAACATTGTCGGCAACCTGCTGGCCTTTATGCCGATGGGGCTGTTTTTACCGCTCCTTTTTGAGCGATGCCGGAAAAGGCCGGTGTTTTTCCTCTGCGTGAGCGGGACGGTCTGCCTGATTGAGGGGATGCAGCTGCTGTCCCGGCGCGGCTCGTGCGATGTGGACGACCTGCTGCTCAATGTCACGGGCGCAGTGCTGCTGTTCGAGCTGCTGCGGCTGCGCCCGGTGCGCAGGGTGGTCGAGCGGCTGACCCTGCAAACCCTGTAGCCGCGGGCGGCTTGCGCCGGGTGTTCGCTGTGCCCGGTGCGGCGGAGCGCCGCGGATACCGCTTGACGGCGCCGGGTGTTCGCGACGCCCGCCGTATAAGGAAGATTCTGCGCCGGAAAAGGGCGGGCTCGAGCCGCCCGAAGGAGGAGTATTATGAAAAAATGGATTGCGGCGGCCGCGGCGCTCTGTGTGCTGCTTCTGACCGGCTGCGGCGGGGCGAAGCTGCCGGACGGCTTTGAGCAGGAGAAGGTGCTGGCGGCCGCCGAGAGCACGCTGGAAAAGATCAACGCGCTGGCGTATGACGCGGTGACGGACGAGCTGCGGGAGGATCTGCGCGGACAGCTCACGGCCGGGCAGTTGGAAGAGGCGTGGGGCGCGCGACTGGACGAGCTGGGCGCGTTTGAGGAGATCCGCAACACGTCCTTTCAGGGAACCGCCGGCCAGGACGGGGAGGAATTCGCCGTTGTGATTCTGCAATGTGCGTATGAAAACGGCACGGCGATCTACACGCTGTCCTACGACGCGGACTACGCGCTTGTCGGCCTGTATATGAAGTGAACGCGACAAAAACCGTCGCGGCGTGTGGCCAGGTACCCGCAAAGAGGCAAGCCGGAGCCGCATTCCATCCCCGAAAAGGTCGCGTCGCTGCCCCGCACGGGCGCAAACCGTCGCGGCGCGCGGCCTGGGATTTAAAGCCCCTTTGCTGCGCGGGGTAAGAGGGCGGCCTTGTCTGCTGCGGCTGTCCGGATAAAAAGAGACGCCGGCCTCAAAAAGAGGTCGGCGTTTTGGCGTGCGCGGCCGGTCAGCACATGCCGTTGGCGGTTTTGTATTTGTAGATCAGCTCCGCGTGGTTCTGCTCCTCGGTCTGGATTGAATTGAGTACGCTGCGCAGCTCGGGGGAGGCAAAGTGGAAGAGGTCGTTGTTGTAGGCCGAGGCGACGTACTTTTCGGTGGTGATGCTGTCGGTGCACAAGAACGCGTCGTGCTTTTTGTCGGCCGCTTTCCCGCCCTTTTCATAGCTCGACTGCGGCTCGTAGGTGTCGGCCGCCGTGTCCTGCGCGCTCACGGAGGGGATCTGCCCGTCCATGATCTCGCCCAGCGCGTCATAGTGCTTTTTTTCGCTTTTGCCGATGCGGTTGAACAGCTGCTTGAGCTCCTCGTCCTTCGCCTGCCCGGCGTAGAATTTGTATTTGTCGACGCACAGCTGCTCCTGGGTGCGCAGATTGGTCAAAAACATCTTTTCCTGTTGGGTCAGTTTCATGTTTTGCTTTCTCCTTGTCTGGTTTTTGGACTTTCCTGTGCATAGTATTTGCGGCGCAGGGCTGTTTATTCCGGCCAGCCGGACAAAACAGGCAATCCGGGGCAAACCGGCTCGCGGCTCCGCCGCCCGGTAACAAGCCCGCCGCCGCGGGGCGGAGCCGACGCAGCAGTGCAGAGCCGCGGCAAGCTCCGCCCGGTGCAGGGCAACCCCGTGTCAAGGCCGCCCGGCGCGTCCGCTTTTCCCGCGGGCGGCGGGGTTCCCCTGAGCGGCGCAGGGGGCAAGGCGCGTTGACGCGGCGCGCCTTTTCCTTTACAATTATGGCGGAAGAATTGGCCGGCCGCACTGCCCGCCGGCAGAACGGGCGCGGTCGAGGCGCTGCTGCCCCGCCCCGCGGCGGGGCTTTGGCGCGGCCGATCAAAACAGGGAGGAGTGCGGCGATGAAACGCTTTGTCATCGGGATTCTCGCGCATGTCGACGCGGGCAAGACGACCCTGTCCGAGGCGCTTTTATACGGTGCGGGCGCGCTGCGCACCCCGGGGCGGGTCGACCACGGGGACAGCTTTCTGGACACCCGGGCGGTCGAGCGCGCGCGGGGGATCACGGTCTTTGCCAAGCAGGCGGTGCTGCGCCCGGATGGCGCGGAAATCACCCTGATTGACACGCCGGGACATGTGGATTTTGCGGCGGAAACCGAGCGGGCAATCCCCGCGCTCGACTGCGCCGTGCTGGTGGTGAGCGGAACGGACGGGGTGCAGAGCCACACCGGGACCCTCTGGCGGCTGCTGGCGCAGTACCGGACGCCGGTATTCCTGTTTGTAAACAAGATGGATCAGCCGGGGGCGGACAGAGCCGCCGTGCTGCGTGCGCTTGCGGCCGGGCTGAGCGGGCGGATTGTGGACTGCGGGCCGGGGCTGCCCGAGCCGGCGCTGCAGGAGAATTTCGCCTCGGCGGACGAGGCGCTGCTGGCGCGGTATCTCGAGGCCGGCGCGTTGACCGATGCGGAAATCTGCGAGGCGGTGCTGTGCCGGAAGGCGTTCCCCTGCCTGTTCGGCAGCGCGCTGCGGCTGGAGGGGACGGATGCGCTGCTGGCGCTGCTGGCGCGGTTCATGCGTACCCGCGGCGACCGGCAGGCGCCGTTTGCCGGGCGGGTATTTAAGGTGACAAACGACCGACAGGCCGGGCGGCTGACCCACATCAAGGTGGAGCAGGGGACGCTGCGGGTGCGCGACCAGCTTGCGGGCGCCGGCCGGGACGGGAAGCCGTGGCAGGAGAAGGTCGGCCGGCTGCTGCTCTTTTCGGGGGACAGGGGCACGCCGGTCGACGCCGCGCTGCCGGGTATGGCGGTCGCGGCGGCGGGTCTTTCCGAAACCTGGCCGGGCGAGGGGCTGGGCGCGCTCGCGGATCTGCGCGCGCCGCTGCTGGAGCCGGTGCTGCTCTATCGGGCGGATTTCCCGCCCGAGGTTGACCCGCACACCGCCCTTGCCGCGCTGCGCAGCCTGGAGGAGGAGGATCCGCTTTTGCGGGTGGACTGGCAGGAGCGGTTGGGCGAGATTCAGGTGCGGCTGATGGGGGAGGTGCAGCTGGAGATTCTGCGCGGCGAGCTGGAACGCCGCTTTGGCCTGACAGCCTCGTTTGCGCCCGCGGGCGTCGCGTACAAGGAGACAATCGCCGCCCCGGTGGACGGCGCCGGCCACTTTGAGCCGCTGCGGCACTATGCCGAGGTGCACCTGCGGCTGGAACCGCTGCCGCGCGGGTCGGGGCTGCAATTTGAAAGCGCCCTGCGCGCCGACGAGCTGGACAAAAACTGGCAGAATCTGATCCTGACCCACCTTGCCGAAAAGCCGCACCGCGGCGCGCTGACCGGGTCGCCGGTCACCGATATCCGCATGACCCTGGTGGCGGGGCGCGCGCACCTCAAGCACACCGAGGGCGGCGATTTCCGCGAGGCGACCTATCGCGCGGTCAGGCAGGGGCTGCGCAGCGCGCAAAGCATCCTGCTTGAGCCGGTCTACACGTTCCGGCTGGAGCTGCCGCAGGAGAATGTCGGCCGCGCGCTGGCGGATATCCAGCGCATGAACGGCGCGTTTGAGCCGCCGCAGGCCGCGGGGGAAACCGCGGTTGTGACCGGCCGCGCCCCGGCCGCGGCGATGCGTGCCTACGGGCTGGAGGTTGCGCGGTATACCCGGGGGCGTGGGCGGCTTTCCTGCACGGTGGCAGGCTATGCCGAATGCGCCGACGCCCCGGAGGTTATCGCGCGCATCGGTTATGACCCGGACGCGGATGTCGAAAACACGGCCGATTCGGTCTTTTGCGCGCACGGCGCGGGGGAGGTCGTCCCGTGGCGGGAAGCGCCCGCGCGGATGCATATCCAGCTGCGGACGGTGCAGCAGCCGCCTGCCGGGGAACCGGACGCGGCGCAGGCCGAGGAACGGCGTGCGGCGGCCTACCGCTCAAGCCTGGAGGAGGATGCGGAGCTGCTGCGCATCTTTGAGCGCACCTACGGCCCCATCCGGCAGAACCGGCGAGCCGCGCTGCAAAGCCCGCCGCGCCGTCCGCTTCCCCGGCAGGAGTTTGCCGGGGTCAAAACCGATTATCTGCTGGTCGACGGCTACAACATCATCTTTGCCTGGGAGGAGCTGCGCGCGCTGGCGGCGGAGGATCTGGACGCGGCGCGCGGCCGCCTGCTCGATCGCATGGCGAATTATCAGGGCTATGTGCGCTGCGAGCTGATCGTCGTATTTGACGCCTACCGGGTGCGGGGCGCGGTGCGGGAGGTTGAGCGGCTGCACAATATCAGCGTCGTCTACACCAAGGAGGCGGAGACTGCGGACATGTACATCGAAAAAACCGCGCGGGCGCTCGCCAAAAACCGGCGGGTTCGCGTGGCGACCTCGGACGGGCTGGAGCAGCTCATCATTCTGGGGCAGGGGGCGAGCCGGGTCTCCGCCGAGATGTTCCACGAGGAGGTCGAGCGGGTCGAGGGGCTGATCCGCGAAATTGTCGAGCAGCTGAACGACGGCATGTAAGGCGGGGCAACCCGCCTTTTGCTGTCTGCGGGCGGCGCGAGAACCCTTTAACTGTATATATAAGCTTTGTTTATACTATAAGTAAATTCATCAAAGGGGCGTTGCCCCATGAGCGGCGGACAGAGCGCCGCTCGATTTGGTGCATTATTATACAAATTTGTTTCAGGCTTGCCCCGCGGCAGCGTTGGGGGGGACTGGACAGGAAAGGGCTTTTTCTTAAGCTCGTATAGTATAATTAGAATATACAATTTGTTGATTTTCAAACCGCCGCCCAGCGGCGCTTCTGGAGACACAGCGCGCCGGCAGGCTGCCAAAGCGGCATTCCGTTTGCGGGCGCGGCTTTGGCCGGACAGGGTGGCGCGTCGGGGGCGGCCGCACGGCGACTTTGCCCGCGGCCGTGATTTTTTTGTACCCGGGTGCAACGCAGGCGGGAAAAACGGGGTCTTATTGAATAGAGAGACAAACGCCGGTCACGGAGGGGGAGAGCAAATGGAGGACTGCGACATCGTCGAGCTGTACTGGTCGCGCGCGGAGTCCGCGATTGACGAGACCGATCGAAAGTATGGGCGGATGTGCGGCGCAATCGCCTTTAACATCCTGCACAACCGCGAGGATTCGGACGAGTGCGTCAGCGACACGTATCTGAAGGCGTGGTACGCCATGCCGGACGAGCGCCCGGCGCTGCTCGGCTCGTTCCTCGGTAAGATCACCCGCAACCTGTCGCTGAACCGGTGGCGCGCCGTCCACGCAAAAAAGCGGGGCGGCGGCGAGCCGGAGGCACTGCTGGACGAGCTTGCGGAATGCATCCCCGCGGCGGACGGCACGGCCGAGACGGCCGACGGGCTGGAAACCGCGCGGCTGATCGACGCGTTTTTGCTGGGGCTGGACAGGCAGAGCCGGGTGTTTTTTGTGCGCCGGTATTTTTACGCGGACAGCATCGGCTATATCGCAAGCCGGTTTGACGCGAGCGAGAGCAAGGTAAAATCCAGCCTGATGCGGACGCGGAACAAGCTGCGGGCGTATCTTGCGGACAAGGGGGTGGCCGTGTGAACGCGGAACATCTGTTGGAGGCAATCGGCCTGATTGACGACCGGTTTATCGCGGAGGCGGAGCAGACAATCACGCCGCACCGCCGCGTCTGGGTCAGGTGGGCGGCTGCCGCGGCCTGCGCGGCGCTGATCTTCGCGGCCGCGATTCCGCTGGTGCTGGGCAGCTTTCGGATGGGCAGCGCCGCGGCGGATAAGGCGGATCAGAACGGCAGCATGGCCGCGCCGCAGGAGACGGAACAGGAGGCTGTGTCGGGGGAAATGAACGACGAGGCCGGGGCGGACGGCATGGCGCCCGCGCTGCATATTCTGGTATTTGACAACGGCCTGTACGAGTTTGCGTATGACGACGCGGCGTGTGTGCGCGCCGGGGAAACGCTGGGCGAGGCCGAGACCGATTGGGACGGCAGGGCGGTACTGTTTGCCCTTGCGGACAGCACAAGCCGCGCGACCGTCGCGGTGCAGCTGCAAAGCGGCGCGTGGGGCTATGCGAAATACTGCAACACGGCGGACGGCAGCGCGCAGAGCGCCGGAGAGCTGTTTGCGCTGTACGGCGTGGCGGAAGCGCAGCAGCTTATCTGCGCGCAGCGGGTCAGCTGGGACGGGCAAACGGTGCTCTCCCAAACGGAGCAGGCTGACTGGCTGCTGGCATTTTACGCGGCGTACAGCGAGCTGGACGGCATGGGCAACGACGACTGGCAGCGCGCCGTGTTTGGCGCCCAGAGCGAGGAGGAGCAGCAGGCGCTTTCCCGGGAGATTGCGGACAGCCTGATTGCGGTGCGGCTGCTTGCCGCAAACGGCGAGATCATTCTGCTGCATTACTACCCCAAAATCGGCTATCTCTATCAAAACGGGGTGTATTTTAAGACGACGAAGGCACTGGACAGCCTGCTGCTGTCGCTGAACTGAGCGCGGCGAAAAAAGGAGAAAGAGCCATGAGGCGAAAATCGGTATGGAGCCTGGGGGCGGGGCTGCTCGCCGCGCTCTGCCTGCTGACGGCCTGCGCAAAGCGGGCGGAACAGCCGGCCGGGGCGGAAAACGAGCCCCGGGTTGAGGACTGCGAGACGGTTATCAGCGGGACAATTGTGCGGGCGGACGAAAAGACGATCCTGCTGGCGGCGGCGGACGGCCTGTACACCCTGCCCGCGGACGCGGGGCCGGTTGCGGCGCTGGGCAGCCAGCTTGCGCCGGGCAACGAGCTGACGGTCGGCGCTTCGGGCGGCGTGGCGGAGAGCTATCCGATGCAGCTCGGGCAGATTGAGGCGGCGCGCGCCGCCGGCGGGGACGACCTTGTCGGGCTGTACCTTGCGGTTGTCGACCGGCTGTGGGAGCAGGATTCGGGGCTGAACGGGGGCGCTGCGTATCTGGCGTTTGACCTGTCCGGCGCGGAAAACCTGACGGAGGGGGAAAAGGAGGCGGTGGCCTGGCTCGCAGCGTCGGACAGGGGGCTGGAGCCGCTGCGCGGAACCTTTGACGAGCTGGTTGAACAGGGCTTTATCGACGGCGAAAACCTGCTGTTTGAGGACGGCCTGCTCTACGGCTTCACCCTCACCGACGTCCGGCCGGACAGCTTTGGCTTTGAAGCGCAGAAGTGGCGTTCGGGTCTGGGGGCGTACTTCCTGTGCGATTGCAAGGCCGTGCTGCGAAACGGGCAGTGGAGCTTTACGGTGGGCGCGGAGGCGATTTCCTGAATTTGCCGCAGCCCGCGCCGGTGTGGGCGCCGGAACCGCTTGCGGCCGATGTCGGCCGTCCCCTATTCGCCTGCGGCTCGTCTGTGCGGCGCGTCCTTGCCGGGCGGGAAAGGTTTGCTTGGCCGAGAACGCGCCGCCGCAGTGTACCGGCAGAATGACGACAACCACCCCGCGCGGCGCGCGGGGGAAGCAGAACCGCGGCGCTGCCGCGGTCGGTTGGAAGGGAGCAAAAGAAAGATGCGCAAGATGAAAAAATGGCTGACGGCCGGGCTGACGGCGGCACTCTGCCTGAGCCTGCCCGGCTGTGCGAACGGGCCGGACTCCTTCGGTGCGCAGGTGCTGGCGCAGGCGCAGGCGCCCCGTTCCGTGGGCTTTGACGACTACGAGGCGATGCAGCAGATCCGGCAGGAGAACCCGGTTGAACCGGCGCTGTACGGGTCGGTCAACGCGTTTTGCTGCGAGATGACCGCGCGGGTGGCGGCCGGGGAGCAGAACGCGCTGTTCAGCCCGCTGAGCCTCTATTACGCGCTTGCCCTGACGGCGTGCGGGGCGCGCGGGGAAACCGAACGGGAGCTGCTCGGCCTGCTCAACGGCGGGGCGGCGGACGCGGCCGCGCAGCCGGACGCGCTCCACTTTGCGCACGGCGTGTACCTGCCCGACCGGGAGAATGCGCCGGGGCAGGAGCAGCCCGGCGCGCTGTTCGGCACGGGGGAGCTGACGGCCGGCGGCAGCGTGCAGGTGTTTGAGGCGGCAAAGGCGCAGGCGCTGTTCGTCCTGCTGCCGGACGGCGAAACGGCGTGGTATACATTTGCGTGCGGGGAATATGACGGCGCGGCGTTGGCCGCGCAGCTGGGCAATCTCTACCGGCTGCTGTACAGCGACAACGGCGTCTCCACCCTCAAAATCGAAAACGCGCTCTGGCTCGGGCGGGGCACGGAGTACCGGGACGCGTTTTTGACGAGCGCGGCGGCGCTCTATGCCTCGGTTTATGGCGTCGATTTCTCCGACGCCGAAACCGGCCGGGCGATGGACGCCTGGCTGCGCCGCGCCGCCGGCGGGCAGTTCGGCGCGGGCTTTGTCCCCGACCCCGAGCTGGTGATGAGCCTGTTCAGCACGATTCTGTTCCGCGGCGAGTGGCTCGACCGGTTCGACAGCGGCCGGACACAGCCCGGCCGGTTCACCTGCGCGGACGGGACGGAGAAAACCGCCGATTTTATGCAGATGCAGTACGGCTCCCACCTGTACACCCTGGGGGAGGGGTACACGCGCAGCGCCCTGTCCCTCAAAGGCGCGGGGGAGATGGTCTTTATCCTGCCCGATGAGGGAATCAGTTGCGCGGCGCTGCTTGCGGACGCCGGCCGGGTGTACGAAACCTTTTTCGGCGGGCAGGACAATGTGGGCGAGGTCATCTGGCAGCTGCCGAAGTTTGATTTTCAGCAGAGCGTCGGGCTGAACGAGGCGCTTCGGGAAGCCGGTGTGCGGCAGATGCTCTCCCCGCAGGCGGACTTTTCCGGGATGACCGACGCCCCGCTCTGGGCGGACGGGGTCACCCAGCAGACGCATATCTCGATCGACGAGCGGGGGGTGCAGGCGGCGGCGTTCACCCGGATTGATTACGCCGGCGCGGCGCCGCCGGACGGCCGGGCGGAAATGATCCTGAACCGGCCGTTTATCTACGGCATTGTGGCGAACGGGACGCTGCTGTTCGTCGGTGTCTGCGGCGACCCGACGGCGGCGTAGCGGCTGCGCGCGGTTGATGCAAAAAAGGCGCACCGGCGGCGGGATACCGCCGTTTTGCACAGAGCCGTGGCCGCGCCCCTGCCCGGCGCATCCCGCCGCTTTTAGCCCGCCGCCCTGCCCGCGCACCGGATGAAGCATCCCGCCCGGCCGCCGCTTCCCCAATACGGGCGCGCTATACTGGCGCGCCACTTTTCTCACACGGGGATATAAAACCGGAAGTTGCAAAACACACCGGGCGGGTGAAAATCCGCCCGGTTTTGTTTCGCGCAGAGCAGACGTAGCGCTGCTGTCGGGCAGGCGCGGCGCGCGGAGGCAGAACAAAAGGCCACAAATCCCATGGCGGCGCCTGTCCAAATTTGTATAGGTTCCCTCTATGCGAAACGGCTTTTTTTTGCTATACTGTAGCCGAATCACTATTTTGGGGACGAATTGACCCGAAACAGGAGAGGGACTATGAAGATTATCATTGCGGGTGACGGCAAGGTCGGCCTCGCGCTGACCCGCCAGCTCTCGCTGGAGGGGCACGAGATTGTCGCGATTGACTCCAACGCGCGGGTGCTTGAGCGCGGGCTGGAGGAATACGACGTGATGACCGTGCAGGGAAACTGCGCGACGATGGCGACCCTGCGGGAGGCGGATGTGGAGCAGGCCAACCTGCTGATTGCGGCGACAAGCGCCGACGAGATCAATCTGCTGTGCTGCCTGACGGCGCGGCGGCTCAAGCCGGATCTGCACACCATCGCGCGGGTGCGCAGCCCGGAATATCTCGAGCAGCTGTTTGTCATGCAGGAGGATTACGGCCTTTCGCTGACCGTCAATCCCGAGCGCGCCGCGGCAAAGGAGATTTACCGCCTGCTGCAATTCCCCGGCTTTTTAAAACGGGAGACCTTTGCAAAGGGGCGGGTCGAGATTGTCGAGCTGCGGGTTCCGGCGGGCAGCCTGCTGGAAAACGTCGCGCTTTCCCGGCTGCAAAGCGTGCTGGGCTGCAAGGTGCTTGTCTGCGCGATTGTGCGGGACGGGCACGCAGTCATCCCGGTTGGCAACGACGTGCTGCGGCAGGACGACCATGTCTATGTCACCGCGCCCGCGGCGGTGCTGTCCGACCTGATTAAAAAGCTCGGCCTTACCCGCAAAAAGACCCACCACGCCATCCTCATCGGCGGAAGCCGGGTCTGTTTTTACCTTGCCCAAAGCCTGCTCGCGTCCGGCGTGCAGGTGAAGATTATCGAGCAGGCCGCGGACAGGTGCGCGCGGCTGGCGCAGCTGCTGCCCGAAGCGTCCATCATCCAGGCGGACGGCTCCTCGCAGGAGATTCTGGAAAGCGAGGGCCTTGCGCAGACCGACGCGCTCGTCACGCTGACCGGTCTGGACGAGCTGAACGTCATCATGTCCCTGTATGCGAGCACCCGGAACGTCCCGCAGATTGTGACCAAGGTCAACCGCATGGAATCGACTGGGATGCTGGAGAACCTGGGCATCGGCAGCATCGTCAGCCCCAAGGAACTTTGCAGCGCCAACATTGTGCAGTATGTCCGCGCAATGCAGAACCAGACCGGCGCGGCGGTCACCCTGCACCGGATTGCGGGCGGGGAGGTGGAGGCGCTTGAATTCCATATGGCCGAGGGCACGCGGTATCTCGGCGTGCCGCTCAAGGAAATTCAGCTTAAAAGCAACATTCTGATTTCCTGCATCACCCACCAAGGCCGCACGATCATCCCGGACGGCAACAGCCGGTTTGTGGCCGGGGACACGGTGATTGTTGTCACCGGGCGGGAGACGCCGCTGCTCAAGTTCGACGATATTTTTGCCTGAGAGGTTGCGCGCAACATGAATTATCGAATAGTCGGCGGCATTATCGGAACCTGCCTGCTGATTGAGGCGGCTTTCCTGATCCCGCCGATGGGGATCTGTCTGTTTGACCGCGAGCCGGATGTCGCGCTCTGCTTTGCGGCGGCGATGCTGCTGATGGTTCTGGCGGGGGCTGCGCTGGTCGCCCCAAGCCGCCGGGGCAACATGAAATATTACGCGCAGGAGGGCTTTGTCGCAACCGGAATTTCCTGGATTGTGATGTCGGTGTTCGGGGCGCTGCCGTTCTGGTTCAGCCGGCAGATTCCCAGCTTTGTCGACGCGCTGTTCGAGACGGTTTCCGGCTTTACGACGACTGGCGCGTCCATCCTCACCGATGTCGAGGCGCTCTCCCGCGGGCTGCTTTACTGGCGCAGCTTCAGCCACTGGCTGGGCGGCATGGGAATGCTGGTCTTTCTGCTGGCCGTTGTGCCCGCGGCCAAAAAGACGGCGGGCTCGGACATGCACCTGATGCGCGCGGAAAGCCCGGGGCCGAGCGTGGGCAAGCTCACCCCGACCCTGCGCAAAACGGCGGTTATTCTGTACAGCATTTATATCGCGCTGACCGCGCTGTGCGTGCTGCTTCTGCTGCTGGGCGGGATGCCCCTGTTCGACAGCCTGTGTACCGCCTACGGCACGGCGGGCACCGGCGGGTTTGGCATCTACAATTCCAGCATGGCGTCCTACAGCCCCTACCTGCAAAGCGTTGTGACCGTGTTCATGTTCCTGTTCGGGGTCAATTTCAGCATCTATTTCCTGCTCATCATGCGGCAGTTCCGCGCAGCCTTCCGCGACGAGGAGCTGCGGCTGTATGCGGGGGTCACGGCCGGCGCAATCCTGCTTATCACGCTCAATATCCGCCCGCTTTACCCCAGCCTGCGCACGGCGCTGCACCACGCCGCGTTCCAGGTCAGCAGCATCATCACCACAACCGGCTTTTCCACCGACAATTTTGACCTTTGGCCGACCTTTTCCCGTGCGATTCTGATGCTGCTGATGGTTCTCGGCGCCTGCGCGGGCAGCACGGGCGGCGGGCTGAAAATGTCGCGGGTGCTGCTGCTGCTCAAGGGGGTGCACAATAACCTGCGCAAAACCCTGCATCCCCGGCGGGTGCAGCTGGTGCAGATGAACGGCCGCATTGTGGACGATAAGGTGCTCAACGGGGTCAACGCGTACCTTGCGGCGTACTGCGTGCTGGTGATGGGCAGCTTTGTGCTCATCTCGCTGGACGGGCACACGATCGGCACCAACATTTCGGCCGTGCTGGCCTGCTTCAACAACATCGGGCCGGGGCTTGAGCTGGTGGGGCCGGTCGCGAACTATTCCATTTACGGCACCCTGTCCAAGCTGATTCTGACCCTTGACATGCTGCTGGGCCGGCTGGAAATATTTCCGATCCTCGTGCTGTTCAGCCGGTTCACCTGGAACCGCCGCCGCTGAGCGGCGCGGATATCCATCTGCCTGCATTTGCGGCCGGCTTTGAGCCACGGGGCTTTAAGCCGGCCGATTGTTAAAACCGAGAAAAGGAGGGGCGCAGGATGGCCTTTTTACCGCTCAGCCGCCCGGAAATGAGGGCGCGCGGATGGGAGCAGCCCGATATTGTGCTGGTAACGGGGGACGCGTATGTCGATCATCCGAGCTTTGGGACGGCGATCATATCCCGCGTGCTTGAGGCGGCGGGGTTCAGGGTGTGTATCCTCTCCCAGCCCAAAGAGGGGGAGTACGGCCTGTTTGGCCGGCCGCGCCTCGGCTTTTTTGTGAACAGCGGCAACATCGACTCGATGGTGGCGCACTACACCGCCGCGAAGAAGCCGCGTTCCCAGGACGCGTACACGGCCGGCGGGCGCGCGGGCGCGCGGCCGGATCACGCCGTGATTGTCTACTGCAAGGGCATCCGCGCGCTGTACGGCGACGTGCCCATCGCCATCGGCGGCATGGAGGCGAGCCTGCGCCGGTTTGCGCATTACGATTACTGGGACGACGCGGTGCGCCCCTCCATCCTGCTGGAGAGCACGGCGGATCTGCTGATGTACGGCATGGGGGAGCGGCAGGCCGTTGAGATTGCGCGCCGGCTGGACGCAGGGGAACCCATCCGCGATATACAGGATGTCCGCGGCACGGTTTTCTCCGTGGAGACGCGGGCGTACACGCCGCGTCCCTGCGCCGAGTGTCCGAGCTTCGAGCTGGTTCGCGTGCCGGACGACAGCGGCAGGCGGCAATACGCCGTTGCGGCGCGCATCCAGCAGGAGGAGCACGACGCCGTCCGGGGCAGGACGGTGATCCAGCGGCACGGCGGGCGGATCGTGGTGGCCAACCCGCCCGCCGCGCCGCTCGAGCAGGCGGAGCTCGACGCGGTGTACGAGCTGCCCTACGAGCGCGCGCCGCACCCGTCCTACGAGGCGCTGGGCGGGGTGCCGGGCATCGAGGAGGTTCGGTTCTCGATCGTCCACAACCGCGGCTGCTTCGGCGCGTGCAATTTCTGCTCGCTCGCCTATCACCAGGGGCGGGCGGTCACCGCGCGCAGCATCGAATCGGTGGTGCGGGAGGCGCAGCGGATTGCCGCCATGCCGGGCTTTAAGGGATATATCCACGACGTCGGCGGACCCACTGCAAATTTCCGCAAGCCCTCCTGCGAGGGGCAGAAAACGAACGGGCTGTGCAAGGGGAAAAAGCGGTGCCTCGCGCCCGCGCTCTGCCCGGCCTGCAAGCCGGATCACAGCGAGTACGTTGAGCTGCTGCGGCGGGTGCGCGCGGTGGACGGGGTGAAAAAGGTGTTCATCCGCTCGGGTGTGCGGTTCGATTATCTGATTGCGGACCCGGACGAGACTTTTTTCAAGGAACTGGTGCTGCACCACATCAGCGGGCAGCTGAAGGTCGCGCCCGAGCACTGCTGCAACGGGGTGCTGGACGTGATGGGCAAGCCGCATTTTGAGGTGTACAAGCGGTTCAAAAAGCGGTTTGAGGAGCTGACCCATGCCGCGCACAAGGAGCAGTACCTTGTGCCGTATATGATCTCCTCTCACCCGGGCAGCACGCTGAACGACGCGATCGAGCTCGCGCTCTATTTAAAGCGGGAGAACATGCATCCCGAGCAGGTGCAGGATTTTTACCCGACGCCGGGGACAATTTCGACCGCGATGTTCTACACGGGGCTTGACCCCTATACCCTAGAGCCGGTGTTTGTGCCGCGCAGTGCGGCCGACAAGGCAAAGCAGCGGGCGCTGCTGCAATATTTCCGCAAGGAGAACGCGCCGCTTGTCCGCGCCGCGCTGCGCGAAGCGGGGCGCACCGAGCTGATCGGGCGGGGGAAGGACTGCCTGGTTGCCCCGGCGCCGGGCGAGACCGCGCACAGCGCGGGCGCGAAGCCGGCCGGGCGGCCGGGCGGCGCGCGCAGGCAGGACAGGGGAACCGGCGCGGCCGCCGGACAAACCGGAAAGCGCCCGCCTGCCAAAAAACGCAGGCGGTGAGCGGCGGGCAGAGGGATTGATTCGGTCGGGATGTCGTACATATGGGTGCAGTTCCGCCGTATCTCCCGCAACACCGTACGCACATTCCTTCCGCTCAGCCGAGCAATCTCTCGATAACTCAATCCGTCCACATAATATTTCCGTATACAGCTTGCGCTCCTCTATGATAAGATGATGGTAGTTCATACAATTCCCTGCGGTGGTTTGGTTGTGTGGTAGCTTCATTCTGCCAGGATCCTGTATGAACTTCTTTTCCTATTGTGTTGCACTTGATAGTATAATTCACCCCGCCGAAAAAAGCCCCGGCATTTTTGCCGGGGCTTTCCCTTTTATTGCGCATTTGGCGGGGCTTTTGCGCCGCCCGCTCAGAAGCGTTCGCCGGCAATGGCCGGCACGGCGCCCGCCGGGATGGGGGAGAGGAAGCCGGCCGCCGCGCGCCTGTCGAACTCGGCCTTTGCGCTTGCAAGCAGCTCGGGGCGCTCGAACAGGTCGGCCGCGGTGCCCGCCAGCACCTTGCCGGCGCAGAGCATCCCCTTGTAGGCGACGCTTGTTTTGCCGCAGGCGACATTCTGCCAGGAGTGACCCGGCTGGCGGGAGGGGTAGGTCACCACGCGAATCTGCGCCGTCGGGGTCTGCCAGCTGACATCCCCGACATCGGTCGAGCCAAAGACAAAGCGCTCGTTTGAATTGAGCGGCTCAAGGAAATCGTTGAGCGGCTTTGTGCCGTCGTCGGTCATGCGCGCCATAAATTCGCGGTATTCCGCGCTCGAGTCGGCGGTGACGCCGGGCAGGGTGTCGTCGCGCATCTCAAAGGTGTCGATAAACCGCTGCGCCAGCGCGCGCTCCTCGTCGGTGTACTGCGGCGCGCCGACGGCGGAGAAATTCTCAAACAGCGCCGCTTCCAGCGCGAAATTGGGCAGCAGGTTGGAGGTGCCGTCGATAAACCGCGTTTGCAGCCCGGTCTCGGTCATCAGCGCCGCGCCCTGGGCGATTTTGTCCACCCGCTCCAGCAGCCGCAGCGCGTCCGCAACGAGAATCGAGCGCACCATATACAGCACCTGCGCGCCCGGCTGCACCACGTTGGGGGAGCAGCCGCCGGCGTCGGTGATGGCGTAGTGAACGCGGCATTCGCCCGGCATGTGTTCACGCAGGAACTGTACCCCGACGTTCATCAGCTCCACCGCGTCCAGCGCCGAGCGCCCGAGGTGCGGGCTGCTGGCCGCGTGGGAGGCGACGCCGGTGAACCTGTATTCCTTTTGAATGGAGCAGTTGTTGGTGCCGGAGACGATGTAGTTGCGGTCGTCCGGGTGCCAGGTCAGCGCGGCGTCGAGGGTTTTCCACAGCCCGTCGCGCGCCATGAACGCCTTGCCCGCGCCGCCCTCCTCGCCCGGGCAGCCGAAAAAGACGACGGTGCCGGGCAACCCGTTGGCGCGCAGGTATTCCTTGACCCCGAACGCGGCGGCCAGCGCCCCTGCGCCAAGCAGATTGTGGCCGCAGCCGTGCCCCGCGCCGCCCTCCGCAAGCGCCCGGCGCTCCGGAACGCCCGCGGCCTGCGACAGGCCGGAAAGCGCGTCGAATTCACCGAGGATCCCGATCACCGGCCGGCCGCTTCCATACCGCCCTGAAAAGGCGGTGGGCACGCCGCACAGCCCCGTCTCCACTTCAAAGCCCAGCTCGCGCAGCAGCCGGCAGTAGACCGCCATGGACTGGTGTTCGAGCAGGGAAAGCTCGGCCAGCGACCAGATTTCGTCCGCGAGCGCGCGGAATTTCGCCTCGTTTTGCTCGATGAGGCGGTACATCTCCTGTTTATTCATCTGCATCATTCCTATCCCGGCCGGCCGCGCAGCCCGGCAAAGCGTGCAGGCGGCCAGCCGTTTCTATACGGTGTAAAAAGGGAGCGACCCCGGAGAAGCGCCGGTTCGCGGCAGGGCGCGCCGATACGCGGAAACGCGGGCGCCGCGCCCCTTTCTGCGGGGTCGGTGCAAAGCATAAAGACGCAGGCCGCCCGGACGGCGGCCTGCAAAGCGCTGCTGCGGCTGCCTGCGGAGCGCGCAGCACGCCAAAGCCGTGCCCCGAGCCGCCGCACGGCGCAAACCGAACCGGCCGCCGCGTCCCCGATTCAGTAAAGAACCTTGCTGAGGAAATCCTTGCAGCGCGTACTCTGCGGCGCGCCGAAGATTGCCGCGGGCGCGCCCTGCTCCTGAATGCGCCCCTCGTCCATGAACACGACCGTGTCCGCAACCTCGCGGGCAAAGCCCATCTCGTGGGTCACGATCACCGAGGTCATGCCCGACTTGACCAGTTCCTTGATGACCGAGAGCACCTCGCCCACCATCTCGGGGTCGAGTGCGGAGGTCGGCTCGTCAAACAGCATGACCTCCGGCTCCATGGCCAGCGCACGCATGATGGCCACCCGCTGCTTCTGCCCGCCCGAGAGCTGTACGGGATACGCGTCGCGGCGATCCGCCAGCCCGACCCGGTCAAGCAGCTCCAGCGCCTTGCTTTCCGCCTCGGCCTGCGCCATGCCGCGCACCTTGATGGGCGCGAGGGTCATATTTTCCAGAATGGTCTTGTGGGGGAACAGGTTGAAGTGCTGAAACACCATCCCCATCTTGGTGCGGATCTCGTCGAGGTCAACCGGCGCTTTGTGGAACGGCTTTTTCTTCTGGGTGATGTCCACACCGTTAAACAGGATAGTGCCGGAATCCGGCTCCTCCAGCAGGTTGAGCGAGCGCAGCAGGGTGCTTTTGCCGCTGCCGGACGGGCCGATAATCACGGTTGCGGTGTTGCGCGGAACGGAAAGAGAAACGTCGTCCAGCGCGTGGATCGTCCCCTTATACGTTTTTACCAGATGCTCGGCCTGAATGATGATCTTATCGTTCGTCACCGCGGCGCATCCTCCTTTCAATAGCCTGAATCGCTTTGGACGTCGGGAAGGTCAGCAGGAAATAGATGCCGGCCGCAACCAGCAGCGGCTCGAGCGGGCGGAAGGTCGCGCCGCGCACAAGGTTGGCCGCGAACATCAGCTCGGACATGCCGAGAACCGAGCAGACAGAGGATTCCTTGATGATGGTGACAAACTCGTTTGCGATGGCGGGCAGGATGTTCTTGATGGCCTGCGGCAGGACGATGAAGCGCATGTTCATCTGCTGGCTCAGGCCGAGGGAGCGGGCGGCCTCGGTCTGGCCGAAATCGACCCCCTGGATACCGCCGCGCACGATTTCCGCCACATAGCCCGCGCTGTTGAACGCGATGGAGATGACGCCCGGGATGAACCGGCTGGAATCAATAAAGCCAAACAGGGTGAATTGCGGCACCGTGACCATCGAAAAAACGCCATAATAGAAGATGTACAGCTGCACCAGCAGCGGGGTGCCGCGCACAAATTCGATGTACGCGCCCGAAATAAAGCGCAGCACGGCGCCGACGTACTTTCCCTTTGCAAGCCGCATGAACGCGAGCAGCAGCGCAAGCAAAAGCCCCAGCAGCACCGCGAAAAGCGCAAGCAGAATCGTGTACACCACGCCCTGCCCAAAATAGGGGGCGTAGGTGAACACCTTCCGGAAGCCTTCGAGACTGATCATGTGTTGTTCTCCTTGAGATATTTTTGAGCCCGCGGCCGCGCCAAGCAAAGCGCGAAAGGGCATGGAACGGGGCAGGCCGGCCGCCGCGCCCCGCCTGTGTACGCCGTCAAACCTCCGCACAGGCCGCGCGGGAGCTTGACGGCGTACACAACATCATCCGACGCCCGAAAAAGGACGGACGCCGGATGATGCGGTTAACCGTATGGGAAGGCAGCTCAGGCAATCGCCTGGTCGGAGAGCTCGTTTGCGGTGGTGATAAACTCGTCCATCTTGCCGCTTGCAACCAGCTCGGCGATGACCTCGTTGACCACGGCGGTCAGGTCGTCGTTGCCCTTCTTGATTGCGACAGCGGAACCCTCCTGGTCGTACTCAACCTCGCAAAGCTGAACGATCTGCGGATAGGTCTTCATGTAGTTTTCGAGGATGGCGGTCTCGAGATACGCGCCCTCCACCTTGCCGGAAACCAGCTCCATCACGACGTCCGGCACGGTCTTGAGCAGCACGGCGTTCGCGTTGGGGGTGTGCTCGGCGAGCAGATCCGCCTGGATCGAGCCGCTCTGCGCCGCAACCTGCAGGCCGTCAAAGCTGGCGTAGTCGGTGTATTTGTCCTTGTTGTCCTCCAGAATCGCCAGAGACTGGCCGCCGAAGTAGTAAATGTCGGAGAAGTCGCAGTCGCGCTCCGGGTCGGGGGAGAAGCCCGCGATGCCGAGGTCGACCGTGCCGCCGAGCAGCTCGATGAGGATCGAGTCGAAGTTCATGTCCTTGATCTCCAGCTCGACGCCGAGGTGATCCGCGATGGCCTGCGCAAGATCCATGTCAAAGCCGACGATGACGTCCTTGCCGTCCTGAAGGATGTGGAACTCGTACGGGGCGAAATCCGCCGAAGTGCCGACAACCAGCTTGCCGGCCGCCTGAATCTTCGCGACCGCCGAATCGGCCGCGTCGCCGCTGTTGTCCGCTGCGTTGCTGCCGTCACCGGCCGCGGCGTTGTCCCCGTCGTTCGAGGCGTTGCTGTCGTCGGCCGGCTGGCCGCACGCCACAAACGAGAACGCGAGAACCAAAACCAGCATCAGGGCGATTAACTTTTTCATTGCTTTCCAATTCCTTTCCGAAATGCTTTCTTTGTTGTGACCCTATTATATGCGCATGTTCCGGCGTATTCAAACCGGAAATATCGGAAATATATGAAATTATTCAGAAATATAACTTGTTGAATCGAATTAAGTGGTAAATATTTATTTATATCGCAGAAATACAATGAAATTCTTTAAAATATGCAATATACACGCTGAAATGACACGTATATACAGATGAATATTATTGAATAATATGCATAATTGCGCGGGGCAGCCGCCCGCGCGGCACAGCCGGGCAGCCATGCCGCGCGGTATTGACAGCCGAAAATGGCATAGTTTATACTACAATACATAGATTTAGAGACAGGGCGTCCGGCAGTGCGGCTCATGGACGCTTTTTCAAATGCAGAAAGGGATGGAAGATTATGCCAAGGTATACGGCGGAGGATATTGCGCGCATTGTTCACGAGCAGGAGATTCGATTCATCCGGCTCCAGTTTACCGACATTTTCGGGCAGCTGAAAAACGTGGATGTTCCGGCCTCCCAGCTGGAAAAGGTGCTTGCGGGCAAGATCATGTTCGACGGCTCGTCGATTGAGGGCTTTGTGCGCATTCAGGAAAGCGACATGTACCTGCGCCCGGATTTTGACAGCTTTGTCTGCATTCCCTGGCAGCAGCAGTTCGGCAATGTGGGTCGGCTGATCTGCGACGTATATATGCCGGACGGCACCCCGTTTGAGGGCGACCCGCGCTACCGCCTGCGCAGGGTGCTGGACGAGGCGGCGAAGATGGGCTATTCCTTCAACGTCGGCCCCGAATGCGAGTTTTTCCTCTTTAAAATGGATGAGAAGGGTCACGCGACCACCCATGTGCTGGACAAGGCGGGCTATTTCGACCTGGGCACAATTGACCACGGCTGTGTTGTGCGGCGGGAAATGTGCCTCGCGCTTGAGACGATGGGGTATGAGGTGGAGGCGTCCCACCATGAATGCGCCCCGGGGCAGCACGAAATCGACTTCAAATACGCCGACGCGCTCTCCTCGGCGGACAATATTATGACCTTTAAGCTGACGGTCAAGAGCATTGCGCAGAAAAACGGCCTGCACGCGACCTTTATGCCCAAGCCGGTGTTCGGGCAGGCCGGTTCGGGGATGCACACGAATATGTCCCTTTTTAAGGACGGCAAAAACGTGTTTGCGGACGAGGCCGACAAGCTCGGCCTGAGCAGGGAGGCGTACAGCTTCATCGCGGGTCTCATCGCGCACGCCAGGGGCATGACGGCGATCACCAACCCGCTGGTCAACTCCTACAAACGGCTGGTGCCGGGCTATGAGGCGCCCTGCTACATCGCGTGGTCGGCGCACAACCGCAGCCCGCTCATCCGGGTGCCGAGCGCCCGCGGGGCGGGGACGCGGGTGGAGCTGCGCAACCCCGACCCCTGCGCGAACCCCTATCTGGAGCTGGCGGTCTGCCTTGCGGCCGGGCTGGACGGTATCCGGCGCGGGCTGACCCCGCCGCCGTCGGTCGACCGCAACATCTACGAGCTGAGCGCCGCCCAGCGCGCGGAGCTGGGGATCGACAGCCTGCCCGCGTCGCTGCACAACGCCATTGTCGAGATGCAGAAGGACGAGCTGATTATGTCGGTGCTGGGGGAGCACATCGCGCCCCGCTATATCGAGGCTAAGCTGCGGGACTGGGAGGATTACCGGATGCACGTGACCGATTGGGAGATTCAAAAGTACTTCACGGCGTTTTAAGCGCGGAAAAGCCCCGGCTTATAGCGCAAGATACAGCCCCGCGGGACGGAACCGAGCCTGTCCCGCGGGGTTTGCTGTCGTGTTGGGGGGACATGCCGGGAACGGGCGGCAGAGGCCGCAAAGCGGGGCGCGGACGTTGGCAAACGGCGCCGGATATGATACAATAGACCGTAATATATTTTGTGAAAATTCAGGGAGGTTACATTATGACAAAGCGGATTCCTGTGATTATAGACTGCGATCCCGGGCATGACGACGCCCTTACCATCATGTGGGCGCTCGCCTATCCCGAAAAGCTGGACGTGCGGGGGATCGTCACCGTTGCCGGCAACCAGACAATCGACAAAACCACCCGCAACGCGCTGCGGATGCTGACCGTGCTGGGACGCACGGATATCCCGGTGGCTGTCGGCGCGGCAAAGCCGCTCGTCAAGCAGATGAAGGTGGAGGGGACGCCGATTGTGCATGGCGTGAGCGGGCTGGACGGGCCGCAGCTGCCCGAGCCGGCTGTGCAGCCGGTTGGGATGAGCGCGGTCGAGCTGCTGATTAAGCTGCTCAGCGAAAGCGAGGAAAAGGTCACCATCCTCGAGCTTGCGGCGCACACCAACATCGCCACCCTGTTTTCCGCCCGCCCCGACCTGATCGACAAGGTGGAGGCGGTGTACATGATGGGCGGCGGCACCATCGGCAACTGGAGCCCCGCGGCCGAATTCAACATCTGGTGGGATCCGGAGGCGGCGCGCATCACCTTCAAAACCGGCCTGCCGATCACGATGGCGGGGCTGGATGTGACCCAGAAAGCATATGTCACGCGGGAAGAGAACGAGCGCCTGCGCGCGCAGGGCAACAAAGGCTCGGTGCTGGCGGCGGAGCTGATCGACTTTTACAGCCGCTACCACTATGAGGTCGAGGGCTTCCCGGGCTGCACCCTGCACGACCCCTGTGCGGTCGCCGCGCTGCTCTCGCCCGAGCTGTTCACCGGCGAACAGTGCAACGTCGATGTCGAGGTTTCCGGCGAGCTGACCAAGGGCATGACCGTCATCGACCGGGTGCACTACCAAAGCAAGGTGATGGGCAAGCAGGTCGACTGCAACACCAACGTGCTGTTTGGGGTCGACCGCCCGGCCTTTGTCGAGGCGTTCCTCGCCGCCATGAAAAAGCTGGGCTGAGCCGCCGGAAGCGCGCGGCGGGCGGTTGCATTGCGCCGCCTTTGAAAAGCCGTGCGCCATTCCCCCCTGCCGGGTATGCCCTGTGCGGTTGGGGGGCGCGGGTTCCCGCGTGAGGCCGAACGCCCCGCCCGCCGGGCGGGCGATGGCGCCACGGCCGCGGCCGCGCCGCGGTGTGCTCGTTCCAAAACAGCCGGATAAGCCGCTGGAAACAGCGCAGCAAAGGGATGAAGGCCGGGCAAACGGGCGCCGGGACGGGCTGGGCTGTGTGCTTCCCGGCGCTTAGGGCAAAACCGCGTTTTCGCCAAAAGAAAGCGCGCCGTTCGCCCCGCAGGACTGCTTCGGCCGGGATGGGACTGGATGGCGCACTCGGCGCGAAAACCGGCCGGACACGCCGCTGAACCGGCTCGGCAAAGCGGCGGCCGCCGGGCAAACGGGCGCCGGGACGGGCTGGGTGGACGCTTTACGGGGCTTTGGGCAAAACCGCATTTTTGCGAAGAAGCGCGCCTTTGCCCCGCAGGACTGCTTCAGCCGGGATGGGACTGGATGGCGCACTCGGCGCGAAAACCGGCCGGAGACACCGCTGAACCGGCTCGGCCGATTCCGGCAGCCCGCTTTGGGGGCGCATTTGCCCGCCGGACAAGCCCGGCCGCGCCGCCCGTTCGGGTCAGCCGGATCCGGCCGCCTTGCGGCACGCGGCGGACGAACGGAACAAGCTTTAGAAAACAGTCATAAAAATGGAGATACTGCGTTGGAAAAGAAACAGAACCACCTGATTTATCGAATTCTTCTCGCCGTCTTTGGCATGTGCATTTCGGGCGTCGGCATCGGGCTCTCGCTCTACGCGAACCTGGGGGTCGACCCCGCGAGCGTGATGGAGACGGGGCTTGCCCGGGTCGCCGGCATCACCTACGGAACCTCGGCGGCGCTGATTAACGTGCTCATCCTCGCCATTGTGTTTTTCATCGACCGCAGCTACATCAACATCAGCTCGCTGCTGGCCATCTTCTTCATCGGCTACGTCGCGGACGGGATGACCTGGGTGCTCGACCGGCTCTGCCCGCCCGAGCTGTCGGTGATTGTGCGGGTCGTGTTCCTGCTGGCCGGCAATGCTCTGATCGGCCTCGGGGTGGCGGTTTACACCGCGCCGCGGCTCGGCGTCGGCGCCATCGACCTCGTCTCGCAGATTATTTCGGACAAGGGGAAGCTCGCCTACCGCTGGGTGCGTGTGGCGACCGACCTCTCCTTCCTCGCCATCGGCTGGCTGCTCGGCGGCGCGGTCGGCGCGGGGACGGTGGTCAGCGCGCTGATTGTCGGGCCGATTGTCCAGTTCCTGCGGCCGTTTGTGTATAAGGTAACCGACAGAATCCCCGGCTGCGCGCAGCCGAAGGCCTGAGCGGCTGCGGGCGACCGCCCGCGGGTTCGCTTTGCCAAACCGCGCCGCAGGCGCGGGTATGGAAGAGGACTGGTTATGAAAAAGATTCTCAATTCCGCATTCAACCGCGCCGTGCTGGTTGCGCTCTTCATGCTGCTGCAAATCGCGGTGCTGGTCTGCGTGCCGCTGCTGTTCCGGGAAAACGCGGCGTATATCTACGCCGGGTTTGAGCTTGTCTCGGTCGCGGCGGTGCTCTACATCATCAACAGCCCAAGCAACCCCGCGTATAAGATCGCGTGGATTGTGCCGATCCTGACGCTGCCGGTTTTCGGCGGGCTGTTCTGGCTGGTGTTCGGGCGCAGCCCCGTTCCGCTTCGGGATCGCAAAAAGCTGGCGGGCGTCGCGACCCGCTCCATCGAGGCGATGCGCGCGGCGGACGATCAGCTGCAAGCGCTCGACGCGCTCGACCGGGAGGCCGGGCTTCAGGCGGGGTACACCGCCCACATGGCCGCCGCGCCGGTTTACCGCCGCACCACAACCGAGTACCTGCCCATCGGGGAGGTCTACTTTGAGCGGATGATGCAGGAGCTGGAAAAGGCGGAAAGGTTCATCTTCCTCGAGTATTTCATCATCGGGGAGGGGAAGATGTGGGGCGCGATTCTCGACCTGCTTACCAAAAAGGCGGCGCAGGGGGTCGACGTCCGGGTGATGTACGACGATTTCGGCTGCCTGTTCACCCTGCCGAACGACTATGTGCGCACGCTGGAGCGGCGCGGCATCCGCGCGTGCGTGTTCAACCGGTTTACGCCGGTGCTGTCCTCCCGGTTCAACAACCGGGATCACCGCAAAATCTGCGTCATCGACGGCAACGTCGGGCTGACGGGCGGCATCAACCTCGCGGACGAATACATCAACGCGTATGAAAAGCACGGCCACTGGCTGGACTGCGGCATCCTGCTGAAGGGGGAGGCGGTCTGGAGCCTGACGGTCATGTTCCTGTCCTACTGGGAGTCGATGCGGGGCGAGAAGGCGGATTACCGCACGTATGCGCCCGACCCCGCGTTCTGCGCCGCGCTGCCGGACGACGGCTATGTGCAGCCGTTCACCGACACCCCGCTGGACAACGAGCCGGTGGGGGAAACGGTTTACATCAACCTTATCAACCGCGCAAAGGAATATGTCTACATCTGCACGCCCTATCTGATTATCGACAACGAGATGACCGCCGCGCTGTGTACGGCGGCCAAAAGCGGCATCGACGTGCGGATTATGACGCCGCATGTGCCGGACAAAAAGCTGGTGCACGCGACCACCCGCTCATATTACCCGCTGCTGATTGCGGCGGGGGTGCGCATCTACGAATACACGCCCGGCTTTGTCCACTCCAAAACCTTTGTGGTGGATGGGAAATACGGCGTGGTCGGCACCATTAACCTTGATTACCGCAGCCTTTTTCTGCACTATGAGTGCGCGGTGTGGCTGTACCGCGCCAGCGCAATCCCCGCCATCCGGCAGAGCTTTGAACAAAACCTCGCGATGTGCGAGGAAATCACGGCCGGCAAGGCGAAGGGAACCGGCTTTGCGCGGCTGCGCCGGGCGGTGCTGCGGCTGTTTGCGCCGATTATGTAACCAGTGCGCCGCATGAGGGCGAAAAACAAATAAAGGAGAATACCCATGGCAATCCAAAGGCAGGAGGGCAGCTTTCCGTCCGCGGACGGAAAGCACAAAACGGCATATTCCCACTGGTTTGACGACGAGCAGCAGCCCCGCGCGGCGCTCCAGCTGGTGCACGGCATGGCCGAGTATATCGACCGCTATGACGCATTTGCGCGCTTCATGGTGCAGCTGGGATATACCGTGTACGGCCACGACCACCTCGGCCACGGGCGCACGGCGGAATCCCCGGCCGAGCACGGCTATTTTGCGTGCAAGGACGGCTATAAGCTGCTGGTAGAGGACACGCACGGCATGACCCAAATCGTGCGCACCGAAAACCCCGGCATCCCCAACCTGCTGCTGGGGCACAGCATGGGCAGCATGGTGGTGCGCCTGTACGCGGACAGCTATTCGGACGAGATTGACGGGCTGATAATCATGGGCACAAGCGGCTCGAACCCCGCGGCCGGTGCGGGGCTGCTGCTTGGCAGGCTGACCGGCCTGCTGCGGGGCAAGGCGCACCCCAGCCCGATGATCGACCGGATTGGCTTTGGGGCTTTTTCCAGAAGAATCGAGGGGGCGCGCACGCCGCTCGACTGGCTCTCCACCGACAGCGCGCAGGTGGACAAATACATCGCGGACGAAAAATGCGGCTTCCCGTTCACGGCGGCGGGCTATGTCGACCTGTTTTCGCTGCTGCGTGCGGTGTCCCGCCCCGCGTGGGGGGACGGCATCCGCAAGGATCTGCCGGTGCTGGTCATTTCGGGCGGGGACGACCCGGTTGGCGACTACGGCAAGGGGGTGCGCGCCGTGTATGACCAGCTGGCGCAAAAGGGGATAACCGACCTGGAACTCGAGATCTACCCCAGTATGCGGCACGAAATCCTCAACGAAAAAGACAAGGGCACGGTGTTCCTGGCGCTCGCCAACTGGTGCGACCGGGTCGCCCTCGCGGAGAAGCCATGATTCTTGAAGCAAACGGAATCGCGCTCAGCTACGGCGCGGACGTGGTTTTGGAAAACGTCAGTTTCCAGATCAACGAAAACGAGCGGGTTGCGCTGGTCGGGCACAACGGGTGCGGCAAAACAACCCTGCTCAACATCATCACGGGCGAGCTTGACCCCAGCGCGGGGGAGCTTGCGCTGAAATCCAACGCGACGCTCGGCTATCTCAAGCAGACGGCCGGGCTTGACCTGCGCAACACGGTTTACAGCGAGATGCAGTCGGTCAACGACGCGGACGCGCTGCTGGACAGGATGCGCCGGCTGGAACGCACGATGGGGCAGGACGCCGCGCTTGTGGAGGAATACGAGCGGGTGAGCGCCCGGTATGAGGCGATCGACGGCTACCATCTCGATTACAACATCCGGCGCATCCTCAACGGCATGGCCTTCCCGCAGGAGAGCTGGACAAAGCCGGTTGCGGTGCTCAGCGGCGGGGAAAAGACCCGGCTTGCGCTGGCAAAGCTGCTGATCATGAACCCCGACCTGCTGATTCTGGACGAGCCGACCAACCACCTCGACCTGGAGACGATCGAGTGGCTGGAATCCTTCCTGCTCGGGTACCGGGGCGCGGTGCTGGTCGTCTCGCACGACCGGTATTTCCTCGACCGCGTGACGACCCGCACGCTGGAAATCCAAAACGGCAAATCCCGGATGTACAACGGCAATTTCGAGGCGTATATGCGCCAGAAAACCGAGAACGACGCCCGGGAGGAGGCTGTCTACAGGCGCACCCTCGCGCAGGCGGAGAAGCTGCGGGATTACGCCGAGCGCAACATCACCCGCGCGTCCACCTCCAACATGGCCAAAAGCAGGCTCAAGATGCTCGACCGCCTCGACCTGACTGCGCCGGAAAACAGCGCGCATGTCAAGGTGAAATTCCGCATCGAGCCGGCGGGCGAGCCCTATAAAGAGGTGGTGACCGCCAAGGAGCTGCAAATCACGGCGGGGCGGCGGGAGCTGGTGCGCGGGCTGAGCTTTACCCTGCTGCGGGGCGAGCGGCTTGCGATAATCGGCGCAAACGGGGCGGGCAAGACCACCCTGCTCAACGCGCTGCTCGGAAAGCATACGCCGGCCGGGGGCAAGCTGATCTTGGGCGGCGGGGTAAAAATGAGCTGCATGGAGCAGAACCTTTACGGCATCCGCTCCAAGAATCCGCTGGAGTATATCTGGGATCTGTACCCCGCCATGTCCCAGCTGGAGATCCGTAGCCTGCTTGCGAGCGTCGGCTTCCGGGGCGAGGATATCCTGATTGACGCATCCGGCCTTTCGGGCGGCGAGCTTGCGCGGCTCAACCTCGCGCGCATCTCGCTCGAGCATCCGAACCTGCTTGTGCTGGACGAGCCGACCAACCACCTTGATATTTACACAAAGGACGTGCTGTGCGACGCGCTGCGGGCGTACACGGGCACGATGATTGTCGTGACCCACGACCGCTATCTGATGGAGACGCTGGAAAGCCGCGTTCTGCTGATTGAGGGCGGCCGGGGCGTGTTTTTTGAAAGCTACGCCCAGTATAAGGAATACCGGGAGACCGGCGTTCTGCCGCCGCAGAGCGGCCAGCTCGCCCACGCGGCGCAGCCCGCCGCGGCCAAAAAGCAGACCGTTTCGATTGAGGGCGCAAAGGCGGCGATCAACAGCCAGAAGGAGGCGCGCCGCCGCCGCGCGGAGGAGCGGGAGCGCCGCAGCTTTGTCGAAAAGCGGATCGACGAGCTGGAGGCCGAGGTGTACGACCTACAGGCGCAGCTGGAGCTGCCCGAGGTCACGACCGACCCGGACAAGCTGACCGAGGTGTGCGGCGCGCTGGACAAGGCAAAGGCCGAGATGGAGCTGCTGACCGACGAATGGCTGGAGAATTACGCGGACGACTGAGCGAATCCGCTTCAGGCGGCCGGGTTTTAAATAGAGTGTTTGATACAACAGAATGGAGGGAACGAAATGCAGGAAGTGTTCGAGTTTTTGAAAGCGTGCAGAACCTATTTCCTCGCGACGGTGGAGAACGGGCAGCCGCGGGTGCGCCCGTTCGGGTCGATCAACCTGTTTGAGGGCAGGCTGTATCTGCAAAGCAAACGGGGCAAGGCAGTCGCGGCGCAGATTGCGGCCAATCCCCGGGTGGAGCTGTGCGCCCTGAACGACAAAAGCGAGTGGGTGCGGGTCTCGGGCGAGCTGGTGGAGGACAACCGCGCCGAGGCGCGCCAGGCCATGCTGGACGCGTTCCCGAGCCTGAAGGCGCGCGCGGGCGCCGACGACGGGACGACCGTGCTGTACTATCTAAAGGACGCCTCGGCCTGCTTCTGCAAGCCGGGGCAGCCGCCGCGGCCGGCCCGGCTGTGAGCTGTGCGGCCGGAAGCTTTGCGGCGCGGGCGGCGGATCGGCCGTTTTGCCCCTGCGCGCAGCAATCAGGCGGCCGCGAACAGGGGCGGCGCGAACCCCGCGCCCTGAAACAAAAGCAAAGCAAAATGAAGCCGCGCGGACGGTGCCGCGCGGCTTTTTTGCTGTCTGCGGGGCAGGCTGTCCGCCGAAGTCGGGAATAAACCGCAGCCGCCTCAACGCACAGAGTCGGGCTTATGCGTCGCCCACACTGCGTGCGGTTTTTACAGCCGAGACAACCGGCTTTTGGGGAAACTGGCCGAATTCCGTTTTATGCAGCGGCAGCCGTTCCACAGGCAGGTAAACTGCGCGGCTGCTCCGGCAGGTGATGAGAGACGAACGGCTTTTTGAAAAGCGGCGGCATCCTGCTCCAAGCAGCGGCATTCCGCCGCCGGCCGGAAAATCCGCTCTGCGCGGGGCGGGCCGTCTGCCGGGATCCGAAAAACAGCCGGTGTATCCAGTCGGTCTTTTCCGGCAGCGTCCTTTATTGCCGCCGTCCGGCTGGGAGCGCGGCGCTGTGCGCGGGCTTAACCCGCTGGCTGCTAATGCCGCCTGTGTGGCGGATCGGCTTCCACTCGACCTTGCGCACAAGCGCAATCAGGGTAATCGGCAGATAGGTCGCGATAAAAATCGGGAAAAGCGGCAGGTAAAGCAGCTTGCGGACGGCTGGTTCCCGGATTCTGTCCCACTCGCTCGCGACGGTCAGCGCACCGCAAAGCAGCAGCCCGGCATAGCCCAAGGCCAAAGCAAACAGGAACTGCCGGCAGACCTGCCGGAGAATGCCCGCCGCCAGGGCGGCCGGTTGGGTCAGGCAGAGCGCCGCTATGCCCAATACAGCCGCCGACCCGGCGAGGGAAACCAGGGTCGCGGGCGCGACGGTCATGAGCATGTCATAGCAGACCATTCTGCGCCCCCGGGCGCACAGCGCGCCCCGCATCAGCGGGAAAAGGTACTGCGTGTCAATTTGCAGAAAGCCCTTTGACCAGCGCAGGCGCTGATCGAAGGACTGGCGGAAGCCCGTGGGCTGCTCGTCGTAGACGACGGCGCTGTCGCAATAGCCGATTTTGCGCCCGCGCAGTGCGCAGTCCACCGAAAACTGGATGTCCTCGGTGAGCAGATGGAACGGCCAGCCGCCGTTTTCCCGGATTATCGCATCCGACACGAGGAAGCCGGTGCCCGAGATGGCGCAGCTGTTCCCCAGCAGCATCCTGGGGTGGTTGAGAAAGCGCGCCTCCCGCAGGAACCAGATGGAATAGCCGGCCGTAATCCAGTTTGCGCCGAAGTTCCGGGAATTGCGGTAGCTTGTCACCACCGGATACCCACGGTCAAACACCCGGTTCATCTCCCGGACAAAGCCGGGGTCGACCAGATTGTCCGCGTCAAACACAAAATACCCCGCATAGGATTTCCCGGACAGCCGCTTGAACAGATAATCAAGCGCATATCCCTTGCCGACCCGCTCCGGGTCAAAACGCTCAAAAACGGTTGCGCCCGCCCGCCGCGCCGCCTGCGCGGTGCTGTCCGTGCAGTTGTCCGCCAGCACATAGACGTCGAGCAGTCGGCGGGGATAATCCTGCCGGTTCAGGCTTTGGATCAGGCCGCTGATGACCGCCTCCTCGTTGCGCGCGCAGACCAGCGCGGCGTATCGGTGCTGCCGGACGGGCGCGGTGTCCGGGCGCGGTCTGCGCCGGACAAGCCCGATCAGCAGATAAATGATCTGATAAAAGTACCCCGCCGCCAGCAGCACGCCGACGAGGAGATTGATGCCCTGTAACAGCTGAATCATTCGCATTGTATCGCCTTCTGTTTTGTTGGTTCGGTTATCCCGATGGCTTGCAGAGCCGCCCGGCGCAGCTGCGCCGGGCGTGCCTGTGGATTGGCGGGGGTGCCGCAAGCCGCCGGCTGCCCAACTTTTCAAACGACCCGGCGCAGGAAAATTCTTCAGCCCCAAGACACGGCTTTCCCGCCGCTCCAGGTGCCCCCGCCCTGTGCGCGCCCACCCGTGCCGCCTGTGCGCCGGGGTATTTTGGCCTGCCTGCCCGGCGCGGAGCCGCTTTTTGGGATTGCGGCCGGCGTCCGGCTCCGGCGAATCGAAAAGCGGCGAAAGTGGGGTGCGCTTTTGGCCGAATTCATGCTATAATACCAACAGGCAGCGGGTTCGGCGCAGCGCGCGCCGGGTCGGTCGGAAAACGCCGCAAACGCATTCGCGCGGGGGAGGATTTTATGTACACAGCATTTGATTTGACCGGCAAAGCCGCCCTCGTCACGGGCGCGTCCTCGGGGCTCGGGGTCGGCATTGCGGCGGCGCTTGCGCAGGCGGGCGCGGATATCGTCGGGGTTGCCCGGCACGACTGCGCCGCGGCGCGCGAGCGGGTCGAGGCGGCCGGGCGGCGCTTTTTCGGCATCCGCGCCGACCTCGGCGTGCCCGACAGCATCCCCGCCGTGGTGGAGCAGGCGGCCGGCGCGTTCGGCAAAATCGACATCCTCGTCAACAACGCGGGGATGGTGGTGCACGGCAGCTGCCTCGATTTTGAGCAAAGCGGCTGGGACGACACCATGAACCTCAACATGAAATGCGTCTTTTTCCTGACCCAGGCGGTCGGCAGGCGAATGATCGAGCGCGGCGAGGGCGGCAAAATCATCAACATCGCCTCCATGCTGAGCTTTCAGGGCGGGCTGAACGTCCCCGCCTACGCCGCCTCCAAGGGCGCGGTCTACACCATGACCCAGTCCTTCTGCAACGAGTGGGCGAAGTACGGCATCCAGGTCAACGCGATTGCGCCCGGCTATATGGACACCCGGGTCAATACCGCGCTCAAAAGCGACCCGGTGCGCGGGCCGCAGATTCTCGAGCGCATCCCGGCCGGGCGCTGGGGGCAGCCGGAGGATATCGGGGGCGCGGCCGTCTTTCTCGCCTCGTCCATGTCGGACTATGTGAACGGCTTCACCCTGGCGGTGGACGGCGGCTGGCTGGCGCGGTAACCGGGCGGCGGCAGGGGCGCGGGGCTGTCTGTTTTATACCCGGATCCCAAGCCGCACGCAGAGCCGGCCGCGCCCCGCGGTTTGCCCCGATGCCCGGGCGGCCGGAAAATTCCCGGCTTTTTTCTCAGAAATCGCTTTACAAAAATAATAATGAGTGCTATTATTATAAACATGGATACCACGTGTTCGGCTGCGCTGCCTGCGCAGAACCGGCAGCGCGCAATCCGCATCCGCAAGGCCGTTTTTTAGGATTGGCAGATACGCCGCCTTTCAGTCGCTTGCCCCGAACCCGGGCGCGGCGGGGCACGGCGGGTGCGGGATCCGGGCGGGCTTCTGGCTGTCCGGCGGCCGGTTCCCCAATCAGCGAAAACCCAAAGAGGAATGAGTATGGCGCCAATCAGAAAACACTCCGGCAAGCGGGACGCGATCCTGCGCTGTGTCCGCGAGACTACCGTCCACCCCACTGCCGAGTGGGTATACACTCAGCTCAAATCCCAGTATCCCACCCTGAGCCTCGGCACGGTTTACCGCAATCTCAACCTGTTCCGCGCGGAGGGGGAGATTCGCTCGCTCGGCGTTGTCAACGGGCTGGAGCGGTTTGACGGCAACACGGCGCCGCACGCGCACTTTGTCTGCACCCGCTGCGGCACTGTTCTGGACGTGGCGCTGCCGGAAATGGCCGAAATGACCCGCGCGGCCGAAAAGTCCCTCGGCACGCCGCTGGACGGGTGCGCCGTGACCTTCACCGGGGTCTGTAAACAGTGTCAGTAAGGGGATTTTCCCCTGAAGATAAATCAAAAAATACTGCAATGGAGGTTTTACATGATGAAAAGATTTGTTTGCTCGGTTTGCGGTTATGTGTATGAGGGCGACACGCCCCCCGCAACCTGTCCGGTCTGCGGCGTTGGCGCGGACAAGTTTGTGGAGCAGAGCGGCGGCGAGATGACCTGGGCGGCCGAGCATGTTGTCGGCGTTGCGAAGGATGTCCCCGAGGAGATCAAGGCCGGCCTGCGCGCCAACTTTGAGGGCGAGTGCAGCGAGGTTGGCATGTACCTTGCCATGGCGCGCGTCGCGCACCGCGAGGGGTATCCCGAAATCGGCCTGTATTGGGAGAAGGCCGCGTACGAGGAGGCCGAGCACGCCGCGAAATTCGCCGAGCTGCTGGGCGAGGTCGTGACCGATTCGACCAAGAAAAACCTGGAGATGCGCGTGGAGGCTGAGAACGGCGCGACCAAGGGTAAGGTCGACCTCGCCAAGATGGCCAAGGACGCGAACCTCGACGCGATTCACGAC
>CAZYAV010000027.1:0-33206 GCA_964645785.1 uncultured Oscillospiraceae bacterium
ATCCCCTTTGAAAAGGGTCTGCTGGGTCATTCGGACGCCGACGTGCTCGCCCACGCGGTGGCGGACGCGCTGCTCGGCGGGGCGGCGCTGGGGGATATCGGGCTGCATTTCCCCGACAGCGACCCGCAGTATGCCGGGGCGGACAGCTTACAGCTGCTGCACAGGGCGGCCGCGCTGGCCGCGCAGGCGGGTTATGCGCCTGCGAATATCGATGCGACGGTGCTCTGCCAGGCGCCCAGGCTGCGGCCGCATGTCGGCGCCATGCAGGAAAACCTCGCGCGTGCGTGCGGCCTGCCCCCCGGCGCTGTCAGCGTCAAGGCCACCACCGAGGAGGGGCTCGGGTTCACCGGCGCGGGGGAGGGGATCGCGGCGCACGCCGTTGCGCTGCTGACCGCGCTGCCGCAGGCTGCCGAAAGGAGCGGGAACTCATGAACCGGATTGTCAGCATGATATCGGATGCGTTCACCACAATCCGCCGGACGGTCGTCTGGCAGGATCTGCTGGATATTGCCATCATCGCCTATCTGATTTATGTGGCGATCACCCTCATGCGGCAGACCCGCGCGGCGCAGCTGATGCGGGGGATCATCATCCTGCTGATTGTGCGGGTGGTCGCGATGCTGGTAGGGCTGCGCACGGTCAACTTCCTGCTTGAAAATGTGCTGCAATTCGGCCTGCTGGCGGTTGTGGTGGTCTTTCAGCCCGAGCTGCGCCGCGCACTGGAGCAGATGGGGCGCAACACCTTTGCCAAGCTGGGGCTGTTTTCGGATAAAATACAGGGGGACGCCGCCCTTTGGAACGAGGCAATCGTCACCATCTGCGACAGCGCGGAGCAGATGTCCCGCGAGCGGACAGGCGCGCTCATCGTCATCGAGCGCACCACCAACCTCGGCGAGATTATCCGCACCGGCACGCGGATTGACTGCGCGCCGAGCTGCGACCTGATCGAGACGATCTTCTATGAGGGCACGCCGCTGCACGACGGCGCGGTTGTGGTGCGCAATGCGCGCATCGAGGCGGCCGGCTGCCTGCTGCCCGTGTCCCAGAACACCGACATCAGCCGGGACATGGGCACCCGTCACCGCGCCGCGCTGGGCATGAGCGAGAATTCGGACGCGCTGATCGTCATTGTCTCGGAGGAGACGGGCATCATTTCGGTTGCACAGAACGGGCTGATTGTCCGGCGGCTGGATAAATCCAACCTCTACCGCATTCTGCAAAACGAGATCATTCCCAAGCCCGAGGAGGGGGAGGAAGCGCCCAAGAGCTTTCTGGGGAGGATATTTAAAAAATGAAAAAGAGAAAATCCCTCTTTGACAGCCGGGTGTTCAAGCTTGTGTTTTCGATTGTGGCGGCGGTCATCTGCTGGACGGTGGTCGCGTTCACCATCAGCAACAATATCACCGCGACAATTTCCGACGTGCCGGTGACCATCAGCTCGGCGTCCACCTACCAGAGCCTGGGGCTGGACATTATCGACAACACCGAAACCCTCACGGTCGATGTCAAGGTGGAGGGGCCGCGCTCGGTCGTCGGCCTGCTTGACCGCAACTCGGTGCGGGTCACGCCCAGTTTTACAAATGTGCGGGAGGCGGGCACATACGACCTGCCGCTGACCGTCACCAAAACCAACGCACTGGATGATTTCACGGTCGTCTCGGTTGACCCGGCGCGCATTACCCTGCGGTTTGACAACGCAGTCAGCCGCAAGATGACGGTGAGCGCGAATGTGACCGGGCTGGAAACGCCCGCCGACTATGTCGTGCAGAAACCGGTGGCCGTGCCGGGCGAAATCACCATCACCGGCCCCGAGCAGGATGTCAGCGCGGTTGCGCGCGCGGTGGTGGACGTGGTGGTCAACGAACAGGTGAGCGAGACGGTTCGCCAGACCTGCGCGGTCACCCTGGTTGACGAGGACGGCGAGTCGATTCACAGCGACGTGCTGCGGCTGGACAACGCCGAGGTGGACGTCGTTGTGCCCGTGTACAAGCGGGGGACGCTGCCGCTCATGATCGAATTTTCCAATGTGCCGGAGGGCTTTGACATCAACACTCTGCGCTACAGCCTCAGCCAGACCGAGCTGAATGTCGCCGCGGCAGCGGGCACGATCGACAGCCTCCGCCCGCTGGTGGTCGGCTACATCGACCTCGCGGCGTTTGAGCTGGGCACCAATTACACCTTTGACATCGAGCTGCCCTCCGGAATGGTCAACCTGGACAGTGTCGAGCAGGTGACGGTCTCCTTCCAGCGGGATACGCTGGCGAGCAAGCGGGTCAACGTGACCGACATCCGGGTGCAGAACGCGCCCGACAGCATCTCGGTCGCGGTGCGCACCGACCGCATCCGCAACGTCACGGTCGTCGGCCCGCAGGAGGATATCGACAGCCTGCTGGCGGGCTCGGTCGTCGCGATTGTGGATATGGATGAGCTGATTGTCGAACAGGGCAGCTACAACGTCCCGGTTCGGTTTATGGTCACCTCCAACAGCACAACCTTTGTCACCGGCAACTACACGGTGCTCATCGAAGTGGAGCCGGCCTGATGCTGACGGTATCGGGTCTGCGGCTTGCGCTGGCCGAGCCGGACGAGGCGGCGGTCGCCCGCGCGCTCGGGCTGCTCGGGGTTTCGGGGGATGCGGTGCGGCAGGCGCGGCTGCGCCGGGTCTCCTATGACGCGCGGCACGGCGGGGTGTGCAAGGTCTGCTCGGTGGCGGTGGAGCTGGAAAGCCCCGCGCTGGAGCAGCAGCTGGCCGCCCGCACGCCCGGCGCCGCCTTTTCGCAGCGGGCGCCCTTCCGGCCGGTTCCGGGCAGCGAGCCGCTGCGGGCGCGCCCCGTCGTCATCGGCTTTGGCCCGGCGGGCATGTTTGCCGCGCTGCTGCTGAGTGAGGCGGGCTACCGGCCGCTGGTGCTGGAGCGCGGCGGCGCGATTGAGCGGCGGGTGCAGTCGGTCGGGGCGTTTTTTGCGGGCGGCGCGCTGGATTCGGAATGCAACGTGCAGTTCGGCGAGGGCGGCGCGGGCGCGTTTTCGGACGGCAAGCTGACCACCCGCATCAACGACCCGCTGTGCGACTATGTGCTGGAAACCTTTGTAAAATTCGGCGCGCCGGCCGATATCCTGTATAAAGCCAAGCCGCATGTCGGCACGGATAAGCTGCGGGAGGTGGTGCGCGCGCTGCGGCTGGCGGTGGAGAAAAACGGCGGCGAGGTGCGGTTTGGCGCGCGGGTCGACGACCTGCTGCTGCGCGGCGGCAGCCTGCGGGCGGTGGTCTGCGGCGGCGCGGAGATTCCGGCGCAGGCGGCGGTGCTCTGCTGCGGGCACAGCGCGCGGGACACCTTTGCGATGCTGCGGCGGCGCGGGCTCCCCTTAAGCGCAAAGCCCTTTTCGGTGGGCGCGCGCATCGAGCATCTGCAAAGCGATATCGACCGCGCCGTCTTTGGCCGGTATGCCGAAAGCCCCCTTGTGCCGCGCGGGGAATACGCGCTGTCGGCCAGGGCGGCGGACGGCCGCGGGGTATACACCTTCTGCATGTGCCCGGGCGGCACGGTCGTCGCCGCCGCGAGCGAGCCGGGTGGCGTCGCGGTCAACGGGATGAGCGAATACGCGCGGGACGGCAAAAACGCGAACAGCGCGGTTGTCGTCTCGGTGCTGCCGGAGGATTTCGGCGGCGACCCGTTTGCGGCGGTCGCGTTCCAGCGCCGGCTGGAGCAGGCGGCCTACGAGATGGGCGGCGGCGGGTTCTGCGCCCCCGCGCAGGATCTGCAGAGCCTGCTGGACGGGCGCGCCGGCCTGCGGATTACCCGGGTGGAGCCGAGCTATCCGCGCGGGGTGTGCGCGGGGGATTTCCGCGCCCTGTTTGGCCAGGCACTGTGCGGTGCGCTTGTGCAGGGCATCCGCGGAATGGGCAGGCGGCTGCGCGGCTTTGACGGCGGCGGCGCGCTGCTGACCGGCGTCGAGACCCGCACTTCCTCCCCGGTGCGGGTGGCGCGCGGCGAGGCGCGCACCGCGCCCGGCGCGGACGGCCTTTATCCCTGCGGGGAGGGCGCGGGCTATGCCGGCGGCATCATGAGCGCGGCGGTCGACGGGCTGAAAACCGCCGCCGCGATTATTGAACGGTACCGGGTGGTCTGAGCGGAATCAGAGAGAAAGAGGACGGCAAACGGAATGCCTGCATTCAAACGGTGGACGGTGAAAAACGCGGAGGAATCCGCCATCAAGGCGCTCTGCGGGTCGCTGGGGATTTCCAGCCTTGCGGCGCGCGCGCTTGCGGCGCGCGGCTATGCCGACCCCGAGGCCGCCCGCGGCTTTCTGCAGCCCGACAGCCTGCTGGAGCCGCCGGGGCATATTGCGGACATGGAAAAGGCCGCGCAGCGGATTAACCGCGCAATCGAGGCACAGGAGCGCATCGCGGTGTTTGGGGATTACGACGTGGACGGGGTAACCTCGACCACCCTGCTGTGCCAGTACCTGCAAAGCCGGGGCGCGCAGGTTGCCTGCTCGCTGCCGACGCGGGAATCCTCCGGGTACGGCCTGTCCAACACGGCGGTCGACAACCTCGCGGCCTACGGCGCGTCCCTGATTGTGACGGTGGACAACGGCATCTCCGCCTATGCGGAAATCGCCTATGCGGCGCAGAAGGGGATGGACGTGATTGTCTGCGACCACCACCTGCCGGGGGAGACGCTGCCCCCGGCCTACGCGGTTGTCGACCCGCTGCGCGCGGACGACACAAGCTCGTTCAAGGAACTGGCCGGGGTCGGGGTCGCGTTCAAGCTGGTCTGCGCGGTCGAGGGCTGCCTGCCAGAGGAGCTGGCGGAGGAATACGGCTGGCTGGTTGCGTTGGGCACCATCGCGGATATCATGCCCCTGGTGGGGGAGAACCGGATGCTTGTTAAGGCCGGGCTGGAGCAGCTGGCCTTTTGTGAAAACTGCGGCATCCGCGCGCTCTGCGAGGCGGCGGGGGTGGATATGGAGGAGATGGACGCGCAGACGGTCGCGTTCACCATCTCGCCCAGGATCAATGCGGCGGGGCGGATGGGCAGCGCGGAGCTGGCGCTCTCCCTGCTGCTGGCCGACGACCCGGACGAGGCCGCGCGCCTGGCCGGGCAGCTGGAGCAGATGAACCGGGATCGCCAGGCAACCGAGCAGGAGGTCGAGCGCCGGATTGCCGCCCGTATCGACAGCGACCCCGAGATGCTGCGCCGCCCGGTGCTGGTCGTCTCGGGGGAGGGGCTGCACGCCGGGGTGATCGGGATCGCCTGTTCCCGGCTGGTGGAGCGGTACGGCAAGCCGGTGGTGCTCATCTCGCTGGACGGGGACTGCGCCAAGGGCAGCGGGCGCTCGGTGCGCGGCTTTTCGCTGTATGACGCGATCAGCGCGTGCGGCGACCTGCTGCAAAAATACGGCGGGCACGAGCTGGCGGCCGGCTTTACGATTGACCCGGCGCTGGTCGAGCCGTTCAAGGAGCGGCTGTTTGATTACTGCAAAACCCATACCTGGGCGGCGAGCACACCTGAGCTGCGGGTGGACAGCTATGTGGATCTTGCCGAAATCAGCGAAAAGGCGGTGCGGGAGCTGGCGCTGCTGGCGCCGTTCGGGCGCGCGAACGACGAGCCGGTCTACGCCGTGCAGGGCGCGGTGGTCACCGCGATTGCCCCGCTGGGCGAGCGGCACACCCGGCTGACCCTGCGGCAGGGCGGCCGCACCATCACAGGGGCGCTGTTCTCGGTGCGGCCGGACGCGTTGGCCGTCCGGGTGGGGGACGAGGTGCGTGCGGCGTTTACCCTGTCGATTTACCGGGCGCAGAGCCGCCCGTGCGTCTCGGTCAAGTTCCGGGACATTGCGCCCGCGGCGGTGGACGGCCGCGCGTTTGATTCGCTGGACGCCTACCGGCGGCTTTGCGCGGGCGGCGGGCTGGACGGCGCGGCGCGCGCGCTGCTTGCGCCGACCCGGCAGGAGGTCGCCTATGTGTACCGGAAGCTGCGCGCCGCCGAGTGCGACCGCGGCAACCTCGCGCGGGTGTGCGCGGAATTTGACGCGCTGCCGCTGGGAAAAACCGAGGCGGTGTTTGATATCCTGCTGGAGCTGGGGCATCTGGAGCTGCACGGCGGCATTGTGCGGGCGGCGGATCACCCGGAGAAGAAGGAACTTGGGAGTTCTGCGCTGTTTGCGCGGCTGAACGGGGAACAAAACCATGACGAAACCGATGGAATTTGAGGATCTGAAAAAACAGATTGCGGCGTCCGGCCGCCAGTACGACATGGAGCGGATCAACCGGGCGTACGCGCTTGCCGAAAAGAGCCACGCCGGGCAGCGCCGCCGCTCGGGCGAGCCGTATATCACCCACCCGGTCTATGTCGCCAGCCTGCTGGTGGATATGGGGCTGGACACCGAGAGCCTGTGCGCCGCGCTGCTGCACGACGTGGTGGAGGATACCGGCGTGCCCCTTTCCGAAATCCGGGCAAAGTTCGGCGAGGACGTCGCGCTGCTGGTGGACGGGGTGACCAAGCTGGGGCAGATCCCCTTTTCCTCGCTGGAGGAGCAGCAGGCCGAAAACGTCCGCAAAATGCTGTTTGCGATGTCGCGGGATATCCGGGTCATGATTATCAAGCTGTGCGACCGGCTGCACAATATGCGCACGCTGGAGGCGATGCCGGAGCAGAAGCAGCGCGCAAAATCCCTGGAGACTATGGAGGTCTACGCCCCCATCGCCCACCGGCTGGGCATGAGCACGGTCAAGGAGGAGCTGGAGGATCTTGCGCTAAAATACCTCGACCCGGTCGGCTACGACGAGATTACAAAGCTGTTGGAGCAGGGCGGCGGCGGGGAATTTATCCAGCGCATCAGCGGGGATATCCGCGCGCGGCTGGAGCAGAACGGCATGGCAGAATGCGAGATTGAAAGCCGCATCAAATCCAAATACAGCATCTACCGCAAGCTGTATATGCACAACAAATCCATCGAGGAGATTTACGATATTTACGCGGTGCGGGTGATTCTGGACACGGTGACCGAGTGCTACAACGCGCTGGGCATCATCCACGACATGTACCGCCCGCTGCCCAACCGGTTCAAGGATTATATCTCAACCCCCAAGCCGAACATGTATCAGTCGCTGCACACGACGGTCATCGGCAAGGACGCGATTCCGTTTGAAATCCAGATCCGCACCTTTGACATGCATTACACCGCCGAATACGGCATCGCGGCGCACTGGAAATACAAATCCGGCATCAACGGCAAGGATAAGCTGGAGGAGCGGCTCGCCTGGGTGCGGCAGCTGCTGGAAAGCCAGAAGGAATCGGAGGACGCGGTCGACATCCTGCGCAATATCAAGAGCGACCTGCTGCCCGAGGAGGTCTATGTCTTTACCCCAAAGGGGGACGTCATCAACCTGCCGGTGGGCGCAACGGTGATCGACTTTGCGTACGCAATCCACTCCGCCGTCGGCAACCGGATGACCGGTGCAAAGGTCAACGGCAGGATTGTGCCGCTCAGCTATCCGGTCAAGACGGGCGAAATTGTGGAGGTCATCACCGGCGCAAAGGACAAGGGACCCAGCCGGGACTGGCTGGGCATCGTCAAAACAGGCGAGGCCAAGAGCAAGATCCGCGCCTGGTTCAAGCGGGAGCGCAAGGAGGAGAACATCGTCGAGGGCAAGCAGGCCTTCGACCGGGAGCTGCGCCGGTACATGATCTCCATCCCGCCCGACCAGTACGACGCGTTCTGCGGGGAAATCGCCAAGCGGCAGAAGCTGAACAGCACCGAGGAGATGTTCGCCTCCATCGGTTACGGCGGGCTGCTGATGTCCCGCCTGATGCCCAAAATCAAGGAGGAATACGCAAAGCTCGTCAAGCAGAGCGACCCGGCCGCCGTGTTCGACGTGCCGAAGGCGCCGCAGAAAACCAAGGCGGTGGATGGGGTAATTGTCGAGGGGCTGGACAACTGCCTTGTCAAATTCGCCCAGTGCTGCAACCCGCTGCCGGGGGACGACATCGTCGGCTTTATCACGCGGGGGCACGGCGTCTCGATACACAAGCGGGACTGCGTCAACGTCCGCGCGGCGCAGATGGTGGACGAGAATTCCCTGCGGCTGATTCACGTCGAGTGGGCGGACAATGTCAAGGAGGCGTTCAAATCCACCCTCGAAATTATCTGCAACGACCGGCAGGGGCTGATTGCGGACGTGAGCACCCAGCTGGCGATGATGCGCATCCCCATCCGCTCGTTTGGCACAAAGGTGACGCAGGACGGCCGCGCGATTATCACGGTCACCATCGAAATCAACAGCATCGAGCACCTGAAATCGGTCATCGCGCGGCTCGCCAAGATTCGGGACGTCGTCTCGGTCGAGCGCGCGGCGGCGCAGTGAAGGGCGGTGCGGCATGAGAGCGGTGGTGCAGCGGGTGCGCCGCGCGTCGGTCAGCATTGACGGGGCGGTGCGCGCGCAGATTGATGGCGGGCTGATGATCCTGTTCGGCGTGGGGCAGGGAGACACCCTCGAGATGATTCCGCGCCTTGCGCGCAAAATCGCGGGGCTGCGCATCTTCTGCGACGAAGCGGGCAAAATGAACCGCAGCGCGCTTGACCTTGGGCTGGGCGCGCTGGTCGTGTCCAATTTCACCCTGTTTGCGGACAGCCGGAAGGGCTACCGCCCCTCCTTTGCGGGGGCGGCGGAGCCGGCGTTTGCCCGCCGCGCCTACGACGCCTTTGTGCAGGCGCTGCGCGCCTACCCCTTCTCCCGGTTCGGCACGGGGGAATTCGGCGCGGATATGCAGCTTGAGCTGCAAAACGACGGACCGGTCACGATCATACTCGATACACAGGAATGGGGGACGGGAAAATGAATATTCAGGCATTGCAGGTGGGGCAGCTGCAAACCAACTGCTACATCGTCTCGGACGAGGCGGGCAGATGCGCCGTAATCGACCCCGGCGATGAGCCGGACAGGATTGTGGACTGCCTGGACGACGGCGGCCTCGTCTGCGAAAAGATTCTGCTGACCCACGGGCACTTTGACCACATCGGCGGGCTGGCGGCGCTCAAGCGGGCGACCGGGGCGCCGCTGGTGATGCACGCGGGGGACTGCGGCATGGTCGCCGTACGCCCCGATATCCTGTGCGCCGAGGGGGACGTCATCGAGGCGGGCGCGCTGCGCTTTACCGTCATCGAGACGCCGGGGCACACCCCGGGCGGCGTCTGCTACCGCTGCGGGGACGCGCTGTTTTCGGGGGACACCCTGTTCCGGGACAGCGTCGGCCGCACCGACTTTGCGGGCGGCAGCTTTGAGGAACTGCGCCGCTCGCTGTGCAAGCTGCGGGATCTGCCCGACGAGGATCTCCGGGTTTACCCGGGGCACATGGGCGCGACCAGCCTGGCCTACGAGCGCGCAAACAATCCGTTCATAGAACGATAATCCGGAGACAAGATGAGAGTATTGATTAGCGGGCACAGCTTTGCCTATGAGATGGAAAACGTCGCCCGGCTGTTCACCCGCGAGGTGACCATGGCGCAGGGGGTGCCCGCGCCCGACGAGCGGGGCGACTACGCCTGGCTGTACAGAACGGCGGAAAACGGGGCGCTCACGCTTGGCTGCGTCGTCCGGTGGGACGGCATGTCGGCCGAAAAGAGCCTTTCGGCCGACCCCGGGCAGGGCGAAAAGGAGCAGGAGCTTGCGCTGGCCACCCTGTTTTACGACTCGATGCACGCGCTGACCGGCATCCGGCCGCCCTGGGGGGTCATCACCGGCATCCGCCCCGCAAAGTTCGCGGCGGGGATGCTGCGGCAGATGGAGCCGGAGGCGGTCGTGCAGCGGCTGGCCGGGCGGTACCGGGTCAGCGAGAACAAGGCGCGGCTCTGTGTGGCGACGGCGCTTAAAAGCGCCGGTGCGGCCGCGATGAACACCCCAAAATCCTATTCGCTGTATGTCGCCATTCCGTTTTGCCCAAGCCGGTGCAGCTACTGCTCCTTCGTGTCCAAATCGGTCGAGCGGGACAGGGCGCTGGTGGAGCCGTATCTGGACAGGCTGACAGAGGAGCTGCGGGAGACCGCCGCCATCGCCGCGCAGCTGGGGCTAAAGCTGGAGACGGCGTATATCGGCGGCGGGACGCCGACCGTGCTGACCGCGCCGCAGCTGGAGCGGCTGTGCGGGGCAATTGCGCGGGAATTCCCGCTGGACAGCGCGCGGGAATTCTCGGTGGAGGCCGGCAGGCCGGATACCATCGACGAGGACAAGCTGCGGGTGCTTAAGGCGGCGGGGGTGACCCGCCTGTCCATCAACCCCCAGACCGCGAACGAGCGGGTGCTTGCCGAAATCGGGCGCCGGCACTCCGCAAAGGACGTGGAGCGCAGCTTTGCGCAGGCGCGCCGCGCGGGGTTCGACAACATCAACGCCGACCTCATCGCGGGCCTGCCGCTGGACGACCTTGCCGGCTTTTCAAACAGCCTCGAGTGGATTCTCTCCATGCAGCCGGAAAACGTCACCGTGCACGCGCTGACCCTCAAGCGCGCGTCCACCCTCACCGAGACGCAGCGCGGCGGGGGCGCGGACGCGGCCGCGATGGTCGACCTTGCCTATGAGCGGCTGACGGCGCAGGGCTATGCCCCCTATTATATGTACAAGCAGAAGGGGACGGTTGAGGGGCTGGAAAACACCGGCTATACAACGCCCGGGCACGACTGCCTGTACAATATCTTCATCATGGACGAGCTGCACACTATCCTCGCGTGCGGCGCAGGTGCGGTGACCAAGCTGAAGAACCAGCAGACTGGTCTCATCCAGCGGATCTTCAACTATAAATATCCTAAAGAGTATCTTGACGGATTTGAGGAAATTCTTGCGCGGAGAAAGGGGATCGGGAAATTCTATGGCATATCAGTTTAAGCCCAAGGGAAAAATCGAAATCAGCGAGCTGGACGAGCAGATTCGGCGCGACCCCGGCCTTGTCGCCCGGTGGGAGGCGGAATACGAGGCGCGGGTGGACGAGGTCGCCGGGCTGATTCGGGAAAGGGAGAGCCGGATCGTGATGGTCTCGGGCCCGTCGGCAAGCGGCAAAACCACCTCGGCGCACAAGCTCGCGCTCGCGCTGCGGCGGCAGGGCAGCGCGGCGACGGTCGTCTCGCTGGACGATTTTTTCCGCAATGTCGAGGACTATCCGCGCGACGCGGACGGCAACCCGGACTATGAGCATTTCGGCGCGCTGGACAAGGAATGCGTCAACGAGACGCTGGAGACCCTGCTGCGCACTGGCGAATGCATGATGCCGCAGTTCGATTTCAGCCGGCAGTGCCGCAAGGCGGAGCGCCGCCCGCTCTCCCTGCCCGCGGGCAGCTGCCTGATTATCGAGGGCATCCACGCGCTCAACCCGGCGCTGTCCGAGAGCATCCCCAAAGAGGCGGTTTACAGGCTATATGTCGGGCTGCGCGGGGAATACTATCAGAACGGGACGCGGGTCATCAACACGCGGGATCTGCGCATCACCCGCCGGATGGTGCGCGACAACCTGTTCCGCGGCCGGACGGCGGGCGCGACGCTCGACCTCTGGCGCGGCATCGCCAAGGGGGAGGAGCGGTGGATCAAGCCCTTCAAGCCGCTGGCCGATATGCTGCTGGACACCTCCTTCCCGCACGAGCCGTGCGTGATGCTGCCGGTGATGCGCAGGCTGCGCGCCGAGCAGCAGGGCACGCCGCGCGCCGACCTGCTGCGGCTGTGCGGCCTGTTTGAGCTGTTTGAGCCGGTAGAGATTGACCGGTTGCCCGCGTGCTCGATGCTGCGGGAATTCCTGGGCGGGCTGGAGCTGGAAGAATTCGCTTGAAAAACCGCAGGCGTCTTTATATAATGGAACTCAACAGGCGCGCGGGGTGCGCGCGGATTCCCTGAAAAGGAGAGACGGGATGGAATTTTTGGATAAGGTCGCGAACGTGGCGAAAAACGTCGGCCAGACGGTGGCCAAAACGACGGGCGATCTGGTCGACAAGGGCAAGACAAAGGTCGCCATCGCCCAGGCGCAGGGCGAGTTGCGGGATATTTTTCGCGAATACGGCGAATATATTTACAAAGCGGAAAAGGCGGGCGCGGTCGACGAGGCGGCCAAGGCCGATTTTGTCGCGAAGGCGGACGCGCTCAACCGGCGGATTGCGCAGCTGATTGAGAGCGAGAAGCTTGCGCGCGCGCAGGAGGAAAAGGAGGCGGCGGAGCGCGCCGCCAGCAAAGACGAGCCCAAATGCCCGGTCTGCGGCGCGGTGCGGGTTGAGGGCGCGCAGTTCTGCGGCGGGTGCGGCACAAAGTTCTGAGCCGGCGTTGCAGGCAGAGCTTGCGGGAACAAACTATGCGGGGGATGCGGCAAAGGCCGGGTTCGGGTTTTGGCTGCGATCCCCCGCACCGTTCTGTCCCGCCGGGCGCCCCGGCCGGGCTCGGTGCAAATTGATTCAGCAAGGCGGTTTACGCAATTGGCTAAAAAGAAACAGAGCATGATAGAGGGCGCGCTGGTGCTGACCCTCGCGATGGTGATCGTCAAGATCGTCGGCGCGCTGTATAAGCTGCCGATGATCGGGATTATCGGCGAGGACGGGAACGGCTTTTACACCACGGCGTACAATCTCTATTCCACCATTTACTCCCTGGCCGTGACCGGCTTTCCGGTGGCGGTCTCCAAGATTGTATCGAGCTACGCCACCCAGGGGCGGTACCGGGATATCCGCCAGGTAAAGCGGGTTTCAACCGTTTTTTTCGGCATCCTGGGGGTGGTGGCGTCGGCGGCGCTGGCGCTGCTGGCAAAGCCGTATGTCGAATCCATCAACAACGCCGGCGCGCTCTACTGCGTGCTGGCGGTCTCCCCCTCGCTGCTGTTCAGCTGTTTAATGTCGACCCATCGTGGGTATAATCAGGGTATGAAGAACATGACCCCAACCGCGGTTTCCCAGGTGGTGGAGGTGCTGTTCAAGGCGGCGTTCGGCCTCGGCGGGGCGTATCTTGTCAAGGCGCATTTCGTCGCGGAATACGCGGCGGCCGGCACGGTGCTCGGCCAGCGGATGGCTGACGCGGCCGCGGCGGACGTGATGATTGCCTCGCTGGCGGCGGCCGGCTCGATTTTCGGGGTCAGCATGTCCACCTTTGCGGGCTGGCTGTTCCTGGTCATCCGCAGCTGGTATGTGGGGGACGGGGTGCGCGCCACACAGCTGCTGCAAAGCCCCAAGCCCTATTCCAACAAGCATCTGCTGGGGCAGATCTGCCGGGTTGTGCTGCCGATTGCGCTCAGCTCGGCGGCGGTGTCGATCACCGGCCTTATCGACAATTACTCGGTGCTGGGGCGGCTGCAAATGGTGGCCGAAAACAGCCTGCAAACCCTGTACGCCTCGCATGGCGGCGTGCTGGAGCAGGCGGAGCGCACGGTCGCGCAGCTGCCCAACTACCTTTACGGGGTGTACGGGCTGGGCATCACCCTGTTTAACCTGGTGCCGAGCCTGACCGGCTCCTTCGGCATGAGCGCGCTGCCCCACGTGACCTCGGCCTGGGTGGCCGGGGACAAACAGGCGACTAGGCTCAACATGGAATCCATGATGCGGGTCACCATGCTCATCGCCGCGCCCTGCGGGATGGGGCTTGCGTTCCTCGCCGGGCCGATTGCCGACCTGATTTACGGGGCAAAGACCCCGATTGGGGCGCAGCTGGTGGTGCCGATGCTCTCGCTGCTGGGCATCGCGGCGATCTTCGTCGCGGTCGTCAACCCGATCAACGCACTTTTGCAGGCGGTCGGCAAATACAGCGTGCCGGTTGTGCTGATGATTATCGGCGGCGGAATCAAGCTCGCGTCCAATTACTTCCTCGTGGCCGTGCCGCAGCTGAACATCAAGGCCGCGCCGATGGGCAACCTGCTCTGCTTCCTGTTCATCATGATTGCGAGCTATATTATCCTCTCCCGCGCGACCGGGATCCGGTTCAGCACCGCCGGCATCTTCGTCAAGCCGCTGCTTGCGGGGGCGCTGTGCGGCGCATCCGCCATGCTGGCGTACAATCTGCTGACCCGCTACGCCTCCCTTCCCGCAAAGCTTTCGACTGTCGGCGCCATCGGCGCGGCGGCGCTGGTCTATCTGGTTGCGCTCTCCCTGCTCGGCGCCATCGCGCGCGAGGATGTGCTGGGGCTGCCCGGCGGCGGAAAAATTTGCAGAATACTTGAAAAGATCCGCGTCATACGGTAAAATAAAAGCCTATGGAAAAATTTCAGATTAAAGAGAACTACAAGGTCGAGGATCTCTTTGCGCTGGTGTACGCGCTGCGCGACCCGGAGCACGGCTGCCCGTGGGACAGGGTGCAGACGCACGAGAGCATCCGGCAGAATTTTATTGAAGAGACCTACGAAGCGGTCGACGCAATCGACAAGCAGGACAAGCCGCTGCTCTGCGAGGAGCTGGGCGACGTGCTGTTACAGGTTGCGCTGCACGCCGAGATTGAGCGGCAGGCCGGCGGCTTCGGGATCGACGAAATTGCGGACGGCATCTGCAAAAAGCTGGTGCTGCGCCACCCGCATGTGTTCGGCGATGTAAACGCCGAGACAAGCGACGCCGTGCTGACCAACTGGGAAGCGATCAAACGGGTTGAAAAAAAGCAGAAAACCGGGGCGGATTCGGTGCACGACGTGCCGCTCGCCCTGCCCGCGCTGATGCGCAGCCAGAAGGTGCAGAAGCGCGCGGGCTATGTCGGGTTTGATTACCCCGACGTGCAGATGGCGATGAGCGACCTGCGCAGCGAGCTGGACGAGCTTGCCGAGGCGCTCGCGGCCGGCACAAACGTCGAGGAGGAGCTGGGCGACCTGCTGTTTGCGGCGGTCAACGTGGCGCGGCTCCAAAAGCTCGACGCCGAACGAACGCTCGAGCGCGCCTGCGATAAATTCATCAGGCGCTTTGAGATAGTGGAACAGCTTGCCGAAACGCGCGGGCTGGACATGAAACAAGCGGATATCGACACCCTGAACGGGTTGTGGGAGGAAGCGAAACAAAAGCTCGGCGCTTAAGACGCCGAAATTCAAGAAATGAGGGTTTTAACATGACAAAAGCAGAACTGATTGCGGCGGTTGCCGAAAAAGCGGGTCTTACCAAAAAGGACGCGGAAGCGGCCGTCGGCGCAACGTTTGACACCATTACGCAGACACTCGTCAAGGGCGACAAGATCCAGCTGGTCGGCTTTGGCACCTTTGCCACCAAAGAGCGCCCGGCGCGCGTCTGCCTCAACCCCGCGACCAAGCAGAAGATTCAGGTTCCGGCAAGCACCGTGCCCGTCTTTAAGATTGGCAAGGCGCTCAAGGACGCCGTTGCAAAATAAACGCTGCGGTCAGCGCATATCCCCCCGAAGCAGGGCTTCGGGGGCTTTTTTACATCGCGCCCGGACGGGGGCGGCCGGCCGCTGGGGAGAAATGCGGCGCGGGATCGCCTTGGCCACAGCGCAGGCGCGCGGGTTAGAGCAAACCGGGGCGGCGCGCGCGTGACAGCCGGCAAATCGGTTTTTTGAGAAAACAGGAGGACTTTTATGCGACTGGACAAATATCTGAAGGTCAGCCGCCTCATCAAGCGGCGCACGGTGGCCAACGAGGTGTGCGACGCCGCGCGAGTGCAGGTCAACGGCCGCCCGGTCAAGGCGTCCTACACGGTCAAGGTGGGGGACGTGATTGCGGTCTCGATGGGCAACCGGGAGATTCGGGCGCGGGTGCTGTCCACCGAGGAAAAGACGGGCAAGGACACCGCGCGGGAGATGTATGAGCTGATTGACGAATAAGCGCCCCCGCCCGCGTCATATGTATAAAAAAGACACGGGCAAAGGGGGCATCGGCCGGACATGGCGGAGCAGGCGGCGGTTCAGCGGAAAAAGCACAGCGTCACGATTGAGGACAGGAACAATCTGCGGGTAAGCGGAATCAGCGAGGTCAGCAGCTACGACACCACGGCCGTCGTGGTGGAGAGCGACTGCGGCCGGCTGGTGATTCAGGGCGCGGGGCTGCACATCAACAGCTTTGACCAGAGCTCGGGCAATCTGCTCATCGCGGGGCAGATCGAGGCGCTGCAATATCTGGAAAACCGGCAGAAAAGCGAGTCCTTTTTTGCCCGCCTGCTCAAGTGACAGCCGAGCAGATTGAAGCCGCCGCCCAGCTGAAGGACACCCTGCTCTGCATGGGCTTTTCGGTGCTCTTCTGGTTTTTTTACCATCTCATGACCCTGGTTTTCACCATGCGGCGCCGCGCGGCGGCCTATCTGCTGCATCTGCTCTTTTTCGCGGTGGGCGGCCTGTTTGCGTTCTGCTTTATCCTCGGGCAAACCTCGCTGGGGGTGGTGCGGTGGTATCTGGCCGCGGGCTTTGCGGCGGGCGCGGCCGCGTACCGGCTCTGCTTTGCGCCGGCGGTTGGCTGGGTTGCGCGCGGGATTGGCCGGCTGCTGCGGCTAGCGGCGCGGCCGTTTGCTGCGGCATGGCGCGCGCTGGCCGTTCGCCCCGCGCGCGCCATATACAGCCACTTGCAAAACCGGCGCGCCCTGCGGTATAATCAGCGCATGGAGCGAAAACGCGCGCGGACACGCGAACCGGAAGAGGAACATCAAAATGGCGGAACGCCGGCGGGATCAAAAAAACCAATCGAGGCTTATACGCAGACGTAAGCTCGTGCTGTTTGTGTGCGTGCTGGTCTGCGCGTATCTGCTTTTTTCCATCATCAGCGTGCAGATTGAGATTTACAGGGAAAAGCGGGCGCTGAGCGCCATCGTCGCGCAGATCAACGAGGCGCAGCTGGAGAACGACGAGCTTGCGCGGGTGGTGCTCGGCGGCGGGGAGCCGGAGTATATCGAGCGCATCGCCCGCGAGAAGCTCGGCTATGCCGCGCCGGACGAGCGGGTGTTTGAGGACGTTGCGGGCAGCTGAGCGCGCCGGGGGACGGCTCCGCTGCACGGAACCGGCGCGGCCGGCGCCGCCGTATCCCCCCCCAAAAAAAAAACAGGCGATTCCGACCCGGCCGGATGCGGGCTTCGTCCCGGGCAGGCCGGGCGCCGCACAGCGTAAAACCAGAGGGCTTTGCCCGCGCCGCACACACGCGGCGCGGCTTTTTTGTTTTGTGGGGGAATTTCTGCCTCGCCCGCGGCCGGGCAGGAGCCGTTCCCGCGGGGCGAACGGGCGCTGCGGGTGCTCCCCGGCCGGTTACCGTGTCCCGGGCGAGCGTCCGCCCGCTTGCAAGGGGGATGCCTCCGCTGCGCCGCGGCGCACCGCGCGCAAAAAAAGCGCCGCCGGGGTCGCCGGCGGCCAGAGATGAAGTAAGATTACAGAGGGAATGCATCTATACTGTACCCCGCCGCAGGCAAAAAAACGGTCGAATTCTGCGCCTGCGCCGCGCGGCATCCGGTATAGTCGGCGCAAAGCAGGAATTTATGCACAAAAAAAAGTAAATATCTTTTCCGTTTTGGCCATATAATTCAGGTTACGGAAATGTTACAATCTAAGTGGGGAGAAAGAGAATCCCCGAATTATTCCGCAGGGAGGCAGATCAGATGAAGGTCAAAATGTTGGGCCGCAAGGTCACCCTCAAGCAGAACTTTATCGACATGGCCGAAAAGAGGATGAAAAAGCTCGATAAGTTCTTCGACGACGACGCGGAAGGGCAGGTCACCATCACGGTCGGGAAAGATTGGCAGACGGCCGAGGTGACGGTGAAAAGCAAGGGATTTTATTTCCGCGCCGAGAAATCGGCGCCGGATATGGAGACGGCATTTGCCGAGGCGGTCGACCTGATTGTCAAGCAGATTGTCAAAAACAAGGAAAAGCTGGGCGCGCGGGTCAAGCGCGCGGCGGTCGAGGTGGAGGAGCAGACCATCGACGCGGTGTTCCCCCAGGCGGATTACACCGTCGCGCGGCAGAAACGCTTTCTGGTGGAGCCGCTCAAACTGGACGAGGCGATTTTGCAGATGGAGATGCTGGGGCACAGCTTCTTTATTTTCCAGGACATTGACTCGGGCGAGCTGAATGTCGTCTATAAACGGCACGACGGCCAGTATGGCTTGTTAATTCCCGAAATTTAAGGTATACTGTTCAGGTAGGAAAATCTGCGCAGCGAGGTGCCGCGGTCACGATGGCCGCGGCACTTTTCGGATGAAATCGGGGGATTGGAATTGGCGGTATACAATGCGGTGGCAACCTGCGGCTTCGGGCTGGAATCCGTGCTGTCGTTCGAGCTGCAAAAGCTCGGGATGCAGCAGGTGCGCGCGAGCGACGGCCGGGTCGCCTTCAGCGCGGACAGCGCGGGGCTTGCGCGCGCAAACCTCTGGCTGCGGACGGCGGAGCGGGTGCTGCTTCTGCTGGCGCAGTATCCGGCCACAACCTTTGACGAGCTGTTTGACGGGGCGCAGGCCGTGCCGTGGGGGGAGCTGATCGAGCGGGACGACGCCTTCCCGGTCAAGGGGTATACGATGAACAGCCGGCTTTCCAGCGTGCCGGCCTGTCAGGCGGTGCTCAAAAAATCCCTGGTAGAACGGCTGGCAACGGATCACGGCACCCGGTTTTTGACCGAGAAAAGCGGCGTGACCAAGCGGGTGCAGTTTTCGATCGTCAAGGATGTCTGCACCCTGATGCTGGATGTATCGGGCGACGGGCTGCACAAGCGGGGATACCGCCCGCTGCAGCATGAGGCGCCCATCAAGGAGACGCTGGCGGCCGGCATCTGCGACCTTGCGCGGGTGTATCCGGAAAGCTGCGTCGTCGACCCGTTCTGCGGCTCGGGCACGCTGGTGATTGAGGCGGCGCTGCGCGCGCGGAACATCGCGCCGGGGCTGAACCGGCCGTTTGCGGCCGAGCAGTACGGCTTCCTGGGCGGCAGGGCGGTGTATGACGAGGCGCGGGAAGAGGCGCGCGCGGCGATTCATTCGCAGGCCGATTTTGTCGGCTTTGGCAGCGACATTGACCCTGCGGCGGTTGAGACGGCGCAGGCCAACGCGCGCCGCGCCGGCGTGGCGGACTGCGTGAGCTTTGAGACGGCGGACGCGCTGCAGATCCGCACACAGGCCAACGACCTGCTGCTCGCGAACCCGCCCTACGGGGAGCGGCTGATGGACGAGCGGGCGGTCGAGCGGCTGTACGCCGCGTTCGGCAAAGCGCTGTTTGCGCAGCCGTTCAAGGGGCTGTACATCATCAGCAGCCACCCCGCGTTTGAGCGGCAGATCGGCCGGCAGGCCAGGCGGCGGCGCAAGCTGTATAACGGGATGCTGCCCTGCCAGCTGTACATGTATTTTTGAACCGAAGCGGGCGCAGGCCAAAGCCGCCCGCCCTGGGGGCTTGACCCGGGCTGCCGCGCCGTGCCGGCCGAAGAATCGCTCCGCCGGGACGCGGGGCAGGGTTTGTGCGTTCCGGCAGCCGCCCCGCGGCGGGCGGCCGAAATCCGGGCGGCTTTTCCCCAGACAGGGGTGCAGGGGTGCGCTTTGCGGCTGTGTCAGATACGGCGGGCGCAGGCCACGGCGGCCGAACCGGTGTGCGCCGGGCGGCCGGATTGGAGAGAAGGGGGATCGAACCATGACCGAGCAATTCACCGCCCGGCTGCTGGCGGACGGCAGATATGAACTGCGGGCGAACCTGCCGGGGACACACCGGGCGTACTGGTCGCTCTGGCCGAACGGCTTTTGCGACGACAACGAGCTGGGCGGCTTTTCGCAGAGCCTTGTCTTTGACGACCCCGCGCCCGGCCGCCGGGTGTATTTTCACATCATGACCGGCGCATCCTATTGTGTGAGCGCGCCGCGCCTTGGCATGATTCCGAGCCTGGAAAACCTGCGCGAGCTGGGCGGGTATGAGACGGCAGACGGCGCGGCCTTTGTCAAATACGGCGCGTTTTACCGCTCCGGCAGGCTGTGCGCGCTGGACGAGCCGGGCAGGGCGGCGCTTGAACAGCTCGGGATTCGCCGGATTGTCGATTTCCGGGTTGCGCACGAAATTGAGGGCAGGGAGGATCCCGCCATCCCCGGCGCGGCCTACCGCAACACGCCCCCGATTGCGCAGAACAGCCGCTGCTTTCACTATACCTACGCGGATCTGGTGGCGGGCAGCGTGGAAAACGCGCAGCAGTCCGCGGACGCGCTGTGCGAGCAATACCGGGTCATGGCGTTCGGCTCGCAGGCGTACCGGGCGCTGTTTGCGCAGATTGCCGCGCACGAGACGCCGATCCTCTTCCACTGCTCGGCGGGCAAGGACCGCACGGGGGTTGCGGCGGCGCTGATTCTGACCCTGCTGGGTGTCCCGCGCGAGACGATTGTGCAGGACTATCTGCTGACCCGGACGGCCTGCGCCGGCACGATTGAGCGAACCTTCCGGTCGCTTGCCGGGATGCTGGAGACGCACCCCGAGCTGTACGGGGCGGTGGAGTCGTTCATCTCTGTCCGGCAGGAGGCGATTGAGAGCACCCTCGACGAGCTTGCCCGGCGCTACCCCAACCCGGACGATTATTTTATGCAGGAGCTCGGCCTGCGCGCAGACCAGATCACGGATATCCGCAACACCTATTTGACCAAACACATTGAGAAAAGGGGCTGAGTAAGATGAAAATTCTGTCGTTGGGATCGCTGAACCTAGACCATGTTTATGCGGTGGAGCATTTTGTCAAGGCGGGGGAGACCATCGCGTCGCGCGGGATGAACGAATTCTGCGGCGGCAAGGGGCTGAACCAGTCCATTGCGCTTGCGCGGGGCGGCGCGGCGGTTTATCACGCGGGCAAAATCGGCGCGGACGGCGCGGTGCTGCGGGAGCGGCTTGCGGCGAGCGGGGTGAACGTCGAATACACCCGCGAGGAGCCGGGCGTGCCGACCGGGCACGCGATTATCCAGGTTGACCCGAAGGGGCAGAACTGCATCATCATCCACGGCGGCGCAAACCAGGCGATTGACACCGCGTTTATCGACGAGGTCGTCGCGCAGTTTGAGCCGGGGGACATCGCGCTGTTTCAAAACGAAATCAGCAACCTGGATTACGCCATCGAGCAGGCGGCGAAGCACGGGCTGTCGGTGGCGCTCAACCCCTCGCCAATCAGCGACGCGCTCAAGGCGTCGCCCGCGCTGAAATATGTCAAATGGTTCATCCTCAACGAGATTGAGGGGTACGAGCTTTCGGGGGAGAGCGAGCCGCACGCAATCTGCGCGAAGCTGCAGGAGATGTACCCGGGCTGCGTTGTGGTGCTGACCCTCGGCAAGGACGGGGTGCTGTACAGCGACGGGGTCACCGCCGCGCAGCACGGGATCTACGACGTGGCGGTGGTGGACACGACGGCCGCGGGGGACACCTTTGCCGGGTATTTCCTGGCCTGCACGGCGCGCGGGCTGGGCATCGACCGCACCCTGGAGCTGGCGAGCAAGGCGTCCTCCCTCGCGGTCAGCCGGCCGGGCGCGTCGGATTCGATTCCCTCCATCGACGAGGTGGAGACCACCGGGATCCGGCTGATAAAATGACCGGCTGCTGCGCCCGGCCGCAGGCAGACACGGGCGATGAATCCGAAAGGCCGTTCCGCGCCGCCCTGCGCGGGGCGGCCTTTCGGCAATCCTGCCGCGGAGCCCGGCCTGGACGGCCGCCCCGGCCAACGCTCTCCGGCATGGCCGCGCGGGAGGAAAAGCACCCTGCCCGGGTATCCGAAGCCGGGCATCCGGCTTGCCCGGAGGCGGCAAACCCAAAGGACGCAACCCGGCTGCACCCGGCGGGCAAAATTCTGCGGCTCTTTGAGGCGTAAACCAGGTACGCCCGGGCACACCCGCGCCGCCAGATTCGCGGCGCGATTCCGGCGGGGTGCGCGCAGCGGCGCGTGGCCGGTTGATTGGCGTCTGCGCGCCCCTTCGTTTATCGGGAGCCGCGCGGCCTGTTCCGGGCGGAATCCGGCCTCGGCGGCCGGGTTCGCACTGCCCCGACCCCGCCGCCCCGGGCAACGCCAAGCGGCAAAGCGCCCCGCAACCCGGCGGTTTGGGCGGCCGCAACCGAAAGTTGCGGAATTGAAAAGCAGAATTTCTGGCGCAACCGGCCGCTGTGCGGCTATAATTCCTTTACCGAAACAAATGAGAAAGGAGTGCGGATCCCATGACTGTGGATATCGCGAACCGGCTGGTTCAGCTCAGAAAAGAGCATCATCTCTCGCAGGAGGAGCTGGCCGAAAAGCTGGGGCTGAGCCGTCAGGCGGTCAGCAAATGGGAGCGGGCGGAGGCGTCGCCCGATACGGACAACCTGATTCTGCTTTCCCGGTTGTACGGCGTGTCGATCGACGAGCTGCTGCGCACCGACGCGGCGGACGAGGAGGTGCGGGAGAAGCGGGCGGAGGAACAAAACGGGGCGCAGGACGGGCAGGGGAAAAGCCGGGTCAGGCCGCAGCGGGTGCATGTCGGCTGGCGGGGCATCCACGTGCAGGACGGGGAGGAGACGGTGCACGTCGGCTGGGACGGCATCCGGGTGATAGACAAGGACGGAAACGATCGCGCGGCGGAGCACCTGTTTGCGCGCGCGAACGACGAGGAGACCGCAGGCCGCCGCAAATGGACTGGCGCCGTCTCGCTGGTTCTGTTTGCGCTCTATCTTGTGCTGGGCGGGGTGTGGAGCCTCTGGCACCCGGGCTGGCTGATTCTGCTGCTGCTGCCGGTGCTGGATAGCCTCTACGACGCGGTTCGGTGCCGCGACCCGCACCGGTTTGCGTACCCCGTGCTGGTGGTGCTGGTCTATCTTGCGCTGGGGCTGTTCCGCGGGCTGTGGCATCCCGGGTGGGTGGTGTTCATCTCCATCCCGGTCTATTACATGATTTTCCCCTCCCGCCAGCGGGACGCGAAGGTGACCTTCGGCGCGGTGCCGGAGGATCTCGCCGAGGCGTTTGACGCCCGGGAGGATCCGGAGGAATAGGGCCTGCCGCAGCCAATCCCGCAAGGGGGAAGCGGACGAACCTGACTCTGTCAAAGAGAGCAAAAGCCCGTGCCGCGCACGGCACACAAAGAGGAAAAGCGCCCGCCGGACAGCCGTCCGGCAGGCGCTTTTGCGCCGCCGCGTCAATGAAAAATTCCGCAATTGGCCGGCAAAGCGCCGACCGCGCCGCGCAATTCCCCGCAAAGAGGGCTCAGCCGTTGATGCGCGCGAGCAGCTCGCTTTTGTTGTGCAGCAAAAAGGCGCGCAGCGTCTCGGCCAGGTTGACCGTCTCGGTTTTGGCCGTACCGGCAAACTGTGCGATGGCCTCGTCGATCTCCTTCAGACCTTTTTCGGTGCCCTTAAGCATCATATCGGCGAAATTCGCGACAGAGCTGTCCTTCATCGCCGCAAAATCCAGCATCACGCCGCTCATCAGCTTTGCGGCTGCCGGCGCGCCCGAATCGTCCCCCTCGCAGGCCTTGAGCAGGGTGTCGGCGGCCATATAAATCCGCTTGTACTCCTCGTAATGCGCGTTGACCAGGTCGAGCAGCGCGGGATCCGCGCACTTTTCCCGCAGTTTTTCAAGGCCGGTTTTCCCCATCTCCGCGTTCTGGTGAATTGCAATCAAGAGCTGTTCATTCGGCTGCATACAGTAAACCTCACTTTTTTAAAAAATCGGTTCGCGGGCAGCAGCCCGGCAGGCGCCGCCGCGCGGAATTTATAAGTAGTATCGCGCAATTTCTCTTTAAAAATTCACCGCGATGTGGTATACTTTCGGTAATATGGGGAGTTTGGGCGTATTTGCCCGGATAATCCGCGCGCGGCGCGTGGGTCGCGCGCGGGGGCTCGGTGCCGTCCCCCGCCTGCGCAGGCCATCCGTGTGGATAAAGGAATATTGGGGTTAAGGAGAGAAGAATGAAAAAGAACGTACTTGTTGGGCAGTCCGGCGGGCCGACCGCCGTCATCAACGCGAGCCTTGCCGGTGTGTTTTCCATGGCAAAAGACCTCGGCGCGCCGCATATCTATGGAATGCGGCACGGGATCGAGGGCTTTCTGGACGGCAAATACATCGACCTGTATGACTACATCAAAAAGCAGATCGACGTCGAGCTGCTCAAGCGGACGCCGTCGGCCTACCTCGGCTCCTGCCGGTTCAAGCTGCCCAAGATCGAGAAGGACGAGGCGGTCTACAAAAAACTGTTTGCGCGGCTGGAGGAGATGGAGATCGGCTATTTCTTCTACATCGGCGGCAACGACTCGATGGACACCATCGCCCAGCTTGCGATTTACGCGGCGCGCATCGGCAGCGACATCCGCTTTATGGGCGTGCCGAAGACGATCGACAACGACCTTGTCGTCACCGACCACACCCCCGGCTACGGCTCGGCGGCAAAATACGTCGCCACCTCGGTCAAGGAGCTGATTCGGGACAACAAGGTCAACAACATGAGCGTTGTGTCGGTCATCGAGATTATGGGCCGGGACGCGGGCTGGCTGACCGGCGCGGCGGCGCTGTGCGAGGGGCTGGATTGCGACGGACCCGACCTCATCTATCTGCCCGAGGTCGTGTTCGATGTGGAAAAATTTGTCGAGCGGGTCGCGGAAATTCAGAAGGAGCGCCGCTCGGTGATTGTCTGTGTCTCGGAGGGGATTCGCACGGCGGACGGCAAATATGTCTGTGAATACGGCGACACGACTAACCGCACGACCGACTCGTTCGGCCACAAGCAGCTGACCGGCACGGCGCGCGTCCTGGCCGAGGTGATCGGCTCCCGGCTGGACTGCAAGGTGCGGGCGATCGAATTCAGCTCGCTGCAGCGGTGCGCCGCGCATCTGCAAAGCGAGACCGACCTCAACGAGGCGTTCCACGTGGGGGTGGCGGCCGTGCGCGCGGCGGTGGTGTCGGGCGAGACCGGCAAGGTCATCATCATCGAGCGGGTCGAGGAGGATCCCTACCAGATCCGCATGAGCAGCTGTGACGTGCAGAAGATCGCCAACCTGAAAAAAGAGGTTCCGCGCGAGTGGATTAACGAGGCGGGGGATTATGTCACCAAGGAATTTGTGGACTATGCCCGCCCGCTGATTCTCGGGGAGATGACGGACATTTATGTCAACGGCGTTCCCCGCCACATGGACTTGATTCGCTGAGCCGTTTACGGGGGAGCGGGCGGCCGCTCCCCCACCCAATATGCAGACAGAGGAGTGAGCACGCGTGCACCAGCTCAAACGTACCTGGGTCGAAATCAATCTGGACTATCTGGAGCACAACTACAGGCTGATCCGGGGGCTGCTGGCGCCGTCCACCAAGCTGATGGCGGTTGTCAAGGCGGATGCATACGGCCACGGGGCGGCGCAGGTTGCGCATACGCTGGAGGCCTGCGGCGCGGACTGGTTCGGCGTCTCCAACATCAACGAGGCGATTACCCTGCGCAGGGCGGGGATAACAAAAAACATCCTGATTTTTGGCTATACCCCGTTTGAAAACGTGCGGCAGCTGTTTGAATTCAATATCACGCAGGCGCTGCTGGACTACGAATACGGCGTGCGGCTGGCGGCGGCGGCCGAAAAGGCCGGCGTGGTGGTGGACGCGCACATCAAGCTGGACACCGGCATGAACCGCATCGGCTTCCAGGTGTGTGGCAAAAACGACCTGATGACCGAGATTGCGCGGCTGTACTACCTGCCGTCGCTGCACATCACTGGGGTGTTCACCCACTTTGCCGCGGCCGATGAGGTGGACGAGGCCGGCCGCGCGGTGACCCGCGCGCAGCACCGCAAATTCATGACCGTCTGCAACGAGCTGCGGGACAATGCCTATACTCTGACCACCCACTGCTGCAACAGCGCGGCGACTCTGCTTTACCCCGACTATCACCACGACATGGTGCGCCCGGGCATTATTCTGTACGGCCAGTCGCCCAACGGCCGCCCGATCCGCAATTTTCCCATCAAGCCGGTCATGTCCCTCAAAACCGTCGTCTCGCTGGTCAAAGAGGTGCGGGAGGGGGACACCATCAGCTACGGATGCACCTACACGGCCAAGCAGTCGATGCGGGTGGCGACCGTGCCGGTCGGCTACGCGGACGGGTACCCCCGCGCGCTGAGCAACCACGGGCAGGCCTATGTCAACGGGAAGGTCGTGCCGGTTGTCGGCCGGGTGTGCATGGATCAGATGATGCTCGATGTCTCGGCGGCGGACGTGCGGGAGGGGGATGTTGTCACCCTGTTTGAGGGCGGCTCCCCGATCTCGCTGGACGCGATGGCCGCCACCGCGAACACCTTTAATTACGAGCTGCTGTGCGGCATTTCGCGCCGGGTGCAGCGGGTGTACATCCATCGCGGCGCCATCAGCGAGGTGGTCGACTACACCCTGCCGGGCTGACGGCTGCCCGCCGCGTGCACGGCTATGTGCGGGCAGCCTGCGCCGGGTGCCGGTTCTCCGCCTTTGCCGGGGATGGCGGCTTGCCCGGCGATACTTTGCGGAGCGGGTTCCCGTGCCGCAGGCCGTCAAAGACCGCTGCGCCTGCCCTAACAAAGGGTGTGTGCCGCGCCGCTCTGCGCCGCCGGGTGCTTGTCAATCCGGCGGAAATGTGCTACAATAAGCCCGCCGTCATCGGCCGCGGGCGGCGGGAGGGCTTGCAGGCAGCGAAGGAAAAGAGCTTGATACCCGGGTGTGGCGCAGCTGGTAGCGCGGGTGGTTTGGGACCATCAGGCCGCAGGTTCGAACCCTGTCACTCGGACCATTGCACCGGTATTCTGGGAAACCCAGAATACCGGTGCTTTTTGTGTGGATGCCCATATATAGGGCGTTTGCCGGTTTTTTAGTGTCGGGTTTGGTTTACATTTCGCGGGGCGCAATATAGATAAAAACGGTTGATTTGCCAATCATGCAGCATGAAATGCAACACGAATTTCGCCCAATAAAAAGCGCCGGGACAACAATCCCGGCGCTTTTATACGCTCACTGTGCCTATTTCCCGCCGCCGCGCGGACGGCCTCGACGATCTTTGCAATCCGGGCGGTCTCGGCCTGCTCGGCGGCAAGCTGCGCAATCTCCGTTCGAGGGTTACCCTGCTGTTGCCGCCCGCGTGCGCGTCCCTGCCGCCCATCAACGGGATGCCTGCCGCGCAGCTTTTTACGTCAAAATTATCTTACCGCCCTGCATGAAACGCGCCGCACGCCCGCCAAACAGCCCGGCATTCCGCCGCCTTCCCGAGCCTGTCCGGCGGGCAGGGATTCCGCAACGCCCGCCGCGGGCAAGCGGATCGGCTCAGTCAAACAGGTTCCCGAACAGGGCGCACTGCATATCCGCGATGCGGTCGATTTCGACCGCATCGCCGCCGGCAAAGACCAGCCTGCGGCGCGCTTCGTCGATGCGGCGCAGCGCGCCGGTGCGGGTGATGTATTCGCCGCCCGGCTTGCTTCCGTCGGGGACAAAATAGGTCACCGCAACCTCGGGGCGCTGCCCGATGCAGTCGAGCAGGAACCGCAGCTTTGCGTCCAGGGCGGCCTGCTCCTCCTCGCTTGGCACAAGCTGGCTGTCGGTGCGCCGCGCCGTCTCAAGCAGGGTGTCGCCGTAGCCGGTCAGCGCCGCAAACGGCGCGAACTGCGCGGCGCGGTCGTGCAGCGGCATACGCGGATGCTTCGCCGAGGTGGGGTGCGGCAGATGCAGCAGGTCGTCGTATTTGCCGCTCATGCCCTGTGCCCCCCGATCTGCGCGTTGCGGCTTTTGGCGGTCGCCCCCTCCTCCAGGTTCATCCCCCGCAGGATGGCGTTTTTGCCGTATTTCTGCTTGATTTCCACCACCGCCCGCTGCCGTCTGCGCTCGCGCGCAAGCGCCTGTGCCTGTTTTTCGTCCTCCTGCGCCTTGCGGTCGTAGTCGGTGAACAGGCTCAGCTGCTCCGCGTCGTCCTTCGGCGCGTCCTGCTCGGGGAGGACGCGGCCGGCAACGAGATACAGCCGCCGCACAAGCAGCTTGTCGTTGACAATGCGGTCGAACAGTTCGGTCGCCGCGTCGAGGATGCGCGCGGTGGACGAGGTGTAGGCCGGCAGCGCCTGGGTGCCGTGCGCGTGCTTGGGCACGCTTCTGCCATAGCGGTCGGGCTTCACTTCGCCCGTCACGGCCGCCCGGCGCACGCTGTCGGTGAGGTTTTCCCGGTCGTATCCGACGGTCAGCACCAGCCGGTCGGTGACAAGTCCCTTTTCAAACAGCTCGAGGGAGAGCTGATCTGCCATCTCCCGCACCACCAGCCGCGCCTTGTCCGCCTCGTAGGGGCAGGAAAGCACCTGCCCCGAGCCGACGCTTTTGGCCTCCGGCTTATACGCCTTGATGTCCGCGATGGTGCAGGGCTCCCAGCCCCACGCGTGGTCGATGAGCAGCTCGGCGTTGACCCCGAACAGCCGGTACAGCAGCTCCTCGCTGTAGTATTCGCCCGGCTTGCCGACCGAGCAGCGCGCGATGTCGCCCATGGTGTAAAGCCCGTTGGCCTCCAGCTTTTTTGCATAACCCGGCCCCACCCGCCAGAAATCGGTCAGCGGCCGGTGCTCCCACAGGGTCTGCCGGTAGCCCAGCTCGTCCAGCTCGGCGATCCGCACGCCGTATTCGTCGGCCGGGATGTGCTTTGCGCCGATGTCCATCGCCACCTTGCACAGATACAGGTTGGAGCCGACGCCCGCCGTCGCGGTGATGCCGGTCGCTTCCCACACTTCCATAATCAGCTTGCGGGCGAGCTCCCGCGCCGAGAGGCCGTAGGTGCGCAGATAGCTTGTCGCGTCGATGAACACCTCGTCGATCGAGTAGTTGTGGATATCCTCGGGCGCGATGTACCGGAGATAGATTTCGTAGATACGGGCGCTGTACTGCATATACAGCGCCATGCGCGGCACGGCGGTGATATACCCGAGCCGCAGCTTGGGGAACGCCCGGAGCTCGGGGTTGTCGTAGGAGGTCTCAGTCAGATACCCGCAGGGGGATCTGCGCGCCCGCTCGCGGTTGATCTGCTCGACCCGCTGCACGACCTCGAACAGGCGCGGGCGGCCGGGGATGCCGTAGCTTTTGAGGGAGGGGGAGACCGCGAGGCAGATGGTCTTTTCGGTTCGGCTCTCGTCCGCGACGACGAGGTTGGTCGTCATCGGGTCGAGCCCGCGCTCGACGCACTCGACCGACGCGTAAAACGATTTGAGGTCGATGGCGAGATAAACCCGGTCGCCCACGGTGCACCCCTCCTTTTCGGTTTGCCCGGCTTTGCGGCGCGGCCTGCGGCAAAAGCGCCCGATGCCGGCCGGAACCCGCGCAGAATGAAACATATATTCTTATTTTACCACATCGCGCGCCGGATTTGGGGGAAAGCGGCCGCAAAATTTAAAAATCCGCAAAACCGAAGCCCCGGGGCAACCGGAAAAGAAGCGGCAGACGTGGACGGCGCCGGTTTTGCGCAGCGCCGAAAACCGCCCGGCCGCTTTTTGGACGCGCTGCCCGCCGGGAAAATCCGGCGGATTCGGGGTGGAAAAGCGGCCGGATTTGATGTATGATAACAATCGAAATAAGCCGGAGCGGGACTCGGAACGGACGAAACAGCCGCGCCCGAAGGCCGCCCCGGGGGAGGACGCCCCGCGCCGCACCGCCCGCATTTTTTGAAAAATTTGCGGATTTCTGCAACCGAAACCGTCCCGAATCGGTTTAATCGGTATAGGGCTCGGCATTCAAAGCCGGGCGAAAGGAGAAAAAAGGGATGCTGGATGCGTTTTTGAAGCGGATCATTCAGGGGGTTGTGGAATCCTTCCCAATCGAACAGGCAAAAAAAGAGGCGCTGCTGCAAACGATCATGCGCCAGAGAAAGGAGAACCGGTAAAGGATGTTTTGCGCTATCTGTGGAAAACAAATGCCGGACACCGCCGCGTTCTGCCCGCATTGCGGGAAGCCGACCGGCGCGCTTGCGGCGCTGGTGGACGCGGCGCGCGAGGGAAGCCAGGCCGCCGTCAGCGCGCTGTACGAGCAGACCTACAGCAAGGTCTATTACACGGTCAAGTCGATGATTAAGGACGAGGACGCGGTGCTCGACATCCTGCAGGACGCGTACATAAAGGCGTTTGCCCATCTGGACAGCTTTGAGGGCGGCCAGAAATTTTTGCCCTGGGTGCGGCAGATTGCCGCCAACACGGCGCGGGACTGGCTGAAAAAGAAGCGCCCCATGCTGTTTACGGAGCTGAATTCCGGCGACGCGCAGGACACGCCGGTGGAGGAGCTTCTGCCGGACGAGCGCAGCGCGGATATTCCGGAGCAGGTCATCGACCAGGAGGAGACCCGGCGGCTGCTCCGCGAGATTATCGACGAGCTGCCGGAGGATCAGCGCGCCGCCATCGGCATGTTTTACTATGAGGAGATGTCGGTCAGGGAGATTGCCGCCGCCATGGAGGTCTCCGAGAGCGCGGTCAAAAGCCGGCTGCTGTACGGGCGCAACAAAATCGAAAAAAAGGTGCGGGAGCTGGAAAAGCGGGGCACAAAGCTCTACGGCCTGGCGCCGGTGCCGTTCCTGCTGCTGTTGCTGCGCAGCCAGGGGGCATATGGCATCGAGGTGCCGAACAGCCGGGTTCGCAGCGCCATCCTCGCCGCGCAGCCCACGGGCGCGGGCGTGGTCAGGGCAGCCAAGCCGGCAGCGGGGGGCGCCGCCGCCAAGGCCGCCGTTTCCGGCGGCCTCGGCGCGCTGAAAATCGCGGCCGTCGCCGTGGCCGCCGTGGCGGCTGTCGCCCTTGGGGCGGTTGGCGCTGTCCGGCTTGCCGACCGCTTCGGCGAGCCCGGGCATCCGGCGTCCGCCGGGGAGGAGGCGGCGAGCCCCCTCGACGCGGCGATGGAGCAGTACCGCGCCATCATCGGCCAGGCGGACAGCTATGAATATGCGAGTGGCGTCCCGGATCTGGAAACGCTCGGCTACCGGTACGCGCTCGTCCAGATGCAGCCGGACAACCCGGTGCCGGCTCTGCTGCTGGAAAAGCAGGAGGGCGGCTGGGCAACCATCAGCAATATCCGCGTCTTTCAGTATGACCCGCAGACAGAGACCGTGCACCAGCCCGCCAAGCTGATTGCGAGCGGTGTGGGCGGGGGCGGCTACCGCGGCTCCCTTGGCCTGGCCGGGGACGGAATCGGCCTGATGAGCACCGAGTGGTCCAGCGGAACCGGCGAGGCCACCGTCACGCGGATTACGCTGGACGGGGATGCCCTTAGCCGGGAGACCTATTGGACAGGGCGGATTGACCTGATGCCCGACACAATCACCTTTAAGGAGATCGACTGGCACGAAATCGAGGATCTGTCCGCGCTGGAGGGCTGGACGGCGCCCGGGCAGAGCGGGGCGGAGCCGGACGACAGCGAGGCGCTCCCCGCGGACGGGAACCGCATCGTGCTCACCGGCACGGTCGGCACATACGACTATGACGGGATGGTCGCGCTGCAGGGCGGCGTTGACCCCTTTGCAGGCTGGGACGAGGCATCCGTTGCGTTTTATCGCGAACAGACCTATCGCGTTATTGTGCTGGATGCGCCGCAGACCCTGAGCTTCCGGGTGAGCGGGGGAGGATCCGACGCCGCGTATTCCACCAGGGAGGCGAGCATGTTCAGCATCGACGGCGCTGCCGGTATGGAGCCGTACGAGGGGCAGCACATCACCTTCAGCGTCGACCCGGACGAGCCCTTCTGGCCGAGCGAGACGTCGCTCCCGCTCGGGCAGCCCATCGCAAGGGACATCCATGTCCTTGCCTGAGCGGCATCCGCTCCCTTTCGCGGGGGGCGGATTTGCCTGTTTTTGGGGGGAGAAAGCGGGATTAAAAAATTTTTTCAAAAAATTTTTAAAAATCTGCAACCGGCCGCTTCCTTTGGTCGTTTGATACTTGTAAACAAACAAAACCACAAAAAAAGGAGCGCAACACATATGAAAAAGACAAAGGCCGGATGGAAACTGATGCTTGGGGTTACCGCCGTTGCGGCGATGAGCGTTGCGGTGCCGACCGCAATCGGCGCCAGCCAGAACCGGGTGGCCGTTTCTGCAATTGTCGAGGAGGCTGCGCCGGCAGCGGCGTTTGCCGAAGCCGGGACAATCGGCGCCGCGGCCGATAGCCTAGAGGCAAAGGCCGCCGCCGCAGAGAAGGCTGCGGAAGAGGAGACAGCCGAGGCCGAGGAGCAGAAGAACGCGCAGGACACCGCGGCGCGGAGCACACAGAAAACGGGCGGCAGCCGGAAGACGAACGGCGCGCAGCAGCCCGACAGCGAAGAGACAAAAACGGACGCCGGCAGCGCGGTGCAGCAAGGCACGCAGCAAGGCACGCAGCAAAGCACGCAGCAGGCGGCGCAGGAACAGGCCGCGGCGTCGCGGCCAACCGAAACCGCTCCGGCGGCGCCCACACAGCCGGCCGAGCCTAAACCCGAGCCTGCGCCCCAGCCCGAGCCGGTGCAGCCGGAACCCCAGCCTGCGCCCCAGCCCGAGCAGTGGCCGTGCCTGGACTGCGGCAATACATTCAGTACCTACGCGGAGTTTGTGGCGCATTACAAAAATCCGGCCTATCATGCGCAGAAAGTCTCGCACTATTGGTGCAACTGCGGCTATGACACCACAGATTATGAGGCGCTCAAGGCACATATGCTCCAGCACGTCATTCACAACGAACAGAACAGCTACCACACGACCCAGGAATAAATAAAGAAACGGGATGCTTCAAGACAGGCGCTTCGGCTGTCCGCCTGCGGGCGCACCGTGCACCCTGTTCTGCATCTTATTTGTCAACCGCAACCGAAAAGCCCCGGGAATACGGCATCCCAGGGCTTTTTTGTATGCCGTAAAGCGCCGCTTGCCCTTTACGGGATTGCACTGCAAAAGAAAAAGGCGGCGTTCACGCTTTTTTGATGCGGTCGATATCCTCCACGCATCCGCGGCGGGCGCTTGATTTTTTCCATGAAAAATTGATATAATAAACTGCCTATTACCGAGCCGCCGCTGCGCGCGGCTCGCAATACAATAACGGATACCCGGGCGCGGCGCGTTCGGGGCAGAGAGGATCGGAATTTTGGCAAAGCTGGAACAGGAAATCAGGCGCAGGCGCACGTTTGCGATAATCTCCCACCCCGACGCGGGCAAAACCACCCTGACCGAAAAGCTCCTTTTATACGGGGGCGCCATCCAGATGGCGGGAACGGTCAAGGGGCGCAAGGCGAACAAATTCGCCGTGTCCGACTGGATGGAAATCGAAAAGCATCGCGGCATCTCGGTCACCTCTTCGGTGCTGCAGTTTGAATACGAGGGCTACTGCATCAATATTCTGGACACCCCCGGACACCAGGACTTTTCAG
>CAZYAV010000028.1:0-32225 GCA_964645785.1 uncultured Oscillospiraceae bacterium
GCTTGCCGTTGACCTGGATCTGGTACGCGCCGATGTGCTGGGTGATGCCGCCGGCCTCACCCGCCGTGACGTGGGTGTTGCGGATATAGTCCAGAATCGAGGTTTTGCCGTGGTCGACGTGCCCCATAACCACCACGACCGGCGGACGCTCCTGCAAATCCTCGGGGCTGTCCTGCTGCTCGGTCTCGGTGATGTTGAGCCGCTCCTCGATGCTGATGTGGATCTCCCGCTCGACCTTCGCGCCCAGCTCGTCCGCAACGAGGGCGGCCGCGTCATAGTCGATCACGTCCGAGATGGCGGCCATGATGCCCAGCCCAAACAGCTTTTTGACCACGATGGGCGCCGCGACCTTCAGGCGGCTGGCCAGCTCGCCGACCGAAATCTCGTCCGGGATGGAAACCTTGAGCTGCGCCTTGCGCGCCTTTTCCAGCTGGATGCGCTGTAACCGCTGCGCCTCGGTCTCCTTTTTGCGGAAATCCTGCCGGCCGTTCTGGCGGCTGCGCTGGTTGAGCTTCTGCTTGCGGTTTTCAAAGCCGCCCTTTTTCTTGGGGCTGCCGCCGCCCGAGGTTTTGGAGCTCTGCGCCAGCGTGTCATATTTTTCGTTGTATTTATCCAGCTCGGTCGCGGCGGCGCGGGTGTCAACCACCTTGCTGACCCGCTCCTTGATTTCAATCGGCTTGTCGGCGGCCGGGCGCTCGGGGCGCTCGCGCATCTGGTGCTTTTGCTGCTGCGCCTTGGCCTGCTTCTGGAACGCGGCGTCCATTTTGGCGTCCCCGGTTTTGGGCGCGGGGGCGGCGGGCGCCTTTTTCTGCTCCACAAAATAGGCGTTGAAATTCTCGGCGCTGTGCGCGAGGGTGATGGCGCTGAACGCGAAATCAAGCTCCTCCTCCGACAGGACGGTGGTGTGCTTTTTGTTTGCGCCCCGGGCGCCCAGCGCCGCAATCACCTCTTTGTTGCTCAGGGCAAGATCCTTGGCAAGGTCTCCGAGTTTGTATTTTATAATCATGTAGCTTCCTCCTTGATATTCAGTTGTATCAGCCGCGCAAAATTGTCGTCGCACACGGCGGCAACGGCGAACCGGCGGCCGGTTATCCGCTCGATTTCGTCCTGGGTGCGCGGCAGCTGCACGAGCGCCGCGTGTGCGCCGCAGGCGCGCTTTATGCCCCGCAGGGTGCGTTCGGCGGCGTCCGACGCCGCCACCGCAAGCGGCGCGCCCCCTTCGAGCGCCTTGCGCGCGGCGTCAAATCCGATTGCGAGCTTCCCGGCGCGGCGGCAGATGGAAACCGCGCCGAGCAGCCGGTCATTCCCCGCCATCGGGGTCGGCCGCGATTTCGCGCGCGAGCCGCTCGTAGATATCGTCCGATATCTGGCAGCCGAACGCCCGCTCAAAGCAGCGAGCCTTCCGCGCGCGGGCAAGGCAGGCCTCGCTTTTGCAGATATACGCGCCCCGGCCGGATTTTTTGCCGGTCAGGTCGACCGATATCTCCCCGTCTGGGCTTTTCACCACCCGCACAAGCGCCTTTTTCGGCCTGGCCTCGCGGCATCCGGCGCACATGCGGATCGGTTCTTTTCTGGGTTTCAAAAAGCGGTCGCCTCCTTTGACTGGCCGCGCAGCCTGCCGCGCGGCGCAAAGCGGTGGTACCGTCCGCGGCGCGCGGCCGGCACGGTCGGTTCAGCGGAAGCTCATTCGGCGTCCGGCGCGGGCTGCTCGTCCTCCTCATCCTCGCCGTAATAGCCGCTCTCCGGCCGGATGTCGATTTTATAGGTGGTCAGCCGGGCGGCAAGCCGGGCATTCTGCCCCTTGTTGCCGATGGCGAGCGAGAGCTGGTGATCCGGCACGGTCACGCGGCAGGCGCGGGTCTCGGGGTCGAGAATCTCCACCTTGAGAACGTTCGCGGGGGAGAGCGCCTCGGCGATGTATTTTTCCGGATCCTCGTTCCACAGCACGATGTCGATCTTTTCGCCGCCCAGCTCGTCGACAATGTGCGCGACGCGGGCGCCGCGCGGGCCGATGCAGGCGCCGCGGGGGTCGACGTTCTCGTCGGTTGAGCAGACCGCGATTTTGGTGCGGGAGCCCGCGTCGCGGGAGACCCCCTTAATCAGCACGGTGCCGTCGAAAATTTCGGGCACCTCGGTCTCAAACAGCCGCTTGACAAGCCCCGAATGGGTGCGGGAGATCATGATTTTCGGCCCGCGGTCGGTCACGGCGACATCGACGACGTAGACTTTGACCCGGTCGCCCTCCCGCAGCTCCTCGCCCGGCATCTGCTCGTTTTTGGGCAGCAGCGCCTCGCTGTTGCCGATTTCCAGCACGGCCGCGCCCTTTTTCTGGTCGATGCGCAGCACGGTCGCGGTGACAATCTCGCCCTTTTTGCTTTGCAGCTCCTCGCACAGCTTGCTGCGCTCCGCCTCGCGGATGCCCTGCCGGATGACGTGCTTGGCCGTCTGGGCGGCGATGCGGCCAAAATCCTTGGTTTTCAGCGGGATATCCACCGTGCCGCCGACCTTCGCGCGGGCGCGCAGCTCCTGCGCCTGCTCCAGCGTCATCTGGGTCAGCGGGTTCTCGACCTCCTCGACCACCTCTTTGGTGATGTACACCTTGAAGGTCTGCTTTTCGGGATCAATATCCACATGGATGTTGTCCGAATCGCCGTAATCCCGCTTGACGGCGATCACGATGGCGTTCTTTATTTTTTCCAGCAGATACTCCGCCGATACGTTGCGCTCCTTTTCAAGCAGCTCAAGCGCCTCAAAAAATTCTGCGTTCATGGTTTGCTATCTCCTCCAAACAGGTCTTTGTCGTCGTCGGCCTTGATGAGGCCGATTGCGGCGCGTTCAAACAAAAGGGTTTGCCCGTCTTCGCAGGCGAGGGTCAGGGTGTCCGCGTCATAGGCCGCAAGCTTGCCGTCCGCCTCCTTGCAGCCCCGCTCGTCCGGCTTATACAGCCGCACCGAAACCGGCTTGCCCAGATACGCTTCCAGGTGCGCGTCGGTTTTGAGCGGCCGCCCGAGGCCGGGGGAGCTGACCTCGAGGTAATATTCAAGCTCGGTCGGGTCAAGCTCGTCAATCAGCGGGTCAATCTCGCGGGAAAAGGCCTCGCAGTCCTCGATGGTCACGCCGCCCGCCTTGTCGATAATCAGGCGCAGGAACCAGCTCGGCCCCTCCTTGACAAACAGCACATCCCACAGCACAAGCCCCATGCGCGCGGCAACCGGCGCGGCGAGCGCGTGAACCGATTCTGTCACATTGCCTTTTTTGGACACGCGGAATATCCCTCCTTCGGCTCAAAATGCCCCTTCCTTTCCCGGCGGCAGCCGGCGCGCACCGGCAAAAAGGGCAGGATACAAACGAAAGAGTGGGAAGCCCCACTCTTTCACCATAGTCTTATGCTATTCCTATCTTAACACGCTGTCCGGCGGATTGCAACCCTTTCGGTGCCGAAAATTCCGGCTATTTTGCGCGGCATCCAAAACCGCGCCGGCTGCGCCGCACACCGGCGCGGTGCTGTGGTATAATAAGGCCATGAAGAGGGCGCCGGGGACGGTATTGAATCTATAAAAAACAGCGCCGCCATGCGGGCGGCACATCGGGAAACCGGGAAAGGACGGGGTGCGGATGGACACCGAGCTGTGTGCGGCGATTGAGCGGGCGGTCGCGGACTGCCGCGAAAAATTCGAGGAATTCAGGAATGACGCCCAGTGCGGCACAGTCTGGGCGGAGCGGCTGGAGGAGCTGGAGGGCTTTTTGAAGCGGGTGCGCGCGGGGATGGACAGGCAGGCGCTGAAGGCCGACATAGCGCGGGAAATCCCCGAGCTGGAGGCGGACATCGAGCGGGAGGACGCAGCGCCGACCTTTGACTGGTACGACGAGCATCACTATAATAAGGTGTTTATGGGTCGCCTCGAGGCCTGCCGGACGGTGGAGAAAATTCTGCAAAAGCAGGAGGACGCCGCAGCCCGCTGAAGCGGCGCGCGGCGCTGCCGTGCGGGGGCATTGACTGAATTGGGGTCACTGCCGGGAAGTGCCCGGCGGCGCCTTTTGCGTGCGCCCCGCTTTTTCGTAAGCTGGGGGGCTGGCTGTGTGCAATTACCCTGCGGTGCCGGCGGGGCGGCTGCGGAAAGCCGGCCTGCGGGCGCGGACAAAAGGCGCTCCGTCCCCGCGGCAGAAGTCGAGGAGATGGAAAGCACCCGCTTGCAGGCGCGGACAAAAAAGCAGGAACCGGCAAGTTTGCCGGTTCCTGCTTTTTTGTAATGGTTTGCGTAACCGCGCAATTATCTCTTGGAGAACTGCGGAGCGCGACGGGCTGCTTTGAGACCGTACTTTTTGCGCTCCTTCATTCTGGGGTCGCGGGTCAGGAACCCGGCCTTTTTGAGCGCACCGCGCAGGTTTTCGTCATACTGAAGCAGCGCGCGGGCGACGCCGTGGCGAATCGCGCCGGCCTGGCCGGAAACGCCGCCGCCGCCGACATTGACGACCACGTCGAATTTGCCGGTTGTGTTGGTCAGCTCAAGCGGCTGGCGGACGATCAGCTTAAGGGTGTCCAGCCCAAAATAATCGTCGATGTCGCGGTTGTTGATCTTCACCGAGCCGGTGCCGTTGTAAAGGCGGACACGAGCGACGGATGATTTTCTTCTGCCTGTTCCGTAGAAAAAGGGTCTTGTTTCGTACATTTATCCTCTCGCTCCTTTCTCAGCCTTCATAAGCCTGCGGCTTCTGCGCTGCGTTTTTGTGGTTGGCGTCCTTGTACACGCGCAGGCGGGTGAGCGCCTGGCGGCCGATGACGGTGTCGGGCAGCATCCCCTTGACGGCGAGCATCATCGCCTTTTCGGGCTGCTCGGCCATCAGCTTTTTATACTGCACCTCTTTCAGGCCGCCGACCCAGCCCGAGTGACGGCGGTAGAACTTCTTCTCCAGCTTTTTGCCGGTGAGCACCGCGTCCTTGCAGTTGATGACGACGACATGGTCGCCGCAATCGACATTGGGGGTGAAAATGGGCTTGTGCTTGCCGCGAAGCAGGGTGGCAACGGTTGCCGCCGTGCGACCCAGGGGCTTGCCCGCCGCGTCGACGATGTACCACTTGCGCTCAACTTCCGCGGGTTTTGCCAAAGTTGTAGACATTGCGTTTCCTCCTGAATTTATTCCCTGGCCGCCGGCTGGGGCGGCGCGATTTGTCCGGTTTGGGCGGGACATCCCGCCGAGATTGTATTATATACTGCCGCCGTGCGCGTGTCAACACTTTTTGCCGCAAAAAATAAAATACAAAACGACAGCTTTAAAATTCGCCGTTTAGCTCCGAATATCTCCCGAATACTCAATCTCTATTTTTACTGTTTTGTCCGGCGCGAAGGGCGCGTCCCGCGTCGGTGACGCCCGTCCCGGCGCACGGAAACAGGCGCGCGTCTCCGGACGGGTCAGGCCGTTCGACACCGAAAAAAGGGAACCGCCCGCGCGGATTGAAACGGAACGGCAGTCAGGCAGGGATTGCGTCCCCCGCTGCCGTCTGTATCCGGGCAATTGGGGCGGTAAAAAATAGCCGGGCGGCAGCGCAAAGCCGGGCAAGGCAGCAAAGCCGCGGGCACGCGCTTTCGGCGCGTGCCCGCGGCTTTTGAGAAAAATCAGGCCTGCGGAAAGTCGGAGACTTGGGGCGGAACCGGTCAGGCGGCCTTGGGGAAATAGACCCAGAACCGCTCGTCCGAATCCTGCGCAAGCTCAAAGCGGTCGTCTAAATACGCGCCGTCCAGCCGAAACAGCTCGAACTGTGCCGCGCCGTCCCCGCACACGGCCTTGACCGCGCGGGTGAGCGAGTAGATGCCCGCCGCGCTCACGTCGGTGTTCAGCCGGTCGGCCAGCTGCCGGTAGGCGTCCAGCAGCTGTTCGTCAAAGCTCTCAACCGCGTATTTGGAAAGGGCGGATTCCCACAGCGACTCGTTCAGCCGGGTGCGCGCCTCCCCGTCCTGCGGGCCGTATAGCAGCAGCTTGGCCACGTCATTCCCGTTGCAGCTGGACGGACCTGCGTGCTTGCTGTATACCACCAGGCCGTCCGCGCTCTGCACGACGATGTCCTGCGCGAGGTTGCAGTCAACCGGCCCCAGCTCGTCAATCAGGGCGGCCAGCTCGTCGGTGCCCAGGATGATCGAGCCGCTGACCGTGACGCTCAGCGTGTCCCGGACGGCCGCGGTAAGCCCGAGCATCCCGCGCGAGGCGTAGATCGAGCGGAGGGTTCGGGGGGATTTCGCGTCGAGCGCGACGGCCGAAACCGGCAGATCGCAGACGATCACGCGGTAGGCGCCGGTGTCAAACCGGAGCAGCGCGAGGGAGAGCAGCTGGTTTTCCTGCTCGCTGTCGCAGACCCCGAACAGCAGGTTGTAGCTCTTGACCGCCGCAGCGACCGGCACCCGCTCGACCGATTCCGAGACCTCCTCGGTCTGCGGCAGCAGCCGGCCGCCGAAGGTGCTCAGCAGCAGCGCCGCCGCATAGACCGGAACCGTAAAAAGCAGCGTCAGAAAAAAGCCCTTGCAAAAATCCCGGATTTGCCGCCGGCGCGGCTGTTTATCGTCCATACGCAACTCACCTCTGAAGAATGTCGGTTGCGTTCAGTATGGACGGCCGCGCGGATTTTATGCAGGGGCGGCCATTCCGGCGGGCGGGGTGGGGTGCGGCGCAGGGGCGGGCAGAGCAGACCCGGCGGCAGATAAAACCGGCTCGGCTGCGGGACGCTGCCCGCGCGGCTCAGACGATGGAGGCGACGAACATCGCGCGGCACACCTTTTCCCACAGCGGCTCAAAGCAGGCGTAGGGGAGCGGGTTTTTGCCCAGCCCCAGCTCGATGGTGAAGCCCGGCCGATTGTACCGCTTGATGAACCAGTCCTTCAGCCCGGCGTGGGAGGCGAGCACCTCGGGCGCGGCGAGGGTGTAGCCGCACAGCGAGCCGAGCAGGTTGGCGATGTAGGACGCGCCGAACGGCTCCCGGTCGCCGTAGCGCCAGTATATCTCCTCCCCCTGTGCGTGCAGCGCGTAGAGCGCGCGGGGGCGCAGCTGGCTGCACAACCGGCGGACGGCGCGGGTCTCCGGCTCGGAAAAGGGCAGCGCGCCGCCGTAGCGGGTCGGCGCGGGGCGGTGAATGCCGATGGCGGCCGCCATCCGCTTTGCGGTAAAAAAGCCGGCGTTGAAATTGCGATTGAGGTCGACGCCGTGCGCGTTTGCCTGCCAGCGGGGGAAATCGGTGGGGTCGAACCGCGCCAGGAACCGGCGGCGAGCGGGCGCGGAGGCGGGGCCGCTGCGGAACAGCTCGAACCCGTCCGGGTTGAGCAGAGGCAGGATGGCGACCCCGCTTTTGCGCAGCGCATCGCGGAAATCGACGCCGTACACGGCTCGTCCCTCCTCAACCGCCCGCAGTAGCTCCTGCGCGAGCCGCAGGCAGACAAACACCGACACCCATTCCATGCCGTGGGTGCCGCCGACAAACAGGGCGGGGTTGTGCATACTGCCAATCTCGATCACCCGGATTGGCCGCCCGCACACCGAGCGCCCGACCGTCCGCACGCGACACAGCGCAGCCTGTCCGAGCGCGCGGGTAAACGCGTCCACATCCCGGGCGCCCGCCTTTGCAATATCCTGTAAAATATCCATCTCAAACTCCTCCTCTGCTACAGCGTATGCAAAAGGCCGCCGGGATATGGTACAATAAAACAAGCGTGCCGGCGGCGGGCGGAAGCGCGAACCGCGCGAAGCGCCGCCGTGCGGCGGCGCTGGAACGGCCGCGACTGACAACGGGATAAAAGAGGAAACCAGATGGAACTGTATGAAAAGACGCTTTCGAGCGAGACGATTTATGAGGGAAAGGTCATCCGGGTTACAAGGGACGAGATCGAGCTGCCGGACGGCAAACGCTCGGTTCGGGAGGTCGTCGGGCACCCGGGGGGCGCGTGCGCGGCGGCGCTGGACGAGCAGAACCGCCTGCTGATGGTGGAGCAATACCGCTACCCGATGGGGGAAAGGGTGCTGGAGATTCCGGCGGGCAAGCTGGAATACGGCGAGAACCCCGCCGCGGCGGTCGCGCGCGAGCTGCGGGAGGAAACCGGCTGCACCGCCGACCGGATTGAGCCGCTGGGGACGCTTTACCCCACCCCCGGCTACTGCGCCGAAAAGCTGTATATCTATCTTGCAACAGGGCTGCACGCCGGCGCGCAGCAGCTGGACGAGGACGAGAACCTCGCCGTGCGCGCCCTGCCGCTGCGCGACGCGCTGGGAATGGTCGACCGGGGCGAGCTGAAGGACGCGAAAACGGTAGCCGCGATTCTGCTGACGGCGCGGCGGCTCGGCCTGTAACGGCGCAAGCCCGAATGCCCGCGGGACGTCCGGGGCGGATTATGGCGAACCCGACGGCGCGGCATGGCGGCAAACCCGTCTGCGGCGCGGTCAAAGCCGCGGAAATATATCAAAGTGCTATATAGGCAGCAGTGTACAGCGGTGTGGTGCGGGAATAACAGAACAGTGAAAGCGCCCGCAGCGGGCTTCATTCGCCGGGACGGGTAGCCGAATCCACATCCTCTTGCAGCGGGGCAACCCCGTCCGCGATACCGGGAACCCGCAGAGAATGCAGGACGGGCCGTGCCCGGACAGCGAGCCCGGAAAAGGGGGCGCCGGTGCGCGGGCGGCTCTTGCGGACGCGCGCAGATATGCTATAATAACCCAGGACAGAACGGCGCGGGCGTCCAGCCGCCTGTGCCGGGCCGCGGCCTCGGCCGCGCCGCGCAAGGCCGCGGCGGAGTCGGTATGGCCGCGTGACTGTCCGCGCAGGAGCCGGGCTTATTTCGCGCGGGGCGGTTTTGCGGCCGCGTCCTGGGGCGGCCGCGGCGCATGGGAAAGCCCCGCGGCCGGTTTTTTACCGCGCCGGCACGGCCTTGGGAAAAACAGCCGGGCGCCGGAAACGGGACGGCGCCCGGGTCTGGAAGCGATAAAAAAACAAAAGGGGGACGCCCCGGCATCCGCACGGGTCACCCGGGCAGATACCGGGGGTCACAGGAGAAGAAAATGGCTGCAAAAGCAAAAAAACCGGAATACGCCGTCGCCGTGCGCGCCGCGCGCGCGGCGCGCATCTCAAACGCCGCGGTGTGCGGGTTGGGGATGGCTTTGACGGCGGCGGCCGCCGCAGCCGGCGCGCTGCTGGCGCGGGAATACACCCTGCTTGCGGTGAGCGCCGCGGCGATGCTGCTGGTTCCGCTGCTGGCCGTGCTGGCCAAAAACCTGGGCGAGGTTCGGGCAATCGCCCGGATTGCGCGAACCGGCACCTATGCCGCAAAGCTCAGCGACCGGCAGCAGGAAACGGTTCGGGAACATCTTGCCCGGCAGGGCACCCAGTTTTATCTGACGGCTTTTCTGGCGGTCGCGACCCCGGAATCCGCCATCCTTGTGGGGATGAGCACCCTGTTTAAAAGCGACCTGTTTTTGCTGATTATGGCGATTTTCGCGTTGGCCGCGCTGGCCGTCGCCGCGCTGGCGGGGCTGTATCTCCGCGCCCGGCTGCGGGTCAGCCCGGCGTTTTTGACCGTCTCGTCCCAGGGGGTGCTGGCCGGCCGGGAGGTGATGCCGTTTGAGGCGAAGGACGGCGAGGTGCTCTCGCTCATCCGGTTTGACGATTACTACCGCATCGAATTCGTCAAGCGGGAAATCCTGGGCATCCGCCGCAATGCCAGCGTGCTTGTGCCGGTGGACGGCGTGCTGAAAAACGGCATCGAGGGGAACGTCGACGAAATCCTCGCGCGGACGCTGGGGCTTAAGCGGATCACCATCATTCACAGCCCGTATTATGACAGCCGGGATTATTCCGAACAGGCGGTCAACGCGCTTGCGGCGCAGAACCTGCGCGCGCAGCAGGGCTAAGGCCGGCAGACGGCCGGAATAATCCGCGCTGCCGGGGCATAGCATGGAACAGCCGCATGGCGTAATAGGAAAGGAAACAGCAGATCATGCAGACAAAGAAGACCGCGTATGCAAACGGGAGCTCGGCGGCGCGCCGCCCGCAAAACGCAGCGGGGCATACCGCGCCGCGCCGCGCAAAGCGGAAAAAGAAGTACGCGGCGCCGTTTATCGTGATGTTTGCGCTCATCGCCGTGCTGGGTGGCGCGGTGCTGGCGCTCCGGCAGTATCTCGGTACCTCGCCGCAGCGGCCGCTGGACGCGGACAGGATATCGGGGGTGACGGAAGGCGCCCTGCCGGACGGCGTCGGGCAGAGCGTACCGGCCGACGCGTCCATCAGCAACGAGACGATTCTGCCCGATGCGCCGCAGTTCACCGAGGACGGCATTCTCATGACCCGGCTGGAAAACGGCGGGTGGATGTACGAGCGGGACGGGATCACCTGGCTGGTGATCGGCGGGCACGAGATGCTTTTGTGCAACAAGGAATACGACCTGCCCGCAAATTACGGGGACGGGCTGACGCGGGAGTGTCAGCAGGCGTTCGACGAGATGGCCGCCGCCGCCGAGCAGGCGGGGCTGAGCATCTGGGTCGGCTCGGGGTTCCGCAGTTATGAGACGCAGGCGGCGATCCATCAAAACTACATCAATACCTACGGGGTGGAGTATACCAAGTCCGTCTCGGCTGAGCCGGGGCACAGCGAGCACCAGACCGGCCTTGCCATCGACGTGGCGGGCGCGGGCGGCCATTATCTGGAGCAGGCGTTCGACACGACGGCGGAATACGATTGGCTTGCCGAGCACGCGCAGGAATACGGCTTTATTCTGCGCTATCAGAAGGGCAAGGAGTGGGCGACCGGGTATATTTACGAGCCGTGGCATTACCGGTATGTCGGCAAGGATCTGGCCGCGCTGCTCAAGGACAGCGGCGTGACGGTCGAGGAATATGTCGGCCTTGCAAAGGCGGAGGATGCGGCGGCCTGACCCGCAAAGGCGCCCGGCGGCGCAAAACAAAGACCGGAAGCCCGGGGCAGGCGGAGCCGCCGGCGGCAGCGGGAACGGGGCGCGGCCGCTCGGCATAGCCGGCGGCTTGAGCCGAGCCTGTCACCGGCAAACGACTCGGCCGCGCGAAAATTCCGCTCGACTGTATCCCCTGCCGGGCAGCCCGCAAACGGCGCGATTACGGTTTTGATGACGGCCTCCCCGTTTGTGAAAATCGCATGCGCGCGGCTTGCGTCGCGTGGGGCATAAAGGGAACGTATTTTGTGGGGGCTGCCGCTGAAATGGTCGGTGACAGGAACGAGCCCAAATAAAATCCGTCCGTTTCGGCTTTCCGAAACGGACGGATTTTTTGCCGCGCCGCGGTGCAAAAAGGGCGCAAATTCGCCGAAGAAAAATCCGGGCGAACCCGCCGCCACCCACCGCGGAAAAGCCCGGCGGGAGTGCAGGGGCATGGCTGCCCGGGTCTGCCCGCAGGCTCCAACCGGGCGACGCGGCCTGCGCCGTTCCACAAGCCCGGCGGCGCAGTTTACCGGCGCGGCCAACCAAAAGCGGGCGGCGGGAATCCCCGCCGCCCGCTTTATCCGCTGCAAAAGGCCGTCTCAGGCCGTGAATTCCGCAGCCGTGTCCAGCGCAATCTCGATCATGTCGTTGAGCGAGCGTTCCCGCTCCTCGCTGCTCAGCTCGGTTTTGGAAAACGCGCCGTCGCTGACCGAGCAGATGGTCAGCGCGCGGCACCTGTATTTGGCCGCCAGGGTGTAGAGCGCCGCGCCCTCCATCTCCATGCCGATGACGCCGTACTGCACCCATTTGTCGACGCCGTAGGTCGTCGGCTCAAAATAGAACATGTCGCTCGATTTGAGCAGCCCGACAAACACCTTTTTTCCCTGCGCCTCGGCCTTTTCATAGGCCGTGTTGAGCAGCTGAAAATCCGCAATCGGGGCGTAATCGCCGGGGAAATTGCGGCGCAGATAGCCGTTGTCGGTGCAGCACCCGATCCCGAGGATGACGTCCTTGAGGCCGATTTCCTCCTTCATCGAGCCGCAGGTGCCGATGCGGATGAGGTTCTTGACCCCGTAAAATTTCATCAGCTCGGTCGCGTAAATCGAGATGGAGGGCATACCCATGCCGGTGCCCATGACCGAGATGCGCTTGCCCTTGTACTGCCCGGTGTAGCCGAGCATACCGCGCACGTCGTTGAACAGCACGGCGTCCTGCAAAAATGTCTCCGCTATGTATTTTGCGCGCAGCGGGTCGCCGGGCAGCAGGATGCTCTGCGCGATTTCGCCCATTTCTGCCTTAATGTGGGGAGTGCTCATTGTCCGTTCCTCCTTATGCAAACTCGCAGATTGTTTCAAGCGCGATGGTGATCATGTCCTTGAGCGACTGCTCCCGCTCCTCGGGGGTGAGCTCCGGCTCCTTGGCCACGATGCTGTCCGAAACGGTGACCATCGCAAGCGCGCGCGCATTGTATTTTTTGGCCAGCGTCAGCAGTGCGGCCGACTCCATCTCGGCGCACATGACGCCGTATTTCCTCCAGATGGCGTTGGCAAGCTCGCAGGTCAGCTCCTCCTGGTAGAACATGTCCGAGGAAAGCACATTGCCCACCCAGGTCTTGATGCCGAGGTTTTGCGCCTTTTTATACGCGGTGCGCAGCAGCTCAAAATCCGAGGTCGGGCAGTAGGTGCCGCCAAAGATGCTCTGGTTGATCATGCTGTCGGTGCAGGCGCCCTGCGCGAGGATGACGTCCTTGATGTGGATGTCCGGGTCCATCGAGCCGGAGGTGCCGATGCGGATGGCCGCCTCAACGCCGTAATCGCGGAACAGCTCGGTCGCATAGATGGAGATGGAGGGCATCCCCATGCCCGTCCCCATCACCGAGACCCGCTTGCCCTTGTAGTTGCCGGTGAAGCCGAGCATCCCGCGCACGTTGTTGAACTGCACGGGATTTTCCAGAAAATTCTCGGCAATGTAGTTTGCGCGGCGGGGGTCGCCGGGCAGCAGGATGCCCTTTGCAATCTCGCCGGGCTGTGCGCCGATATGCGTGCTCATAGTGAATCTCCTTTGCTCCGTTATCGTTTTGTGAACCTGTATCTCAATTATACAATAGAGCGGCGGTTCTTTGCTATCCGGAAACTGTCGGCAGAAGCAACAAAAAGTTTTTGTGATTTCTGTGCAACAATTCCGCCGCAAATACACACTCTATAATAAGACGGCGGTTGGTTTGCCCTGCGCCGGGCGCGCGGACTCTCCCGGGCGGCGGCCTGCCGTGTTTCGACGCACACAGAAAGGAAGAAAACGATGAAAAAATGGATTGCGCTGGCGCTTGCCGCGCTGCTTGTCCTCTCGCTTGCCGGATGCGGCCAGCCGGCCAAAACCCTTGACCTTGACAAGGCGGTCGAGTCTATCGAGGCGCTCGAGCTGTTTCCCAACCCCTATGAGCCGGACGACGATACCCTCAAGGCGGCCTTCGGGCTGGATCCTGCCCTGCTCACCCAGCGGTATATCGTCCTGCCGCTCATGAATGTGCACGCAAGCGAGCTGTGGGTGCTTCTGCCCGCCGAGGGCAAGGCGGAGGAGGTCAAGGCCGCCATGGACAGCTACCTTGCGGATTATCAGGAGCTGTGGGATAACTATCTGCCCGACCAGGCCGAGCTGGTGCGCGGCCGTGCGGTGACCGAGCTGGAAACCAAGGAGGGCGTGTGGCTGATTTACTGCATCTCGCAGGACAATGACAGGGTTCTGGAGGCACTGAACGGCGCGCTCGTCTGATTGGGCGCCGAATTGAGAAAGGCCGGTTCCGGGCAGCTTTGCCCGGAACCGGCCTTTTCCGGCTTTGGATTGCCGGCCTTTGCGCATCCCGGCCGGGGCGGCTGTCCGCCCCAAATTCCGCTGCGGAGCCGGAGGCGCGCGCTTCCGGTTCTGTTTTCGGAGCGCCGCCGCTGCCATGGTTCGCGGAACGGCGGAATCGGTTTGGAGGGTGGGGAGCCAGGTTTATACTGTCCGGCCGCTGCGCTGTATCACCCGAACACCCGTGCATTGGGGCGGTTTCCTGCCCGCGCACTCGCTCCGCGCGCTTCTTTGGGAGATGCCGATCCTGAACAACATCGCCCGACAGACTGGTATAGAACAGGGGAAAACCGGGGAAATCTGTTATATTCAGGCAATATAAAACAATCAGTTGAATCCTCGGAAGCCCTTGCCGATGATTTCGCTGCTGTTGGTAATCATGATGAACGCGTTCGGCTGGGTCTGCCGGATGAAATTGCGCAGCCGCACCGCCTGCCGCCGCCGCATGACCGCGAGCACGACCGATTTCGGCTCCTGCGAATAGGCGCCGCGCGCCGGGAAAACGGTTGCGGAGCGGCGCAGCTCGGTTTGGATAAACCGGCAGACCGGCGCGGGGTCGTCGCAGATAATCGTGAAGAATTTGCAGAGGTTGATGCTCTCAATCACGTCGTCGATCACGAGGGATTTGGACAGCAGACCGAGAACCGAAAAGAGCCCCGTCTGCACGCCGAACACAAAAAACGAGAGCAGCACAATCGCGAGGTCAACCACAAACAGCGCGGCGCCGATGTTGAGGCTTGTGTATTTTTTGAGGATCATGGCGACAATGTCGGTGCCGCCGCTGCTCGCTTCCCGGTCAAAGAGAATGGCCGAGCTGAGCGAGGGCAGAATCACCGCGAAAATCAGCTCAAGCAGCGGCTCGCCGGTCAGCGGCGCGTCGATCGGGAGCCAACGCTCGCACGCGCCGAGCGCAACCGACATCAGCACGCTGACGTAGACCGTCTTGAACCCGAAGCCGCGCCCGAGAAAGGCAAACCCAAGCAGCAGAAGCGCGATGTTGACCACAAACGTGATGGATCCGGCGGAAAAGGGCAGCAGCCGCGCCAGGACAATCGCCGCGCCGGTCACCCCGCCAAAGGAGAAGTTGTTGGGGAATTTAAAGAGATAGATGCCCGCCACAAGCAGGAGCGTTGCGGCGGTGAGGATGGCGTATTCCCGCACCGTTTCGAGCGGCGCGGCCGGTTTTTTGGACATGGCAGAGCACCTCGTCTGATAAAAATGGGATGGCGGGACGGCGGAAATTCACTCGATTTCGCGGAAATACAGCCCGTTTGTGTGCGGCTCCGGCGGCGGGGAACCGGCGAGGAAGGCCGTTGTGACGGCGAGCGCCCGGTCGGGGGATTCCACGGTGAAATAGAGGGTGCAGAAATCGACTCCGGCGCAGTCCCCGGCGCGCAGCGCGAGCGGAACCGAATTGAGCAGGCTCTGATACCGCCGGCCGGAGCAGAGCACGGTGAACCGCGCCCCGGTGCGGTCGGTCAGCGCGCGGCGGCCGTCGCAGCTTCCGCAGCCGGCTTTGCCCTGCACGGGGCAGGTGCGGAAGCGCATCAGGGGCAGATAGCCGTAGGCGAGGATGCCGCGCGGCGCGACCCCGCCAAGCGCCCGGATCCGCTTGAGATCCAGCTCAAACGAGACGGTCGCGTCCCGCAGGCCGAGCCGCTCGTATTCGCACAGCGCCTCGCTGTTCAGGATATTCAGCCCGTGGCCGCCGTGCGGCGAAAAGCCCAGCTCTGCCGCCAGCCGTAACGCGCCGAGATTTTCGCACAGCAGATCCCGCACGCCGAGGCCGCGCAGCCGCTCAAGCGAACCGGTGAGCCGGGGCTCCTCGGACGGAAAGCAGAGGGCGGGCAGCTCGGCAATCAGGCGGCCATGCAACTGCGCGGCCGCCTCCGGCTGCGCCAGAATCTCCTCGAGCGGCAGGATAAAGCGGTCGATTTTTTCGGCGGGCAGGCGGCTCAGCTGGCCGAACCGCTCGGCGCGGACACGCAGCTGCTGCGCGGCGGGCGGCTCGTAGGGGGGCGGCGGGCAGAGCGGCATATCCGCAAACAGCCGCGGCGCGGGCGCGCTGCGCTGCTCGAGCAGGCTGTCCAGCGCCCGGCGGCGCAGCTCGTTGAGCGCCGAGACGGGCAGGGACAGCCCCGGGTCGAGCGCGGCCTCAAACGAGCGCACAAAAAACGGGGTGCCGCCCGTTTTGCACAGGCTGCGCCGGGCGAATTCCGCGTCCACCGGCCTGCTGCGCGCCGGTTCGGCAACCGCGCCGCCGGCTTCGGCCGTGTTCTGCCCGTCGCTTGCACGCAGCGCGGCGGGCTGCCCGGCGCGCAGGGTGAAGCACAGGTCAACCGGCACGCTCTGCCGTTCGGCGCGGGTGAGCGCGCCGGTTTTGCCCGCCGCCTGTGCGGAGAGCGCAGCGTCCTCTTTGGTGCGGCGGCCGAACATGTTTGCGGCCGTGCGGCGGCCGGTGAGATAGCCGTCCGTAAATCCGCCGCGCGAAAACAGATCCCGCAGCAGCGCCTCGTCATAGCCCTCCCCGCGCAGGGCGCCGCGGCAGGCGGCGACCGCGGCCGCGACATATTCGGGGCGCTTCATCCGCCCCTCGATTTTAAACGAGCGAACCCCGGCGCGCGCAAGCGCACCTAAATGGGCGATATGACTCATGTCCCGGAGCGACAGCGCATAGCCGCGTCCGTCCGGCGCTTTGAAATCGAGCCGGCAGGGCTGGGCGCAGCGCCCGCGGTTGCCGCTGCGCCCGCCGAGCATGGCGGACAGATAGCACCCGCCGGACACGCACATGCACAGTGCGCCGTGCACAAAAACCTCCGTTTCCAGGCGGGTTTCGGCGGCGATGCGCTCGATTTCCGCAAGGGTGAGCTCCCGCGCAAGGACAATCCGGCTGAAGCCAAGCGATTCCAGCGCGCGCGCCCCGGCGGCGTTGTGGATGGTCATCTGGGTGGAGGCGTGCATCGCAAGGTCGGGGCAGTGCTCGCGCACCAGCTTGGCCACCGCGAGATCCTGCACGATGACCGCGTCCACACCGGCCTTGCACAGCGCCTCCAGCTCATGCAGGACATCCCCCAGCTCCTCGTCCCGCACAAGGGTGTTGAGGGTCGCGTGCACGGCCACATTCCGCGCGTGGCAATAGCGCACCGCCGCGGCGAGCGCCTCCTCGTCAAAATTCCGGGCGGACTGGCGCGCGTTGAAGCCCTTTCCGCCAAGGTACACCGCGTCCGCCCCGGCGCGCACGGCCGCGGTCAGCTGCTCCTGCCCGCCGACGGGGGCGAGAATTTCGGGATAATCCATAGCATTTGTTCCTCTTTGGGTGCGCGGACGCCGCGGCCTAAGGCATGCCCCGGCAGGGGGCGGCCATCCGGCGGCGATGCCGGCTTTGGGGGCTGCGGGCGAACCGGAAAAGGCGGCCTGCCGCCGCGAAGGCTTCGCCGCACCGGCATACGCGGTTGTATTTTAAATGAGAATCGGAAGCTGTATGCGCGATAGGGTTGATAAACGCAGCTTCGCTGCGGATGGTTTTATAGGACACAGGAAACCCGGTGTTCCGGCAATTGGAAGGATAGCCCGTGTTCCCGCCGCGATGGCAGGAGGAACCGACGGCCGATAGATGGGCTGCAGGGCTTTTCTTTATAAAATTTAGGAGCATGATGGGCGCATCTACCGGCAGGGTGCGGGCGAAGCCGCTTCAAAGGGCAACTGTGCCCATGTTCCGGGACGAAAAAACGCAACGCTTTCTTGCAAAGTCAAATGCGCTCTGCCTGCACCGGGAACCGCGCGCAATCCGTCCTTCAAAACGGATACCCCGCCTTCCCGGCGCGCGCACCGGCCGCACGCACGGAATTTTGTTATAAAATCCGCTTTTCAAGCCCTGCGGGCGGCTTGTCCGCGCCGCAATCCTGGTTTTTAACCGGTTTGGCCGGTCTGCGCACGCAACCGTCTTTTTAATAAACTCTTTCAATAAAAAATCTTGCGCTCGTCTGTCGGCAATCCTGTCTTCCCGGCTTTCGGGGCGGGGGCACGGACGAATCTTCTTTTACCCCAAAAGCACCGAAGCCCGTTCAAAGCCCAGCGCACGCGGATTGACCGCGCGGAATTCAGCCGGAAGCGGGCGGCAGGACGGCGCCGTCCAGCCGCAGGCGCAGCATGTCCCCGGCCTTGAGCGGGAGAGGGCAGTCGATTTGCAGCGCCTCGTCGGCGTGGTTGGCCTGCGCGACAGGCTGCCCGTCCGCCGTGCGGATCCCGGTGACCCGGAACGACTCCCCGACCCGACCCGGCCGCACGACCTCGAGCGTGTCCCCGACGCAGAAGCGGTTGCGCTGCCGGACGGCGACTGCGCCGCCCGGCGCGTCCCCCACAACGGCCGCCGCGAACACGCAGTCATAGAGATAGGCGCCGCTGTCCGCCGGATAATCCGGCATTTTGCCAAAGTAGAACCCGGGGCAGTAGGGGCGGTGGCTGATGGCGTCCAGCTCCCGCAGCAGCGCGCCGGCCGGCGCGGCCTTATCGAGCGCGAGCCGGTAGGCGTTGACAACGGTTGCGACATAATAGGGGGACTTCATCCGCCCCTCGATCTTGAGCGAGCGGACGCCCGCCGCCGCAAGCTCGTCCAGAAACGGGAGGGTGCACAGGTCGCGGGAGCTGAGCAGGGCAAGCCCCGCGTCGTCCCGGTCAACCGGGAAAAACTCGTTCGGGCGCTTCTGCTCAACCAGGTGATAGACCCAGCGGCAGGGCTGGGCGCAGTCGCCCCGGTTGCCGCTGCGGTTCATCATAAAGGAGGAGAGCAGGCACCGGCCGGAATAGGCCATGCACATCGCACCGTGGCAGAACGCCTCAATCTCGAGGCCGGGCAGGCGGCGGTGCAGCTCGGCGATGCCTTGCAGCGACAGCTCCCGCCCGGGCACGACCCGGCGCGCGCCCATCGCGGCGTAGACGCCCGCCGCCGCGGCGTTCAGGCAGTTGGCCTGGGTGCTGACATGCAGCTCGAGCGCGGGCACCTGCCGCCGCAGCACGGCGATTGCGCCGAGGTCGCTGACAATGGCGGCGTCCGCGCCGGCCTCAAGCAGAAAGCCGCCGTATTCCCCCAGCGTCTCCAGCTCCGCGTCCTGCGCAAAGCAGTTGACCGCGACATACAGCCGCTTTCCGCGCGCGTGCAGATAGCCCGCCGCCTGCGCGAGCGCCTCCCGCGTGAAGCCGGCTTTTCCGGCGCGAAGCTGCAGGGTCGGGCCGCCGACATACACGGCGTCTGCGCCGAACCGCGCCGCAGCCTTGAGCGCCTCCATCGACCCGGCAGGCGCGAGAAGCTCGGGCTTTTCGCTCTGCATCCCCGGCGACCCCCTTTCGTCCGTTTATCGCTGTGCGCCGCCGCGCGCCCCAAAAAGAGCGCGGCGGCCGCAAAAACCCATCGCAAGTATACACAAATCCGTGCCGTTAAGCAATCCGGCGCGCGGGATTTTTTGCAGCAGCGCCGGCGCGGCCGAATCGCAAAAAAAGACCCCCGCGCCGCAAGCGCGAGGGTCTTTTTGGTTTTTTGCCTGCCGATTACAGCGCGACAACGTTCACGGCGCGCAGCTTCGCCGGATTCTTCGGGTCGGTCTCGGTCTCATAGCTGACCTTCTGACCCTCGTTCAGCGTCTTGAAGCCCTCGCCCTGAATCGCCGAGAAATGCACAAAGACGTCGTCGCCGCCCTCGTCGCCCGAGATGAAGCCATAACCCTTTTCCGCGTTGAACCATTTGACAGTGCCGTTCATGATAGTGCCTCCGTTTTTAAAATTGTTGCATTCCGTACAGATAAAAACACACGACCGTAAATCATCCAACGTTCCAATGATTTACATAGATCGTGTGCAATCGTATTGGTACAATTAGAATACATCTATACTATAGCATGGGATGTGCGGAATGTCAAAGGTTTTTTCAATCTTTTTGAAAAAATTTGTGTGAAAAGCCGCAGCCTTGCAAATTGCCCTGTAAAGCGATAAACTGTGAGTAAAACTGCGGACGAAAACCAACCCCGCAAGGGGGGTATAGACCGCGGCCGCCCGGGGACAATACCCACAGGAACACAGCCGGGCAGCTGCCGGCTTAAGCTAAGGAGAGCGCAGGAAATGGCATTATGGGTCAAAGCGGCGGTGCGCACCGACATGGGGCGGGTGCGCGCCAACAACGAGGATAATTTCTATCTGGACGGCACCTTCCTTGAAAAAGAGGAGATGGATGCGGGCGGCGCGTTTGCCGTGGATGCGTCCAGCGCCTGCGCGCTGTTCGCGGTGTGCGACGGAATGGGCGGCGAGGCCAAGGGGGAAGAGGCCTCGCTGACGGCGGTGCGCGCGCTCGACGGCCTGCGCGACGCCCTTGCGCAGGGCGGGGTCGGGGATGTGCGCGCGCTGATTGACGCGCACTGCAAGCTGGCGAACGACGCCGTGTTTGCGCTGGACGGCGGCTGCGCGGGCACAACCTTTGTCGGGCTGCTGCTTTATGAGGACGAGGCCTACTGCATGAACCTGGGGGACAGCCGCCTGTACGTGCTGCGGGACGGGAAGCTGCGCCGCATCAGCGAGGATCACAACGAGGCTGCCACCCTGGTGCAGGGCGGCGTGATGTCCCGGGCAGAGGCGGAAAAGAGCGTGTACAGCCATGTCGTCACCCGGTATGTTGGGATGCCCCCGTTGGATGAACCGTTCGGCGTCGCGCATTACACGGATTTTGTGCTGCATTACGGGGACAGGTTCCTGCTGTGCAGCGACGGGCTGACGGATATGCTGCCCGAGGGGGAAATCGAGGAAATTCTGCGCTGCGGCCGGCCGGTCAACGAGACGGTCGGGCTGCTGGTGGACAGTGCGCTTGCGCGCGGCGGGCGGGACAATGTGACCGCGCTGGTGGCGGAAATCGAGCCGGAGACCCCCGAAAGCGAGCCGCCGCAGCCCGAGCCGGACGGCGCGCAGGCGCAGCAGGCGGAACCGAATCAACCGCCCAGGCGGCTGTTTGACGACGATTCAACCACCCTTGCACTGGAGGGATGGACGGAGGCGGACGGGGCGGCGCAGGCCGCCGCGGACGACCCTGCGCAGGGGGAACCGGCCGTGCAGGTGGCGCAGTTCGGCGCGCAGACCGAGCCGGGCGCGGCGCGCGACGCCGAGCGGTATCTGGAGGACGAGCTGGAGCAGCCGCCGTTCACCCTGGTGGAGCGGATGGCGCAGCCGCAGGAGGGCGGCCTGCTGGAGCAGGCGCTTGAACCGGCGCAGCCGCCGCTCGCCGTGCGGGACAGCCGCCCCGCCGAGGCGCACCGGCGCGGGCGGGGCAAGAAGAAACGGCCGGCCGGGCAGGCGGCGGAATCAAAGGACGGCGGCGAGTAAATCGCCGCCGCTTTTTGTGGGGCGAACAGACCGCGTCCCCACTGCCTTGGCCACAGGCGGCGGTGCCGGTATTTTTTGCGGGGGATTGAAAACGCGACCGCCGGTCGCCCGGGCAAGAATCCCCTGCGTGCAGCCGGGGCGGGGCAGCTTTTCCCGGCTGCGGCGTTTGCGCGCGGGGCGGGCAGGGGGCGCGCTTCGTCCCCTGTCTGCGGCGGGAGCACTGCGCGCGCGTCGCCTAACCCCGCGGCCGCCGGCCGTCCGGACAAAAATCCCCTGCGTGCCGCCCGGGCGGGCAAGAGCAGCGCCGCTGGCAAGCGGAGGAAAAGTGTGGTAGACTGGAAAAAACGCCCGCGCGTTGGCCGGGCGAAATCTTGCCGTGCGGGGGATGGGGTTATGGAAGCAATCCGGGATATTCTGGGGCTGTCAATCGGGCAGTTTACGCTGGGAAAACTGCTGTGGGCGGCGGCGGTGCTGGCGCTCTGCCTGGCGGGGACAAAAATTGTGCTGCGCCTGCTAAACCGGGCGCTTGCGCGCACCGGGCTTGAGCGAACCCTGCACACCTTTGTGCGCTCGGCCGTCAAGGTTCTGCTGCTGTTTTTGACGGTGGTGCTGGTGCTGGGGGTGCTCGATATCCCGGTGACCTCCCTTGTCGCGTTGTTCAGCGTTGCGGGCGTCGCGATTTCCCTTGCGATTCAGGGCGCGCTGACCAACCTGACCAGCGGCATCCAGCTGCTCTCCACCCACCCGTTCAAGGCGGGCGACTTTGTCGAGCTGGGCGGGGTGAGCGGCACGGTCACCGCGGTGGGGCTTGTGCACTCCACCCTGACAACCCCGGACAACAAGGTCATCTTTGTGCCGAACTCCACAGTCACGGCCAATACAATTGTCAACTACAGCGCAAACGAGACCCGCCGGATTGACCTGCGCATCGGCGCATCCTACGCCGCCCCGACCGAGACGGTCAAGGCCGCGCTGCTGCGCGCGGCGCAGCAGGTGGATTGCGTGACCGAGCCGGAGCCGCCCTTTGCGGCCATCGACTCCTTTGGAGACAGCGCGATTGTCTACCTGCTGCGGCTGTGGGTGCGCGCCGAGGCGTACTGGCCGTCGTATTACGCGCTCAACGAGCGGGTGCGGGCGGCGTTTGCGCAGGACGGGATCGAGATTCCGTTCGGGCAGCTGGACGTCCGTCTGGTGCCGGACAAGCCGGACAAGCCGTAACGCCCGCAGTCCGCGCGGGCGGCCGCGGGGGGAGGATGCGCCAACCTGGCCGCGGCAGAGGAGCGGGGTTATGCGGGCGGCGCGGGCTTGCGGGTGCGCGCCGCGGCGCGCTGCTTTGTACCGTTCCGGCCGCTCGCGGCTGCCCTGCCGGAAAGGCGGATGTCCGGTAAGCTGGCAGGGAAACGGATGGCATAAGCAGAATCGCCGCCCGGCAGCCGCGCCGAACCGGCCTGCGGGGGAAGGGCGATGCCCGGCAGCCACGTGCGAAAAAGGGGCGGCGCGGGCGGCTGTGCGCATTCTGCAAAAGCAGGCGAAACCATCCCGGCTTCGCCTTTTTTCGCGCAGAAAATCTGCTATACTCGTCCCAAAAGGGAGGGGTGTATATGCAGCAGTATGAACAGGCGGTTGCAGCGTGGCAGGCGCGCGCCGCCGGGCAGGCGGATCTGCCGCGGGATTTTGAAATTCTGTTTGCCTATCATTCCGGCCGCCTGGAGGACAGGCGGATCACATTCAGCGACACAAGGGAGATTTTCTGCAGCGGGACGGTCAGCGACTACACGGGGCCGGTTTCGGTACTCAACGAGGTGGTCAACCTGAAGCGGTGCTGCGAGCTGCTGCGCTGCCGGCTGAAGGAGGGGCGGGCGCTGAACCTCGCGCTTGCGCTGGAGCTGTACGAGCGGCTCACGCTCGGGATGGAGGATGGGCAGCTGGAGCAGCCGCTGCCGGACGACAAGGCGCGGCTGCACGAGGTGCTGGAGGAGGTCTGCGCCTACACGGGCGACCTGGTGCTCAAGGCGGGAACCTATCTGCACGCGGCGTCGGCCTGTCTTGCGCCGTTTGGCCGCTACAGCGCCCAGATTGCCCGGCTTCTGCTCAATTATTATCTGCTGCGCCGCGGACACCCGCCCGTCCTGATTTACAGCTTTGACGGCGAAATTTACCGCGAATGCCTCGACCGGTTTGTCGAGCTGGAGGAGCTGACCCCGCTGTATAAATTCCTTCAGTACGAGACCGAGAAGTTCTGGGTAAGGGCGGACAGCCTTTCCGGCGCCCCTGTCTGAGCGGCTGCGGCGGTTTATCGGATTACTGTGCCAAAGCGAACCCGGCAGCCCCCGACCCCGTGCGGCGGCCGGAGCGCCGCGCCGCAGGGCGTCGGCCGATTTGCATTCGTGCGCGCTTTTTTGCTATAATTTCCCCAAGTTCGCGCCGGACAGCGCGCGGCATGAATTGAGGGAATACAGCCATGCGAAAAAAGAATATACGGGCGCTTGTGCTTGTTGCCGCCGTTGCGCTGGCCGTGACGGCCGGTCTGATCATCGCAATCAGCCGGCTGGCCGGCCGAAGCGCGGACAACCGGCCTGCGCCGCAGCCGCAGCAGACGGGCGACGCCGCGCCGTCGGGGACAATCCAGTTCGGCGGCGGGGAGCTGCCGGTTGTGGGGGAGGTGCCCCGCACAACCCACGACCCCGTGCTGTTTGAGACGGAAAACGGCCGGATGCGCTACAACGACCCGGCCGTGCAGACCTTCACGGGCATTGACGTCTCCGCCCACCGCGAGGAGATCGACTGGCAGGCGGTGAAGGCGGACGGAATTGACTTTGCGATGATCCGGGTCGGCTGGCGCGGCAATACCGAGGGGCATCTGTATCAGGACGAGTATTTTGAGCAGAATGCGCGGGACGCGCGCGCCGCCGGGCTGGAAATCGGCGTATACCTCTATTCGCAGGCGGTCACGGTAGAGGAAGCGGCGGAGGAAGCGCAGGCGGTGATCGGCTGGATTGCGGATTATGAGATCACCTACCCGGTTGTGTTCGACTGGGAATATGTCTCGTCCGACGCGCGGACAGGCTCGATGGACAGCGAGACCCTCAACGCCTGCGCGCTCGCGTTCTGCGAGCGGATTGAGGCGGCGGGCTATATCCCGATGATCTACTTTAATCTGGATACGGGCTACCGGCGCTATGATCTCGCGCAGATTGCGGGCTATGATTTCTGGCTGGCGGAATACGACGGCGCGCCGACCTTCTATTACGACTATCAGATGCTGCAATATACCTGCTACGGCTCGGTGGCGGGCAGCGACGACTGGGTCGACCTCAACCTCAGCTTTGTGGATTACGCGGCAAAGACACGGGCGATGCGCCGGTCATAGGCGTCGCATGAACAGGAGGGGACTTTGCCGGATGTGCGGGAATACACAGGGATTTAAAAGAATAAGCTCGTGGGTAATTGCCGTCACCGCGGCCGTCTTGCTTTTGGCAGTGGCCGCGGTCAGCTATGGGGTGAACCGGGGAATCTGTTTATGTCCGACGGTTAGAGGGGATCCGTATCCGCTTTCTGCTTTCCGCTTCCGGTCTTTCCGTGAATCGTGAAAAATGAGTTTTCCTGGAATTTTCGACAAAAAAGACTCGGCTTCGTTGTGCAGAATACCGGGGCAAGTCTGCGGGAAGAGCGCTCGTGCGGCGGGTCGTGCGGATTTCCGCTCCCGCCCGCAAGGCATGTCCTATCCGCACCGTTCTTTTACCCCCGGCGGCCGTCAGGCCGCCGGGGGTTGTTTGTTGCGCGCGATGGCGGGGATGGCGGCTTTGCGGGCACAGCCGTCCGGGCGGCCGAGCTCGCCGGAGGCATCCGGTTTTGCGCCGCCGCGCGGGACGGAAACACGGTCGTAGCGGTCGAAAAAAGGTTCAGCTGTTTCACGGATCACACAATATTCGCGCCGGGATTGAAAAAACTTTATACATTTGCTATAATTTAACGCGGATGTACCGGCGTATCTCCGCGGACGCGGGTGGAAAGGAACGACAAAGAAGTGCCCCGACAGAATCTGCTTTACAAGAATATCTATCACGCGCTGTGCTCCCGCATTTTTTCGGGCGAGTTCCCGCCGGGCAAGCGCCTGCCCGCCATGGACGAGCTTGCGCAGACCTACGGGGTGCCGGTTCTCACCATCCGCGCAACCTACAGGCTGCTGCAGGAAATCGGGCTCATCCGGGTCTCGCGCGGCAAGGACGCGGTGGTTGTGTACGGCACGGACGACCCCGAATCCAAACGGCGGTTTCTGGAATGGCTGGCAGGTCGAGCGCGCACCCTGTCGGAGGTCGGCCTGCTCGCGGCGCGGCTTGCGGCGGACACGGCGGCCTTCGGCGCGTCGCAGTGCGGGGAAAACGAGCTTGCCAGGCTGGCGGAGATCGCCGCCGCGGCGCAGGATCCGGCCTTGCCGGTCAACCGGCTGGCGTTCGCGCTTGCCGAATTCTACTTTGTGCTCATCCGGCCGCTGCACAACGACCTGCTGGAGGATCTGATGCGCGCGTGCGACAGGACGCTGGCGGCGGGGGTGCTGCTTGCGGCGCAGGACGAGCGCCTCTGCGCGCAGTATACCGGCTGTCTGCGCGCCTTTCTGCGGCAGGCGCAGGCCTGCGTCGCCGCGCACAGCGGGCAGGCGCTCACCGGCGCGCTGCGGACGTTTGCGGACGAGCTGCGCGGGCTGATGATGACCCGGGTTCTCCGGATAACCGAGGGCTGCCCCATGCCGGACGCGCTGCACTTCAGCTGGGCGATTTCGGGCGACGAGGGCCTGTATTCCGAAATCGCCAGCGACCTGATTCTGCGCATCAGCTCGGGGGAATTTTTGGACGGGGCGTACCTGCCCTGTGAACAGAAGCTGCAAAGGGAATACGCCGCGTCCTCCAAAACAATCCGCAGCGCGCTCATCGCGCTCAACGAGTGCGGCGTGGTGCGGACGGTCAACGGGGTCGGCACCGCCGTGACCTATCTGTCCCCGGCAGGATCGGCGGGCAGCGCGGCGCTTGACCCGCAGGAGGCGCACATCTTCTTCCACGCATTGCAGCTGTTGATGCTGGGCGCGGCGGCGCTTGTGCGGGACGCGTTCGTCCGGCTGACCGACCCGCAGATTGCGGCGACCCGCGCGCGGATTGAGCGGCTGCTTGCCGCGCCGGACAGGCGGTTTTACAGCTATGCCGGCATTCTGCTGCACATTGTGATTGAGGGCTGCCCGCAGGAGCTGACCCGCAGGGTCTACGGCCAGCTCAATACCCGGCTGCTCCTGTTCTGCCGCAGGCGCAGGGAATACGAGGCGGCGTTCGGCGGCCATTTTGAGCAGTCGATGCCCTTTATTGCCGGCGCGCTGGTGGCGCTGGACGCGCGCGACGCCGGGGCGTATCTTGAAAGTTTGCAGGCCATTCTGCGCCTGACTGCGCAGAGCACGCGGCAGATCTGCGCCGCGGCGCGGCTGCGCTGTGAGGTTCCGCTGCCGCTTGAACCGGCGGACGGCGCCCCCTGAACCATTCATAAAGCCGAGAAGAGCCGGCCGCATCCGCGGCCGGCTCCTTTTGTTCCGGGCAATGTGTTTTTTATGAAATGCCCGCGCGGCTAAAGAACGCCTGTAACCGCGGGGATGTCTGCCGGCGGCTTCAACGGGTCGGCGCCCGTGCCGGGCAGACTTTGCGCCGTGAATACCGAGCGGAAGAATTCCCGCAGCTTCGCCTGGCAGCGCGGCCGGTCAACGAGGTAGCTCAGGCCGTGTGCCGCGCCCTCGACAATGACCAGCTCCTTTGGGGCGGCGCAGGCGGCGTAATTCTCCCGGCTCGCCGCGCAGGGCACAAAGCCGTCGGCGTCGCCGTGCACAAACAGGACGGGCAGCGCCGTGTTGCGCCGCAGGGAGTCGGCGGCGGATACCCGCAGCTCAAACCCGCCGAGCGCGCGCGCCCAAAAGCGGATGAGCGGCAGAACCGGCCAGATGGGCAGGTGCAGCATATCGCGCGCGACATGCCGCAGCTGCGTATAGGGGTTGGAATAGCCGCAGTCGGCCACAATGCCCCGGACGCTTGCGGGCAGCGGCAGGTCGCTTGCAAGCAGCACGGTCGCCGCCCCCATCGAGATGCCGTCCAGCACAATCTCGCCGCGGCCGCCCATCCGCGTGTCCAGCCAGGCCGCCCAGTCGGCGCAGTCGTACCGCTCAAGCGCGCCGAACGCGATGGTTTCCCCCTCGCTTTCGCCGTGCGCGCGCTGGTCAATCAGCAGGATGTTCAGCCCAAGCTCGATATAAAACGGCAGCACGATGCTGAAATCGGTCATGCCGCCGTGCGCCGCGCGGTAGCCGTGCACCAGCAGCACGCTGCGGCGGCTCTCCCCGTTGGAGTAGTACAGCCCGCGCAGCCGCAGCCCGTCGCGGCTGACAATCTCGACCTGCTCGGGCTCGCCCGCAAGGAAGCGCGCCCGCTCGGCGGCCATCTCCGCCTTATAGGGGGCGAGCGGCGAGCCGCCGACCGATTTCTTCGGCCGGAACGACCGGGCGCACGCGAAGCGGTAAAAGAAAAAGGAAACCCCCAGCGCAAGCAGCGCAAGCAGCGCAAGGGCGGACAGAAGCAGGCAGACGGCAGTCACGGAAAACGCCTCCGGTTCGTCAGGATGGGGTGGGCGGCGGCTCAGACATAGCGCGCGCCGCGCAGAATGACCGCCCGAAGCGAAAGGGAGCGGTCGAGCAGCAACAGGTCGGCGATTTTGCCGATGGCAATCGACCCGCGCTCGGAAAAAAGGCCGAGCGATTTTGCGGGCGCGGCGGTTGCCGCCCACAGCGCGTCCGCGAGCGGGATGCCCATCTCGCGCACGGCGATGCGCACACAGTCCGCGAGGCTGCGCACCGAGCCGGCCAGGGTGCCGTCCGCAAGCCGGGCGGCGCCCGATTCAACCCATACCCGCTGCCCGCCGAGGGTGTAGCAGCCGTCCGGCATACCGGCCGCGCGCATACTGTCGCTGATGAGGATGACCCGCTCCCCAAATAGGCGAAACGCGAGCCGCACGGCGGTCGGGTGCAGATGGACGCCGTCCGCAATCAGCTCTACCTCGCAGCCGCCGTCCATCGCCGCGCCGAGGATGCCGGGGCTGCGGTGGGTAAAGGGCGGCATCCCGTTGAACAGGTGGGTGACGTGGGTCACGCCCCGCCGGATGGCGGCGCCGGCCGTGTCGTAGTCCGCGGCGGAGTGTGCGATGGACAGCACCACTCGGCCGCGCAGACGGTCGATCAGCGCGTCCGCCCCGGCAAGCTCGGGCGCAAGGTCGCAGATGCGGATCAGCCCGCCCGCCGCGGCCTGCAGGCGGTCAAACAGATCGGGGTCGGGCAGGCAGAGCTGCGCCGGGTCGTGCGCGCCCCGCTTTTCGGGCGAGAGAAAGGGACCTTCGAGGTGCAGCCCGACCAGCGCCGCGCCCCGCAGCCCCCCGCGCGCGGCCGCGGCCGCCGCGCAGACCCGGGTGAGGGCGGCCTCGCCGAGCGACATGGTGGCGGGGCAGATTGCCGTGACCCCCGCGCGCGCCGCGCAGTCCGCCATGGCGGCGAGCGCGCCGGCGTCCGCGTCGCACAGATCCCGCCCGGCGCAGCCGTGGAAATGCAGGTCAATCAGGCCGGGCACGGCGAGCAGGCCGCCCGCATCCAGCGTTTCGCCGCCCGCCGCCGCGCAGAACCGGCCGTTTTCGATAAACAGGTCGCGGCGGACAAACCGTTTGTCCTCGCCGAACACCTCGGCACCCTGAATCACCATAGCCGGGCTTTTCCGCTTACAGCAGCCGCAGCGCGTCCGCGTCCGCCACCACGATGGCGTTCGGGTGCAGCTGGAGAATGGAGGCGGGCACGCGCGGGGTCACAGGGCCGGTGAACGACCGCTTGACGATCTCCGCCTTGTCCGCGCCGGACGCGACGAGCAGCACGCATTTTGCGCGCATAATCGCGCCGATGCCCATGGTATACGCCTGCCGCGGGACATCGTCCGCGCTGGCAAAAAACCGCTTGTTCGCCTCGATGGTGCTCGCCTGCAAATCGACGACATGGGTCGCGGTCGGGAAATCGTCGGCCGGCTCGTTGAAGCCGATATGGCCGTTGTGCCCGATGCCGAGCAGCTGGATATCCGCACCGCCCAGCGCGTCGATGACCGCCTCGTACCGCGCGCACTCGGCGGCGGGGTCGGCCGCAAGCCCGTCGGGCAGGTTGGTGTTTTCGGGCTTGATGTTGACGTGGCTGAACAGATTGTCCTGCATGAAATAGCGGTAGCTCTGGTCGTTGTCCGGCGCAATCCCCTTGTATTCGTCCAGATTGACCGTCCGCACGGCCGAAAAGTTGAGCAGCCCGGCCTGATACTGCTCCACCAGGCTGCGGTAAAGGCCGATTGGCGTCGAGCCGGTCGCGAGGCCGAGCACGGCGTCCGGCTTAAGCTGCACCTGCGCGGCGAGGATTGCCGCGGCCTTGCGGCTCATATCTTCATAATCCGTTGCGTGAATGATTCTCATATGCCCTCCAAAATTTCTTTTTCATCCGGGCGGCTGCCCGCCCGTTTCCCTTTTTTCAGTGTATCACAAAACTGCGCGCGCCGCAGGTTTTTTTTGCGGTTTACAATAAAAACCGCGCGCGGGCGAAAACCGCGCTTTTCCGAGACCGGGCGGGGAGGGCGCGCCGGGCGGGAGCCAAAGCCCCAGCACAGCCGCCGGGCACGGCAGAAAAGCGCGCGGGATGCCGGTTTGCGGCGAGGGAGAAGTCGGCGCGCAGCAGCCATCCTGATGCAATGCGCCCCAAAGAATAATCGCCCGCTTTACGGCAGGGCGCGGGGAACGGCGGAGCCTCCGCACCCCGACGGGAGACCTGTGCGGCGGGAGGGGAGACTTCACCCGAACCCCGGCGGATAATCCGGGCAGCGCCGCGGCCGAACGCGATTGCGCCCGCCGCTGCCGCGCAAAAAAGCGCCCCGGAAACCGGCTTTCCGGGGCGCTTCGGTGTGACTGTACTTGTGATGCGGCCGTTCCTTCGGCAGCGGCCGCTGCGAGGAATCCGGGCAGCCGCAGGCCCGGGCGGGAGCCAAAGCCGGGCGCGGCGCGTTATTCGTACTGAACGACGTCCGCCCAGCGCAGCAGGAAATCCCGCTCCTCCGGCTTGCCCTTAACCAGCTGGGAGGCCGCGACAATCGGCAGCCACTGCTGGACGTATTGCAGCGCCGTGTCGCTCTTTTCGCAGAAAAGGCGCATGTACTGCTCGGCCAGCGCGGTTTTGCCCGCGAGGTTGAACAGCAGATAGGTGCGCGCCGCGTCGTGCGAGGCGTTGCCGCGGGTCGCGTGCGACCAGTCGATGATGAACGGCTTGCCCTGCGGGGTCAGGATGATGTTGCTGGGGTTGAAGTCGCCGTGGCAGACCTTGTCGTGCCGGGGCATCGAATCCAGCCGCATGCTCAGCTCGTACCGGGTGGTGGCGCTCAGCCCGCTCTCGTCGATTTTGCGGTGCATCTTTAAAATCAGCGGGTTGAGCAGCGGGGCGCGGTGGGTGTGCATCTCCAGCTGGAGCTCGACAAACAGGTTCATATAGTCATCGGTTTTGCCCGGGTTTTCCTGCAAGAGCGCGTCCAGGGTTTTGCCCTCGATATAGTCCATGACAATCGCCCATTTGCCCTCAAGCTTGCAGACCTCCAGCACGCGGGGCGCGGGCAGACCCGCCTCCTCCACCCGCGCCTGGTTGAGCGCCTCGTTGAGAATGTCGGATTTTTTATAGCTCTCGTCGAAAACCTTGACCACCCGGCCGCCATCCCGGTAGACGGTTTTGTCGGCGCGGGTCGCGAGAATGTTGGCCTTATCCATCGTGTTGCCTCCCTTATTTGCCGTAATAGGCGTTGAGATACATCTGCTTCAGCTCGCTCATGAGCGGGTAACGCGGGTTTGCGCCGGTGCACTGGTCGTCGAACGCCTGCTCCACCATCTCGTCCAGCCGGGCGAGGAAGTCCGCCTCGTCCACCCCGTAATCGCGGATGGTCTTTTTGATGCCGACCGCTTCCTTCAGCCTGTCAATTTCGGCAATCAGGTTATCCAGCTTTTCGGCGTCGGTCTTGCCCGGAATGCCCAGCGCGTCCGCCACCTGGGCGTAGCGGGCGAGGGTGTGCGGGTAGGCGTACTGCGGGAAGGTGCCCATCTTGGCGGGCACTTCGCTGGCGTTAAAGCGCATCACCTCGTCGATCATCAGCGCGTTTGCGATGCCGTGGGGCAGGTGGTGGAACGCGCCGAGCTTGTGCGCCATCGAGTGGCAGATGCCGAGGAAGGCGTTTGCGAACGCCATGCCGGCCATCGTCGAGGCGTTGGCCATCTGCTCGCGCGCCTCGGGGTCGTTCGGGCCGTTGTTGTAGGCGCGGGGCAGGTATTTGAAGATCAGCCGCAGGGACTCGAGCGCGAGCCCGTCGGTGTAGGGGGTGGCGAGCATCGCGGCGTAGGCCTCGAGCGCGTGGGTCATCGCGTCGATGCCGGAGGCGCTGGTCAGCCCCTTGGGCATGTTCATCATAAAGTCGGCGTCGATAATCGCCATGTTGGGCAGCAGCTCATAATCCGCAAGCGGGTACTTGACCCCGGTTGTCTCGTCGGTGATGACCGCGAACGGCGTGACCTCCGAGCCGGTGCCCGCGCTGGTCGGCACGGCGATAAAGAAGGCCTTTTCGCCCATCTTCGGGAAGGTGTACACCCGCTTGCGGATATCGACGAACCGCATGGCCATGTCCATGAAATCCACCTCGGGATGCTCGTACATCACCCACATGATTTTGCCCGCGTCCATGGCCGAGCCGCCGCCGAGCGCGAGGATGCAGTCCGGCGCAAAGGCGCGCATCGCCGCCGCACCCTCCTTGGCGCACCCGAGGGTCGGGTCCGGCGCCACGTTCCAGAACGCGGTGTGCTGGATGCCCATCTCGTCCAGCTTGTCGGTGATGGGCTTGGTGTAGCCGTTGTTGTAAAGGAACTCGTCGGTGACGATAAAGACCTTTTTCTTGCCCATCACGGTGCGCAGCTCGTCGAGCGCGACGGGCAGGCAGCCCTTTTTCATATAAACCTTCTGCGGCGTGCGGAACCAGA
>CAZYAV010000029.1:0-32147 GCA_964645785.1 uncultured Oscillospiraceae bacterium
CAGCTCAAAGTGGCCCTCCCAGCCCTCGTACCAGAAGCCGTCGCCGTAGCAGCTGTCCCGCGCAAAGTCGACATAGAACCAGTCCCGGTAGGGGGAAGCCTCCCGTTTCTCGCGCAGATCCCGGAACGCCCGGAAATCCCGGCCGACATGGTTGAACACCCCGTCCAGCAGCACGCGGATTCCGTTTTGGTGCAGCGCGTCGCACACTGCCGCAAAGTCGTCGTTTGTGCCCAGCCGCCTGTCCAGCTCGCCGAAATTGGCGGTGTCGTAGCCGTGCGCGCTCGACTCGAACACCGGGTTGAACAGGACGGTGTCCGCCCCCAGCCGCCGGATATGGCCGATCCAGTCGATCACCCGGCGGATGCGGGGCGCTGCCTCGCCGCCGGCCTCGGCCAGCGTTTTCGGCGCGCCGCAGAAGCCGAGCGGATAAATCTGATAAATACAACTGCTGTCCATGTCTGCTCCGTTGAAGTTTATTGTGGTGTATACCGTCTGCAAAAGCCAAAACAGCCCCGGCCGGAACGCATCCGGCCGGGGCGTATTCTGCGCGTGACCGCCGCCGCATCCCCGCGCGGCCGCCGCGCAGGGCGGAACCGGTTTATTCAGTTGCTCAGCGGGAGATAACCTCGACCGTGTCGCGCGCAATCATGATCTCCTCGTTGGTCGGCAGCACCATCGCGACGACCTTGCTGTCCGGCCTGGAGAACACCGCCTCCTTGCGGGATGCGGCCTCGTTGAGGGCGCTGTCGATCGAAAGACCCATGTACTCCATCCCGCTGCAAACCTCGGCGCGGACCTCGGTGTCGTTCTCGCCGATGCCGCCGGTGAACAGAACGGCATCCACGCCGCCCATCTCGGCCGCGTAGCCGCCGACAAACCGCTTGATCTGGTGCACCAGAATGTCCAGCGCAAGCTTTGCGCGCTCGTTGCCCTCGTCCGCCGCCTTGTGCAGGTCGCGGCAGTCGCTCGAGACGCCACTCACCCCTAGGAAGCCGGACCTTTTGTTGAGCAGGTTGCTCATCTCGTCGGGCGTCATGTTCTCCTTGTTGGCGATATAGGTCACAACCGACGGGTCGATGCCGCCGCTGCGGGTGCCCATGATGAAGCCGTCCAGCGGGGTCAGACCCATCGTCGTGTCAAAGCACTTGCCGTCCCTGACCGCCGTAATCGAGCTGCCGTTGCCGAGGTGGCAGACGATGATCTTCGTCCCCTCGGGGTTTTTGCCGGTAATCTCGAAATACCGCTTGCTCACATAGCGGTGGCTGGTTCCGTGGAAGCCGTAGCGGCGCACCGAATATTTTTCGTAATACTCATAGGGAACCGGGAAAATGTAGCTTTTGGGGGGCATGGTCTGGTGGAAGGAGGTGTCGAACACCGCAACCATCGGGGTGCCCTCGCCGAACACCTCGCGGCAGGCGCGCATCGCGATTGCCTGGGGCGGGTTGTGCAGCGGGCCGAGCTCCTTGAGCGACATGACCGTGTCGATGACCTCGTCGGTCACGAGGGTCGCCTCCTTGTATATCTCGCTGCCGTGCAGCACCCGGTGGCCGACCGCCGAAATCTCGCTGACATTGTCAATCACCTTGCCCTCGCCCTTGGTGAGCATGTCCACAACCGCCATGAACGCCTCTTTGTGGGTCGGGAAGGGCATCTCCTTTTCAATCGACACGCCGCCGGTGACCTTGTGCCCGATCAGGCCGTCGATGCCGATGCGCTCGCAGTTGCCCTTGGCGATGCACTGCTCGGTGTCCATGTCGATCAACTGATACTTCAGGCTGCTGCTGCCCGCGTTGATAACCAGTACCTTCATTTTTTCCTGTTTCCTTTCCATCGGATGGATTCGCAAAAGACAGTTTACAGATTTGCGTCTTAACTGTATTATTATATAAAAGAACAGGGTTGATTTCAAGGCTGTTTTGGGCTTGTTCGGCCGGTTTCGCCCGATTTTGGGCAAAAAGCCCCTGTTCGCGCCGCCGGTTTCAGCCGGACGGGCGCAGAAAGGGGAGCGTATCGCCGTGTATACCGCCGGCATTATCGCCGAATACAACCCGCTGCACAACGGGCACCTGCATCACATCGCCGAGACGCGGCGCGCGGGCGCAACCCACATCGTCGCCGTGCTGTCCGGCAATTTCGTGCAGCGCGCCGAGCCCGCCTGCATGGATAAGTTCACCCGCGCGCGGCTGGCCTGCGCGGCCGGTGCGGATCTCGTCGTTGAGCTGCCGCTTGTCTGGGCGACCGGCGTGAGCGAGCGGTTTGCGCTGGGCGGGGTGCGGCTGCTGGGGGCGATGGGCTGCGTCGACGCGCTCTCGTTCGGCAGCGAATGCGCGGACATCGGCGCGCTGCGCATGGCGGCGCGGGCGGTGGAGGATCCGCGCACTGTCGAGCGGACGGCGCGGCTGTGCGAGGCCGGCCTTGCCTATCCCGCGGCGCGGGCGCGCGCCGTGCGCGAGCTGTTCGGGCAGCAGGCCGCCGCGCCGCTCGGGCGGCCGAACGATCTGCTCGCGGTCGATTACCTCAAGGCGATCGACCGCACCGGCTGCGCGCTGCGGCCGCTGGTCATCCCCCGTGCGGGGACGGCGCACGACGCGCAGCAGCCCTGCGGCGGCTTTGCAAGCGCGGGCTGTCTCCGCGCGCGGCTGCGCGCATCCGGCAAGGCAGAGGACGCGGCGCTCGCCGCCGTCGCCCCCTACCTGCCCCCGTATACGCTGGACGCGCTGCGCTGTGCACTGGCAGCGGGGCGGCTGAGCGGCGGCCTGGAGGCGCTGGAGCAGCTGATTCTCTATGCGCTGCGGACAACCGGCGCAGACGCGCTTGAGCGGGTGCCGGGCTGCGCTGCCGGGCTCGGGCGGCGGCTCTTTGCCGCCGCGGGGGAGAGCGCCGGCCTCGACGAGCTGTTTGCGCGCGCCAAGACCCGGCGGTACACCATGTCCCGTGTGCGCCGGGCGGCGCTGCACGCGGTGCTCGGCGTCCGGGAGCCGGTTTATGCGAACGACCCGCCCTATCTGCGCATCCTCGCCATCGGCGCGGGCGGCGCGGCGCTTTTGCGCCAGATCAAGCGGCGAGGGACGCTGCCGGTCTCCCACAGCCTCGCGCGGCTGGAGGCGCGCGGCGGCGCCTGCGCGCGCACGGCGCAGCTGGAGGCCGCCGCGGGCGAGCTGTACGCCATGAGCCTGCCCAACCCGCCGCCGCGCGGCGCGGAATACACCAACAGGCTGTTCCGAACGGACAGCAGCACAAGCAAGGAGCATCCATGACAGAGCAATTGATTACAAACAGCGAAGCGGAAACCGAGGCGTACGGCCGCGCGTTTGCCGAACGGCTGCGCGCGGGGGACGTCGTGGCGCTGTACGGCGGGCTGGGCGCGGGCAAAACCGCGTTTGTGCGGGGGGCGCTGCGCGCGCTCGGCTACACCGAGGTGGTGAACAGCCCCACCTTCGCCATCGTCAACGAATACCGCGGCGGGCGGCTGGACGCGGCGCATTTTGACATGTACCGCATCGAGAACGAGGACGCGCTGTATTCCACCGGCTTTTACGACTATCTCGACGGGCGGTTTGCCCTGTTTATCGAATGGAGCGAGAACATCCCCTGGGCGATGGACGGGCGGGAAATCGCCGTGCGCATCGAGGGCAGCGCGGACGAGCCGCGCCGGATTACCGTGACGGAGGGCGGCGCGGAATGATTATTTTTGCCGTTGATTCCTCCTCCTGCTCCGGCTCGGCGGCCGTCTGGCGGGACGGGCGGATCCTGGCCGAAAGCTACTGCGACGTCGGCCTCACCCACTCCGAGACCCTGCTGCCGCTGTGCGACGAGACCTTCCGGCGCGCGGGCGTCCGCCCCGACGAGGTGTCGCTTTACGCGGTCACCAGCGGCCCGGGCAGCTTCACCGGGCTGCGCATCGGGATGGGCATTGTCAAGGGAATGGCGTTTGCGCGGGATACCCGGTGCGCCGCCGTGCCGACCCTGGAGGCGCTCGCCTGGAATTTCTGCCCGGGCGACCGGGTAGTCGTGCCGCTGCTGGACGCGCGCCGGGGGCGGGTATACGCCGCGGCGTACAACTGCGCGGGCGGCACGCCGGTTCCCCTGTTTGAAAACGAGGTGCTGCCCTATGGCGAGCTGGCCGCGCGGCTGGCGGGGCGGCGCGCGGTTCTGGTTGGCGACGGGGCGCCGCTGTGCTATAATGAACTGGCCGGCACGGGGGATTTTGTGCTGGCGGGGACGGGCAGCCTCTTCGTGCGTGCGGCCAATGTCGCGGCTGCGGCAAAGGCGCGGTTCGACCGCGGGCTCACCTGCGGCTGCGACGAGCTCGCGCCCGAATATATCCAACTGCCGCAGGCCGAGCGGGAGCGGCTTGCGCGGGAAAACAGGGAGGAAAAGCAATGATTGCGCTTGGAAGCGATCACGGCGGCTTTGCGCTGAAACAGGAAATTATGCACCACCTCGAGCAGGCGGGGGTGGATTTTAAGGATTACGGCACCTACACCGCGGATTCCTGCGATTACCCCGATTACGCCGAGGCGGTCTGCGCGGCGATCAACGCGGGCGAAGCGCAGTTCGGTATCTTGATCTGCGGCACCGGCATCGGTATCTCGATGGCGGCGAACAAGATTCACGGCATCCGCGCCGCGCTGTGCGGGGACTATTTCAGCGCAAAATACACCCGCAAACACAACGACGCAAACGTCCTGTGCCTCGGCGGGCGGACAATCGGCGGCGGGCTTGCGTGCGAGCTGGTCGACGTTTTTCTCGCCACCGAATTTGAGGGCGGGCGGCACCAGCGCCGGGTGGATAAGATCATGGCGCTCGAGTCCAAATAACCGGGTGGGGCACTATGGGACGTTTGAACGGAAGGCCGGCGCGGGAACGTGCGGCGCTTGTTTTGAAAATCGCGGCGGCGGGCTTGCTGGCTCTGGCCGTGGCCGCCGGCTGCGCGGCGTTGATTGTGCTGTTTATCCGCACGGGATTTTTGCCCGGCGGGGTACGCTTCGCGGTCATCGCGCTGTGCGTGCTGCTGATTGTGGCGGACTTTTTCATCCTGCGCGGCTGGACTGTCGTCCGGCTGGCGGGCGGCGCACCCCCTGCGGAGCCGGAAAGCACGGCGGGCTCAAAGGACACGGCGGAGCCGGAGAATCCCGCGCAGCCGCAATAATCCGGGCGGCTGCGCCGCCCGAAAGGGGAACGAGTATGGAAATCCGACCGGCGGTTGGGGCTGATCTCAGCCGCATTCTTGAAATTTACGCCCACGCCCGCGCGTTTATGGCGGCGCACGGCAACCCCAACCAGTGGGGGCCGACCGGCTGGCCGCCCGAGACGCTCATTCGCACGGACATCGCGGCGGGCAAAAGCTTTGTGTGCGCCGAAAATGGCCGAATCGTCGGGGTATTTTTCTTTGCGCAGGGGCGGGACGTTGAGCCGACCTATCGGGAAATTTCCGGCGGCGGGTGGCTGGACGGCAGCCCCTACGGCGTCGTCCACCGGCTTGCGTCGGACGGCAGCGCCCGCGGCACGGGGCAGTTCTGCATCGACTGGGCGTATCGCCGGTGCGGCCACCTGCGCATGGACACCCACGGGGACAACACGGTCATGCAGAACCTGCTGCAAAAATGCGACTTTGTGCGGTGCGGAATCATCCATGTCCTCGAGGACGACGATCCCCGCATTGCCTATGAAAAATCCGCCGCAGCAAAGGCCGCCGGCCGGACGTGAGCTGCCCGCAAGCCGCCCCGCGCGGCGCGCGGCGCGCAGGTCGGGTTCTGCCCATAAAAAACGGCGCGCGGCACAAAGCCGCGGCGCCGGATAGCAAGAGGTCATGAGAAAGCCCTGCCGCTTTGCGGGGCTTTTTTTGTTGCGTTGATTGATGCGCCTTTCCCAAATTACCGGCTTCAGGAACGGGCAACGATGCGGTTAGCGCTGCGCAGGCCTTCCTCTTTCACCGCCCCTTTGATGCGCTGCCGTTAAGTGAAGGAATGGGCAATCTCGTCTATGCGGTTTTCTATGAGGTAGCGGCTCATATCGCGATTTTCCGGCCAGCCCCTCGTTTGAAAAACAGCCTTGCTTGCATCAAACCCGAACCCGAACATTTTGTCCGCCTTTGCCGGGTCGCGCCGTTGCTTAACTTCCGACAGAAATTGAGCCATCTCCCCGTTGGTGAAGGCAAGCATGATCGTATCCCATTTTGTGCTGTTTGCCCCTGCATGCTGAACGTCATCAGAATGCTTTGCGTATATCCCGACCAGAACATACCAATTTGCGTTTTGCTGAACCGGGAATCGGTTGAACCACAGATAAAAGGGAAAGCCGGAATCCGCCTTGTCGTTGTAATAGGTTCTGGACATCTTGACCTGAACGGTGCTGGTTTTATTGTAGCCGTGGTCATAGCGGTACAACAACAGGTCAATCCCCTTTTCCTGCGCCGAAGCAGGGATAAAAACGGACGTACCTTTTATGTTTTTTGACAGATAATCCGCAACGGCAAATTCCCCGTACTGCATTGTAAAAATCGGCTGCATGTTGTTCACCTCAACGCGGGGTTTCGTTTGTGCCAGCAATCGCATGGCGGGCAAGCTTATCCCAGGCAGGGCGGCTTCGGCTGTGTATTGCGCTATGGTTTTGCCGCGGCTGTCCATACGATACCGGCAATCAAAGCCTGGCTTGGCGCGCCGCTGCCCGTGCGGCGAAAACAGGGAAGCCCGCTGCATACCGAAGCAATCCGCCTTTGGCAGAGCGAACCCGATACCGGAGCCCTGGGGCACGGCTTGCAGATGCCGCACATGCCGCAAAACGGGCGCCGCCGTGCGACACCGATGGGCAAAATCAGACAGCAAAAGCGCCGGCTCAAGATCGCGAAGCCGGCGCTCTTTTTCACCGTAAGTTCCGGCGCAGGCCGGGGGCTTGCTCGGGGCGGCTCCGGCGCGGCGCAGATTCCGGCATGGCGCAGGCCGCGGTCGGCGCCGTATGTAAACCCAGCTCCCGGGCGAACGGCCGGGCGGCAACCGCTCAAAGCTGCGCGTTTTCCATAAAGGTGCGCAGGGCGTCCTGCCAGCTGCGCATATGGTCGCCGCTGGTCAGCCGCAGCATCATGTTGTCCAGCGCCGAATAGGCGGGGCGCTTCGCCGCGCTGGGGTATTCCGCCGTCGTGCAGGGAGTGACCTCGCACGCAATCCCCGCCAGCGAGACGATCTCCTTTGCAAAATCGTACCAGGAGCAGACGCCGTTGTTTGTGCAGTGGTATACGCCGTAGCGGTTGCCCTGCGCAATTTCAAGCAGGTGGTGCGCGAGGTCGGCCGCGCTTGTCGGGTTGCCGAGCTGGTCGTTCACCACCGTTACCGCGCCGGTCTCCCGCGCCTTGCGGACAATCGCGCGCACAAAGTTGCTGCCGTTGTAACCGTACAGCCAGGCGGTGCGCACCACAAAATAGCGGCTGCAGCATTCCCGGATGAACCGCTCGCCCGCCAGTTTGGTCTTGCCGTAAACCGTGACCGGCGCGGGCTCGTCGTATTCGCGGTAGGGCTCGGTATTGTCCCCGGCAAAGACATAATCGGTGGAGACGTGGACGAGCTTGGTCGCCGTCGATTCGCACACCTCTGCCAGGTTGCGAATCGCCAGCGCGTTGGCCGCATATGCGGTATCCTGGTTGGTCTCGCACCCGTCGACGTTGGTGTACGCCGCGCAGTTGAACACAACGTCAAAGCTGCCGCCGTGCAGCGCCTCCTTCACCGCCCGCTTGTCGCTCAGGTCAAAGTCCTGCATGTCCACCCCGACAACCGTCGCGTTGTGGTAACATTTGGGGACAGGGCCTATCTCGGAACACCTCTGCGCAATCTGCTTTGTAAGCTCGGTGCCGAGCTGCCCCTTGCATCCTGTGATTAAAATCCTCATTGCGTACTCCTCCCGCTGCGGCGCCCGGTTTTTTCCGGTTATTTTTAAGGGAACCGGCGCGGGCTATTTCCACGCCCAGCCCCATTTTCCAAAGTATTTGAACATCGAAAGCACCAGAATCACAAAGTATTTGGGATGGTGGGAGCTCGCGCGCTCCCATGCGTGGTAGACATAGGTTTCGGGGTCGTATACCGCGCGCAGCCCCGCGCGCTCGATGGTCATGCGGGTCAGGTCCATGTCCTCAAAATACAGGAAGAACCGCTCGTCAAACCCGCCGATTTTGCGGAACGTCTCGGTGCGGATGACGAAAAAGCAGCCGGTTGCAAACTGGATGTCAATCGGGCGGGTCAGATTCTCGTCGAGCATCTGGTAATGCTCGACCACCCCCTTCAGCTTTTCCCTGAACAGATGGCGGCCAAACAGCGCCCAAAAGGTCGGGTTCCGCTTGCCGATTACCTGGATTTCCCCGTTCGGGAAGCGGATCTCGGGGGTCACGATCCCGACGTCGGGGTGGGCGTCAAGATAGGCGCAAAGGGTCGAAATCGTGTCCCGATCAAAGGTGATGTCCGGGTTGACGACACAGTGATAGTCGCTGTCCAGCATATCCAGAACGGCGTTGTGGCCGTAGCCGAACCCCCCGTTTTTGGGGTTTTGCACCGGGATAATCTGGGGAAATTCCGCCTTCAGCCGCCCGAGCGCATCGTCGCCCGAGGCGTTGTCCACAACATAGACGGTCAGCTCGACACCGGCCGTCTGCTCCAGCATGGTGCGGACGGCCACCCGCGTCTTTTCCAGGCACCGGTAGTTGACGATGCAGGCGCTCACCCTGGGCTTTGCCATGCTCACGCCCCCTTTTTGCGCGCGGCGCGCAGCGTCTCCAGCGCGCGGTTCCAGCCCGACACGGCGTAGGCGTACCACCGCGCCGTACAGGGGGGCAGCGGATGGCCGAGCGCCCTTTCGCACAGCTCGTCCAGCGCAAAAGGGTTGCGCACCAGCAGCGGGCCGGTCAGCTGGGTTGCCAGCAGGCCGCCCTTAACCATCCCCTCATAGGGCGCGCCGAGCACGCCGGCCGCGTCAAAGCACACCTTGAACAGCGGCTGCTCGCGGCTCTCCACCCGCAGCGAGCTGTTGAGCGCGCCGGTCAGCTTACCCGAAAAGACCCCACTTTGGACGATCAGCTCGGTGTACCGGCGGCCGGGCGCAACCCGAACCGCACAGTCGAGCCAGCCAATCCCCTCGACCGGCTCGCCGTCCGACCCGGCGACCTCTTTGGCAAACAGACCCAGCGCGTTGCCGGTGCACAGCGCAAGGCCGCCGCGCTCAAAATACGCGGTGTACTGCGGCGCATACCGGGCGGCGTCCCGCCGGGCGGCGAGCATCGCGCTCTCCGTCCCCGCCGGGCAATACAGCAGGCCGCAGCCCTCCAGCTCGGGCGCGCTGCCCACGGTGCACGGGACAATCTCAACCGGCTCGCCCGCGTCCTCCAGCCGGGCGCGCAGCAGGCGCAGCGCGGCGGTTTCGCCGTACTGGTTCATCAAATCGGCATAGGCCGTCACAATTTTCATTTGCCGCCCTCCCGCAGACGCCTGGTGAATTTGTCCACATCGGTGAAACAGGTGAGCAGGTAAATCTCCCCGACCGGGTCGTCGTACAGGCTCTGCATCATCTCGTCCAGATTGGCGCGCACGGTCAGCCGATCCTCCCGCACCCCCGCAAACAGCAGCCGGCAGGCGACGTCGTCCGCGAATTTGCCGCCGACAAGCACCCGCTTGACCCGCTCGTCGGCAAGCAGCTCAAAATCAATGTCCCACAGCCAGGACATGTCGTTTGCGACATATTTGCGGCTGAGCAGGTCGACAATCAGCACAACCGTCTTTTCCTGCGCCGGCCGCGCGGCAATCGTCTCGAGCGCGCCGTTATACGCCATCGAGTTTTCGTGCTTGCTGAGCATAAACAGCCCCTCATGCCCGGCAATCGAAAAGCGGCGCACCCGGCCGTTGGCGGATTGGTGCCCGTCCAGCGCCGCGGCCGCCTTTTCCGGCTCGATGCCCAGCGCCTCCACCGCCGCCGTAAACGCCGCCGCCAGATTGTAGACGGACATGAGGTTGGGCAGCTGCGGCCGAATTTCGTAAGCGCCGTCCATCGTCAGGACGCCGTCTGCGAGCGCCGTCACCGTGTGGGCGGTTTTTGCGCGGGAATAGCCGCAGGCCGCGCACCGGTAGCCGCCCAGGTGCGCCCCGGTTCGCCAGCCGTACTGCATCCGCCCCTTGCAGACCGGGCAGAAGCCGCCGTCGTCATAGGCGTGCCGCGTGCCGGGCGCTTCCTCCCGGACGCTCCGGCCGACGCCGTAATAAATCACATTCTCCCGCCCAAAGCCGAGCGAGGCGCTCACCGGTTCGTCGGCGTTGAGCAGCAGCACGGTGGAATCCGGGATGCCCTTTTTCAGCTCGCCGAGCACAAATTCGCTGTTCCCGTTGCGGGTCAGCTGGTCCCGGTACAGGTTGGTGACCACCATGTGGGTCGGCGCAAAGTGCGAAAAGGTGTACTGGCAGAACCGCTCGTCGCTCTCCAGCAGTACGGCGTCCGCCCGAACCCGCCCCGTCAGGGTGCAGTGCCGCAGCAGCGCGGTGGTGACCCCCTCGATCTGGTTGCTGCCCTCGCTGTTGCACACAACGGTCAGCCCCGCGGCCTGCGCCGCCGTGCGGATGAGCTCGGTGGTCGTCGTTTTGCCGTTCGAGCCGGTCACGGCGACGACGACCGGCGGCAGCTTGATTCTGTCCAGGATCCGGCGGTTCAGCTTGAGCGCCACCGCGCCGGGCAGCGAGCTCCCCCGGCCGATCAGGCCGCCGAGAAATCCCAGGATTTTGCAGATTAGAATTGTCAGCATTCCGATGCACACACTCCGTATTTTTATGAGGAATCCGGCCGCGGGCAGCCAGCCCCAGGCGCAGGGGCAGCCGCACCCGCGCGCCGCAGGGGAACCGAGGCCGGCCGCGCCCCTGCCCGGACGACCCGCCCGGCCGCCGCAAAAGGGGCGCGCACGGCAGAAAACCGGGCAGCCCCGCGCCGCGAAAAATTGTAACCGGGCAGCCCCGCGCCGCCAAAGCCCATACACAGCTTAGTATCCGCGCATTTTGCGCGCCGTAATCCGCCCGGCAGGGCAAAACGCCGATTTCAAGGAAGAGCAGAGTAAACGCCCTGCGGCCGGAACGCCGCGGCGCGGCGTGTGCCGGCCTTTTGCCGGCTTCTTAAATAAAGGTATATGTTATTATACCACAGTCCGCGCATTTTTCCACTATGGCGGGGCGGCGGATTTTTTGCGTGCGGCGGCTCGGTTGTCACCGCGGGCGTTGTCGTGCTATAATAAACTGCATAAAAATCAAAACTGTTGAATCGAGAGTTGCGCATGATGAAGCTGCCCGAATATGTCACCTTTGTAATCGAGCGACTTGAAACGCATGGCTATGACGCGTATGTTGTCGGGGGCGCCGTGCGGGACGAGCTGTTAAACCGCCGTCCCGTCGATTATGATTTGTGCACAAACGCGCTGCCCGCGGCGATCCGGGAGGTATTCTCCGATTTTAAAATCGTCTCCGGCTCGGATCTGTACGGGACGGTCAGCGTCCTGATTGGCAAGCAGGTAATCGAGATCACGACCTTCCGGCGGGACGGGGGCTATTCCGATTCCCGCCACCCGGACAGCGTCTGCTTTACGGACAATTTGCAGGAGGATCTCGCGCGGCGGGATTTCACGGTGAACGCCATCGCCTACAATCCGCGCGCCGGGTTTATCGACCCGTTCCTCGGGCTTGGGGATATCCGCCGCCGCGCCCTGCGCACGGTCGGCGCGCCCGCGCAGCGGTTTGCGGAGGACGCGCTGCGGATCCTGCGCGGGGTGCGGCTGAGCGCAAAGCTCGGCTTCGCGCTTGAGCAGGAGACGGAGGCCGCCGCGTTCGCCGCCGCGGATTCGCTGCGGCGGCTGTCCGCCGAGCGGCTTCGGGACGAGCTGTTCAAGTTTGTTGTCTGCAAAAACGCGGGCAGCTGGCTGCTGCGGTACAAACCGGTGTTTTTCGCGGTCATCCCCGAACTGCGGGCGTGCGACGGCTTTGAGCAGCACAACCCCAACCACGCCTTCGACGTGCTTGGCCACACGGCCGAGACAATCAACCGCGCGTCCAAAAACCTCACCGTGCGGCTGGCGGCGCTGCTGCACGATGTCGGCAAGCCGCGCTGCTTTTCAACCGACGAAACCGGCCGCGGCCGATTTTACGGGCACATGGAAATCGGCGCGGAGATGGCGCGCGAGATTCTCACCCGGCTGAACTGCCCGGAAAAGCTGGTGGACACGGTCAGCCTGCTGGTGCTCAACCACGACAAGCCCTATTCCGCCACGCCGGAAAGCGCGCGCAGGTGGCTTTCCATTATGGGGCGCAAAAATATCTTTCTGCTCACCGACCTGAAAAAGGCAGACTGCCTTGCGCACGCGCGCAGCTACCACAACCGCCTGTTCCGGGTTTACGGGTTTAAAAAGGAGATTCAGGCCGCCCTTGCGCGGGGGGACTGCTTCAGCCTGCACGCGCTCGCGGTCAAGGGGAGCGATGTCAACGCGGCGCTCGGCCTGCGCGCGGGCCCGGAAACAGGCCGCATCCTGCAATCCCTGCTGGACGAGGTGATCGAGGGCAGGGCGTGCAACGACCGGGACGAGCTGCTTGCGCTTGCGCGGCAGTATGCGCAGCGGGAAAAACAAACCGCCGCCCCGCCGCCGCGGGGAGACAGAGGAAAGGACACGGAGAAAAATGGTACAAATCGAGATGGAAAACGGCGCCAAAATCAAGCTTGAGCTTTATCCGGACGCAGCGCCCGAGACGGTCAAAAACTTCCTCGAGCTGGTCTCGAGCAGGTTTTATGACGGGCTGTGCTTTCACCGGGTCATCAGCGGCTTTATGATTCAGGGCGGCTGCCCGGACGGCACGGGCATGGGCGGCTCGGGGCGCACCGTGCGGGGGGAGTTCGCCGCGAACGGCTTTGACAACCCGCTCAAGCATGTCCGGGGGGTCGTCTCGATGGCGCGCTCGATGAACCCCGATTCCGCAAGCAGCCAGTTCTTCATCATGCACGCCGACGCGCCCCACCTGGACGGCAGCTACGCCGCGTTCGGCCGGGTCGTCGAGGGGATGGACGCGGTGGACGCCATTGCCGGGTGCGAGACCGACTACAACGACCGGCCGGTTTCGCCGCAGGTCATGAAGCGGGTGACCGTGACCGACTGAGCGGGCGGCCTCGCATTTTGCGCAGCAAAAAACAATGGCGGGGGGCAGCGTCGCTGTCCCCCGCCATTTCTGCGGCCGCCCGCCCGGCGGCGCCCGGCCGCAAAGCAGGGCGGGCAGGACGCCGGGCAGAGCGGATTATTTTGCGAGAAGGATTCGCCCGGGCTCCCGCCCCGAAGGCCGGGGAGCGGGGCGGACAGACGGGCGGAGTCTTTAAAGGAAAATGTCCTTTTCCTCCGGCCGGCCGGTCTTGGGATAGACGGTCAGCTTGTTGTCTCCGTCGCAGGTCGCGAGGATCAGATCCTGCGCCTTCACCCGCTGCGCCGCCAGCTGCCGCTCCAGCCAGACGCGGTCGTTGCCGCTGTTCTTCAGGCAGTCCTCCATGATCCGGCCGTCGATGACGAGGTTGTGGACAGCCTTGTCCTGCTGCGGCCGCATCTCAAAATCCTCGGGCGTCACCGGCCGCGCGGTGCTCTTGGGCAGGAAGCTGATCTGCCCGTTGGTTTCAAGAAACGCGGTCTGGATATCCGCCAGGTCAAAATAGCCGGCGCAGCGGCAGTTCATCAGGAATTCGTTGACGTCCAGCTTTGCCGCCTTGAGGTTTTCCTCAAACAGTTTGTCGTTGTCGTACAGCGGCATCGGCTTGCCCTCCAGCAGCTTGCGCAGCTTGATGGATTTGTTGGTTGTCGCCGCGGCCAGAACCGAAAACAGCCCGAACACCACCATCGCCGCAAACGCGCGCAGCGCGTCGGGCGAAAAGCCGCCGATGGCCGCCTCCGCGGCGATGGAGCCGATTGTGATGCCGTTGATATAGTCAAAAAAGCTGAGCTGGGAAATCTGGCGCGCGCCCAGCAGCTTGGCCAGAAGAAACAGCACAAGGATTGACGCGAGGGTCGAAACCAGCGTTCGCCACAGATGCAGTTCCAAAAGGATCCCCTCCTGTTTGTAGTTTGCCTGTCCGGCTTGCCCCGCGGTGCGCGCGGGGGAAAGTACCTGCCGCTTTTTAGTGTTTGCCCGGCGGGGCATTTTATTCCCGGCCGGGAGGCGGCCGGGCGAAAACGGCTCGTTTTTTTCTCCTTTTCCCCCGAAACTGCGCCGGATAAGGAGTTTACAGCGTTCTGAAGTGGTGGTATCATTAAATGGAGTGCGGGAACCGTCCCCTTTGCCCCGGGCTTTCGGGGAAACGACCGTCTTTGCCGGATGGAATTTGTTCCCTGCATCGTTTTGATTTTTGGGAGGAGGTACGGGAAATGTCTGCGCCCTGTGAACCGGCTGTTCTGGAATTTCCCTGCGCGCCCGGCGCTGTCTGGGCGTTTCTGTGCGATGCCGCCTCCTTTGGCAAATGGTACGGCTTCCCCAACCCGCGGGCGCTCCTGTCGGTCGAGCCGGAGTTTTCCCTCGGCGCGAAGCTGCGGTTCCAAAGCGCCGCCGGGGTGACCATCATCACCGACTTCCGCCCCGGCGAGGCGATGACCCTGACAACCGCCTCCACCAACGACCAGTTCACCCTGGAGGAGAGCGAGCGGGGCTGCCGGGTGCGGCTGGTCACCACCCTGAACGGCGGGCTGGACTGGCACGGCACGGCCAAGGCCAAAAGCCGCACCAACAAGGAAATTCTGCGCGCGCTGCGCGCCGCCGTGTGCGGCGGCCAGCAGCCCGAACCCGAGCCCGAGCTGCCCGAGCCCGCCGCGCCCGAGCAGGAGCGGCGCTTCTGGCACAGGGTGATGGCGCCGATGTTCTACGGCTACCGCACCCCGATCCGGCTGCGGCGCAGCACGGCGATTGACAATTCGCTCGCGCTTTCCAGCGCGGTCGACAACACGGACGGCGACGTGATGATCCACCTGCGCGCGCTGCTTGCCGGCATGGTGCTGGGGGCTGTGCTGCTCTGCGTGCTGGCGGTCTGCACCCGGTTTGAGAGCTCGGATATTGTGACCTCCTCCGGCCTTTCGGTTGTCGAGAGCGACAAAATCACCCTGGAGAACGCCCAGCGCATCTATATCGGACAGTCCCGGCACGAGCTTGAGCTGATGCTCAGCTGCCGCGGCACCCGCTATTCGGCCGCCGAATATGTCTATTACAGCGTGCAGCGGGACGCGCGCGGCGAGAGCCTGTATGAAATCCATGTGACCTATGACGCGTACGGGGATGTGCGGCGGTTCGGCTTTCTCGACCGCACCTGCTGCGCGTCCGTCCTGCCGCTGGAGATCCGGAATTACACCGCGCTGCTGAACCCGCAGATGACCCCGCTGGAGGCCGCCAATGCGCTCGGCGCGCCGCTGACGGCCTATTGGCACGACAAGAGCGGCGCAACCGTGCTGTATTTCGGGGTGCTGGACGAGAGCCGCGACCTCTACGACCCGACCCTGACGAGCGAGCTGGTGGTGCGGCTTGAACCGGGCGCGGCAGCCCCGGTCGATTTGCAGTTTTACGCCCCGTATGATCCGCTCAGCGCGCTGCCGTTCGGCAACCTCAACAAGCAGTACCGCCGGCAGTACAGCAACGAGACCGTTTTCCGCGCCGACCGCGCCGCCTACGAGCGGCTGTTCCTCATCGTCGGGCTGGATCACCGGCAGGTGGACGCGCTGCTGGGCACCGAGCTTGTCGAGTATGCGCCGACCGCGAGCGCGGGGGTGCTCTGCTCCTACCAGACGCGGCGGCTGTTCGCGGTCGACCCCGAGATCCGCTATTGCTATAACGTGACCTATGACTTTTCGGATATCGCCGTCTCGGTCTCCTTCCAGAACGGCTATCTCGAGGCGCGGGAGGGGATGCTGCTCGACCCCGCCTCCTACGCGATTTACGAGGGGGAGACCCTCAACGAGCTGTATTCCACGGTCGGCCAGCTGCCGACCTTTGCGGTGTATGACGGCGAGCAGCTGACCCTCTGCTTTGGCAGCCGCGCCGAGGACGGGCGGCAGAGCGACCCGGCCGGGCTGTATGACCTGTCGGTTGTGCTGGACGCGCACACCGGCGCCGTTGTCTCGCACCATTTCAGGAATTCGTAACCTTAAAGGAAACGCCATGTCGAATAAAACCGTTGTCAAATCCGAACTGGTTATCCAGGCCGATGCCGCCCGTATCTGGGAATTTCTCTCGGATCCGGCGCGTTTCGCGCGCCTGTTTTCGCCCACGGCCACCGCGGCGTTCACCGGCGACGGGGGGGACACCCGGCAGGGCTCGATGACCCTGAGCGGCATTGCGTTTACCCTGCGCATGGCGCCCTATGACCTGCTGCTGAGCGCGGCGGGCTGCACGATTGTGCTGCGGCTGACCCCGCGCGCGGACGGCAGGTGCCTTGCGGAAATGGCCGCCTCCAGCCTGGCGGAATCGGGCCTGCTCATCCGCGAGCTAGATCTGTACAACGTGCTGTCCCGCCTGCGCTCGGTGACGGCCGAACAGGGCGCCGCGCCGCTGCCCGCCGCGGCTGCGCCGGCCGCGGTGCAGGAGCCCGCGCCCGCGCGCCATACGGGGCGGGTTGTGGCCGTGCTGCTGGCTGCCGCTTTGCTTGTGGGGGGCGGGGCTTTGCTGCTGCCCCGGCTTATTTCGCCCGGTTCCGGGCATACTAACGCCGACACGGCACAGCGCGACGGGGCGCGCTCCGAGCTGGTAACCCTCCAAAATGCCCGCACACTCGCGCCCGGCATGGACAGGCAGGCGGTTGAGCGGCTGTTCGGCGAGCCGGGGACGCAGCTGGACGACGGCCGGTCGGTTCTCTACTGCGGCGCGGCGGTCAACACGGCCGGCCAGCCGATCGAACAGGTGAAAGTCGTCTATGACGGCAGCGACACGATCCAGTCCCTGACCTATCTGAACCTGGAGGCCTGCACGGCCATCGGGGCAGTCTCCAATCTGTTCCCCGCCATCACCGATCCCGACCTTGACGCGATTATCACCCAGGTCGGCGCGCCTCTTTCCATGCTGCGCTGCTCGGCGGACGGCATGGAGGCGCATTTCGGCTATCTCGACCCGTTCGCCAATTTTGACCCCGCCTGGCGGGGCGAGCTTTCGGTGTGCGTCGCATCGGACGGCGCGGTGACGGTCGACCGGCGCACCGGCTACGACGGCGGCGACCCGCTGATGGTCGAAAGCCTGGAAAACACCCCGCTCGCCGCGCAGTACGATTCATATACCGTCTTTTTGCAGGATAAATATCAATATGACAAGGCGCTGCTCATGCGCGGCAAGTACACGCTGGGGGACGTGGCCGCCATTTTTGGCGAGCCGGTCGCCTACGACGCCGGGTCGGGCGCGATGATCTATTCCGTCCAGTCCCCGGAAACGCTGGAGGACGGCGTCACGCCGCTGTACCAGTATTCGTTCGGGTTCGGCAGCGCGGGGCAGTTCAGCATGTCCTCCTTTGTCAATATGCGGCTGTTCCGCCGCGCCGGGATGCTGGACGCAACCCGCAGCCAGGCCGTCACGCGGAACATGTCCTACGGGGAAGTGCGCAGCCTCGTCGGCATCCTGCCGACCGCGCTGTACCTCAACGACAATTTTCTGCTGCTCGGATATGGGCAGTACACCGGCGGCACCGAGCCGGAGCTTCAGTTTGAGCTTGTAGTCAAGCTGCGGCTCGACACCATGTATGTGGACAGCGTGTACAGCAACGCTGCTGCGGGATAAATCCGCCGCCGGGCAGAACGCGATCTATACCAAGCCATTCAGGGGGAAGCCAGCATGAAAATACAGCCAGACCGGGGACGGATGTCCCAGCTTGTCGCGGCGGAAATGCGCTATTTCGGCAGTCCGTCCGCGCTGTCGCTTGTTGTCACAAGCACCGTCCTCGTCTCGCTTGTCGCGGTGCTGTTCAGCGCGTTTTACTATATCGGCGAGGATCAGAGCGCGCGCAGCCGGTTTTATTTCATCCTTGCATGCTGCCTGCTTGGCGGGTTCATCCTCCTGTTTCTGGTGTATCGCATCTGCATCCGGGTACACGGGCCATGGTACACGGCCGCGATGCTGTTTTCCGCGCTGTGCTACGCCGTCTGCGCGGCTTCCGGCTTTGTCTTTGTGCGCTCGGCGCTGCTGTGGCAGCTGCCCGACCTCGCGCTGAGCGCGTACGACCGGTTTGTCCGCGGCGCATTTTCCTGGTCGCTGCTTCTGCCCTGTGCGATGCTGGTGCTCTATTTCCTGCTGCTTTTCCTGTTTGTCGACCGCCCGCTGCCCTATCTGGGCTGGAACCGGTTCGTCTATATCATGCTGCCCATCAGCATCCTGCTGGTCATCGGGGTCTGCGCGCGGCTGTGCACCAAAAGCAATCTCTACGACGTCGTCTTCTATTTTACGGTGGCCTTCCTCTCGCTGGCCTTCGGCGTCGCGCTGCACTTCATCGTCAAGGCTGCGCTGAACCGCTATCTCGTCAAAACGGCGGCGACCTATGAGACCTTCAACAAGGCCAAACACTCGGTGCCGGAGCCCGGCGAGGTCAAGGTGACCGCCGCCGACCTCATTGCCGCCCGCCGCGCCGCCCGCGCGGGGCAGCTTGGTCAGGCGGCCGCGGCAGCGGCCGAAGCCGAGCCCGAGGACGCGGCGGCTGCGGCAGCCGAAGCGCCGGAGGGTGCAGATACAGCCGAAGAGCCCGCAGCGGTTGAACCGGAGGCACAGGGCGTGACTGTGGTCGAAAGCGATGAGCCAACCGAGACGCCGGAGAACGGGGAGACGGATGAGGCGGACGCAGGGGTCGAAACATCCGCGGCGGAGAATGACGGCGCGGACACCGCTGAACCCGATGCGGCCGAGAACGCCGAGCCCGCCGAGACGCTGGAGCACGCGGAGCCGGGTGAAGCGGACGAAGAAGCCGAAGCGCCCGGGAGTGCGGACACGGCCGAAAAGCCCGCGGCGGAGAATGGCGGCGCGGACACCGCCGAACCTGATGCGGCCGAACGCGTCGAACCCGCTGAGACGCCGGAGAATGGAAAACCGGGCGAAGCGGAGCCAGAGGCCGAAGCGCCTGGGAGTGCAGACACAGCCGATGAACCCGCAGCAGCCGAACCGGAGACACAGGACATGGCTGCGGCCGAAAGCGATGAGCCCGCGGAGACGCCGGAGAACGCGGAGCCGGGCGAAGCGGGCGAAGAGGTCGAAGCGTCCGGGGATGCAGACACGGCCGAAGAGCCCGAAGAGCCCGCTGTTCCCCAAAAGAAGATATTCCAGGCCAACGCGCCGATTTACGTGTATACGCTGCCGACCGGTTATGCCATGGCGCTCCGGGAGGCGCCCGTGCGGGATCTGGCGGCGATTCTTGCCCCGCTTAGCCGGGACGTCACGTCCGGGACGAGCGCGCAGCCGCCTGCCGTGGATACACCGGAAGCCGCGGAACCCGCCGGGGAGACGCTGCTTGATCCGGAGGAGGCCGGGCTCTCCCGCCGGGAGCGGAGAAGGCGCCGCAAAGCGTGCAAAAAGCAGGCGCGGCGTGAACGGGCGCAGGCCGAGGCGCCGGCCGGCGAGCCGCAGGCGGATGAGGCGGATGTGCCCGCCGCGGACAGACCCGGCGATTCCTGCTGCGACGAGCCGGACGAGGGAACCGACGAGCTGCACAACGGCCGCGAGTGGTACGCGGATGTGCAGCATCAGCTCCGGCAGCTGGCCGGCCGGGAGGCAGGGTCTGCGGAGAACGCGGCCGGGGCAGAAAGCGGCGGGGAGGAGATTGCCGGCGACCCGCACCGGCCGCCCGACAACGGCGAGCCGGATATCGTGGAGCAGCTGGAGGAGCCGGACGCGTCCGCTGCTGCAAACCGCCCGGCGGACGCGCCGCAGGAGGAGCTGGAGGAGGTGCTGGAAGATGTCGAGCTGCTGCCGCCCGCGCAGGGCGGCGGCGAAAACGACCCGCATTGACCGGTACAGGGCAGGCGGGCAAAAGAGCTCGCCCGGCGGCCAGCCCGCCATAAAAAAGAAGAAAGCGCAGGGCAGACATCGTCAGTCTGTCCTGCGCTTTTTATGCGTTGCGCGCCGTAGCCGGGTGTCCTCGTTCATCCGCCCACAGGCGGGATAAACCGAACGCTCCGTTCGGCAATTTTACCGGCCGCCGTTCCGCTGCCCGCCCGCCGAACGGCCGCCGCCGAAAAAGCGGAGTTTCGCCTGCGCGGGGCGCTCATCCGGCTATATGGGGAAACTGCCCCGAACGCTGCGGCGCCCTGCCTCGCAATCCGATGCAGGGATAGGGGAAACAGCTTGCGCCAAACGGCGGCCGGTTTGGCGCAAAGCGGCTCCGACGCCGATGTGCTGCGCGCAGCCCCTGCCTTTTGGAAAGTGCGTGTTTTGCCGCAAAACGCCGCCGCGCGTTGCCGCTTTTTCGTCCACGGGCGGTTCACTCCGCACCCGCGCCCCCTTTGCATCGAACCGGCGACGCCTTTTGCACCCTGCTTTACCCCGGCGCCTGCGCAAAGCCGTCCCGCCTGTTTGCGGGGCGGCCGTACTCGTCTTCACCCGGCCGCGCCCGGCGCGCTTAGTCCGGGTAGTCCATCCGCTCAAGCGAGGGGTGCAGGCCGCCCGTCTCGTCGATTTCAACCAGCGCAAATTTGATGCCGCTCGTCGACCCGGCGGAACCGGGGTTGAGATACAGGATCCCCTCCGTCTCCTCGCAGAACGGCCGGTGGGTGTGTCCGAACAGCACGAGGTCGGCGTTCTGGCGGCGCGCCTCCTGCCGGAGCGCGGCCAGCCCCTGCTTGACCCCGAACCGGTGCCCGTGGGTGCACAGAATTCGCTTGCCGCCAACCGTGTAAAGCTTGGTGTCGCTGTCCGTAACCAGCCGGTCGCAGTTGCCCCGCACCGCCACAATCGGCAGGGTGGGGTGTGCCTGCCGCAGCCGGGTGGCCTGTTCATACCCGTCACCGAGATGGATGTACAGCTCGGCGTCCGGGTGGGCGGCAAGCACGGCCTCCAGCGCGGAATACCGGCCGTGGCTGTCCGAAAAAACAACCAGCTTCATCCTTTGTCCTCCTGCGGCTCGCCGCTGCATTTGGCCGTGCCCGGATCGCCTCCCGGCTCCGCCCCGGCTGCGTTTCCCGCGGCTTCGCCGGTTGTACCTGCGTCCTGACTTCCCTGTGCGGCCGCACCGGCGCGTTCGGGCGCTTCAGCCCCCGCGCCCGGCGCTTCGCCGTTCGGTGTCTGCGCGGGCTCGCCGGCCTTTACTTCGGACAGCCGGGCGTAGATTTCGCTTTTGCGCTGGCCGGTCTGCGCGGCAGCCGCCTTGCAGGCCGCGGCCGCGCGCATCCCCTGCGCCATCATCGACCGCGCGAGCGCGACGGCCTGTTCGATCCCGCAGGCGGCCGCCGGCTCCGGCGCGGGCGCGCCCTCGACCACCAGGACGTATTCCCCCCGGGGCTCCTGCGCGGCATACAGCTCGTTTGCGGCGCAAAGGGTAGTGCGCCGAATCTCCTCGTGCAGCTTGGTCAGCTCGCGCGCAATCGTGAGCGGGCGGTCGCCAAGCAGCTCGTACAGGTCGCGCAGGGTGGCGCGCAGCTTGTGGGGCGCCTCGTAAAAGATCATGGTGCGCCGCTCGTCCTTCAGCTGGGCGAGGTGCTCCCGCCGGCTCTTTTTGTTGACCGAAAGGAACCCCTCAAAGCAAAAGCGCCCCGTAGCGAGGCCGGACGCGCACAGCGCCGTGATTGCCGCGCAGGGTCCCGGCACCGGCTCAACCGCAATCCCGGCTTCGATTGCCTGCCGCACAAGCAACTCGCCCGGGTCGCTGACCGCCGGGGTGCCCGCGTCCGAGCACTGGGCGCAGCTCTCCCCCGCCAGCAGCCGCGCGATAATCTCCGCGCCCCGCTCGCGCATGTTGTGCTCGTAATAGCTCACCATCGGCTTTTTAACCCCAAGATGGTTGAGCAGCTTTGCGGTCACGCGGGTGTCCTCCGCCGCAATAAAATCCACCGCGCCCAGAACCTGTGCCGCCCTGGGCGACAGGTCGCCCAGGTTGCCAATCGGGGTCGCGACGAGATATAATTTACCGCTCATTCCTCCTCCTTCTGCGCGGGCTGCTGCTTTTTGGGTACGATTTTGTCGGGCAGGATATCCAGCCCAACCCCACAGCCCAGCCGCGCGTCCACCAGCGCCAGCCAGGGCGCGCCGCCTGGCTCGTGCTTGACCAGCTGCAACCGCTTCGGCTCAAGCCTGTGCGCGCACAGCGCCGAACACAGCGCCGCCAGCCGCTCGGGTCGATAGCACAGGCAGAGCCTGCCGCCCTCCTTGAGGTTGCGCGTGGCCGCCGCCGCAATATCCGCCAGCGTGCAGCTCTGTTCGTGCCGCGCGGCCAGCCGCTCGGGGCTGCCGCTGCGGTACCCGCTCCCGAGCGGGAAATAGGGGGGATTGCAGAGCACCGCGTCCACCCGCCTTTCCCCTGTATATGTCCGCAGATCCGCGCACAGCACCCGCAGCCGGTCAAGGCCGTTGCGCCGCGCCGCGCATTCGGCGAGCGCGGCCGCCTGCGCCGAAAGCTCCAGCGCGGTGCATTCGCCCGCATAGCCGCTGTCGTACAGCGCAAGGGGCAGGATGCCCGTCCCCGTCCCGAGGTCGAGCAGCGACCAGTCCCGCCGCACGCCCGAAAACTGCGCGAGCAGCAGCGCGTCCTGCCCAAAGCGGTGCGCGCGGTCAATCAGCACAACCGTCCCCTTTTGCCGCAGCCGCTCCTCCCGCACATCTGACCAGTCCCTGTCCATCTGCCGCCCTCTCTGTGTTTCGCGCTTTTTTGCTCCCCGTTCGGGCTTCCCAAAAATCCTAAAAAAGGACTCTGCCGCGCCCCGCCGGCCTTCCCGCCAGCTTCGCCCGCGGGCTTTATGCGCAGACCCGCCCCAAAGGCGCCGCGGCAGCCCGGGACTTTGCCGCGGCCGGGCGGATAAACCGCGCAGATACAGAATATGGCGGACACGCATGTGCCCGCCATGTCCTTTTGCTATTTCGGAAACTCAGGCTTCCTTGATTGCCTCGTTGGGGCATTCCGCCTCGCAGGCGCCGCAGTCGATGCAGACGTTCTCGTCCACAACGTATTTGCCGTCATCCGTGCCGCTGATTGCAGAAACCGGGCAAACACCCTCGCAGGTGCCGCAGCCGACGCATGCATCCGTAATCATCCGTGCCATCTGTAAATCCTCCGTATTTATATAGAATTACTTTCTTATCATACCATATATTTTTTGAATTTCAAGCTCTGCGGCGGTTTAATTCCCGCCCGGCGCCTGCTGCGGCGGGGTTTGCCCGGCGCCCTCCGGCGCCTTGGGCTTTTTGCTGCGCGGGTGGCGCCGCGGCCGCGACCGCTTTTCCGGCCGGGGCTTGTTGTCCGGCTCCTGCGCGGCTGCGCTGCACGGCTGCTGCGGCTTGGCCGCCTGGCCTGCCGGCTTGGCCTCTTTTCTGCGCTTTTGCCTGTTCTGGTTCTGCCCCTGCGCGCCGCCCTCTTTTTTGCGGCGCTGGCCGCCCTGCCCCTGCGGCTTTGCCGGCTGTGCCGGCAGCTCGATGTGGGAATAGAGCGCGCCCTCCGGCAGCGGCGAAGCCTCGTCCGCCTGCGCCTCCTTTTGGGGGCGCGGGCGCGTGCCCGACCAGCCGATCTCGTCGAGCGGGTAGCTTTTGGGCATCGCATCCGGCTTATCGGCGCTGCGCACCTTGACCGTGCGCATAAGCAGGTTGCTTTCCACCACGACCCCCGCGCCGTCCGGCGTCTGGACGGTCGAGCCGTTTTTCGGCGTCTGGCGGAGCAGCTCCTCGTACACCTCCTGCTCATACTTCAAGCAGCACATCAGGCGGCCGCAGACGCCGGAAATCTTGGTTGGGTTGAGCGACTTGCCCTGCTCCTTCGCCATCTTGATAGAGACCGGCTGAAAATCGAACAAAAAGGTCGAGCAGCAAAACGGCCTGCCGCAGGTTCCGATCCCGCCAAGCATCTTGCTCTCGTCCCGCACGCCGATCTGCCGCAGCTCAATGCGGGTGTGGAACACGCTGGCAAGGTCTTTAACCAGCTCGCGGAAATCGACCCGGCCGTCCGCCGTGAAATAAAAGAGAATTTTCTGGCCGTCGAACGCGTATTCCACATCGACCAGCTTCATCTCCAGCCCGTGCTCCCGGATCTTTTTCTGGCAGATGCGCCGGGCATCCTGCTCCTTCATCCGGTTTGCGTTGTACTGCGCCACATCCCCTGGGGTCGCAATGCGCACAACCCGCTTGAGCGGCTTGACAATCCGGCCGTCCTCCACCTCGTGCGAGCCGATTGCGACAAAGCCGCATTCCGCCCCCCTGGCGGTCTCGACAATGACCCGGTCGCCCGGCCGGACGGCAAGCGCGCCGGGGTCAAAATAGTACAGCTTTCCGACATTGCGGAACCGCACGCCGATCACATTTGTCATCTCTGTCTCCATCTTGGTTCTGTTCTCAAAGCTGCGCGGCAAAATGCGCGCACAGCAGCTTTTGGTTTGCGTTGTGCTCCAGCGAGCCGGACGCCTCGCAGGCCGCGGCTTCCAGCTGGGAGAGCAGCGGCTCGTCTCCGGGGTTTTCGCGCAGCGCCCGCCGGATCCAAAACCCAAGCTCAAACAGCAGCGTCTTCAGCTCCGGGCGGGTTTTGGCGCAGTCAAGCGCCGCCATCACGTCCAGCTTGTCCCGCCGCAGCGCGGCCTTGCACAGCCGGCCGGCACAGTCGGACAGCGCGAGCCTGGCCGGGTCGGACAGCGCCGCCTTCAGCGCGCCGAACCGGCCGTCGTACAGCCGGCAGAGGGATTGCAGCCGTTCCCGGTCAAACGCCGGCCAGAGCGCCTGCGCGCGGCCGAAGCATTCCTGCTGCGAAAGGGGCTGCATTCGCAGCCGCACACAGCGGGAGAGAATCGTCTCGATCAGCTCGCCCTCGGTGCGGGCGCTGAGCACAAAGTGCACCCCCTGCGGCGGCTGCTCGATGATTTTGAGCAACGCGTTTGCCGAGCTGCGGTTGAGCGCCCCGGCGTCCCGCAGCACGCACACCCGCGCGCCGCCGGTCATCACCGCGCTTTTGTTCAGCTCGTAGGACGCCTCCCGCACCCGGCGCACCGTAATCATGCCCGAGGCGCCCTCCCCCAGAATCTCGACAAAATCGGGGTGCGCGCGGCGCTCGACAAGCCCCGCCTCGTCCCCCAGCAGCGCGCGCGCCAGCAGCGTGGCGGCGAGGTTGCGGCCGCAGCCGTCCTCCCCGACAAACAGAACCGCGTGCGGCACGGTCTGCGCGTCCAGCATGGCGCAAAGGCGCGCCCGCAGCGCGTCGTTGCCGTACAGCCGGGAAAAATAGTCAGAGCTTTTCAAATTTTTCAATATTCTGCACGATAACCGTTGCCCCGCCGACCATGACCTCCAGCGGATAGGCGTTGGAGACGCCGGTTCCGTAGGTCGCCGTTGCCGGGATAAGCTGCTTGCGCTGCTTGCTCTGCTCCGAGATAATCCCGATTGCCTCGTCGACCTTTTCGTCCGCCACCGCGATCATGAAGGTGACGTTGCCCGCCTGCAAAAAGCCGCCGGTCGTCGCCAGCCGGGTCACCTGAAAGCCCTGGCTTGTCAGCCCCGTCTGCACAGCCACACTGTCGTCCTTGTTGACAATCGCCGTGATGAGTTTCATCTTTGCCGCCTCCTTGTGCTGCAAGGGTAATTTCCCTGTTAAATTGTATCATTTTTTGATGGAAAATACCACTGTTATTTGACGAAAAGCGAACGGGCTGATTACTTTTGGTATAGTCAAACGGGGGGAGATGTTGAAAACTCTGTTGAAATCGTTAAAAACACCGATTTCAGCGGATCCCGTCCTTCAACAGGCGGCTGCGCTGCGCCGCGGGCGGAATACGCAAAGTTGAACCGCCTTGCCCGCGCGCCGCCCTCAGCGCCGCGGCGCCCTGTTTTGGGCGCGCAGCTGCCGGAAAAAGGCGCTGAGCAGCCCGGCGCAGTCCGCCTCCAGCACGCCGCCGACCACCTCCGGCCGGTGGTTGAAAGGCAGCGCAAACAGATCGACTACGCTTTGGGCGCAGCCCGCCTTGGGGTCGCGCGCGCCGTATACCACCCGCACAATGCGGCTGTTGATGATGCCGCCCGCGCACATCGGGCAGGGCTCCAGGGTCACGAACAGCTCGCACCCCACCAGCCGCCAGCCGCCCAGCGCGCGGCAGGCGCGGTCAATCGCGACCAGCTCGGCGTGGCGCAGGGCGTTTTTTTCGCTCTCCCGGGTGTTGTATCCGGCGGCGATAATCTCCTCGCCGCGCACCACAACCGCCCCCACCGGCGTCTCCCCAATCGAGGCGGCCAGCCGCGCCTGCTCGATTGCGGCGGTCATAAACTGCTCGTCACGCGTCATGCGGTTCCTCCTTTTGCGCTGGGTTCGCTTACGGCCTTGCGCGGGCGGTTCTGCTTTGCCCGGGCGGCGCATAGGCTTAAAGGAGCCGAAGCACGGCCGCAGGCGCCGTTGCTGCCCCATTTATAGGACAGGCAGTGTGCTACAATAAAAAACAGGATACAGACCCGCGCAGAGGCGTCCCGCCGCGGGCGGATAAAAAACACGGAGGATTTGATCATGAACATCGACCGTATTTGCAGCCGGATTGCCGCATGGATGGGCATTTTTGGGGTGGATTGGCAGGCGGATTTTGAGGACGACGGCTACCGGGATCTGCGCGGCCTTGCGCCGGTCGGCGAGCCGCTGTGGATAGACGACCTTGCGCCCCAGCCGCAGCCGGTCATCCGGGTAATCCGCCCCGAACGACCCGCCCGGCGCGCCTGAGCGCCCGCCGCCAAACCGCGCAGCCGCGCATCGCGCGGTGGCCGGAGCCGAGCCGCGGCCGCGGGTGCGCGGGCAGCGCGGCGCAGTTTCCCCCTCCGCCGGCCGGGGCGGACAAGCCCGCAGTAAAAAAAGGAGAGAACGCGGCGCGCACTCTCCATTTCCGGCTGCAAACGGACAAAATCAAACCGGCGCGCTGTCGGCAGGGCAGGCGTACAGCTCGTAATTAAACCGCGCGTCCACAAACGAGAGGGTCAGCCGGTAATAGCCGGTCTCGGTTTTCCACTCGTTCGCATAGGTCAGAATCTGCCAGTACATCGCCATGTTTTCCGGGTCGTTTTTGTATTCCTCATACAGCTCGTGGTCGGTGTGCCACACCCGGTAATCCTCGCTGAGCGGCGCGCCGTACGCCTCGGTCAGCTGGTCGGACACCGCCGCATAGTCCGCCATGACGTCCAGCAGAATCCAGTCCGCCACCTGAAAGCGCGCCTGCGCCTCGATGAGGGCGTTGTCGTCAAAAGTATAAAAAATCTCCGCCTCGTGCCCGTACAGCTCGCCGTCGAAATAGAGCACCTCCCGGCCGTCCATAACGCCGGCAAAGACGTATTCGGTCGGCTCGGATTCGGAGACCTCGTTCTGGCTGTCCCCCCAGTTCGCTTCGCGGAAATCCGCCGGTTTCCCGGCACATCCGGCCAGCACGGCGGCACACAGCAGCAGGCAGAGCGCAGCGGCAAGCAGGCGTTTACAGTTCATCAGGGGTATACCTCCGCCAAATCAGGATAGCCGGGAACAGCCCGGCCGGGCATACGGCAGGCCGCGCCAATCTGCGGCGCGGAAAGCAGCCGGGCAAACCCACGCGGCACACAGCCGCGGCGCGACCCGCCCGGGGAAGCCGGACAGGCAGACGCACGCTGCCAACCGCCCCGCCGAATGCGCCGCAGGATAAAGGCGCGGCAAAGCAGGACAAGCCCGCCCGCCGCCGGAAGCGGTGAGACAGCCCGGCCGGTTTGCCGCGTTCCCTGTGCGGCGCGGCCTCAGCCATGCGGCGGCTCCGCCCGCCGCAAAAGCGGCGCGGGAAAGCGCCGGCTACCGGCGAGCGATTCCGGCCGGTGGCTTTGCGTTATTATACCATGTTTGTCCTGCCCTGTCCACTGCGGGCGGCGGCGCGGACACGCGAGGAGCCGCGCCGCAAAAGGGGCTTACCCCCTCCCGCGGCGCGGCCGGCTTCCTCTGTCGTTCCTGTCACTGCGCGCTGCGGATATAGGCACAGAGCAGCCGCGCCGTTCTCTCCACCCCGATGGAGGCGTCTATACAGAGCTCGTACTGCCGCACGTCGCCCCACACCTTTCCGGAAATGCTTTTGTAGTAGGCGCTGCGGGCGGCGTCCGCGCGCGCGATGCTCTTCTTTCCCTGCTGTTCGGTGTCGCCGTACATCTCCATTACCTTGCCGACCCGATAGGGTTTGGGCGCGTAGAGAAAGACCCGAACCAGATTTTTCCGGCCGCGCAGGACATAATCCGCCGCTCGGCCGACAATCACGCAGGCGCCCTTGTCCGCAATCAGAATCAGGTTGATGGTCCGCTCCTGCGCGGCGACCGCCTGCTGCACGACGGTGGTGCTGAGATACAGCTCCCGCATGACGGCGTTTTCGTCCGCGTTGAGCCCGGAGATGAATGGATTGGCAAGGCCGCTCTCCTTTGCGGCGAGCGCGGTCATCTCCTTTTTGCGCCGGAATTGTACCCGACAACCGGCTGTGCGCCGGCGGCGATGCCGATGGCGATGTTCAGTACAATCTGGAACAGCTTCATAATCACGACAGGCCGCGAGCGGGATATCCGTGCCGTAAACCGACAGCGCGCCGTACCGCAAGCAGCAGCTTGTTGACCACCGTGATGACCACGACGGACAGCTGGGTCAGAAAGCCGGACGCCCCCGGCGCGATTACCCGCCGCATCAGGGCGGGGTCAATCCGGAAGCTGTCCGCCCGGACGCGGAAGCTGCGGCTTTTGGCGAGATACGCCGCGCAGAGCACAAAGCTGACAAACTGCCCCGGAGTGGTGGCGCAGGCCGCGCCGCGGATTCCCCAGCCCAGCACAAAAATCGCAATCGGGTCGCCGATGATGTTGCGCGCGGCGGCCGCCGGCATCGCCTCCATCGCATAGCGCGGGCTGCTGTCCGCCCGGATGATTGATGCGAGGGTGTTCTGCACCAGCGCAAACGGCAGCATCGCGTAAAGGATAAACCCGTAGTCGTACGCGAGCGCGCGGTTGGCGTCGGTTGCGCCGGTCAGCCGCGGCAGCCCGTCCCCCCACAGGTAACCGGCAAGCAGAATCGCCACGCCGCCCAAAAAGGAGCAGAGGAGGCTGCCGCCCACGATGCCGTGAATGTCCCCGGTTTTGCCCTTGCCAAGGGACACGCTGAGCGCGGCGGCCGCCCCGTCCCCAAACAGCAGCGAAATACCCCAGCCAATCACCGGAACCGGGAAGATGACTCCCGCTGCGGCGATGCCGGGATACCCGACCCCCTTGCCGACAAAGATCTGGTCGGCAATGTTATACAAACAGGATATTATTAGAGAAAATATACACGGAAAGGCGAAGCGCCGCAGCAGCTTTGCCGGATTTTCCGTTCCGAGACAGGCGTTTTCGTTCATGGTATTGTTGTCCTCCCCATTTGGTTTTTGCGCCGGCAAAAGGCCATGCGGACACAGGCTTCGGCGCGCGTCCGGTTGGCCTTTACACAAAAAAGGACACATGCCGCGGCATTCCCGTACCGTAATCAGAGTTACGCGCAGAATGCACCACATGTGTCGTTGTATAGCCGTATTCGGTTGACGCTGTTCAGTATACCAAACCGGCGGGGGGGGGAAAGCAAAGGGCATTTTTCACAAAGGTTTCCCGGCCGCGCGCCGGCGGAACCCCGGGCGGCTTTGCCGGGACGCGGCGGGGCAAAACGGCCGGGGCGGTTCCGCGCCGCCCCGGCCGTTTCATGTGGAGAAGCCGCACCCCGCGCTCAGCGGCAGAGGGTCTGCTCCAGCTTTTTCTTGTACAGCTCGTAGTCGATCTCGGTGACGACCGTGCAGTCCGGCTCGGTCTTTCCGTAGGGGCTTGCGCCGAAGCCGTTCATGTCGGACAGGCGCTTGCCCGTATAGAGCACAACCTGGCCGTAGGTGGTCGGGTCGTCGCCGATGCAGACATGGGAGACGCAGTCGATCGAGCGCTTGATGGTCTCCGGCCAGAGCATGCAACCGATTGTGATCGGGTCGGGCAGGTCGATCAGCTTTTCGCCCCAGACCGCCGTGGCATACTCCAGCAGCTTGGCGTTGCACTTGACCGCGTATTCCGCAACCGGCTTGCCGCTTGCGAGCAGGCGGTCGATGTCGTCCATATGCCAGGAGGATTCCACCGTGCACATGTCATAGCCGACAATGGTCACCGGCACGCCGAAATCCATCATCACGCGGTAGGCCTCCGCGTCCGCGTACACGTTGAATTCCGAAACCGGGGTTGTGTTGCCGTAGCCAAAGCCCGGCGTGCCCATCGACCAGATGCGCTTGGTGCGCTTCATGATGGCCGGCTCCTTGATCATCGCCAGCGCGACGTTGGTCACCGGGCCGATGACCGCGATTTCCACCTCGTCGGGGTTCTCCTCAACCAGCTTGATAATCGCGTCGCAGGCGTGCACCCCCTCGACCGGCTTGAGGGTCGGGTGAATCAGCCCGCAGTCGCCCATGCCGTCCGCCCCGTGGACATTGTGCGCGTGGACGGGCTTGCGGATCATCGGGCGGGACGCGCCCACATAAACCGGCGGCATCGGGCTGCGGCCGGTGATTTCGGCGGTCATCAGGCAGTTGAGGGTCGCCTGCTCAACCGGCACGTTGCCGCTCACGGTGGTCAGCGCCAAAATGTCGACATTCGGCTCAAGCAGCGCCATCAAAAGGGCAACCGCGTCGTCCGAACCTGTGTCAGTGTCAATAATGAATTTTCTCATTGGACAGCCTCCCGAATATAATTCTGTTACGGATAAGTTTACCACAAATATCCACCCCGGTCAAACAGCATTTGTGCAGTTTTTCCGCACGGCGAGCCGGTTTGCAGGCGTGGCAGACTGCTGCCGCCCGATACCACAGTGGTCTGCCCCGGATTAAAGCCTTGTGCCTGCACCGTGCCTGCATCGTCCTTGTTGCGGAGCCGGCTACCGGCAATCCCCGCATCGAACGCCCTGTATACGTTAGAAATAAGGAGTCAGCCGCCGCGCAGCGGAGCTACCGCGGATAAGGGAGAACCCGGCTGCAAAATTCGCGCGCCGGGTTTTTGGGGGTCAAAATTTGTTTCGGGCAGGCGAGCGCGGCAAAATGCCTGCAAGGCTCGAAGGGCAGATTTTTGCAATAAAAAGCGCCGGGGCAAAGCGGACGTTGCCACGGCACGGAAGCTATGGAAAAACAAGTATTTGGAAACGGAGCGGGTTTTGCAGCCGCAAAAATTTCCCACCGTTTGCAGGAAGAGCGGGCATTCCGCAAAGAATCGCGCTGCTGTATCCCAAAACAGTTTTTCCTGTTCACTATCACTCGCCAAAAATCCCTCCGCCCTTTTCCCTCCCGTCAAACTTCCGCCGAGCAATGGGCGGGTTTGCTTTCTGATTCCGCACCGCGCGGGTCGGTTTGCAGGCGCGGCTGTCCGCTGCCGCGTCTATTCCGCGAAAGGACGAATGTCATCTTTCGCGGACATCTAAGGGGGTGACAGGCGGTTTGCAGAGCAAATGCGGCGCAAACCGCCGCCGGGAGGGGGGAATTTTCCCCCTACGGAAAAAACGTTCGCTTGGCACCACAAAAAGTTGGTAGCTACAGCGAAAGCGTCGCCCTTTTGCTCGCGACACCGCGGCGGATAGAGGGCGCTTTTGTTCTGAATGGAAGGCAGAGCTTGGGCTTAATATTGAATTTTATGAAATAATTCACATGCAAAAATCCACTCCGAACTTTTCCCTCTCATCAAACTTCCACCGAGCAACGGGCGGATTTGCTTTCTGATTCCGCACCGCGCGGGTCGGTTTGCAGGCGCGGCTGTCCGCTGCCGCGTCTATTCCGCGAAAGGACGAATGTCATCTTTCGCGGGCATCTAAGGGGGTGACAGGCGGTTTGCAGAGCAAATGCGGCGCAAACCGCCATCAAGAGGGGGATAATCCCCCTATGAAAAATCCCACTCGCTTGTTGGCACCGCAAAAAGTTGGTAGCGACAGTGCAGGCGTCGCGAGCGCGCTTGCAAGCGAGCAGCCGGAGCCGAGCGTGACTTTTT
>CAZYAV010000030.1:0-30265 GCA_964645785.1 uncultured Oscillospiraceae bacterium
GGACGACGATTACGGCTGGTGCATCGGCGTCGGGGATTTTGCCGATTACTGCCGCGAGACGGGCAAGGGGCACGACATCACCTATGACGAGGCGATGGCGATCCTCAAGCGGGCGGAGGACAACGGCTTTGTCCACCAGATCACCAACATCGACGGCGAAAACAAGATTTTCGGCATCTGCAACTGCAATGTCAACATCTGCAACGCGCTGCGCACCTCGCAGCTGTTCAACACGCCGAACCTGTCCCGCTCGGCCTATGTGGCGCATGTGAACAAGGACAACTGCGTGGCGTGCGGCCGGTGCGTCGAATACTGCCCGGCGGGCGCGGTCAGGCTGGGGCAGAAGCTGTGCACAAAGGACGGCGGCGAGGTGCAGTATCCCAAGCAGGAGCTGCCCGACGCGGTCAAGTGGGGGAAGGACAAGTGGGATCCCGACTACCGCGACAACAACCGCATCAACAGCCACAAAACGGGCACCTCGCCCTGCAAAACCGCCTGCCCCGCGCACATCGCCGTGCAGGGCTATCTGAAAAAAGCTGCGCAGGGCAAATACACCGAGGCGCTCGCGCTCATCAAAAAGCAGAACCCGTTCCCGGCGGTCTGCGGCCGCGTCTGCAACCGCCGCTGCGAGGACGCCTGCACCCGCGGAACCGTCGACGAGGCGGTCGCCATCGACGCGGTCAAAAAATTCATCGCCGAGCAGGATCTCAAGGCCGAGACGCGGTATATCCCGCCGGTCGTCATCCCCGCCAGCATCCACATGGATCACTTCGGGGAAAAAATCGCGATTGTTGGCGGCGGCCCCGCCGGGCTGAGCGCTGCGTTTTACCTGGCCGAAAAAGGGTATAAGCCGACCGTATTTGACAAGAACGAAAAGCCCGGCGGTATGCTGCAATACGGCATCCCGTCCTATAAGCTGGAAAAGGCGGTTGTGGAGGCCGAAATCGATGTGATGCGGCAGATGGGGGTCGAAATCAGAACCGGCGTCGAAGTCGGCCGGGACGTCACCCTGAACGAGCTGCGCGCGCAGGGCTATAAGGCGTTTTACATCGCCATCGGCTGCGGCGCCGGCCGCCGCCCGGGCGTGGCGGGCGACGAAGCGCAGGGCACCATGACCGCAATTGAGTATCTGCACGAGGCAAACACCGGCGAGACACGGTTTGCGGGCAGGGTTGTGGTGATCGGCGGCGGCAACGTGGCGGTCGACGCCTCCCGCGTCAGCGCGCGGAGCGGCGCTTCGGCGGTGACCATGTTCAGCCTCGAATCCGAACAGGAGATGCCCGCCTCGGACGAGGAGGTCAGGGAGGCGCGGGAGGACGGCGTGGCGGTCGAGCCCGGCTGGGGACCCAAGGAGGTTCTGACAGAGGGTGGCAAGGTGACCGGCATTGTGCTGAAAAAGTGCGTCTCGGTTTATGACGCGAACGGGAAGTTCGCGCCCGCTTATGACGAAAATGAGCTGCGAACGGTCGAGTGCGACCGGGTCATCTTCGCCATCGGCCAGAAGACCGTGTGGGGCGACCTGCTCAAGGACGAGCCGGTGACCTTCAACGGCGCAGCCATCGCGGCGGATTCTCTCACCTATCAGACCGGCCAACCGGACATTTTCGTTGGCGGCGACGTCTATACGGGGCCGAAGTTCGCCATCGACGCCATCGCGGCCGGCCACTGTGCGGCCGAATCCCTGCACCGCTATGTGCACGGCGCGCATATGACCATCGGCCGCAACCGCTGGGAATTCAACGAGCTGGACAAAGAGAATATCCGGGTGGAGAATTACGACAATTCCGCCCGCCAGCGGGAGGGAATCGACCCCTCGGTTCCGGAAAAGTCGTTCCGGGACGCGCACCTCACCCTGACCGAGGAGCAGGTGCGCAGGGAGACCGCCCGCTGCCTCGGCTGCGGCGCGACCATCGTGGACGAAAACAAGTGTATCGGCTGCGGCATCTGCACAACCAAGTGCGAATTCGACGCAATCTCCCTGCGCCGCGACCGGCCGGAATGCACCAATATGGTCAGGGCGGAGGATAAGTTCAAGTACATCCTGCCCTATCAGCTCAAGCGCGCCGGGAAGATTCTGATCAACAGGAAAAAATGAGAAGAACGGGGTGCTGCCATGCATGAGCTGGGGGTTGTGTTTTATGTTGTGCGGGACGTCAAGCAGGTGGCGCAGGAGAACCGGGTGAACAGGGTCGCCTCGGTGACCCTGCAAATCGGCGAGGTAACGGGGATTCTGCACGATTACCTGACCGACTGCTGGAACTGGGCGCGGAAGAAAGAGCCGATTATGCAGGACGCACAGCTGATTATCAGGCAGATTGACGCGGTCTCGGTGTGTGAGGACTGCGGGCAGGAATACCCGACGGTGCAGTACGCCAAAATCTGCCCGCACTGCGGCAGCGAAAACACCTTTCTGCTGCGCGGCAACGAATTCCTCATCGACGAAATCGCGGTCTGTTAGCCGCAGGCCGAAAGAACAGCCGAACGCCCCGGGCGGCCGCCGCTTCCGGGGCGTTCGGCTGCCCGGGCGCCGGCGCCGGGCTATGAAAAACCGCGCGGCGGCGCAGGGAGGGGACGCCCCGGCCGCGAACCGTGCAGACGGCCGGCGGTTGAACGCGGGGCAGGTTGCCGGTATAATAAAGAGGTTCAAGCAGGCGGGCAGAGGAGACCGGCGGGATTTGGAACAGGCGGGAAATGGAGCGCCGTTTGCCGAGTTGGCGCCGCAGGGCACGCTGGGCTGCTCTCTGTGGCTGCCCACGGCAAAACCGCCGGTAAACCGGAACGGCCGGTGCCCGGTTTCCCGGCAAAGCCTCGCTTTCCGGCTGCGGCTCCGTTCCCCGGCAGGCTGCGGCTCCGGCTCCCGGCAGTTTCGCTCTCTGGCGGGGCTGCTCTGCTTTCAGCCGGCCGCCCAAAGAACAGGCGGCGCAAAATAGGTGCGGCGGCGAATGAAATTCGCATTCATCGTCAGAACGCATAAAATTCCGCGGATTTGCACAAAGCTTGTTGACAAATTGTATTTCCTGAAGTATACTCTTGTACAGACAGGAGTAGTCATAAATATCGGGTGTTTGACTATTTTACGCAGATGTATGGACTGTTTATTAAAGAGGGGGAATTGACTTGACCAATCAGGAGCTTGCGAAGTATCGCGTGCAGATTGTCCGGGACGCAGTCGGGCTGAAGAAAAAACCGGATCGCGTGCCGCATATCTCGCACTTTGTCACCTGGAAAATTCTCGACGCCGGCTATAAGCTCAGCGAGGCGATGTGCAACTGGGATATCATGGAGAAGGTCGTCTGCGAATTCCAGGAAAAATACCGCTTCGACGCCCTGATTGAGTTCGGGCACAGGAACAACTACGAGACCTCCACCATCCTCGGCTCCTCGCGCTACCTCATCAACGACGAGGCCGGTTCGGTCAGCTATCTCGACTTTGCGCTTTGCAAGGAGGGAGAGCTGGTCGAGTTTGCCAAAGACCCGCGCAAGTTCAAGTGGGAAAAGGGCATGGCGCGCAAGTACCCGTTCTGGACGGAGAAATTCGATATCGACATTCTCAACCGCGCGTACAAGGCCAACATGGATTATCTCAACTTCATGGGCTTTGACCTGCGCGGCCGGATGCCGAAGAAGCTGCTGGAGGATTACGGCGTCCCCTATTACATGGATCGCAAGGGCTTTGCGCCCATCGCGATCGAGACGATTTTCAACCAGCTGCGCGGCATCCGCGGCACCTCGATCGACATGCGCCGCCACACCGACGAGCTGCGCGAGGCGATTGCAATCATGGACGAGACCGGCTTCAAGCCCGGCATCGAGGCGATGCGCAAGGCGCCGGCGGGCTCGAACATGGATTCGACCTTTGACAGCGACCAGATCCTGCTGGCGCACACCATCCTCAACGAAAAGCAGTGGGAGGAATTCTACTGGCCGTACCTCAAGCAGATTGTGGACGTCCACGGCGAAAAGGGCTGGACGATGCGCCTGTTCACCGAGGGCAGCTCCAAGCGGTTCTGGCCGTATTTCCGGCAGTTCCCGGCGGGGGTTGTGGCGCTGCATCTGGAGGCGGACGATGTGTTCGAGGCGCGCGAGGCGCTGCCCAACTGCTGCATCATGGGCGGCATGAGCAACGAGGTTCTCGGCCGCGGCACCAAGCAGGAGTGCCTCGACCTTGCCAAGCGCCTCATCGACGAGCTGGGCTCGCAGGGCGGCTTTATCCTCAACCAGCCGAAGATGGGCTCCTACCGCAACGACGCGAACCCCGAGAATCTCAAGGCGGTGTGCGACTTTGTGCTTGAGTATCGCCCGTCCCAGAACTGAGCGGAAACAGAGGTGAACAGAAATGGCTGAAATGGTAAAAGGCATCGACAAATACCCCGAAGGAGTCGAGATTCTGGCCGAGAAAATGGATCTCCCCATCCCGAAGGAGGACATGGAAGCCCGCAAGATGGCGGTGCTCATGTTCATGGAGAGCATCTGCGGCCTTTAAGCGCCGCGCCAAACCCGTTATTGACCGCCGATAAATTTATAAGTAAGGGGTCGGTGGTTTGATAAAACATTTTAGGAGGATATGTTATGGCACAAGAACAAACAAAAGCCAAGGCGACAATCTCCCTGCCAAAGGCGATCGCCTACGGCGGCGGCGGTATGTTCGCCCTGACCATGTCGGCGAGCTTTGTTTCGTACATGCTCATGCCGTTCCTGACCGAGGCTTCCGGCTTCTCGACGGCGATGGCGGCGACCGTGTACTCGCTGAACAACATCGTTAAGATCATCGCGATGATCGCTTCCGGCGTCATCATCGACCGCTTCGCGTTCCGTTCGGGCAAGTACCGCACCTGGTGCGTTATCGGCGGCGTTGTGATGACCATCTTCACCGGCCTTTCGATGACCCGCTTTAACCTGCCCGAGGGCGCTTATGTTGTGGTCTTCCTGTTCCTGTTCTTTATGAACCAGATCGGCTACAACCTCATGTGGACGGGTTCCCGCTCCCTCGTCGGCCCGATGAGCAAGAACTCGCAGGACGGCGTTGTGCTGACGACCGCCGCGCAGCTCGGCTCCACGGCCGGCGGCACGGTTTACGGCCTGATTTCGACCGGCATTGCGGCGGCGTTTGCTGCCTCCAGTCAGCCGTATGCGGGTCCTGCGTACATCTACAGCGCGTTCGCGCTGGTCGGCGGCATTGTCCTGTACCTCATCACCGCGAAGGATGACGGCCCGCGCGAGATTAGCAAGGACGAGGTAAAGCAGGAGAAGCCCAAGGGCGTCGGCTTTGGCGAGATGCTCCGCTCGATCAAGGGGCAGGGTCTCATCTTTGTCGTCGGCACCACCTTCGGCAACGTTCAGATGGGTTTCTTCTCCACCCTGCTGTTCTACTTCACCAGCTTTGTTCTCGGTAACCCGACCATCGCCGGCCTTGCGGTTACCGTGAACTCGATCGGCGGCATCATCGGCGCGCTGCTTACGCCGTGGCTGTGCAGCAAGATGAGCAAGAAGAGCCTGTACATCTGGTCCCACCTGATTTCGGCGGTGCTGTATGTCATGATTTTCCTGCTTGGCAGAAACGCGATTGCGTTCCTCATCATCCGCGTCACCCTCGGCATGGTCGGTTCGCCCTCCGGCGTCACCCTGCCCGCGCTGGGCAATGACCTTGCGGACTACAACGAGATGCGCGGCGAGTCCAACGCCCGCGCGTTCGTGCAGTCGATGATCGGCGTCTCGATCCGTCTCGGTATGCTGATTTCTGGCGCTGCGGCTTCCTACGGCCTCGCGGCTGTCGGCTATGTGGCCGGCACAGAGGTCAGCGCCTCGACGGCGACCGGCATCATGGCGCTGATGGGCATCGCGCCGGCGGTTGTCTGCGTCATCGCCGCGGTCATCATCAAGTTCTTCAACGTCAGCGAGGCGGAGCTTGATGCGTACAGAAAGTCCAAGGGGAACGCGTAATCCGTTCCGGTTCCAGGCCTGACCTTTGAGGCTTGAGAATAGATCGTTTTCCACAATCTTAAGGCCAGCGCACACGCGGCGAAGCCGTGTGTGCGCTGGCCTGTATCAGGCAAAATCTGCCGAGGCACGCCGGAAAACCGCCCTGCCCGGCGGCGATTCCGCGGTTGGGAGGGCTTGTTTGCCGGCTGCCGGCCTGGCCGTGAAGCGCGCAGCCATTTGCGCGGCGGAGCCGCGGCGCTGGAGCCGGCGGAATTGCCCGCGAAGAACCCGGCCGCGCAGCCCCATGTGAAAGCGACGAGGCGAGCGGGCTGTTCCCAGCGAAAATGGGCTTTTGCCGGCCTGATTCGGCATGGCCGCTGGCACGGCGGGCGGCATTTTGTGCGCCGCGCGAATTGGGCGGCTTTGACGTAAGCAAAAAAGAAAAGGAGAGCACGCCATGAAACCATGGGACGCCTTTGTAAAAACCTACCATCTGCCCGGCGGCGCGCGGGCATTCTGGCTGATGGTGGCCGGCTGTGTCGGCGCGATCGTGCTGCCGATCATCTTTCGGGATAACAGCACCCTTTCGATGATTATCCTGTTTGTGCCGGCGCTGATTGCGATTGTGTTTGGCCAGCAGTTCACCGCGACCTTCAGCCAGATGATGGTTGAAAACAGCAAACCGGCGGCCAAACCCCACAAGAAAAAAAGGAAGTAATCTATGCAGACAAAAAATGATGCCCCACAGGTGAAATCCACCCTGAAGTTTTCCAGCCTGCTGGCATACGGCGGCGGCGGAATGTTCTCCTATTCCTTCATGAACCAGTTCCTCGCATACAACACCCTCTTTTTCCTGACCGATATTGCGGGGTTCTCCTCGGTTGTGGCCGCGTCGCTGTACTCCATCATCCAGTTTATGAAGATTGTCACCATGACAATCAGCGGCATCGTCATCGACTCAACCAACCTGAAATGGGGCAAGTTCCGCTCCTGGGTTGCGATTGGCACGGTCATTGTGCTGCTCTCCTGCGGCACGATGTTCCTCAACATGAGCGGGCTGAATATGACGGTTTACGCGGTTCTGTTCGTCTTCCTGTACGTCATGTGCAATTTTGGCTACAACCTCATGTGGTCGGGCTCCCGCTCGCTGGTCGGTCCGATGAGCAAAAACTCGGCGGACAGCATCCGCCTGACCTCGGCTGCGCAGGTCAGCTCGACTGTCGCCGGCACCCTGTATGGGCTGATCAGCGCGTCGCTGTTCGCGTTTTTCTCGGCGCACACCACTGCCCCCTACGCGGCAACCGGCTATCTCTATTCGCTGATTGTCCTGGCGGGCTGCGTTGTCATGATGCGCCTGAGCAAGCCGTACGACAGGCCGCGCGCGGCACAGGCGCAGAGCGGCCAGAAGCAGCAGAAGGTCTCCTTCCTCGAGATGCTCAAATCCCTTAAGGGGCAGGGGCTGATTTTCTTCTTTGCAATCACGGCCGGCAATATCCAAAGCGGCTTTTTCTCGGCGCTGCTGGTTTATTACACCACCTATGTGCTGCAAAACCCGGCCGCGCTCGGCCTTGCCGTGACGGTTTCGTCCATCGGCGGCTTCTGCGGCGGCATTTTTGCCCCGATGCTCTGCCAGAAAATCGGCAAAAAGGGCGCGTACATCTTTGCGCACGCGGGCAACGCGATTCTCTATTTCTGCATGTACCTGTTCGGCGACACGGCCGTGACCTTCCTGATTATCCGGCTGCTGATCGGCTTCTGCGGCTCGTTCGCGGGCGCGTCGCTGCCCGCATTGGGCAACGACCTTGCGGATTACAACGAGATGCGCGGCGCCTCCCGTGCGCGCGCGTTTGTGCAGTCGATGATCGGCGCGTCCATCCGCATCGGCTCGCTGATTTCCACCTCGATTGCGTCCTTCGGCCTCGCCGCACTCGGCTATGTCGCGGGCACGACCCCCTCGGCCGAGGTGCTGGGCGGCATCACCTTCCTGATGGCGATCGGCCCGGCCAGCGTCTGCCTGCTCTGCTGCATTCTGATCCTGTTCTACAAGGTCAACGAGCGGGAGCTGGACGCGTACCGGCTTTCCAAATCGCAGGCGGCGGAATAATCCGCGGCCGGCAAGGACCCGAGCCGGCTGCGCGGCTGCGCTTTGCCGGATTGTATAGCGGTTACCCCTTTTAAAAAGACTGCCCCGCGTCGGCTGCGGGGCGGTCTTTTTGCTGTGCAAACGCGCGATACATTGGCCGTGCGCTCTCTTCCCGATACGCAACCCTGCCTTTATGCACGTGTGCCGGGCGGACGTTCCTGCGCAAAACCCCACGCACGCTGTATTTGCCATTTTTGCAGTGCACTGCCGGTGCATGAAGGTTTATGCGGGTTTTCCCGGGCCGGCCGGACAGGAACCGCGCCGCGCGAAAGGAACCGCCGCGCCCGGTCGTTATAAGGTTGGCGGCAATTGCACAGGGAAGCTGTTATGCGCGGGAGCGGCTGTGGTATAATAACCGTGGGATGGGCATCATCCGCTCGTTCTGACCGGCGCTTGTCCGGCGCGGCTGGCGGCAATTGTCGAAATCCTCGATGTCCACCCGCGTTTTGCGTTTGGGGGTGAATAGGGAGGCCGTTCTATCTTTATTGAAACTGGCGCTTATCCTGCCGGGACAGAACGCGCGCAAATGCGCGGGCGGCAAGGAGGAAAACAGCCAAATGCAGAGACAGGCGGCACAACAGGGCGCGGCGGCACAGACGCGCCGAGCTGCCGGGGAGGCTTGCGATGTACAGAATCTTTCTTGTTGAGGACGACAAAACGATTGCGGGGCTGATGCGGGACAGCCTGCTGCGCTGGGGCTTTGAGGCGTCCTGCGCGGCCGACTTTTCGGATGTGCTGAACGAGTTCCGCGCCTGCGCGCCGCATCTCGTTTTGCTGGATATCTCGCTCCCGTTTTACAACGGATATTACTGGTGCGAGCAGATCCGAAAGGAATCCAAGGTGCCGGTGGTGTTCGTCTCCTCGCACACGGACAACATGGATCTTGTGATGGCGATGAACATGGGCGGGGACGACTATATCGCAAAGCCCTTTTCAACCGACGTGCTGGTTGCCAAAATCAACGCGCTGCTGCGCCGGGTGTACAGCTATACCGACGAGCGCCCGGCGCTTGAGGCGCGGGGGACGCTGCTGGGCGCGGACGGCGCGCTGCAATTTGCGGGCGCGCGGATTGACCTTTCCAAAAACGAGCAGCGGATTCTCCGGACATTGTTCGAGCACAAAAACGAGGTTGTCCCGCGCGAGCGGATCATGCGCGCGCTGTGGGATTCCGAGAGCTTTATAGACGACAACACCCTGACGGTGAACATCAACCGGCTGCGCCGCAAGCTGGAGGAGGCGGGGCTGCCCGGCCTGATCCTGACCAAGAAGGGGGAGGGCTATCTCGTCCGGGACTGAGGAGGACGCGGGGCAGGCACCCAGCCGCCGTTCCTTGCGGCGGAACCCTGCGGTTGCTGCATGGCTTTGCAACAGGCAAGCCAACCGGGGGCGGGTACTGCGGCCGTACCGGCCGCGAATCGGACACACCGGGCAGGCCGCAAGCGCGGTTTTGCCGGGAAGATACGAAACCGGCCGCAACAAAAGGAGCGGCGCGCACAAAAGGGGGAACGGGATGCTGCTGGACTATCTGCACTACAGGCGGTACGCGCTGCTGCTTTGGCTGAGCGGCGTCGTGTCCGTCGAGGCGGTCGCGCTGCTGGCGGGGCTGGAGAGGGAATTCGCCCTTTACGGCGCGCTGATTGCGGGCTTTCTGCTGCTGTGCGCGAGCGCGGTGGATTACCCGCGGTTTGCAGCCCGGGTGCGGGAGCTGCGGGAAATCTGCGCGAATTTGTCCGACGCGCTGCACGCGCTGCCCGAACCGCAGGACGCGGTCTGCGCCCAGTATACCGAGATGCTGGAAAAGCTGAGCGATCTCATGCGCCGGGAACGGGACGCGCTCAACGACGAGCACGCCGCGCGGGTGGATTATTACACCATGTGGCTGCACCAGATCAAGACGCCGATTGCGGCGATGCGGCTGCTGCTGGATTCGCAGGCGGCTCCGGGCGCGGAGCAGCTGCAAATTGAGCTGTTCCGGATCGAGCGGTATGTGGACATGGCGCTGCAATACGCCAAGCTGGGCAGCCTGGGCGCGGACATGGTGCTTGAGCCGTTTGAACTGGACACCCTGGTGACCGACAGCGTCAAAAAGTACGCGCCGCTGTTTATCCACAAGAACCTCTCGGTGCAGTTTGAGCGCACGGGGCTGGTGGTGGTTTCGGACAAAAAGTGGCTCGGGTTTATTCTGGAACAGCTGCTTTCCAACGCGGCCAAATACACCGAGCGCGGCGGCGTGCGCATCTGGGCCGAGGGGCAGACGCTGATGGTGGAGGACAGCGGCATCGGCATTCGCAGCGACGACATCGACCGCATCTTTGAAAAGGGCTACACCGGCTACAACGGCCGGTTCGACCGCCGGGCGAGCGGGCTTGGGCTGTTCATGAGCCGCCGGATCGCCGACGGGCTGGGGATGGAGCTGTACGCGGAGCGCGGCCGGGCGCAGGGCGCGTGCCTGTGCATCGGGTTCGGCGGGCTGACCCGGCAGACGGAGGCGCAGCAGCGCCGGCTGCGCGGCGTCTGGCCGGACTGAGCGCGCCGCCCGCTTCCCGGCGCGTCTGTCTTACACAAATGTAAGGTTAAACGGGGAAATGTAAGCCAAAGCTATGGCAGACAGCTTCCCCGTTTTTGTATGATAGAGGCACAGGGAGGGAGCAAAACGCCCCTCGCTGAATCACGGGAAAGACGGTGCAAGGGCGATGAAATGCAGGGAATGGCTGCGGGCGGCGATCGACCGGATCGGGGATTTTTTCTTTGTGCGCCGCGCGGACGATAAGCTGGACGACACGGTCGTGCTCGACCTTAACGAGATAAAAAAGGAGCTGCACACGAATGGAATTGCTTGAGGTCAAACACCTGAAAAAGGTTTACAATACCCGCCTTGGCGGGCGGCAGTGCGTCGCGCTGCGGGACGTGAGCTTCACCATCAGCGAGGGGGAGTTCGTCGCGGTGATGGGCGCGTCGGGTTCGGGGAAAACCACCCTGCTCAACCTGCTGGCCTCGCTGGACAAGCCGACCGAGGGGGAGATTTTTCTGGCCGGGCGCAGCTTCCGGGAGGTGAAGGACAGGGAGATGTCCGCGTTCCGGCGGCAGAATCTCGGCTTTGTCTTTCAGGACTTCAACCTGCTGGACACCTTTACGCTCAAGGACAATATCCTGCTGCCGCTGGTGCTGGCCAACACGCCGGTGGAGGAGATGATGCGGCTGGTTCGCCCGCTGGCGGAGAGCCTCGGGATCGGGGAGCTGCTGGAAAAATACCCCTATGAGGTGTCCGGCGGCGAAAAACAGCGCGCCGCGGTGGCGCGCGCCGTCATCACCAGCCCCAGAATCCTGCTGGCCGACGAGCCGACCGGCGCGCTCGATTCCAAAGCGTCCCGGTCGCTGCTGGAAAAGTTCGCCTCGCTCAACGCCGGGGGGCGCACCCTGCTGATGGTGACCCACAGCAGCAACGCGGCCAGCTACGCCTCCCGGGTAATCTTCATCCGGGACGGCGAGCTGTTCAACCAGATTTACCGCGGCGGGCTGACCCGGCGGGATTTTTTCGACAAGATTGTCTCGACCCTCGCGGTGCTGACGGACGGGGGTGTCGACATTGGGTAACCGGCTGTATTTTAAGCTTGCGCGGGAAAATCTCAGGCGCAACCGCCGGATGTATCTGCCTTATTCCGTCGCGGTCGCGGTCATGTCCGGCATGTTTTTCATCATCCTGAACACCGTGTTCAGCAAAAGCGTCTCCAACATGAGCTTTGGCGGGACAATGCAGGCCATGCTGCTGTTCGGGCTGATGGTGATGGGTCTGTTTACCTGCGGGTATCTGCTTTATCTCAACAGCTTTTTGACCAAAAACCGAAAAAAGGAATTCGGCCTGTACGGGATTTTAGGGCTGGAAAAGCGGCACGTCGCGCGCATTATTCTGTTTGAGAATTTGCAGCTCAACTTCGGCTCGCTGCTCGCCGGCCTTGTCGGGGGCACCGTGTTCGGCAAGCTCGCGTTTATGGGGCTGATGGCGCTGATTCAGGTGGCGCCGGGCAGCGAATTCAACCTGTCCCCCTGGGCGTATCTGGTGACTGCGGTCTGCTTTATCGCCGTCTTTTTGTGCACAAGCGTGTACAACCAGTTCCAGGTGCGGCTTGCAAGCCCCATCAACCTGCTGCGCGCGGAAAACAGGGGGGAGAAAAAGCTGCGCGGGGTAGCGCCGCTGACCGTTCTGGGGCTGCTGTGCGTCGGCGGCGGGTATTTCTGCGCGATTACCTCGAACAATATGGCCTTTGCGATTGCGCTGTTCTGGCCGGCTGTGATTCTGGTCATCATCGGCACAAACCTGCTGTTCCTTGCGGGCAGCCAGTTCGTGCTGGGCGCAATCCGCAAAAATCCCGGGCTGTATTACCGCCCGCGGGTGTTTGTGTCGGTCTCCGGGCTTGTTCACCGCATGAAGCAGAACGCGGCCGGCCTTGCCAACATCTGCATCCTGTCCACCATGGTGCTGGTCACCATATCGGGGGTCTGCGCGCTCTATTTCGGGCAGGACGAGATGAACCACGTTATGAACCCGAACGACTACCAGCTGGAGATGTATTACGACAAGCGGCTGGAGGAACCGGACATGCGCGGCGCAATGCAGGAGCTGAGTCTGCTTGCCGCCAAAAGCGGGTACACGCTCGAGACCATGCGCGCCTTCAATGCGCTGCGGGATTCGGTTGCGCTGCGGGACGGGCAGCTCTACTTCAAGGACGAAAACGCGGTGCTGAACGCCGCGGGGGAGAGCGGCTGGGACTGGTCGCACGCGGTGTATATCCTGACCCTTGACGACTACAACGCGGCGGCCGGCGCGAACGAGCGGCTGGAGCCGGATGAGATTCTGCTGGTGAGCGCGCTGCCGATTGCGGACACGGAGGAAATCCGCCCGAACGGGGCGCGGTTCCGGGTAAAGGCGCTGATTGCCGAATCGCCGCTTATCCAGTGCAAAAACGCCGACCGGGACGAGCGGCTGTACATTGTTGCGCGGGACAACGAGGCGGCGGACGCCGTGCGCTACGCGATCAATCCCGGCATCGCAAACGACCCGAACTTCGGCGAGTTCTGGCGGCGGCTGATCGTCCAGATCGACTTTGACGGCGGTTCATACGCGGACAGGGCGCAGTTCGCGCAGCGGGCGACCGATATCCTGTGCGCGGCGACCGCGCAGGTAGAGGGGACGACCTATTCGGTTACAAGCGCGGACGAGGACCGCGCGAACAACTACGGCATGTACGGCGGGCTGCTGTTCCTCGGGCTGTTCTTTGCGCTGCTGTTCCTGGTCAACACGGTGCTGATTATGTACTTCAAGCAGGTTTCGGAGGGGTACGAGGACCGCGCGCGGTACGAGATCATGCGCAAGGTCGGCATGTCCGACGCGGAGGTGCGCGGCACCATCAACGGCCAGGTGCTCATTGTGTTTTTCCTGCCGCTCCTCGTCGCGCTGATGCACATCTTTGCTGCGGCGCCGATGCTGACCCAGATCCTCTCTGCGTTCCAGATGACAAACAACGGCATGACCCTGCTGTGCATCGCGGTCACAAGCGCGGTTTATGCCTTTATATATACGCTGGTTTTTCGCTTTACGGCGAGAACCTATTACAGGATTGTCAGATAAGGTTTGAAGAAACGCGAGGCGCCGCCCGATTTCGGGCGGCGCCTCGCGTTTGGCAGTCGTGCGTTTTTGTGTGTATGGTGCGGAAAGTCTGACAGCGCAAAACCGGCCGGGCGCTCTGTTGTCTGTCCTGCGCGGGGCAGCGGCGGCTCAGAAGCCCTTGATCTGCTCGTCGGGCAGGTAGCCGGAAAGGCCGATGACCTTGCCGTACGGGTGCTTCATATATTTTCGGCCGTACCCGATGCGCTGGCTGTTCTGCCCGATGAGATACCGGGTCAGCACAAGCAGCGGCTCGCCCGGCTCGCACTCAAGCAGGGGGGAGAGCTCCGGGGCGGCAATCTCTGCGGTCAGCTCCATGCGGGTGCAGAAAGCGAACGGCGTCGTTTTGGCCGCGGCAATTTCGGGGAACACGGCGTAGTTGATGGAGGATTCGATGATGGGCTGCCCCTTTTCATAGGGAATGTAATTGTCGTCCAGCGCCACAACATCGTTTGCGGAGAGGATCTGGCGCTGAATCCGCACGGCGCGCGCGCCGAGCGGCAGCAGCAGCGCCCGGCGGACGGCGGCGTCGGGCGAGATGACGCTGACGTTCTTCAGCTTGGGCTGGCAGCCCTCGTCAATTGCCTTGAGGTCAACCGTGAACCGGTTGTGCTCCGGCACCGAGACAAAATATCCCTTGCCCGGCCGGGAAACAATAAACCCGTCGTTTTCAAGGTTTTTCAGGCTTTTGCGCACGGTCTCGCGGCTTGCGCTGAACTGCACACACAGGTCATTTTCGGACGGCAGCAGGTCGCCTGGGTTGTAGGTGCCGCTGAAAATGCTGTCCCGAATGGTGTCCGCAACCACGACGTAAACGGGCGCGCCGTATTGATTCTTAGACATTGCGCTTCTCCGTCACTGCCTTGCAGAATGCGATTGTTTCGAGCGGATCGGTTGCCATTTTATCGGCGCGGATCAGGGCGGGGTCGCCGCTGGTTATGCAGGAGCCGCCGATAATGATCGACAGACCCTCGCGCAGGCCGCGCTGCTCCAGCTGGGTGATGGTCGCCTTCATCGAATCGAGCGCAAAGCCCATCACGCCGCTGAGCGCGAGCACGTCCGGCTGATGCTGCCGGACAGCCTCCACAAAGGCCTGCGGCCGCACGTCGACGCCGAGGTCGATTACCTCGAACCCCTCGGCGCGCAGCACCTCGCAGACGATGTTTTTGCCGATGTCGTGGATGTCGTTTTCCACGACGCCGATGACGACCTTGCCCCGGACGGGGCCTGCGCCCCGGTCGCTGATGTGGAACAGCTCCATCGCGTTTTGATAGATGATGCCGGATACAATCAGGTCGGCGAGAAAATACTCGCCGGATTCAAACCGTTTGCCGACGTCCTTGATTCCGTCGTTGAGGATGGACTGGATCTCGAAGGTATCGTGCCCGTCCGCAATCATGCGGCGGGTCAGGTCAAGAACGCCGTTTTCATTCAGTTCCCGCATGGCCTCCGCCAGATGCGCCGCCTGGTCGTTCATACTGTGCTCCCTTCACCGTTCATCATTGTGCCCGCCTGCAACGGGGTCAGGCTCTCCCCCGGCGGCAGCACCACAAAGCGGTCCGCCAGCCACGGCCCCGACACAAGCGCACGCAGATAGCCGAGCGTTGCGGGGACGATGCGCACGCTGAAATCCAGCGCCTGCGCAATCTTCCGCGCCTTTTCAAGCGTCGGGTCGATGGGGGAAAGGCCGGTGTCCAGCAGCACAATGGTCGAATAATTGTGGAACATCGCGTCCAGAATCCGGCGCGCGCGCTTTTCGCCGTACCGCCGCATGGCGTAGTTGTACTCCTCCACGATGCTGCGGTCGCTGTCCAGCCAGGCCTCGGTCAGGTAAAAGGCGCCGGTGCCGCTGTCCGAGAATTCCAGCCGGCGGCTGTGCGAGCCCAGCAGCATCGTAATGCAGTCGTCCACCCGCGGAAAAATCGTCTCGGCGTTGACGTGCAGCCCGGAAATGCAGCCGCCGCAGTATCCATAGGTGAAAATCACCCGCCCCACGTCCGGATCCAGCGCGTCCAGCTGCGCCTGCAAAGCGTCCCGCAGCCGGTCGGGCGAGTTGTGCAGCCCTTTTTCAAACCACACTACCCGGTATTCGCCGGCTGCTTCAGCAAGCACGTGGCGCAGCTCCTGCTCCAGCATTTTGCAGGCCAGAATTACGGTTTTCATCGCGTTGAATCCACTCCCCTTACTCTAAATATCTATATTATCGGGCTTGGGTTTGGGTGTCAAGCGTTTGTATATTTTTCACGAATTCATGGGGGCGGGTTTGTTTCTTTTATGGTTTTTTGCCCGCATCTATTGACTTTTTACGCGCTTTACAATATACTTGTCTATACAAGTATTGGATAGAAAGGAAGAATTTGTCTATGATTATTATTGGCGAGAAAATCAACGGCGCGATCCCCTCAACCGCGCGTGCAATCGCCGCGCGGGACGAGGCGTTCATCATCGAGCTTGTCCGCAAGCAGGAGGACGCGGGTGCGGACTATCTGGACGTGTGCGCGGGCACCTCGCCCGAGGAAGAGCCGGCCGCCATTGAATGGCTGGTGGACGTCGTGCAGTCGGTGGCGAGCAAGCCGATCTGCATCGACAGCCCGGATCCCGAGATTATCAAGGGCATTTTCCCGAAGCTGAAAAAGCCGGGTCTCATCAACTCCATTTCGGGCGAGGGCGCGAAGTGCGACGTGCTGCTGCCGATTCTGCGGGATAACCCCGAGTGGAAGGTCATCGCGCTGTGCTGCAACCAGTCCGGCATCGCGGCGAAGGCGGAGGACAAAATCCGCATCGCGTGCGACCTGATTGAAAAGGCCGCGGGCTACGGCGTCACGCCGGACAGAATGCACATCGACCCGCTGGTTCTGGCGCTGTCCGCGGTCAACGACTCCGCACTCAACTTCTTTGACGCGATTCGCGGCATCAAAGAGAAATATCCGACCGCGAACGTCACCGCCGCGCTGTCCAACATCTCGTACGGGATGCCGGCGCGCAAGTTGGTCAACATGAATTTCCTGACCCTTTCGATGTACGCCGGGCTGGATTCGGTGATTGCGGATCCGACAAGCCGCGACGTCATCGGCACAATCTACGCGACCGAGGCGCTGCTCGCGCGCGACAGGCTCTGCCGGAACTACAACAAGGCGTTCCGCGCCGGCCGCATCGGCCCGGTGAAAAAAGCCTGATTGCCCCGTAAGCAGGCGGCTTTTCTATTTTCTTTAGTTGACAGGCACGAAACAATAAATAAACGAAAAAGAGGAGAACAATCATGTTGGATGTCGAAAAACTGAAACAGTCCATGGGAGAGCTCGATGAGGACACCGTTCTCGAAACGCTGAAAGCCGTTATGGCGGACGGCGGCTCCGAGGCCGAGAAAGCGATGGAGGCCTGCCAGGACGGCCTGAACATCGTCGGCGACCTGTTTGAAAAGGGCGAGTATTTCGTCGGCGACCTGATTTTCGCGGGCGAGCTGATGACCCAGGCAGTCGAGATTCTCAGCCCGGCGCTCACATCGGGCGGCGGCAGCGCGAAGGGCCGCATGATTATGTGCACCGTCAAGGACGACCTGCACGACATCGGCAAGAACATCGTTATTGCGATGCTTCAGGCGTCCGGCTTTGAGGTCATCGACCTCGGCATCGACGTCGACCCGCAGGTGATCGTCGACGAGGCGAAGAAGAACGACATCAAGATCATCGCGCTCAGCGGCGTTCTGACCCTGGCGATTGACTCGATGAAGGCGACGGTTGACGCGCTCAAGGCGGCCGGCATCCGTGACGGAATCAAGGTCATCATCGGCGGCGCGCCTGTCAGCGCGGAGGCCTGCGAGCATGTCGGCGCGGACGCCTGGGCGCACAACCCGCAGGACACCATCCGCATCTGCTCCGAGTGGGCGGCGCAATAAGCGGTTTGGTTTGAGGCTTGTGCCGTGCGGGCGTGAAAATGCCGTTTCCGCCCGCCGCGGCAGTTCGGCTCCTCCGGCGGCGCCGGGGGTCAATTGAATGGGTTTCGTCCGGCCGGGAGGACATGGTCGCCCGGCCGGACGTGCCGAATATTTGTTTTCCCCTTTGGGGGAGAAGCGGTAAGAAGGGAAAAATTATGACAAATCAGGAGCTTCGGCAGTATCGCGCGAAATTGTTCCGGGATGCGTCCAATTTCGTCAAACCAGAGCGCATTCCCCATATGTCGTTCTTCGTGACCTGGAAGATCCTCGACGCGGGCTATAAGCTCAGCGAGGCCATGAACGACTACGACATCATGGAAAAGGTTGTGCGTCTCCATCAGGAGAAGTACGGCTTTGACAGCATCCTCGAGATGGGCGTGCGCAACGCAATCCGCATCCCGATGGCGCTCGGCGCCTGCTCTTATTACGTCAACGACGAGGCGGGCACGGTCAACTTCAAGGACAAGGCGATCTGTGAGCACGACGAGCTGCAGGAGATGGCGGACAACGTCCAGAAATTTTTCTGGGAAAAGGGCATGGCGCGCAAGTATCCGATGTGGGCGGATGGCAGCGTGACCCTTGCCGACGTGCAGAAATCGCTGGATGAGCGCACCGAATTCATGAAATACGCGGGCAAGATCGCCCAGATTATGTCCGAGGAATACGCGCTGCCCCCCTATGCGGCGCCGAAGGGCTTTGGCTATATCGCGCTCGATTTCATGTTCAACACCATCCGCGGCATCCGCGGCCTGTCCATCGACATGCGCAAGGACACCGGCGCGCTGGAGGCGGCGCTTGACGCCATTAACGAGCGGTATTTCTATCCGGGCTTGCAGATGCTGAAAAACGCGCCTGTCGGGCCGGACATGAATGCCTGCTTCGACTATGACCTGACCCTGCTGTGCCACACCGTGCTCAACATGAAGCAGTTTGAGAAATACCTGTGGCCATACATGAAGGAGACGCTCGACGTGCTGGCCGAAAAGAAGATGACGGTTCGCCTGTTCATGGAGGGCAGCAGCAAGCGGTTCTGGGATTATCTCAAGGAATATCCGAAGGGTCTGCTGGTTATGCACCCCGAGCAGGACGACGTCTTCGAGATGCGCAAGGAGCTGCCAAACGCCGCAATTCTCGGCGGTATGCCGGTTTCGCTGCTTGGCGCCGGCACGAAAGAGCAGTGCATCGACCGCGTCAAACGCTGCTGCGACGAGCTGGGCAAGGACGGCGGCTTTATGCTCACACAGGATAAGATGGTCTCGTTTAAAAACGACGCCAATCCGGAGAACGTCAAGGCGGTCTGCGACTTTATCCGCGAATATCGCGTCTGATTTCGGGAGGATATCATGGAAAACGAGAAAAAAGTCGATATTACCAAATTCCCCGAGGGTCTCGAGTATCTTGCGGAGAATCTCAAGCTGCCGGTTCCCATTGAGGATCCGGAGGCGCGCAAGGCGTATGTGTTTGGCCTGATTGACCTGCTGGTTCGGCAGTGACGCCGCGCAGTTTCTGAATAAACGCGCATCCGGTGCGTTTATAAATATAAGGAGGTACAGATTGTGGAAAACAAAACCCAAGCACTGAAACCGACATTGAAGCAGAGCCAGATCCTGCTTTACGGTTTCTTCGGTATGTTCCTGAACACCTTTTATCTGATGTTCCTGGCATACAACCGTCTCTTCTATTTGACTAACGTGCTGCAGCTCAGCACAACGATTTCGGCAATCGTCAACACCCTGTCTGTGTGGGGCAACGTGGTTACGATGGTTCTGGCCGGCATCCTGATTGACAAGATCAACTTCAAAACCGGCCGGTTCCGTACCTGGACGCTGGTTGGCGGCATCGTCATGGGCATCGTGTTCCCGCTGATGTTCAGCGACCTTGGCCTCAGCCAGGGTGCGGCGGGCGCGCTGTTCGTGGTTCTGTTCATTGTCCAGTCGATTGGCTATAACTGCCTGTGGGTTGCCGAACGCTCGCTGGTCGGCCCGATGAGCGGCAACGCGGCGGACGCCAACAGCCTCGCCATGGTCGCGCAGCAGGGCAGCACCCTTGGCGGCCTGCTCTACGGCGTCATCAGCACCCCGCTCATGACCCTGTTTGGCGGCAGCTACACCCTCAACGCGCTGGTTTACGGCCTGTTCATCGTGTGCGGCACGGTCGGCATCTTCTTCCTGACCAAAAAGTACGACCTGCCCACCGAGACGGTTGCAGCCGAAAAAAAAGAGGCCGCGCCCAAAAAGAAGGGCAGTATGCTCAAGGCCATGACCGGCCCGACGATCCCCTTCTTCTTCGCGATGATCCTCAACAACTGCCACATGGGCTTTTTCATGACCCTGCTTGCGTACTTCACGCAGTATGTCCTGAATGACCCGGTCATCCTCGGCATCTCGGTCACAGCGGGCTCGGTTGCGGGTCTCGTCGGCGCGTGGCTGAGCAAGGTCATGTGCAACCTGATCGGCAAAAAGAAATCCTTTATCTATTTCTCGATTCTCACCGGCATCCTCTACATCCTGATTGCCCTGATCGGCAAAACGTCCATCCCGTTCCTCATCATCCGTGTCGCGATTGGCTGCTTCAGTGTCGTCGGCGGCATGCTCATCATGGTCTTTGCGAACGATATCGCGGACTACAAGGAGATGAAGGGCGAGAGCGACGCCCGCGCGATTGTTCAGTCGATCGCCGGCACGACCATCCGCTTCGGCACCGCGCTTTCCACGACCATCGCGTCGTTTGGTCTTGCGGCTGTCGGCTTCAGCGCGACGGCTGAGGTTACCCCGGCCATCATCAACAGCATCACCTACCTGATGGCGTTTGGCCCGGCGGCGGTCTGCGTGCTGTCCGCGCTCATCTTCATCTTCTACAAGATTGATGAGAAAGAGGTTGATAAGTACCGCGCCGAAAAGGCCGCGAAGATCGCTGCGGCTGCGGAGGTAAAATAAGCGCCCGGCTTTTGAGCAAGTGAACAAATTAATATCAAGATGCGGCACAGGTTTCGGCCTATGCCGCATCTTATTAAAAGAAAAAACAGAACGATACGTTTGCGGAAAACAGCCTTAAAACACGGTGGGGTTCTCCGCTGCGGATCTGCTCGGAACCTTTTGCAGCGGCGGCTTTTTCCGGCTTTTTGTCCTGTTAACCGGCCGCTGTGAATGGACAAACGCGCCGAAACCCGACGCCTCTGCGTCCGCCATTGCGGGTGCGCTTGCTTGTGGGGCAATGCCGCCGCAATGCTGCTGACCGCGCCGCAGCCGGCAAAACAAACGATAAAACCGGAAAACAGCATGGCTTTGACTGGCGGCTGCGTGATGGGGGTCACGCACCCGCTGCCGTTCGGCCATTTCGGTCTGTGCAGAGGCGCGAGCGGGGTCGTTTTCGCTTTGCCGCTTGCGGTGCGGTCAACCGGCTGTGCCTGCCTTTCCGTCGTTGGCTACTTTACACCTTGCAGGATGGACGAAAAGGGGGGCGATGCATCTCCTGCCGCCCGCGCGGCGCAAATCGCGCAGGTGCAGAATAAACGGCTGTTTGAAATTCGGACGATCAACCAACGAATCAAAAACGACTGAGAATGTTTTTCTTGCCAGAGCGGGGAGAGTGCCCGACAGCGACGTCTCTGCCTGAAAGACAGGAGGATTACGACAATATGGAAAATCGACAATCGGCACATAAACCGACACACAGTAACCTGTTTTTGTACGGGTATGCCCTGGGTGAATTCGGGTTCACCTTCTTTCTGTTCTTCGTCTCTTATTACCTGATGCTCTTTATGACCGACGTGCTCCAGCTGCCGACAACCCTTGCCGCCGTGCTCTATACAACGGTGCAGTGGTTCGAGGCCATCACGATGATTCTGTCCGGCATCTACATCGACCGCGCAAAGCCCAGAAACGGCAAGTTCCGCCCCTGGCTGGTTATCGGCAGCATTATCCTGCTGGTTGGCATGACCCTGTTTTACACGGCTGTCGATCTGCCCAACTGGGCAAAGGGCGTCTGGTTCACCCTGTTTTATCTGATTGCCTATATCGGCTACAACCTGATGTGGGTGGCTTACCGCACCCTGCTCGGCCCGCTTAGCCGCAACCCGCAGGATACCATCTCCCTGACCAGCGCGGCGTCCCAGATGGGCTCGGTTGCCGGGCTGTGCTACAGCTTTATCGGGGTGCGGCTGCTGCACGGGTTCTCCAGCGAGCGCATGGGCTTCACCATGACGGCGTTTATCTTTGGCTGCCTGATCGTTCTGTGCATGTTCATCGTCTCCCGCATTACCGAGCCGTTCGACAACGCGCGGCTGTATGCAAAGGGCGAGGTGCAGCAGGCGACGACCCCCAAAGAGATGCTGGGTGTGTTCAGCAAGCCGATGTGCGCGTTTTTCCTCGCAGTGACCTTCCGCGAGGCGGCGTCCACCATCCTGCCGACCCTGATGGCCTATTATTTCAGCTATGTCATGGGCAATCCCACCCTGATGTCGACTTATCTGACGGTCATCACCCTGTCTGGCCTGGTCGGCCATTTCTTCGCCCGCAAGCTGGCGAATACGTTCGGCAAAAAGAAGATGTTCATCTGCGCGTCGCTGCTCTCCTGCGTGTGCATCATCTCCACCCGGTTTGTCGGCACCTCGGCCGTCGGCTTTATGGTGCTGATGGGCTTTAACGCCTTTTTCGCCATCTTCTCCGGCGCGATGATCCCGGCGTTTATCACCGAGATTGCGGACTATAACGAATACACCAAGGGCGTCCACGCGCGCGCGTTTACCTCCTCGGTCGGCGGCACGGCGCTTCGCTTTGCGCAGATCGTGGGCGGCGGCCTTGCGTCGTTCGGCCTTGCGGCGATCGGCTATCAGACAGGCGCCGAGGTGACCCCGGGCATCATTTCGGGCATCACCAACCTGATGACCTTTGGCAGCGCGATTGTGATTGTGGTGAGCGTTGTCTTTATCTCGATGTACAAAATAGACCGCGCGACCATGGAGAAGATTTACGCGCAGAGAAATGCGCAATTGGAGGCAGAAGCAGAAGCATGAGCAACCGAATCACCTTTTTGCCCGCGGGCACTGTATTGGAAGCGAAGGACGGGGAGACAATCCTTGCGGCCGCAATCCGCGCGGGCGTCGTCATCGACGCGCCCTGCGGCGGGCAGGGCAGCTGCGGAAAATGCATCGTAGACGTCGTTCGCGGCGCACAAACGGGGCGCAGGCGCGCCTGCCAGACCGTGATTGCGGGGGATACGACGGTCGTCGTCCCCCAGCCGGGCGGCGAGGTCGACGTGCTGTGTGCCGGTGAGGGCGATGAGGTGGTTCCGGCCGAACTTTCCCTGCGCGCGGCGCGGGTGCAGGTGGAGCCGTGCAGGCTTGGGGAAAACCGGGCGGACTGGCAGCGGCTCACCGAGGCGGCCGCGCCCCTTGCGGGGGTCGAGCCGAAAGAGATTCCGTTTTCGCTGGAGGCGGCGCGCGGGCTGTTTGCCGCGCTGGAGCAGTCGGGCGGGCAGCCGGGCGTTGTGGTTTCCGGCACGCGGCTGCTTGACGTGCGCGCCGACCTGCCGGCGCCCCTTGCCGCGGCGTTCGACATCGGCACCACGACGGTTGTCTGCTATCTGCTTGACGCGCGCAGCGGCGCGCAGCTGGCTGTCGAGGGTGTCCTCAACCCGCAGACGCAGTACGGCGCGGACGTGATTTCCCGCGCGATGTACGCCATCCAGCAGGACGTGCAGCCGCTGACCGACGCGGTGCGCGGCGCAATGAACGAGCTGCTGCAAAAAACGGCGGCGCGCGCCGGCGTCCAAACGGCGGACATTTACCGCGTTGCCGTTGCCGGGAACACCTGTATGCACCATCTGTTTGCGGGAATCTGTCCGCAGACGCTGGTCAGCGCGCCCTACTACGCGTCGTTCAGCGCGCCGGTCTGCCTGACGGCGGCGCAGAGCGGCCTTGCGGTCAACCGGAACGCGGAGGTGTGGCTGCTGCCCAATCTCGCCGGATTTGTCGGCGCGGATACCTGCGCGCTGATGCTGTCCGCCGGGTTTGACGAGCTGGAGGAACTGACCCTCGCGGTGGATATCGGCACAAACGGGGAGATGGTGCTTGGGGACAAAACCCGCCGGATTGCCTGCTCCACGGCAGCAGGTCCCGCCTTTGAGGGGGCAAAAATCGAAAAGGGAATGCGCGCGTCCGCCGGCGCGATTGACCGGGTACGCCCGGACGGCGCGGGAGACATTGCGCTGCGAACCATCGAGGGGGCGCCGGCCGCGGGAATCTGCGGCTCCGGCCTGATTGACGCGGCGGCCTGCCTTGTCAAGCTGGGTGTGGTGGAAAAAAGCGGCCGGTTTGCCAAAAAGCTGCCCGAACCCCTCGCCGCACGCCGCTGTGAAATCGACGGCAAACAGGTGTTTGTGCTTGCGCGCGAGGCGGAAGCGAAGAACGGGGAGCCGGTTTATCTGACCCAGAAGGACGTGCGGGAAATCCAGCTTGCCAAGGGCGCAATCAGCGCGGGTATCCGGCTGATGTGCGAGACGCTCGGCGTGCAGGTGGGCGATATCCGGCAGGTGCTGCTTGCCGGCGCGTTCGGCAGCTATATTGACCCGCAGAGCGCCTGCACAATCGGGCTGCTTCCGGCAGAGTTACAGGACAGGGTGCGCGCAATCGGGAACGCCGCGGGCGAGGGGGCGAAGCTCGCCGCGCTCAGCGACGCGCAGATTGCCCGGTGTGACCGAATCACGCGGGAAACCCAGTTCCTTGAGCTGGCGACCCATCCGAATTTCCAGAATACATTTGTGAAAGAGTTGAACTTTTAGCTGCCGGCCGGATTTTCTTCCATATGTCGACTCGCTTGCCGGCCGGCATGAATGCGAGGAAACAAATGAGATTTGACAGACAAATTGCAATGCCCCAGATTGGGGCGGACGGCCAGGAGAGGCTGTCCCGCGCGCGGGTGACCGTGGTTGGCGCCGGCGGCCTTGGCAGCCCGGTGCTGACCTACCTTGCCTGCGCGGGTGTCGGCCATATCCGCATCGTGGACAGCGACGTGGTGGAGGAGACAAACCTCAACCGCCAGTTCCTGTATGGGGCGGGCGCAATCGGGATGAACAAGGCAAAGCTCGCCTGCACCCGCCTTGGTGCGGACTGCCCGGATATCGCGTTCGAGCCCGTCTGTGCGCGCATCACGCCGCAGAATGTGGACGAGCTGCTGGGCAGCCCGGACGTGCTTGTCGACTGTGTCAACACGATTGAGTCGCGGCTGGTTGTCAACGCGTTCGCGATGCGCGCCGATATCCCCCTTGTGGAGGCGGGCGTCGCCGGCTTTGGCGGGTTTGTGATGAGCGTCCGCCGGGAGTGCGCCTGCCTGGAATGCGTGCTGCCGCCGCTCAAAATCAAGGAGCCGCAAAGCCCCGTCATCGGTGCGGCGGCGGGGGTGATCGGCTCGATGCAGGCGGTTGAGTGCCTGAAGATTCTGCTTGGGCGGGGTAAGCCGCTTTATGGCAAGATGCTGCGGTATGATGGGCTGCAATGCCGGTTTACCCAGGTCAGCCTGCGGGTCAGCGAGAGCTGTACCCAGCCGCACTGCCCGTATGATGCGGCGCAAAACGAATAACGAAGCCGGCGCCGCCCGGCGATGAAGCACAGGTGAAGCGATGAATTTGACCCATATCAACCAAAACGGAGAGGCGCGGATGGTCGACGTCAGCGAAAAAGCGCTGACGCCGCGGGTTGCAACGGCGCAGGCGGTGGTGCATATGCGCCCGGAAACGCTGAAGGCGATCCTCGAGGGCAATATGAAAAAGGGGGATGCGCTGGGGGTTGCGCGGATTGCCGCGATTCAGGCGGCAAAGCGCACGGGGGAGCTGATCCCGCTCTGCCATCCGCTCCCGATTTCGTCGGTTGATGTGCAGGTTGAGCCGTGCGGGCGGGACGCAGTGTCGGTGCAGTGTACGGTTCGCTGTACCTATGCGACCGGCGTCGAGATGGAGGCGCTTTGCGCCGCCTCGGTCGGCGCACTGACGATCTATGACATGTGCAAGGCAGTTGACCGCGCCATGGTGGTGGACGCCGCCCGGCTACTGTACAAATCGGGCGGGAAATCCGGCGTGTTCGACCGTGCCGCGTTGGGCGAGGTGCTGTCCGTGTGGGCAACGGGCGGCGACGGCGCGGGGCTGCTGCTTCTGAGCGTGCAGCGCGCGCAGGCCGAGGCTGTGGAACAGGCGTTTGAGGCTGTGCGGCGGGCGGTTGACAGCCTGCCCGCTATGGCTGTTGTGCTGTGCAATACCGGTTCGCTGCAAGGCGGCTCGCGGCTGCGGCTGGGCGGCGCGCTTGTGGAAATCGCCGGCGATCCGCCGGTGCAGCCGGTACCCGGGGTTGTCTGCTGGCGCGCAAAAACAATTTCGCCCGGCGGGCTGTATGCCGGCGCACGGATTGAGGTGGAGCATGATTGACCAGTTTGGGCGGGATATCCATTACCTGCGGCTTTCCCTGACCGAACGCTGCACCCTCAAATGCGCCTACTGCCGGGCGGACGAGGGGCAGTGCCCCAAGCAGGCCGAGCTGCGCTGCGAGCAGTTTGCGCAGATTGTGCGCGCGTGCGCCGCGCTGGGCATCCGCAAGGTTCGGCTGACCGGCGGCGAGCCGCTGCTGCGCCGGGATATTGTTGAGATTGTCGAGGCCTGCGCCGCCGCGCCCGGAATTGAGGAAATCACGCTGACGACGAACGCACAGCAGCTGGACGGCCGGGCAGAGCGACTCAAGCGCGCGGGGCTGACCCGCATGAATATCAGCATAGACTCCCTTGACCCGGAGAAGTTCCGGCGCATGACCGGCGGCGGGGAGGTGCGCCGGGTTTTTGACGCGGTGGACGAGGCGCTTGCCTGCGGCCTGCTGCCGGTAAAGCTCAACGCGGTGGTGGTGCGCGGGGAAAACGACGACGAGATTGATGATTTTATCGAACTGACCCGCACGCGGCCGATTGAGGTGCGGTTTATCGAGCTGATGCCGCTGGGCAGGCTGGGGGAGGATCCGCGCAGGCGGGTTCCCTCCGGCGAACTCATCGGCGCGCGGCCGCAGCTGCGACCTGTGCCGCCGGCGTATCCCGGGCAGCCGTCGACGGATTACAAAATAGACGGCTATCAGGGCAAGGTCGGCTTTATCAGCGCGGTGAGCCACAAATTCTGCGGGGACTGCAACCGCATCCGCATCCTGTCGGACGGCAAGCTGCGCCCCTGCCTTGGGAACAACGCGGAGATTTCGCTGCTTCCCGCGCTCGAGCAGGGGGAGGCCGCGCTGACGGCGGCAATCCGCGAGGCGATTTACAACAAGCCGCGCGCGCACCACTTTGAGGAAAACTGGAAAACCCGGCGCAATATGACCAGAATCGGAGGATGAAAATGGCAAAAGTGGTCTCGGTAAACCTGAGCGAAAAAAAGGGCACGTTTAAATACCCAATCGGCGGCGCGGCGACGCTGAAAATCGACCACGGCCTTGTCGGCGACGCACATGCCGGAAACTGGCACCGCCAGATCAGCCTGCTTGCCCAGGAGAGCATCGACAAAATGACCGCGCTTGGCGTGGACGACCTTGTACCGGGAAAGTTTGCCGAAAATATAACGACGATCGGCATGGAGCTGTATACGCTGCCTGTCGGAACAAAGCTGCGCATGGGTAGCGCGCTGGTCGAGGTGACCCAAATCGGCAAGGAATGCCATCAGCATTGCCAGATCTACAAGCAGGTGGGAAAGTGTATTATGCCGACCGAGGGAATCTTTGTCAAGGTTCTGGAGGAGGGCGAGGTCAAGGCCGGGGACGCAATCGAGGTGGTTGAGCGGCCGGCGGCGCTGTGGATTATCGTGGCGAGCGACAAGGGGGCGAGCGGGGAACGGGAGGATCTGGCCGGTCCCGCAATCCGCGAGGCGGTGGATTACGCCAAAACCGTCGGCCTCACCGTTCTGCCGGACGACCGCGAACGGCTGGCCGCCGCCATGCGGGAGATTGCGGACAGCGGCAAGGCGGATCTGATCCTGACAACGGGCGGTACCGGCCTTGCGCCGCGCGACGTGACGCCGGAGGCGACGCGGGACGTGATTGAGCGGGAGACGCCGGGCATCCCCGAGGCGATGCGCGCAAAGAGCCTGGAAATCACCGACCGGGCGATGCTCAGCCGCGCAGTGGCGGGAATCCGCAAGCGCACCCTGATTGTCAATCTGCCGGGCAGCCCCAAGGCGGTTCGGGAGTGTCTGGACGCGATTCGCGGCGCCATGCCGCACGCGCTTGAGACGCTGCGCGGCGAGGCCTATGAGTGCGCGCGCAAGGACTGAGCGCAAACCGTGCGCCCGCATGAACGGGTGGGACGCTATACACAAGAGCCCAAAGGGCGGCTATTCTGTAAGAATAGCCGCCCTTTTCGACGTTTTTGTTCGGCAATCCCTGTTTTGCCGGAAATCGGACAGGGGAGCAAAAGGAACGGAGAAAGGCTGACGATTCTTCTTGGAAAAGCAGGAAGATGGCCAGAGCCGGCGGGCGATGCCGTGCACCGCATTCCCGGCCGGGAATGCGCCGGTTTTACGGCGTGCGTAGCAAGAGAGAGGGCACAGGAGCTTTCCCGCGCGGAAGCCGAAGCTGCCGGCTTTTCCGGAATGCGCCCATCAGAAAAAGCGCCCGCAGGGCTGCGGGCGCTTTGGCGCTTTTGCAATCGTTCTGTATCGGGGTCTCTACCCGGCGGGGAAAATACGCGCAAGGCAGTTCCGGGCAGTCCCAGCCCGCGGGTACGCGGCAAGGGAAGCGGCACAAAGGGATTTCCCGCGCGAAAACCGGAGCCGCCGGTTTTTCCGGGATACGCCTATCAGAAAAGCGCCCGCAGGGCTGCGGGCGCGTTGGCGCTTTGACGATCATTCGGTATCAGGGCATCTGCCCGGCGGGGAAAATACGCGTAAGGCAGTTCCGGGCAGTCCCAGCCCGCGAGTACGCGGACGGATAAGCCGCCCGCTCGGCTGCGTTCTCTGTCCGTCGGTTCTGTCAGGCAGCCTGCCCCGCGCTGCCGCTACAGAAACCGCATAAGCAGCGCCGCCCAAGCCGCTCCGCACAGGACACCCTGTGCGCCGAATGGGTATGGGGGAAGATTATTTGAGAATCAGCGGCAAAAAGCTTGTGCCGTCCAGTTCGCCCTGCACGCCGAGGAAGGCGCAGGTCGTGGCGGCGATGTCCGCAAAGGTCGGGCGGGTGTGCAGATTCACGCCCGGCTTGAGCGGCGCGCCGTAGGCAATCATGGGGGTGTATTCGCGGGAGTGATCCGTGGACTGGGTAAAGCCGGGGTCGCAGCCGTGATCCGCCGTGATAATCAGGAGATCGTCCGGGCGCATTTTTTGAATGAACTGCTGCAGCTGGCCATCAAACTCGGTTGTGGCCGCGGCATAGCCGTCGATATCGTTGCGGTGGCCGTACAGCATATCGAAATCGACGAGATTGACAAACGCAAGCCCCTCAAAGTCGCGCTCGGCGAGGTCGAGCGTGATCTCCATGCCGTTGAAATTGCCCTTGCTTTTAATCTGTTCGGTTATGCCCACGCCCGCAAAAATGTCATAGATTTTGCCGACGCCGATTGTCTGCATCCCCGCGCCGCTGATGTGGTCGAGCATGGTCTTTTTCGGCGGGGTGAGCGAAAAATCGTGGCGGTTGGTCGTGCGCTTGAAATCCGTTTTGTCATGCCCGAGGAAGGGGCGGGCGATGACGCGGCCAACCGCGTGCCGGCCGCTTGCCGTGAGCTGATCCCGCGCGATTTGGCAGATGCGGTACAGCTCCTCGAGCGGAACAACCTCCTCGTGCGCCGCAACCTGAAAGACACTGTCCGCCGAGGTGTAGAGGATCAGATCCCCCGTTTTCATGTGCTCTTCCCCGAAATCGACCAGCGCCTGGGTGCCGGAATACGGCCTGTTGCACAGCACCTTGCGGCCGACCGCGCGCTCGAACGGCTCCACAACCTCGGGCGGGAAGCCGTTTGGATAGGTGGGCATCGGGTTGGGGGAGATGATGCCGGCAATTTCCCAGTGGCCGATGGTGGTGTCCTTACCCATGGACTGCTCCACCATGCGGCCAAAGCACCCGGCAGGCGAGCTGACCCCGTCCCGGCAGCTCACACCGTCGATGTTAAGCAGACCCATGCGTTCCAAAGTCGGCGCATGGAATTTGGGCGACTGTACAATGCTGCGCAGCGTGTTTGCGCCGACATCGCCAAAGCGATCCGCGTCGGGAAGCTCGCCAATACCAAAGCTGTCCAGAACAATGATAAACACACGTTTTGCCATACCTATGCGCTCCCTTTCAGTCGTTTCATTTTGACAATAGTGTACCACGATTCGCGCCAAAAGCCAACCATTTGCGGCGAATCTCTTTTTAGCTCCAGGGAGGCGCGGGGGGCATTTGTCATTGACACCCGCCGCGAATTTACATTATAATAAAGCAGTGCTTTTGCGGCGGCCGCGCACGGCCGCCGCACGGCAATTCTTTGCCGCTATGGTGGAATTGGCAGACACAAGGGACTTAAAATCCCTCGCCCTTTCGGCGTACCGGTTCGACCCCGGTTAGCGGCACCATGTCTACTTGACAAAAAAGATGCACAGCCCGAAAACCCCGATAAAATCG
>CAZYAV010000031.1:0-27976 GCA_964645785.1 uncultured Oscillospiraceae bacterium
GCGACGAAGAGTACCGCCAGAAGTCGCGGGAATACGCCGCATTCACCCGCTGATTCCGCCAAGCGGGGCAGGGTCGGTGCAGCGCGGGCGCCCCGGTGCGCAATGGCGCCGCGCCAAAGCGGGAACGGCAGTCCCCTGCATCCGGCGCAGCGCAAGTCTGTTCGGCGGCGCCGGATGCGGAAGGAAATATACAGGCACGGCGCAGCCCGGTAAACCGGGCTGCGCCGTTTTCTTCTCTTCGGAGCGCGGCCGCGCGGCTTCCCCGCCTGCTGCGGCCTGCAAGTGGCGGCTGTCCCCAGAATAAATCCCGCCGCTTTGGGCACACCGTGCCAACGCCGCGGGAGCGGAGCAGCGGATAGAGGAAGCGGGAAAACCGGCTTGTCCGTTATTCCCGATAATCCTCTCGGATAAACGGTTTTTCAATCTTCGATTCGGTCAAAAGCGCGTATTTTTTCGGGTGCCGGTAGGCGTTTCCGTGCACCTCGCTTTCCCGGTAGCTTCTGAGCTGCTCCAAATCCAGCTCGGCAAGGTAAATGCCCTCCTCTTCCCCCGCCTGAAGAATGCAGGTGTCTCTTGCGCCGTCCTCCTTCGGCAGATAGACCATCCCGTCAAACACGCTTGAATTGCCGTTGCAGTCCGGCACCGTTTTGGGGTAATTGCAGGTGGCAATCGCCGTCATATTCTCAAAAGCCCGGCCGCGGAGCTGGGAAAGGCGGTTACTCTCCATCGGGCAGGCGTTCGGAACAAGGATGAGCTCCGCGCCCTTTAGCATCAGGAGCCGCGCGCTTTCCGGGAATTCTCTGTCGTAGCAGATCATGGCGCCGACCTTCACCCGGCCGCAGGCGGTGTCCAGTTCCGCAACGTAAAAATCCTCGCCCGCCGTCAGATTTCGCTCCACATCAAAATCGCAGGTGTGCACCTTTGCGTAAACAAATTTCAGCGCGCCGTATCGGTCAAACAGGGCAAGCGAATTGCGGGGCGCTTCCTTGTGCTGTTCCAGGAAGGTAATCCCAATCGCCATTTGCAGCTGCCTTGCAAGCCCGGCAAACGCGCGGATAAACCCGCTGTCAACCGGGATCGCCTCTTTTTTCCACTCGTCAACCGGCCGGCCGTGGATATTGTATCCATTGCTCCACATCTCGGGGAACAGCGCTATCTCCGCTCCAAGCGCTTTCGCTTGTTTGCAGCACTGTAGCCCTTTGTCCTGATTCTCCTCCGGGCTTTTGCATGGCGCAATTTGCAGCAGCGCGATTTTCAGCCTATCCATACTCCATACTCCCTTTTATCCGAAAAAGCAAACAGGCAAGCCCGCTTTTCTGCGGATTGCCTCCCTTTCCACCCCGCGGCTTCGTCGGCAGCGCAGTCCGCTGTCTTTAAAGCGCATCCCCTGTGTTCATTCAAGGAATGACCTTGTTTTTTTAATTATTCTCTTCTGCCTCTCCGGCGCGCGGATTGCCCCCGCACGCTTTTGTCCTCCCCGATTCTCGCCCCGTCCGCAGGCGCCGCAGATACCCCGCCGGCGCGTTACGGGGCTCGCCGTTTTCCAAAGCCCGGGCGCGGGGTTCCCCCTTGCCGGATACAGGGAACCGCACCCCGCCGCACGCCGGTTACAGCTCGGCGACCACCCGGCAGGGCAGCCCGGTCATCTGCGCGTAGTTCATCGGGTAGGTGTTGACGACGCAGCTGCCCCCCGCATCGGCAACGGCCTTCAGGTTGCACAGGTTCTCCACGATAAAGACGCCGTTGTCCGCACAGTACTGATCCTTCGGCGTGTGCTCCCTGCCGCGCCGCACGCCCGCACAATCCACGCCGATGATGGACACGCCCCGCGCAAGCAGCGCGTCGATCAGCCCGTCCGAAAGCTGCGGATGTTCGGTAAAGTAGACCCTGCTGCCGTAGCCCTCCCGCTCGATGAATCCGGTGTAAAACGCGACGAACATCTCCTTTTCCACCCTGTCCAGCGCGATGTCGCCGGTGTCGATGTCCCTGTCCGTCACGTTGGAGACGTCAAAGACGACGCCCCTGCGCCGGGTGTATTCCAGCGGAAATTCCCGGTTCATCACGTCAAAGTGGGTGCCCAGATGGCCGACGAGCGCCTTTTTCTCGTTCCCCTGCGCGTCGGTCGCCATTTGGGGCGTAATTTTCAAAGTCAGGTCAATCAGCATCTTTCTGCCTCCCTTATGCTTCGGTTCTCTCCATTCGGCTCTGTTCCTGCGGGATAAAGCGGCGCGCAAGGCCGCACACGCCGGGCAGAACCCGTGCAGCGCGCCGTTTAAAAAACCGGCCGCCGGGATCCCCGCAGGCGCCCCGCCTGACGCGAAATGCGCAGACCCGCCGCCGCGTCCGCTCAGGTAGATCTTATCACTTTTTTCTCCGCCCGAACAGCCCGCGCGTCCGTCTCGGTTTTCCGCCGCGGCACGCCCTTCACCGGCGCGTCCGGGCGCGGCGCATCCGGCTCGCGCGTCCGGATGATGCCGCCCGTGTCCGGCGGCTTACCGGTTTCCCCCCGTTTGAAGCGGTCTGACCCAAAAAGCGGAAAGCCGCGCCGGGGGAGCAGGGCGGGGTCTCCTTGCCGCAAGCCCTTTTTGGGGGGGCTTTCAACGCATTCCACCGCCCGCGGAGCCGCGCAGCCCCGCCCTCCAATTCCGGTTTTACAGGCAAAAAGCAGCCGCGTTCCGCGGCTGCTTCATCTCGCCTGCTCCTTCGCCTGCCCGCTCTGCCAGGCCGCGCGCCGGGCGGCCGCTCACCACTCGACCGCCCCAAACGTGACGCCCGGGTAATAGTGCTCGAGAATCTGACGGTAATCCCAGCCCATCGCGACCGCGTACTCGTTCGCGCCGGCCTGGCTCATGCCGACCCCGTGCCCCGAGCCGAGCGTCCGGATAATCACATGGGTGCTCGACGAGCGCACCGTAAAGCAGCTGGAGCGCAGGGACAGCGCCTGCATCATGTCATAGCCGGTCACCGTGACCTGCCCGTCAATCAGCACCTCGTCGACATAGCCGCCCTCGGTTTCGCTCAAAATCTCAATCCAGTTCCCCGGATCGTCCGACAGCTGCACGCCGAACGCCTGCTCCAGCTGCAGCTTAAGCGCCTCGCGCGAAAAGGTCGTCTCGCGGTTATAACCGGTCACCTGATAGTCGTACCGGCTCTCCACCGAGACAAGATAGGGGTACGCCTGCCCGAACACCGCCTCGCTCGGGTTGGTTTTGCCCGCCGAAACGGCAAAATAGGGGGTGAACGCCGCCGCGCCGTCGTAGAACATCCCCTCCCCGATCACCTGGCTGACAAGGTCGGTCACCCGCTGGGTGGGGGTGGCGCCCTGCACGTCGGGAATCTCCCCGGCGCCGAGGGTGTATTGCAGCAGGGATATGGTCGCGACCGCCTGCGCCTTGATGGCCTCGTCGTCGTAGGATGCGCTCATCTCCGCGGCCACGATGCGGCTGACAATTTCGGCCGGCTGGCCGGTCGTCAGGCTGCCGTTCATGGTGACGGTCACCACCGGCGCGTCCGTCTGCCCGTCCGGCGTCTCCTCCTGCGTGAACAGATTGCCGGCCGGGCTCTGGCTCTCGCCATCCGGATTTTCCGCGTTTTTGTCGTTTCCAATCAGCCAGTTCAGCCAGCGATCCCGCTCTAATGAGGCGTTGACCACCGACTCGCCGCCGGTCAGGTCATAGTACGCCTGCGGGTACAGCGCCGCCTTGTTCTGAGCAATCGCTTCTTCCGGGGCAGCCGTCGTCTCGCCGTCCCGCAGGCGGCGCGCCACCACAACCAGCCGCGCGCCGTCCCAGTCTTCCAGCTCGCTGACCAGGGTCAGGAAGCTGTCGGTCGAGCGGACATCGGTGTCGATATTGAACATCGAGCGCATTTTCATCTCGATGACGAATTCCTGAAACGCCTCGGGGGTCCCAAAGTCGCTCAGGGTATACGCCGTCTGGGTCTCCCCCTGCTCCGGGTTCGCGTTCGCGAGGAATACCGAGCAGATTTTATAGACCGACGAGCCGTAAACGCTCTCAAAATGGATGAGATACCGCTCGGCGACCGTCTGCTCGGTGCAGTTTTCCAGGCTGCCGAACAGCCCGCTTGTCTCGGCGGGCTTGCCGTAAACCGTCAGGTTGCGGGGCGCGGCGGCCGGGTCGACCGCCGCCGGCACATGCGGGCAGCCAAGGCTGTTGTCCGTCCCGTCAAAATCGTGGGTCTCGTAAAACCCGTCCTCCCGGTCGCGCACCACAACGCAGTCGAGGGTTGCGCCGTCAACCGAAAGCCAGCCAAGGGTGTCCGGGTTGCGCTCCACCAGTCCGCTCAGCCGCTCGGAGAGCGCCGCCGGTTCGGCGTTGTTAAAGCTGTTTTGCAGCTCGAGATAGACCCGCTCGCGCACCCGCGCGCGGATTGCGTCCACCCCGAACCAGCCGCCGGTCAGCAGCACGGCCATACACAGCGCGCCGACAATCCCCTTTTCCACCTTGAGCGAGGCTTTGCTGCGCGGCTTGCCCTCCCGCTCCATCTCGGCGATTTCCTTGGGGGTGAACTGCTTTGCGCCCTCGATGGGCAGGTTAGTGATCAGCCGGCGCACCATGTCAAACGCGTGCAGCACGCACAGCTCGCGGATGGTGTCCCGGCTGCGCATATTGCCAAAGTTGAATTTTTTGACAAACACCCGGCTCTTATCCGACACCGCGATATACACAAGCCCCACCGGCATGTCCATATAGCCCTCGTTGGTCGGCCCCGCGATGCCGGTGATTCCCACGCCGATTGCGGCCTTTGCGCGCTGCATCGCGCCCTTGGCCATCTCCGCCGCCACCGACGAGCTGACTGCCGTGTGCCGGCGCAGAAGCGCGGCGTCCACGCCCAGCGCCCGCTCCTTGGCGCGGTCGGAATAGCTGGCAAAGCCGAGCTCGAAGATTCTGGACGCGCCGGTAACCGAGGTAATCTGCGCGGCCATCAGCCCGCCCGTGCAGCTCTCCGCCACCGAGATGCGCAGGTTCATCTTTTGCAGCATGTGCGCGACGGCTTCGTGCATCTCCTCGCCGTTCTCGGAATAGATGAGGTCGCCCAGCCGCTCCCGGAACAGCGCAATCTGCGCCTTTAACAGCTCGTTCGCCCGCTCGACCGACTGGGCGCGCGCGGTGATGGTGATCTGCACCTGCCCGGTTTTTGCATACAGCGCCGCGTGCGGGTTTTCCCCGTACAGCAGATCCTTCACCTTGGTCTCCAGCTCGCCCTCGCCGATGCCGAACACATGCAGCGAGGCGTGCGCCGTGCGCAGATCGGCGAATTTTTCCAGCCGCGGGCGCAGCACCTTGTCAAACATCGGCTCCAGCTCGGCCGGGGGGCCGGGCAGCAGCACGATGGCCTGGTTCTTGCTTTGAATAAACAGGCCGGGCGCGGTTCCGTTTTCATTGTACAGCACTCGGCTGCCCTCGATAATCATCGCCTGCTTCAGGTTATTGTCCGCCATCTTGAGCCCTTTTTGCTCAAAAAAGCGGTGGATGGCGTTTTCCACCGACGGGCTGTTCACCAGCCGCAGGCCAAGCACCTTGGCTACCGTCTCCTTGGTCAGGTCGTCGTCCGTCGGCCCAAGACCCCCGCAGAACACGGTGATGTGGCTGCGCGACACGGCGCGCCTTGTCGCCTGCGCAATCTCGTTCTCGTCGTCGCCGACAACGCTCTGCCGGTGCACCGTGAACCCCATCTGGGAAAGCCGGCGCGCCAAAAACGCCGTGTTGGTGTTGACAATATCGCCCATCAGCAGTTCATCGCCGACCGCAATAATTTCCGCTTTGATAGAAACGCCCCCCTTGCTGTGCGCTGCCCCGGCCATGCGCGGCGCAAACCGGCCGCGGCGCGGACGCGCACGGAATCAATCGAAAAAGTGCTTCATGCGGACAAAATAGTCCGCCGCCGCCCGCTCTTCAAGCGGCGCGAGGTCAACCCGCGATTCGGCCGCGAGGATCTCCTCCAGCCGCGGCTTGGTTTTCGGGTGTTTTGGTGTAAAAATCGTGCAGCAGTCCTCATACGGCTCAATCGAGGTCTCAAACGCGCCGATTTTGCGGGAAATCTCGATAATCTCGGTCTTGTCCATCCCGATAAGCGGCCGCAGCACCGGCACGGCCGCCGCCGCGTCGGTGCACTGGATTGCGCTCAGCGTCTGGGAGGCGACCTGCGCGAGACTCTCCCCCGTGATGATTGCGCCGCAGTGCTCCGCCCGGCACAGCCGGTTTGCGATGCGCACCATCGAGCGGCGCATCAGCACCGTGAACAGCTCGCTCGGGCAGTGTTCCTTGATGGCGACCTGCGTTTCGGTAAACGGCACCACAAGCAGCGCGAAATTCCCCGTATACCGGCTGAGGATGCCGGCGAGCCGCTCGACCTTGTCCAGCGCCCGCTCGCTCGTATACGGCGGGGACTGGAAGTGAATCCCACACAGATCCATCCCGCGCTTTGCCATCATATAGGCGGCAACCGGGCTGTCAATCCCGCCCGAAAGCATCACCGCCGCGCGGCCGCTCGTCCCGGTCGGCATCCCGCCCGCCGCTTCAATCTTGCCCGCGTGGATATAGGCGGCAAAGTCCCGCACCTCGGCGCAGACGCGCACCTCGGGGTGTTCGATATCCACCCGCAGATGGGGGAATTTGGAGAGGATAAAGCCCCCCAGCTCCCGCGAAAGCTCCATCGAGTTGAGCGCAAAGCTCTTGTCCGACCGCTTGCTCTCAACCTTAAAGCTCTTTGCGCGCGCCAGCCGGCCGCCGAGATAGTCCGCCGCGGCCGCACACAGCGCCTCAAAGCTCTTTTCGCAGATCCGCGCCCGGTTGATCGCCGCCACGCCGAACACGTGGCGCAGCGCGTCGCACGCGGCGTCCATGTCCGCACCCTCGTCCAGCGGCTCCACGTAAATCGTGCTCTGCGCCTTATACACCCGGAACGCGCCCGCCGGCTCGACCCGCCGCCGGATGGTCTTCATCAGCGCCGCCTCAAAGCTGGAGCGGTTCAGCCCCTTCAGCGCAATTTCCCCGTATTTTGCAAGCAGTATCTCTTTCATACAGTCTTTCCGTTTTCTCCGGTTTATTGTCCTTCCCGGCCTGTGCGCCCGCCGCCGGAGCGCGGGCGCACAGGCCGGGGTTTTCAAAGCCCGCGGGATTGCCGCCGCGTATCCGCCCCGCTGCGCGGGGCTTACGGCCGGTTCAGCTGTGCAGCAGGGTTTTCTGCGCCTGCGCCAGCGCATCGGCGAACGCGCGCACCTCCTGCTCGGTGGTCTCGTCGCTGAAGCTGACCCGCAGCGCGCCGTCGATTGCCTCGCGCGGCAGCGCCATCGCGCTCAGGGTGTGGCTCTTTTCCCCCTTGCTGCACGCCGAGCCGGACGAGACATAGATTTCCCGCTGTTCCAGGAAATGCAGCAGGGTCTCGCTGCGGTAACCCAACAGGGACAGGTTGAAGATATACGGGCTGCCCCCCTGCGGCGAATTGACCCGCACACCGCGCATCCCGGCCGCCGCCGCGCGCAGCGCGTCGTTGAGGGCTTGCAGCCGCGCAAACTGCCCGGCGCAATTTTGCCGCGCAAGCTCGACCGCCTTGGCAAACCCCACCGCATAGGCGAGATTCTCCGTCCCGGGGCGCAGCGCGCGCTCCTGCAAGCCGCCGTACAGCACATTTTCAAGATTGTGTCCCCTGCGCACATACAGCGCGCCGATTCCCTTTGGGCCGTGGATTTTGTGCGCGCTGACCGCCATCGTGTCAATCCCCGCGCCGAGCCGCAGCGCCGGGTGCTTTAAAAAGCCCTGCACATTGTCGCAGTGCACGGCGGTGCGGCGGTTGATTTCCTTGACCCGCCCGGCTATCCGCTCGACGTCCAGCACCGTGCCGATCTCGTTGTTGACATGCATGACCGCAACCAGCGCCGTGTCCCGGCCAACCGCGCGGAGAATTTCCTCCTCGTCGATTTGCCCCTGCGCGTCCGGCATAATGCGGTGCACGGCAAAGCCCTCCGCCGCCAGCGCCCGGGCACACTGCTCGACGCTCGGGTGCTCAAACCCCGTCAGCACCACCGCGCGCCCCCATACCCGGCGCGCCCGCGCGCCGCCCAGCACCGCGAGGTTGTTCGCCTCGGTGCCCGAGCCGGTGAAGTAGACCTCCTCGGGGGCGGCGCCCATTCCGGCCGCAACCGCGGCGCGCGCGGCCTCCAGCCGTTTCTGCGCCTCAAACCCGATTCCGTACAGCGAGCTGGGGTTCGCAAAGCAGCCCGAAAGGGTGTCATACACCGCCTGCGCGCAGGGCTGCGAGACCCGCGTCGTCGCGGCGTTGTCCAGATAAATCACCCTTGCCACCGCCCTTTCCTGTTTTTTCGCATATATAACCGAATATAGTATAGTACAAAACCGCGCCGGTTTCAACCGGGAACCCGCCCGCGCCATAGCCGAAGCGGACGGCTGTGGGCGGGGCATCCCCTCCCACAATACGCGCAGGGGTGCGGGCGCGTACCCCGATTTTTCCAAAAATCCGCTCCGTCCGAACGCCGGGCATTCGCCCAATTGTGGGGCAGGCCGGGCAGCGGCTCCCGCTCTCCCCCCTGCGGGTAAACCGCCCTTTGTCCTGCGGCGCGCACCGGGCGGGTTTGTCCCCCCTGTACAGACGCGGCCGCGCCGGGTTCGCGTCCCCGCCTCCCGAGCCGCCGCGTCCCGCCCGGAATCCGCCCCGACCCAGACGCACGGCGGGCGGACAGTGTACAAACCGGCCGCCGGATACTATAATACAAACAGCGACAAGTATTACACCAAACAGGAGAAAACCGCTATGGCCTTTACCAAAATCGAGCCCGCCACGCTGACCCTGAAGCCCTTTTCCGCCCTGGACAAAGGCTGGGCGCTGCTGTCCGCCGGGGATGCGCAGGCATTCAACATGATGACCGTTTCGTGGGGCGGTCTCGGCACCCTGTGGGGCAAGCCGGTCACGACCGTCTACGTCCGCCCGCAGCGGTACACCCGCGAATTCATCGAGCGCGCCGATTTTTACACCCTCTGCTTTTTTGACGAAGCCTGCCGCGCCGACCTCGCGCTGCTGGGCAGGGAGAGCGGGCGGGACGGCGACAAGCTGGCCAAAACCGGCCTGACCCCGCAGTTTGACGAGCCGGGCGGCGCGCCGCTGTACGCGCAGGCCACCCTCGCGCTTGTCTGCCGCAAGCTCTATTCGCAGGACATCGACCCCGGCCGCATCCTCGACCCCGCGCTGCTTGCGCAGTGGTACGCCGGGCAGGACTACCACCGGCTGTATATCGGGGAGGTTGTCCGCGCGTTCCGGCGGAGCTGAGCGATGAGGAATCAGGCAAAGGCGCTCCCCTATCTGCTCGTTAACCTGCTCTGTTTTTACCTTGTGCCGCTGTTCGCACCGGAGCAGCCGGCCGCTCTTCTGCTCGTCCTGTTCCCGATTGTCACGGTTGCCTGCTCCCTCGCGGCCGGGACAAAGGCCGGCTTCTGCTGGCTCTACCCGCTCTGCGCCGCGCTGCTGTTCCTGCCCTCCATCCTTCTCTATTACAACCGCTCGGCGTGGGTCTACAGCCCGCTGTACGGCCTGCTTGCGCTGATCGGGCTGTTTTTCGGCTGGGTGGTGCACCGCTTTGGGCGCACGGGCAGCCACACGCTGCGCCGGTAGCGCCCGGCCGCAGACCCGGGCAGGCCTGCCGGGAAACCGCTGTACAGCGGGGAGGCCGCAGACCGCGCCGCCCTGAAAACGGAAACCGGCATTTTTATCCCGCTGCGACCCTGTCCGAGCTGCCGGGGGAACCGCTGCACACTGGGGAGGTCGCAGGCCGTACCGTACCAAAAGCGGAAACCGTGCCTTTCCGCCCTCTCCCCGAGCCGGCTGGGGAAGCCGCCCGGCTCCGGGCAAGCGCCGCTGTGCGGCTTTGCAAAGCGGCCGCGTTTTCCCGCGGCTATACAGCGTTGCCCCGGGTTCTGCGGATTGGGCAGCCGCGTCTCCCCCGCGGCGGTGCGGAGCTGCCCTTTGTCCCGCCGATTCGGCCGCGGGTTCCGCGGCATCGCCTGCAATATCTGCGAAAAAGCCCCCGGCTCCGGTTGATTCCGAAGCCGGGGGCTTTTTAATCGTACCGCGGGCGCAATCTGCCCGCCTGTGACCGGCAGAGCCGCAAAAAGCGGCGTTTTTATCTCATGGCCGGACTTTTCGGCGCGCGGGCGGAAGCCGCCCCTTATTTTTCCTTTTCGCGCATCGCCTCAACCGCCTGCCCGTCCGGCGTCACAAAGGCGGTCTGATAATTGACGTAAATCACCATGCCCGTCTTTTGCCCGGGCGCTTTTTTGACGTTTTTGATCTCCGTATAATCCACCGGGATATTTTCGCCGCCCGAAAGGCTGGAATGCCACGCGGCGATGCAGGCGGCCTCGGTCTTGGCTTTGTCCGTCGGCGGCTCCCCCTGCGCAATGAGAACCGTGTGGCTGCCCGCCGCGTTTTTGACATGGAACCAGAGATCCCGTTTGGACGCGGTCTTGAGGGTCAGCCTGTCGTTGGCGGCGTTGTTGCGCCCCACCAGCACCCGGAAGCCCTCGCTTGTGCGGTAAGCGAGGCAGTCGGCCAATTTGCGCGGTTTTTTCTGCTCCTTGTATTTGAAGCCGCGCAGATAGCCCGCCTCCTTGAGCTCCTTGCGGATCAGCAGGAAATCCTCTTCGGTTCGCGCAAGGGTGATTTCGTACGCGACCGACCGGAGATAGTCAATCTCCGCCGCCCCCTCGGCCAGCAGCTTTTCCAGCATCTTCGCCGCGGTCATCAGCTTGCGGTAATCCTTAAAATATTTCTGTGCGTTCTGCACGGGGCTTTTGGTCACGTCGAGCGGCACGGTGACCGGCTCGCCGGTGTAGTAATTGAGCAGCTCGGCCTGCTTCATCCCCCGCTGCAGCGCGTGCAGGTTCGCCTGAATCAGCTCGCCGTACAGCCGCTTCTGCTCCGCCTTTTCGGTGTTGCGCTGTTCGGAGAGCCGCGCCTGCTGCTTGCGCTCGGCGCGCTCCACCAGGTTGTGCACCTGCCGGGAAAGGTCGTACGAGCGCGCCTTCATCCGCTCGACCCGATCCTTTTCGGCGTAGTAGCTGTCCAGCAGCGCGCTCATGCTCTCAAACGGGCGCAGTGCGCAGCCCGCGTACTGGCGCAGCTCGATAAAGCTGAACTCCACCGGGCGGCTGCCGTCGTACACCGCGCACAGCCGCTGCCCCTCGCCGCAGGCGGCGCGCTGCACCCGCTCAATCTGTGCAGCAAGCGCCGCGCGCGCGTCCTCCCCCAGGCGGTCGGCGTCCGGGTCGGCCGGGTCAACCCGATAGGCAATCTCCCGGCAGAGCGCGGGGCCAATGCCGACAACCGCCGCGAGCACCGCCGCCGACAGCGGCCGCGGCATCCCGCACGCGCGCCGGGCAATCTCGGCCGGGTCGCTCGACAGAAAGCGCAGCTTGTCCTGCATGGGCGGCATGGTGAAGGGCAGCCCGGGCAGCAGCTGCCGCACATCCGAAGCGTCGGCGTCGATTCGCTTGAGCGCGTCGATCACCCGCCCCTCGGCGTTGACCAGCACCAGGTTGCAGTACCGCCCCATCAGCTCAACCGACATGGTCAGCTGCGTCCTGTCCCCCATCTCGTTGAGGGTGTCAAAATCAATAAACAGGATGCGCTCGCCGTCCACCGTGCGCAGGCCGGTAATCCGCCCGCTTGCGAGGTATTTGCGCAGCAGCATACAAAAGCTCGGCGGCACGGCCGGGTTTTCAAACTCCTCGGCGGTCAGGTGCACCCGCGCGCTCCCCGAGCGCGCCGAGATAAGCAGCTTCTTCGCGCCGGCCGGGGTTCGCAGGCCAAGCACGACCTCATCTCGCGTCGGCATATACAGCTTGTCGACCCGCGCGCCGATCAGTTCCCGCTTCAATTCGTTGGCGGTCACATACAGGGTTGCCGCATCCAGTGCCATAGTCGTTTTCCCTTTTATCCGTTAATTTTCCGATATCCGGGCTTGCCCGGCCGCCCGCTTCATGGGAATTGTTCCCCAAACGTCGCGGCGTCCGCGCCCTGCCCGGTACATTGTAATTTCATTGTGCATACTGCCGAACAATGCGCGTAGATTGCAATCTATGCGCTCTCCGGCGGCCACCCGCACAGTCGCGCACACCCGCACCCGCCGCACCCCGCGCCCGCTTCCCGGCGCAGAGCAGGCTCCGGTCGCACATCGCCCGAATCTGTGCAGGGCAAGTGTCCGCATCGGCCGCGCCCGGCTCTTTTTATCCGGCGCACGGCAATTGCCGGGCTGCCGGCCGCAGCCTGCCCGGCATTCCGCTTATCTATAGCCCCGTAGCCAGCGTGGGTTCCGCGCCCCTGCCGCGGCCGGTTCCCGACGCCGCAAGCTCCGGTCGCACATCGCCCGCGCTCACCCGGTTCAGGTGCCTGCCCCCGCCGCGGCCGGTTCGCATGGGGCTGCGATTTGCGCGCGCCGTTTTGCGCCGTAGCCCGCCCGGCGCTCACACCGCCGCAAACGGGTTTGTGCCGCGCTCGCTGAGCAGGCAGTCCGCCGCGCCGTCCAGCTCGGCCTCCATCGCCCGGCGCATCGCGTCCATGGCGGGGTTTTCGGTCTCGTAATGCCCGGCGGCGATGACGGTCATCCCCAGCTGGCGGGCGAACACCGCCTCGTGGTGCTTCAGCTCGCCGGTCACAAACGCGTCGTAGTCCTGCCAGCCCGCCTGCCCGACAAACTCGCCCGCCGCGCCGCCAATCACCGCCACCCGCTCGATTGCGCGGCCGCCGTCCACATAGCGCACCGTCTCGCAGCCCAGCGCCTGTTTGACCAGCGCCGCCAGCCCCTGCGCGTCGGTTTTGTCCAGCCGGCCGCCGCGCCCGATGCCCGCAAACAGCTCCGTTTCCCGCAGCCCCAGCAGCGCGCAGAGCTGGTCGTTGACCCCGCCCTGCGCCGCGTCAAAGCAGGTGTGCGCCGCCAGCACCGAGATCCCCGCGCGCGCCGCCGCCAGCACCGGGTCGCCCTGCGCAAGCGCCTTCACCCCCTGAAAAATTGCCGGGTGGTGGGTGATAATCGCGCCGCAGCCCCGCTCCGCCGCCTCCTGCACCACCTCGCCGGTCAGGTCAAGCGCAAACAGCACCCGCGCAATCTCCCCGCCGCAATCCACCAGCAGCCCGCAGTTGTCCCAGCTTTCCGCCAGTTCATACGGGGCAATTTTATTGAGCAGCTCGTTCAGCTTTCCTGTTGTGGTCATCCGTATGCCCTTTCTATGTATTCAAGAATCTGCCGGGCGCGCGCCGCCTTGCCGGGGTCGTCGGTCATCTCGGCCACCCGCAGCGCCCTGCGCCGCTCCCGCTCATAGTAAGCGTCCGCGTCGCCGGCGCCCGGCCGCAGCAGCCCAAGCGCCGCAAACGGCGCGGAAATCTCCGCGCACACGCCGCTGTACCGCGCAAGCATCGCGGCGTAGCAGTGCCCGCCTTCCAGCACCGCGGCTTCGTCCACAAGCGCAAAGCCCGCCGCATACAAAAACGCCCGCACCCGCTCGTGGTGGGAGGCGGGCAGCAGGATCAGCCGCTTGTCCGGGTCGCGCAGCCAGGGCGCGCCGCCGATAATTCCGGCGGTCACCTCGCTGCCGACCCCCGCAATCACAATGTCGTCCGCCTCGTCCGGCCGCACCCCGTCCAGCCCCGGGCAAAGCCGCGCCTGCGCCCTGTCCGTGATGCCGAGCGACGCAAACAGCGCCCGCGCCTTTTCCAGCGGCTGCGGGTTGATGTCGGTCGCCACCACGCTGCGCGCGCGCCCCGTGCAGACCAGCCAGGCGGCCAGCTTGCCGTGGTCGCAGCCGACGTCCGCCGCCCGCACGCCCGGGCGCACCAGCGCGGCCGCGCAGCGCAGCCGTTTTGAAAGCTTTGGTTCTCCGTCCCTCATGCCGACCCCCACGTTTTGTTCCCCCAAAGCAGGAGCGCGGCGCTGCGGCGGCTCAAACCGGCCGCTCAGCACGCCGCGCTCTGTCCCCGCGTCCTTTATTTCTGCGCGAAATAGGCGTTCAGCTTATCGACAAGCGCGTCCGCGTCGGTGCCGTGAACGGCGCACGCCTGCTCGATGCTCTCCCCGCGCGAGCTGGGGCAGCCCAGGCAGTGCATCCCGATTTCAAGAAAAAACTCCGCCGTGTTCAGGTCGCAGTCCAGCACCTCGCCAATCAGGCTGTTTTTGGTTACGGTCATTTGCTGTTCTCCTTGCATTTTTTGGGTTGTCCAGCCCGCCCGCGCCCGTTCCCGGCGCAGGCCGCCAAACTCCGTCTATATTATATGCAAATCCGGCCGGTTATGCAAGCCGGGCGGCGCCGCTCAGGTCTCCGGCGCGGAGGGTTCGACCGTCTCCGCTGTCTGCGCGGGCTGCAAACAGTCTTCCAGCCGCACATCGCGCAGCATCTCCCCGCTTGTGCCCAGGCGGACGATAATCCAGCCGCTGTCCCCGAGATCAACCGATATAATCGGATAAACCTCGCCGTCCACAACGAAGCCCTGCGCGCCCAGCACACGCGCCCGGTTGACCTCGTTGTCGTAAAAGCAGATGACTGCGCTGTCCGCAGTCAGCACCCCGTGCGCCCAGTTGTCGTCCGAATAATCCGCAATCATCAGCGGGATTTCATCGAAAACCATGACCTCCTCCCCGGTCAGGTCAAGCGCGCCCGCCGCGGGGCGGGGCGCAAAGACGAACCAGCTCTCCCCGACCTTCGCGCAGACGCAGCTGCCGATAAACCGGTCGATCTGGCGGTAAAAGGTATCCTCGCCCGACATGACATAGAGCATGTTTTCCCGAACCGACCCGGCCTCGGCCCCGGCGAGCGCCTGCTCCACCGCCGCTGCGTGGCGCGCCTCGTCCCGCCGCGCGAAGAACTGGTCGTTCGAGGTCATCCCGTTCTGTTCGGCAAGCAGCTGCAAATACAGCGCATCCTGCACCCCCTCCGGGTCGAGCGAGAAGATCCCGTCATAGGCCTGCGCCGCCGTTTGCCAGAAATCGCCGGTGAACGGGCTTTCATACGCGGGGCGCACCTGCGCAAAGGACTGGTGCTTTTGCACAAGCGCGGGGCCAAGGTCGGCCGCCTGCACCGCGGCCACCGCCAGCACCACCGCGGCCGTCTGCTTTGCCCGCACCCGGCGGCAGAAAAACAGCGCCGCGCACAGCACCATCAGGTAATTGACCACCCAGAAAAACCGGCCGCTCGCGCGCAGGATCGAGCACAGGTCGATCACCGTCCAGGAAAGGGGCAGAGTGAACAGCACAAACGAGTTGAGCACCAGCACGTTGGAAAGGGCGAAAACGGTCAGGCAGGCGCACACAAACACCAGCCCGCCGTGCGCGCGCAGCCTCCTGCCCGTCCCCCGCTTTTTCCAGTGCAGCAGGCTGTCCGCCGCCGCCGCCCCAAATCCAACAAGGGTGCCCAGCCCGAGGTAGTTGAACCCCTCATAGGTGCCCAGCCCCTGCTTCCATTTCGGCAGCAGCAGGCTCCAGCTCTCCACCCCCTTGCTGACCGGGTTGAACAGCGCGTTGAGGTTCATGCAGAAATAGCCAAAGCCGATCGCGCGCGACCCGCCAGTGTGAAAGTAGCCGATGCTGTACGCCGCAAGCAGGCAGGCCGCAGCCGACGCCGCCAGCGTGCCGAGCGGCCGCAGCAGCGCGCGGTGACCCACTGCGTATTCCACGGCCGAGGCAAAGAGCACCGCAAGCACCATCGGCACAAAATACGGATGGATGAGCAGCGCGAGCGCCGAAAGCCCGATAAACCAGAGACTGGGCGGCGCGGCGCGGCGCTTTGCGTCAAAATAGAGATACAGCGCCGCAAGAATCAGGAACTGCGCGCTGAGCGCCGTGTGGCGGAACGCGCGCTCCAGCAGAATGGGGTTGAGGATAAACAGCAGGCTCGCCGCCAGCGGCTTCGCGAGCCCGTCCACAAACAGGCCGACCAGCCGCGCGGCGCACCCGCCCTGCAAAACAAAGCAGAGCAGCACAAACAGTCCGAAAAACTGGAACGGCTCGGGCAGAATCCCCTCGATGAGGCGGAACAGAATGCAAAACAGCGGGACGGAATCGGTAAACGCGACGCTGATGCCGGTCGGGTAATTGACGCTGTCCGCGATGCACAGCGGGAAGCTGAGCGGCGCTTTGCGGTACGCCGCCCAGCCGAGATAATGCTGGAGCACGTCCTGCTCGATATAGCCGCCCGTGATCCAGTCGATCCGCGTGCAGTCGAGCGGCACAGTGCCATAAATCAGCAGGAACGCCGCGGCGCCCAGCAGCCCGCCCAGCCAGAACAGCCTGCGTTTTCTGCTTCGCGCCCCGGCCGCATTCAATTTATCCACTTTATAGATCATATTCCAGCGTCCTCCGGCGGAGCCGCCGCGCGGTTTTCCGCCGCAGCTTCCGCTACTCCCTTGTTTTTTGCACGGCTGCGAAGCCCGCGCCCCGCCCCGCTTGTTCCTTAAAAAACCGCCTCGCCGCTTCCCGGCGCTTCACGCACGGCGGCGGCGTTCAAATTTTTACAAGAAAAATCGTGAATGCGTCCGACGTGCGCGCCAATCCCCCCGGCATCCGCCGGCAGCGCGCGCACGGTTTTTGGAAGAGAGACAAGCTCATATAAAGCCTTATGACGTCCGCGGCCGCACAGGCCGGTAAAGCACGGCCGCCGCTTCGGGCAGCAGCCTGCGCGGGGTATCGACAGCGGACAAAGGATACATGAATTTTTTCTAAAAATACAAAACAAACCCTCAGCCAAAAGCCCCGGCCTTCCCCGGCGGCTCTGCACGGTCTTATTATAATAAGCCGCGCGTAAAATAACAACTTTATTGTCAGCCCCGGGCGCGCCATGCTATAATAAAAACAATCGTTTAATCCGGCGGCGTTCGCCCCGCGCGGCCGCAGCGGCTGCCCCGCCAACTCGGGCGACGCCCGGCCTGGTGAGGTTTGCCCGCGGCCGTGCCGCTAAGCCCGGTTCCGGCAGCGCGGGGCGGCTGTGTCCCATTTTTTGGCAATTGATTCATTTAAGAAGGTGTGCGATTGAAAACCCGCATAAAGCAGCTGGCAGGCTTTGAGCCCTCGCGGCGGACAGCGATCTTTATCGCAGCGGCGCTTGCGGTGCTGCGACTGTTGGCTCTGAGCCAGCAGTCGCTGACCCTGTACCCCGAGACGAGCATGATCGACGACATGCTCACCGTCCGGGCTGCGCGCTGCATCCTTTCCGGGGAGTGGCTCGGCGCCTACAACTACCTGACCCTCAGCAAGCACATGCTCTTTGCGCTGTGGCTCGCGCTGATTCACCGGCTCGGCATCTCCTATCTGCTCGCGGGGCAGCTGCTGTACACGGCGGCGTCGGGGGCGCTGGCGCAGTGCTTTGCGCCCGTCATCCGGCGGCGCGCCTGGAGGCTGCTGTTTTTTGCCGGGCTGCTGTTCAATCCGGCCTCCTTTGCGGATTTCACATTGCGGGTATATCGGGACAACATCACCGTCTCCTTTGTGATGCTGACCTTTGCGGGGTTCATCGGCCTTGCGCTGCGCTGCACCGGCCGCAAACCGGCCGCGCTGCTTGGGTGGGGCGCACTGGGCGGGTTCGCGCTTGGCTGCTCGCTGCTGCTGCGGGAGGACGGCTGGTGGCTGCTGCCCGCGGCCTGCCTGCCCCTTGCCGCGGCGCTCTTTCTGATTCTGCGCCGGCGGCCGGCAAGATGGGGCGCACGGCTTGCCGCGCTGCTGTGCCCCGTCGCGGTGGCGGCGGCCTGCGTCTGTGCCTATTGCGGGATGAATTACGTGCATTACGGCCGGTTCATCATCAGCGACCTGACCTCCCCGGAATTTCAGGCGGCCTACGGCGCGATGACCCGGGTGATTCCGGACGAGGCGGACACCAACCCGATTGTGCCGGTGCCGCCCTCCTCGCTTGAAAAGCTCTACGCCGTCTCCCCGCATTTTGCCGCGCTGCGCCCCTACCTTGAAAGCGAGGATTTCACCCGCTGGCAGAAGGACTGCGGGGATGGGCGTCTGTCCTATTACGGCGGCTCGCTGTACTGGGCTGTGCGCAGTGCCGCCTCCCTTGCCGGATATTACGAGACGCCGGAAACCGCCCGCCAGTATTACCTCGCACTTGCGCAGGAGATCAACGACGCCTGCGATTCGGGTGCGTTCCCCGCGCTCGGCCGCCGCAGCGGGCTGAATTCCCCCGTCACGGCCGACCGCATTCTGCCCACCCTCAAGGAATCCCTGCGCTCGCTGTACGTGACGGTGACCTACGACCGGATTGTCGACGACCCGGAGCTGAGCGTCGGCAGCGAGCAGCTGATGGACGAGCTGGAGGCGTTCCTGCACGCCAAAGCCAAGCGAACCGCCAAAACCGAAAACGGCGGCCTGCGGATTGTCGTGTGGGCGTTCGGCAAAAACGGCCCGGTGGACGCGACGCTGCTGGACGCGCAGGGCAGCCCCGTCCCGGCCGAGCTCTCGCTCGGCACCGGCTCGGACATCTATCTGGACGAGCTGTATGCCGGCCGGGATTGGCGGTACACCGCCGTCTGCCGCAAAACGCTGCGGCTGGACATGCCCGACGAGCCGCAGGCGCTTTGCATTCAGCTTTCCGGCGTGGACGGAACCTTCACCGTCCCGGCCGCCGTGAGCGAAAAGAGCGCGCAGGGGGACATTTTTTACTGCGTCGAATATGTCGGCGCGGATTACGACGAGCAGGTGGAGCACGGCTTTGTCGAGCTGTGGCTGTACCGGCTGATGCGGGTGTACGTCCTGTTTTGCCGGGTTGCCGGGGCGCTTGCGTTTGCGGGCGCGGCGGCGCTGTGTCTTTGCGCGCTCGGCCGGTGCATCCGGCGGCGCGCGGTTCCCGGGCAGGCTGCGGCGCCGGCGCTGCTTTGCCTGCTGCTGCTTGCCATGGCGGCGCTGCGCATCGGCATGGTCTCCTTTGCGGAGGTCTCCGCGTTCGGCATCGGCACCTATCCGATGTACCTCGCGGCGGTTTACCCGCTGCTCATTTCCTTTGAGTTCCTGAGCGTCCCGCTCTTTGCGGCTGTAAAATCCGGCGGAAAAGGAGAAAAGCCATGAAGCTGATTTCGATTGTCGTCCCCTGCTACAACGAGCAGGAATCCCTGCCGCTCTTTTACAGCGCCATCTGCGAAACGGCCGCCGCGCTCGCCGGGCGCGCCGGATTCGAGCTGCTGTTTGTCAACGACGGTTCAACCGACGGGACGCTGGAGGTGCTGCGCGGGCTGGCCGCGCGGGACGGGCGCGTGCACTATCTCTCCTTCTCCCGCAATTTCGGCAAGGAAGCCGCCATGTACGCCGGGCTGCAAAAAGCAACCGGCGACTATATTGCGCTGATGGACGCGGATTTGCAGGACCCGCCCGCGCTGCTGGGCGAGATGCTGGACGGGCTGGAGCGGGAGGGGTTCGACTGTGTCGCGACCCGGCGGGTCACCCGCAGGGGGGAGCCGCGCCTGCGCTCCTTTTTCGCGCGGCTGTTTTACCGGATCATCAACCGCATCTCCAAAACCGAAATTGTGGACGGCGCGCGGGATTTCCGGATGATGACCCGGCAGATGGTGGACGCCATCCTCTCGATGACCGAGTACAACCGCTTTTCCAAGGGCATCTTCAGCTGGGTCGGCTTTGAGACCAAATGGCTGGAATACGAAAACGTCGAACGGGTCGCGGGCGAGACAAAATGGTCGTTCTGGAAGCTGTTTATCTATTCGCTCGAGGGCATTGTCTCCTTTTCCACCGCGCCGCTCGCGATCTCCTCGGTGCTGGGGCTTCTCTTCTGCCTGGTCGCGTTTATCCTGCTGCTGGTTTACGGGATCAAGGCGCTCGTCTGGGGCGACCCGGTCGCGGGCTTTCCGACCCTGATCTGCGCGATTTTCCTCATCGGCGGGGTGCAGCTGTTCTGCATCGGCATCCTCGGGCAGTACCTGTCCAAAACCTATCTGGAGAGCAAGCGCCGGCCGATTTATATCATCAAAGAGGAGAAATAAAGCCCCCTTTTTAAGCCGGAGCGCGCCGCCCGCGTTGACGGGGCGGCCAAAAGCGGGTACAATAGCCATTGCCCGCAAGGGTGCGGTTTGTCCGCCGGGCTGCGCATTCTATCCGCCGCCCGTTCGGCCGGCTCGGCCTTGCCGCCGGTAAAATTCATCATAAACGCAGATGCCCGCCGCGGGCAGAAGAGGAGTTCCATGCCGCTGATTATCCCCAAAGACCTCCCGGCTTCCGAAAAGCTGCGGGAGGAGAATATCTTCATCATGCACCAGAGCCGGGCGGACACTCAGGATATCCGCCCGCTGCACATCGCGATTGTCAATTTGATGCCCACCAAGATCCAGACCGAGACCCAGCTTGCGCGGGTGCTGGCAAACAGCCCGTTGCAGGTTGAGCTGACCCTTGTGTGCATGGGCTCGCACGAGAGCCGCCACACCGCCGCCGACCATCTGCGCAGCTTTTACAAGACCTTTGACGAGGTCAAGTCCCGCCGCTTCGACGGCATGATTATCACCGGCGCGCCGGTGGAGACCCTGCCGTTCGAGCAGGTCGACTACTGGCCGGAGCTGTGCGAGATTATGGAATACAGCAAGGCGAACGTGTTCAGCACCCTGCATGTCTGCTGGGGCGCACAGGCCGGGCTGTACTATCATTACGGCATCAACAAGCACCCGGTCGGCCACAAGGTGTTCGGGGTGTTCCCCCACCGGGTCACGCGGCCGTTCAACCCGCTGGTGCGCGGGTTCGACGAGGTGTTTTACGCCCCGCACAGCCGCCACACCGAGGTGCTGGAAAGCGAAGTTGCCCGCGTGCCCGCGCTGCGGATTCTCGCCAAAAGCGAGGAGGCCGGGCTGCACATCCTCAGCACCGAGAACGGCCGCCAGGTGTTTGTGTGCGGCCATCAGGAATACGACCGGGACACCCTGCGGCTCGAGTACGAGCGGGACGTCGCGGCCGGGCTGCCCATCGAGGTGCCCAAAAATTACTTTGTGGACGACGACCCCTCCAAAGAGATTATCTTCCGCTGGCGCAGCCACGCCAACCTGCTGTACGGCAACTGGCTCAATTACTACGTGTATCAGTCCACCCCGTACGACCTGAACGAGCTGGGCTGACCGCCGCGCCGGTTTGGTCCATGCAAAAAGCTGCCCTTTGGCGGCCGCGGAGACGCAGGGGACGGTCGCGGCCTCTGCCAGAGATTGGCCGCAGTGCATCGCAGCATCAACCCGGGGCAAGCCCCGCAGGCAAGCCGCTGCGCACCGCAGGGGTGCGTCCTGCCCGGAACACAGGGACGCAAAACGCGCCGGACTCTTCTGTCCGGCGCGTTTTTCTGCACACAAGCCCCGCGGCGGCAAACCGGCGGCGTGCAGCCTCCCGCGGGCATTCCGGCGCAAAGGCACGCCGCGTTCCCCGTCCCGGCGGCGCGTGCCGGGCGGGCTTCCCCTCAGCAGCGCGTGCAGAGGACGGTCGCGGCATCCGCACAGAAATCGGCCGCGGCGCACCGCAGGGGTGCGATTTGCCCGGGACACAGGAACGCGAAACGCGCCGGACTCTTCTGTCCGGCGCGTTTTTCTGCACACAAGCCCCGCGGCGGCAAACCGGCGGCGTGCAGCCCCCGCGGGTATTCCGGCACAGAGGCACGCCGCATGTCGCGCCCCGTCCCGGCAGCGCATGCCAGGCGGGTTCCCTCTCAGCCGCGCGTGCAGATGGCGGTTGCGGCCTCCGCCAGGCGGCCGAGCAGCGGCTCAAACTGGATGCCCGCCCGCTCGTCCACCGGGCGCTGCGCCGCCGTGCGCGCGATGCTACCTGCGGTGAAGGCCGCCGCCAGCTGCGCGCTGTCGGCCAGGGTTGCGCCGCGCACGGCGCAGGCCGTCAGCACCGCCGCAAACAGGTCGCCCGCGCCGTGAAAGGAGGCCGGGACAAGCGGCGCCAGCGCGACGCTGTACGTGCCGTTTTCAAGCACCCCCGCGCCGATTTCCCGCCCGTCCGGCGAGAGCACGCCGGTCAGCACCACCGCGCGCACGCCGAATCTTTCGGCAAGCCCGCGCGCAAGCCGCTCCGGGTTCGGCGTCTGCTCCGGCTGCTCCCCCAGCAAGAACGCCGCCTCGGTCAGGTTGGGCAGCAGGATATCCGCGCGGGCGCACAGCGCCGCCATCTGCGCGGCGAACCCGCTGTCCAGCCCGGCGTAATACGCCCCGCCGTCCGCCATTGCCGGGTCAACCACGGTCAGCGTGTCCGCGCCCCCAAACCGGTCGATAAAGCGCCCGGCCAGCGCAAGCTGCCGCGGGTTCGCAAGATACCCCGTCTGGATCGCGTCAAAATGCAGCTCCAGCTGCTCCCAATGCGTCAGGATCCGCCCCGCCATCGGGGCAAGATCCGCCATGGCGGGGCGACCGAACCCGCCCGTGTGGGTGGACAGCAGCGACATCGGCAGCGGGCACGCCTCCACCCCCGCCGCGCTCAGCACCGGCAGCGCAACCGCCAGCGCGCACCGTCCGCAGCAGGACAGATCCTGCACGCTCGCCACCCGTTTTGGCTTTCCCATCTTCGTCCCTCTCTCGCAAACGCAAACCCGCGCGCCGCACGCCGTCCGGGCAGAACCCGGCTGCTTTGCCCCTGTCCGGCTCATGGCCGGGCGAACCGCCGCCTGTCCCGCCGGCCGCGCGGCATCTGCGGCGCGCATCTGTTGTATAAATCTCGTATCCCGCCGCGCGCGGCGGGTTGTGGATATGCGGCAGAATGCCCCTCAGTTCCCGATGCCGAACATCTCCGCGCAGATTGCCCGCCCAGTCCCGGTGCGGAAAATCCGCTCCATCGCCGCGCGCACCGCGTCCGCGCCGCCGCTTTCCTCATACAGATTGACGAGGAAATCCGCCTCAATCAGAATCTGGCAGTCCGGCCCGTCGATGTCCGTGTAAGTGTGGTGCCGCCCGACCAGGGTGCAGACCCGGTCGGTGACTGCGCGGCTATACCCCAGCCCCGCAAGCATCTTCCGCGCGAGCGGCGGCCCCAGCTCCTCCTGATTTTTGCCGCAGCTGTCGCCGTACAGTTCCTCCGCCGGCTTTATCCCGATATCGTGGACAATCGCGGCGGGCTCCAGCGTCTCGCAGGCCGCCGCGTCCAGCCCCTCGCCCGCCGCAATGCGCATGGCGAAGCTGTGTACCTTGATAAAATGCTGAATGCGCGCGGGGTCGCCCGCGTAAAACCGGATCATCTCGCGTATCAGCCGCTCCGTGCGCGCGTTCTGCTCCGTGTTCATGGCCGCCCCGCCCCCTGTGCGCCGAATTTTGCCCGTAGCCTTGCCCCAAAGCCGGGGCGGCGCGCCGGATCCAGGCCGCGCTTTTCCAGCTCGCCGCGCATCGCCTTTTCCAGCTTCACCTGATTGGGCAGCAGCTCGTGCGGCTTGTGGCAGCCGATGTACGCCGCGTACACCGCCGCCAGCTGCTCGTCCGGCAGAAAGACAAGCAACGCGGCAGCCTCATGCTCCAGCGCGCACTCGCTCCAATAGGTCGCGGGGTCTGTCTGCGGCGTTTTGTATCGCAGAAGCAGCTCCACCGCGTCGCCGCAAAGCTCTGCATACACCGCCTGCCCGCCCAGCGCATCGCCCTGGCTGCCAAGCGCGGCGCACTGCGCGGACACCTCCTTGAAGAAGTCGGTGTGCAGGCTGTCGGTGCTGTAGCTGTCCCTGCCGGTCACCAGCTTGACAAGCCCGCTCTTTGCGCGCTGCTTTTCATACAGCTCCTGCGCGCTGCGCCGGTAGGCCGCATAGGCGCCGCGCAGCCCGGCCGCCGCCGCAAACGCCCGCAGTGCCGGAACCTCCGCCAGCTCCAGTGCGGCGCGCGCCGCCTCGGCATACTCCCCCGCCTGATAGGCGCTGCGCACATAGGTAAGCGTCTCCTGCGTCTGCTCCTGCGCCGACTGCGGCCGTGCCGAAAACTTTGCGCCGCAATAGGTGCAGAACACCTCTTTCATTCCCTGCTCGGCCAGTACCGTTCCGCCGCAGCGCGGGCAGGTCAGTTCCGTTCTCACTCAAATCACCTCTCGAATCCGCCCGCCGGGTCGCACAGGGCGGCGAACGCGTTTGATAAAAAGGCCGGCGCGGTTTTCGCAAGCCGCAGCCCCGCCGCGCGCAGCGCCGAACCCCCTCTGCGCGCCGTTCCGGCCGGTTCCCCGCGCCGGGCGGGGCGGCCGCTTTTCGCTTATTATACCATTTACCCCGGTGACGGTAAAGCGGAAATCCGCCGGTTCCGCGTTCCCGCTTGCCCGCCGGTGCGCGCCGTGTTAGACTGTAGAAAAAGAAATCACGGAGGATGACGCAGATGTCGCTCGAGCTTCTCAAGCAGAGAATCCGAACCGAGGGGCGGGTTTACCCCGGCAATATTTTGAAGGTGGACAGTTTCCTCAACCACCAGATCGACCCCGTGGCCGTGCGGGAAATCTCCGATGCGCTGGCCGGGCTGTTCGCGGCGGACGGGGTGAGCAAGGTGCTCACCGTCGAGGCCTCGGGGATTGTGCTTGCGTGCGGCGTGGCGGAGCGGCTCGGCGTCAAGGCGCTGTTCGCCAAAAAGGCGGATCACGGCAATGTCGCCGCAGGGCGGTACACCGCGCCGGTTCGCTCGTATACAACCGGTCAGTCGTATACTATTTCAGTCAGTGCGGAATACCTGACCGCGCGCGACCGGGTGCTGATCATCGACGATTTTCTCGCCATGGGGGAGGCCGCGCGCGGCCTGCTCAGCCTGGCGGAACAGGCGGGCGCCGCCGTGGCCGGGCTGGGCTTCGCGATCGAAAAGGGATTCCAGCCCGGCGGCGCACAGCTGCGCGCGCAGGGCTACCGGGTCGAATCCCTCGCGATTGTCGAGCAGATGCGGGAGGACGGCTCCATCCTGTTCCGCAGCTGATGCCGCGGCTCGAATTTCGGGACGCGCGCCGCCCGCTCCGCCCACCTCACAAAATGAAAATCCGGCGGAAATGCGATTGCAGTTGCGGGCGGGATTCTGTATAATGGAAGCATCTTTGTGGGATGGGGCTGCCGGCTTTGCCGGCGGGGGGAGGAACAATGTTTAAACTGGGATTCGACAATGAAAAGTACCTGAAGCTGCAATCGGAGCATATCCGCGAGCGTCTGCGGCAGTTCGGCGGCAAGCTCTATCTGGAATTCGGCGGCAAGCTGTTCGACGATTACCACGCCTCCCGCGTGCTGCCCGGCTTTGCGCCGGACAGCAAGGTCAACATGCTGTCCGAGCTTGCGGACGAGGCGGAAATCCTCATCGTCATCAACGCGTCGGACATCGAAAAAAACAAGGTGCGGGGCGACCTCGGCATCACCTACGACCTCGACGTGCTGCGGCTGATCGACGCGTTTCAGGAAAAGGGGCTGTATGTCGGCAGCGTTGTGCTGACCCGCTATGCGGCGCAGCCCTCCGCCGTCGCGTTCGAGCACAAGCTGGCCGCGCTCGGGGTCAAGGTCTACCGCCACTACCCTATCGCGGGCTATCCGTCCGACCTCGCGCACATCGTCAGCGACGAGGGCTACGGCCGCAACGAATACATCGAAACCACCCGGTCGCTCATCGTCGTCACGGCGCCGGGGCCGGGCAGCGGCAAGATGGCGACCTGCCTGTCCCAGCTGTATCACGACCACCGGCGCGGCATCCGCGCGGGGTACGCGAAATTCGAGACCTTCCCCATCTGGAACCTGCCGCTCAACCACCCGGTCAACCTCGCGTATGAGGCCGCGACCGCCGACCTCAACGACGTCAACATGATCGACCCGTTCCATCTGGAGGCGTATGGGGAAACCGCCGTCAACTACAACCGCGACGTCGAAATTTACCCTGTCCTCAAGGAGATTTTCGGCCAGATTCTCGGCGAATGCCCCTACAAATCCCCGACCGACATGGGGGTCAATATGGTCGGTATGTGCATCGTGGACGACGAGGCGGTCAAGCAGGCCGCCCGCGACGAGATTATCCGCCGCTATTACGCCGCCAAATGCCGGCTGCGCAAGGGGGAGTGCGGCGAAGAGGAGTGCATGAAGGTCAAGCTGCTGATGAAAAAGGCGGAGATTGACACAGCGGACAGGCCTGTATGCGCCGCGGCGCTCGGCAAGGAGGCGGCGACGGGCGGTCCCGCTGTCGCCATCGAGCTGCCGGATGGGCGGATCGTCACGGGCAAAACCTCCCCGCTGCTCGGCGCCTCCTCCGCCGCGCTGCTCAACGCGCTCAAGGTGCTCGGCGGCATTCAGGACGATATCCACCTGATTTCCCGCGTGATTATCGAGCCGATTCAGGATCTCAAGGTCAACCACCTTGGCAACCACAATCCCCGCCTGCACACCGATGAAATCCTCATCGCGCTGTCCATCTGCGCCGCCACCAACCCCACGGCCGAGCTCGCCATGCAGCAGATCCAGAAGCTGCAGCACTGCGAGGCGCATTCGACGGTCATCCTCTCCCAGGTGGACGACAAGGTGTTTAAGCGGCTCGGCGTCAACCTGACCTGCGAGCCGGTTTACCAGACCAAGCGGCTCTATCACAAGTGATTCTTCTGCGCAACGGCTTTTGCACACGGCGCGCCCGAACCGGCTGGACGCGCCGTTTTTTACACATATTTTCCGTCGCATACAAAAAGCGGGCGCGCTTTGCGCAAGAGGTGGGGCGTTTGCGGCGCGGGCTGCCGCGGCATAAAACCCGCGCAAAACGGCGGACACCCCCTGAACGCCGTGCGCCCGCGCCGCTGTTTCGCCCGTGGGTCTGCACGGCTGCCGCCAAGGCTCCGCAGCGTCCGGCGGCACTGCCGCCTTTTCGCAATCGCCCGGCTGCCACGGGAGCCCGCCAGTGGGACGCCGCCCTCGCTTTGCCGCCCGCGCTCCTTTGCGGCCAGAAGGCCGCGGCTGGATTGTTAATTTGCGCGCCGTATGGTACACTATAGACGAGCAAAAACGCGTGACATGTTGGGAAGGGGGTTGTTCTATGATTCAACTGTCGTTCTGGGTCTGGCTTGGCCTGCTGGTCGCGCTGCTCATTCTCGAGGCTGTGACGGTACAGCTGGTGGCCGTCTGGTTCATGGGCGGCGCGCTGGCCGCGATGCTCGGCTCGCTGTGTGGCCTGAATCTGTTCTGGCAGCTGATTCTGTTTGTGGTTTTTTCGGGGCTCTCCCTTGTGCTGCTGCGGCCGCTGCTTGCCGCGCGCCTTAAAACACACAAGGTTCCGACAAACGCGGACATGGTTATCGGCAAGGCGGCGGTTGTTATCCAGACCATCGACAACGACCGCTCGACCGGCCGCGTGCAGGTCTCCGGCCTCGGCTGGGCGGCTCGTTCATACGACAACTCGGTGATTCAGCCCGGCGCCAAGGTGGGCGTCTGCGCGATTGACGGGGTCAAACTCATTGTTGTTCCGATTAAGGAGGATTAAAGCGTATGCCCGTACTGATTATCTTTTTTGTTGTAATTATCCTGCTGGCGCTCATCGTGATTGTGCCAAACATCAAAATCGTGCCGCAGGCCACCGTGTTCGTGATCGAGCACCTCGGCGCATATGACCGCACCTGGCAGACCGGCCTGCACATGAAATGGCCGATGATTGAAAAAATCGCGAAAAAGGTCTCGCTCAAGGAGCAGGTCGTCGATTTCCGGCCGCAGCCCGTAATCACGCGGGACAACGTCACCATGCAGATCGACACCGTCGTCTTTTTCCAGGTCACCGACGCAAAGCTGTTCACCTATGGCATCGAGCGCCCGCTGTCCGCAATCGAGAACCTGACGGCGACGACCCTGCGCAACATCATCGGCGAGATGGAGCTTGACCACACCCTCACCAGCCGCGACGTCATCAACAGCAAGATCACCGCGTCGCTGGACGAGGCGACCGACAAGTGGGGCATCAAGGTCAACCGCGTTGAGCTGAAAAACATCATCCCGCCCGAAGAGATTCAGAACGCGATGGAGAAGCAGATGAAGGCGGAGCG
>CAZYAV010000032.1:0-24971 GCA_964645785.1 uncultured Oscillospiraceae bacterium
CCATCTCCAGCCCGTCCCGGGTGACATAGCTGTTGAGCGCCATATTCTGGCTTTTGAAGGGCGCGGTTTTGTATCCGTCCTGTGCAAAAACGCGGCACAGCCCGGCGCACAAAAGACTCTTCCCCGCCCCGGACATGGTGCCCTGCACCATAATGCATTTTGCCTGCTTCATCGCAATCTCCCTTCCGCCGCCTGTCCGGCGGCACAGCCGTCCCAAACTCTGCGCGCTGTCCGCGCGCCGCCTGCCAGGCGGTAAAGCCCGCCCGGGGGATAAATATGCGCCGTTTACCGCCCGGCGCCGGTCTGCGCCCCGCGCAGCAGCTCGCCCAGCGCCTGAATCAGCCGGGCGTTCTCCGGGTGGGTGCGCACCGCCGTGCGGTACCAGCTGCCGTCCAGCCCGGGGTAGTTGGCGCAGCTGCGCAGCAGAATCCCCCGCTGCCGCAGCGGCTGTATCAGCGCGGCCTCGCTGCGAAACAGCAGGTAATTCGCCTCCCCCGGCACAACCCGCAGCCCCAGCCCGGCCAGCTGCGCCGCCAGCCACGGGCGCTCCTGCAGCACCGTCCCGCGCACGCTGCGCACATACGCCTGCTCGTCCAGCGCTGCTTCCCCGGCCGCCTGCGCCAGGGAGGAGACCGCCCAGGGCTGACCTGCCTGCCGCATGGCTCCGATAAGCCCGCCGTCGGCGCACAGGGCGTATCCCAGCCGCACCCCCGCCATGGCGTACAGCTTGGTGAACGCTTTTAAAATCAGCAGATTGGGGAAATCCGCAAGCGCGTTTTTCAGGGTGTGGGCTTCCGGCTGAGCCAGGAAATCGACAAAGCACTCGTCCAGCACAAGCAGCACCCCGCATTCGGCGCACCGCCGCGCCGCCCGCAGCAGGAATTCCCGCGGGGCGCAAACCCCGGTGGGGTTGTTGGGCTCGCAGAGGAACACCATGTCGATGCCGGGGACAATGGCCTGCAAAAAGCCCTCATCCAGCCGGAAATCCTCCTCCTGCCGCAGGAAATAATGCTCGACCCGGCAGCCGCAGGCGGTCAGCGCCGCCGCATACTCGGCAAAAGCCGGGGCGGGAACCAGCGCTCGGCGCGGCTTTTTGGCCAGCACCGCCCGGAAGATCAGATCCGCCGCGCCGTTGCCGCACAGCACATAGCGTTCGGGCAGCCGCTCGTGCGCCGCAAGCTTCCTGCACAGCGACCGGCAGAGCGGATCCGGGTACCGGTCGGCCGCCCCGGCCGCGGCGGCAATCGCCTGTTTTACCCCCTCGGGCACGCCGAGCGGGCTGACATTGGCGGAAAAATCCAGCGGCTGCGCGCCGTATTCCTCCGCGTATCCCGCCCAGTCCCCGCCGTGCACCAGCGTTTGCGGGGCTGTGCCGGTCTGATGCGTTTCGCGCACGGTCTCGCCTCCTTTTTTGCAGTGTTTCACCATAAAAATATTTTGATGCTTCCTTGTGCCAGGGCCGGACGGCAGGCCGCGCCGCGTTTTATCTCAGCCCGGCAAACCAGGTGTCCGGCCGCAGGCAGCCCGTTCTCTCCCCCGACGTATGCGGCAAGGACGCCGCGCTTTTCCCCGCAAAAGGGGGAATCCTGCGCCGGGTTTCCCTTTCGCGCCGGATGCCAATCAGGCCGGGGCGCACAGCCGGGGCGGCGCGAAGCCGCCGGGCGCGGGTCGTCTCACCAGAGTCCGCGCAGCAGGCACAGGATTGCCGCCCGCGCCGCCAGCCCGGCAAACCAGGTGTCCGGCCGCAGGCAGCCCGTTCTCTCCCCCGACGTATGCGGCAAGGACGCCGCGCTTTTCCCCGCAAAAGGGGGAATCCTGCGCCGGGTTTCCCTTTCGCGCCGGATGCCAATCAGGCCGGGGCGCACAGCCGGGGCGGCGCGAAGCCGCCGGGCGCGGGTCGTCTTACCAGAGCCCGCGCAGCCAGCACAGGATTGCCGCGCGCATTGCCAGCCCGACAAGCAGGCCAACCACGCTTGCGGCAATCATGATCCGGTTGGCTCGCAGGATATCCTCCGGCTCGATTTCCCGCGCGGCGTCCCCGATATAGGGCTTTTCCAGCTGCCTGCCGAAGTAGCAGGCGGGGCCTGCCAGCTGAATCCCCAGCGAGCCGGCGCAGGCGGACTCGGTCTGCGCCGAATTGGGGCTTGCGTGGTTGCGGCGATCCCGCCGCCAGATTCTCCACGCGTTTTTGAGGCTGCCGCCCGCCAGCGGGCAGGCCAGTATCCACAGCAACGCCGCAATCCTTGCGGGCAGATAGTTTGCCGCGTCGTCCAGCCGGGCGGCCGCCCGGCCGAAGTGCAGATACCGCTCGTTTTTATACCCCACCATGCTGTCCATGGTGTTGATCGCCTTATAGGCCAGCGCCAGCGGCGCGCCGCCAAGCAGCATATACAGCAGCGGCGCGATGACCCCGTCCGAAAAATTCTCCGCCACGGTCTCCACCGCCGCCCTGATGACCCCCTGCTCGGTGAGCTGTTCGGTGTCCCTGCCCACAATGCGGGATACCGCGCGACGCCCCGCCGGCAGCCCCTGCGTTTTCAGGCAGCGGTACACGTTGCCGCTCTCCCTTGCAAGGCAGCGCATGGCCAGCGCCTGCCAGCACCAGAGGATTTGCAGCGCAAGACCCAGCAGCGGGTGGATCCGCCAGAGCAGCCAGCACAGCACGCCGCTCAAAAGCAGCGTTCCCACCGGCAGAACAGCCGCCAACACAACGCCGCCCGCGCGCTCCCGCTCCGGCGTCTGGGGCGAACGGCCGCGCAGCAGCGCCTCCAGCTTAGCAATGGCCTTGCCCATCCACACCACCGGGTGCGGCATCTTTTCAGGGTCGCCCAGCAGGCAATCCAGCAAAAAGCCGCACAGCACCGCCGTCCAGATCATGCCTCTTTCCTGCCTTCCTGCGCCCGGATATACTGCACCTCTTCCACCAGCTGCAGGGTGTGCTGCTTATGCCAGCATTCCTCGTCGGCCAGCAGCACATACCCGCCCGCATTGGGGCCGCACCAGTGATAGTAATCGTGCCGGGGCAGAGCGTACCGCTCCATGATGGCCATCTGGTTGCCGCCGTGCGCCATGATGACCAGCATCTCCTCGCCGGCCTGCAGCGCCTGCTCCACCAGCGAGACAAAGGCGGCACAGGTGCGCGCGCAGAAATCCGCCTTGCGTTCCCCGCCCGGGCAGCAGCCCTCGCAGTTTTCGCCCACCCAGGCGATGTACTCGGGGTCGCGCTCCATCTCGACATAATTTCTGCCCTGAAAGATGCCGAAGCACATCTCCCGAAAATCGTCCACCACCACCTGCTCCGCCTTGGGGAACAGGATATCTGCCGTGCTGCGGGCGCGCACAAGCGGCGAGACATAGACCTTTTGCGGGAAAATATCCGCCTGCGCCAGCTGCGCGCGCCCCTCGTCCGAAAGTGGGATATCCCGGGTGCCCTGATACCGCTTTTCCACGTTGTAGACGGTCTGTCCATGGCGCAGCAAATAGATTTTCATCGGATTTTCTCCCCCTTGATTACCGTTGGAATGCCGCAGAACACCCGCACGACCGTGTCGGCCTTTTGGGCAAGCAGGCAGGCGAGCCGCCCCGCCGCCTCCCTGGCCGCGCGCTCTTCGGGGTCGGCGGGCACAACCCCGCCGCCCACCTCGGTGGCGATGACCACCTGCTTTTGAGCCAGCTCCTGCGCCAGCCGCTCAAGATCGCCGCACCCGGCGGCCAGCGCCTGCACGTCCCACACGGCATTTTGGGCAAGGGCGCCGTCGTCCCAGTGCATCCATTCCCGCACGAAGGTCTTTTTCCCGCTGTATAGCCCGCCTGTCACAAAAACCATGGCATTCCCTCCAACAGCTGCACCGCGGCCAGCGCGCCCAGCATCCAGAGCTCCGCACGCTGCAAAAACCACCCGGCCAGGTCGCCGGTGATGCCGCCAAACTGTTTTTTTGCAATTTGATAATACCGCCAGAGAATCCAGCCCGCCGCCAGCGCCATGGCGACGCCCGCAAGGCCGCCAACCGCGGCCAGCGCCGCAGTCAGCAGCACCGACGCCGCCGCCAGGATCCCCCGCACCCGCTTTCTGTCCGCCGCCGCGGCAAACGCGTGGGCAAGGCCGGTGTCCTTTGCAAGCGGGAAAGCCGCGACGGCGAAGCCGGAAAGGCACCGCTCCAGCACAAAGGCAAGCCCCATGCACCGCAGCGCCCGGGCGTCCCATTCCACCGAGGCACACAGCGCAAAATACAGAATAAACCAACTGCACAGCCGGATGACGGCAAACGCGCCGCACCGCGGGTCGCTCAGAATCTCCCGCTTTTTTTCGGGGGTTCCGCAGCTTGCCAGCGCGTCGCAGGTGTCGGCGTAGCCGTCCAGATGGATGCCGCCGGTGACAAGCACGGGGATAGCGCACAGCCCGCCGGCCAGCAGCCATACCGAGCCGCCCACATATTCCATCAGCGCGACCCAGCCCCACCAGAGCAGACCACACACCGCCCCGATGAGGGGAAAGGCGCACAGGGAATACCGCATGTTCCGCTCGTTCCACACGGGCTGCGGGCAGGGCACGGCCGAGAACATGGCAAAGGCGACCGCGATCGTCTGAAAAAAGATCATTGCGTCACTCCCTTTTCCTTGCGGCGGACGGCGACCCCGCACGCCACCTCATACACCGTATCCGCCTGCGCGGCCAGCATCCGGTTCACCAGCGCCAGCGTCCGCAGGTACCGCAGGGTGTCCCCCTCGTAACCGGCTCCGCCGCCGAACACCTCGTTGGAGACAATCACCAGCGTCTCGCACCGGCTGCGCAGGCTCTCCACCCCCCGCCGGATGGATTCCGCCGCCGCATCCCCGGCGCCGTCCGGGCTGTACAGCTCGTTGGCCACAAGGTTGCTCATACATTCCAGCAGCGCCGCCCCCCGTTCGGGCAGCGCGAGCTGCGCGAGATTGACAAAGCACTCCACTGTCTGGAACCGCTTGCCCGCCCGCATCTGCCGGTGGCGGCGGATGCGCGCCCGGCACTCCCCGTCAAAGGGCTGCATGGTGGCGATATAATACCGGGGCAGGCCGGCCGATTGCAGCACCAGCCCCTCTGCAAATTCGCTTTTGCCGCTGGCCGCGCCGCCGACCACCAGGGTCATCATCACGCGTCACCGAGCGGGACGTAATGCTCGATGCCGCCCTGCTCAAAGGTATAGCTCTCCTGATACACCGCGCAGGTCATGTCCAGCAGCGGCATGGCGGCCACCGCGCCGGTGCCCTCCCCCAGCCGCATCCCGGCCGTAATCAGGGGCTGGCGGTTCAGCGCCTGCAGCACCATATGGCCGGCCGGCTCCGCGGACACGTGGCTTGCAAAAACGGCCTTTTCCGCCGCGGGACACAGCCGCACGGCGCACAGGGCGCCGACCGTGCTGATGAACCCGTCGGCCAGCACCGGGATTTGATAGATCGCGCCGCCCAAAAACACCCCGCAGATGCCGGCAATGTCAAAGCCGCCGACCTTGGCAAGGACGTCCAGCGGGTCGCCGGGGTCGGGTTTGTTGACCGAAAGCGCCCGCTCGATCACCCGGATCTTCCGCTGCAGGCCCTCCCGCGAAAGCCCCGCGCCCCGGCCGGTCATCTCGGCCGCTTCCTTTGCAAGCAGCGCGCAGGCGACCGCACTGGAGGTCGTGGTGTTGCCGATGCCCATCTCCCCCGTGGCAAGCAGCCGCATCCCCCGCTCCTTTTGCTCGCGCGCAAGCGCGATGCCGGTAAGCACGGCCTGCGCGGCCTGTTCGCGGGTCATGGCGGGTCCCTGGGAGATGTCGCCGGTGGCGTTGCCGACCCGCCGGTTCAAGACCCCTTCGGTCTGCTCAAAGTCCAGCACCCCCATATCCACCGGGATCACCTCGCAGTTGGCGACCGCGGCCATCCGGCACACGGAGGTGCGCTTCATAGCCAGATTCTCGGCGACAGCGGCGGTGACGCTGCTGGGGGACTGGGTCACCCCCTGCGCGACCACGCCATTGTCCGCGCACAGCACCAGCACCGCCCGGGGATTCAGGCCGATCTGGGCGCTGCCGGTGAGCGCGGCGATGTTCTCAATTACCGTCTCCAAAAGCCCGAGGCTGCCCAGCGGCTTTGCGCAGTCGTTCCATCTTTCGTGTGCCGCCGCCCGCGCCGCCTCATCCGGCCCGGTGATCGTTTGCAGCAGCTGCCGCAAGTTCTGTTCCTGCTGTTCCATTCTGGCTCCTTCTTTCTGCACCGGCCTGCCCGTGTGGGAAAAGCCGGGTTGTTTTATTCGATTCCGCCGGTGTGCGCAAAGCGGGGGCTCGTTCCCCGGCAAAGCCGTTTCGGCCGGGACGCGCCGGGCTTTTGCACGGCGCCCTTTCAAGGCCGGGCGCATCCGCTGCCGGGCACATCGCCGGTCTGTGGCTGTTCCGCTTGGACGTACCGGACAGCGGCCTGGACGAACCGCGCCGCCCACCGGGGCTGCCCCCAGAAATACAGGTGCGGAAATGCCGCGTACAGTGTCTCGCGCCCAAAGCCGCACTGCCAGCTTTTGCCCGAAACCGGCTTTTCCGCTGCAAAGCTCTCCCCGTTTTCGGTGGAGTCCCAATAGTGAAATTCATGCGCCGGGATCCTCTCCCCCCGCGCAAAGAGCAGGCTGTCCGCCTTGGCGGTCAGCTGCGCGTAGCCGAACCGCACCAGCCGCTCCCGTTTGACCCCGTCCCCGGCAAGCGCCCCCGCCATGGGGTGGGCGGCGCCGTTCTCGTCCTGCAGGCTCTGCCCAAGGTACAGGAAGCCGCCGCATTCCGCCACCGTGGGCATCCCGTTTTGCACGGCGGCGCGCACGGCGGCGCGCATCGGCGCATTTTCGGCGAGCCGCCGTGCGTACAGCTCCGGGTAACCGCCGGGCAGGTACAGCCCGCCGGTGCGTTCGGGCAGGCCTTCGTCGGCCAGCGGGCTGAATTCCACAAGCTCCGCCCCGGATTGCCGGAACGCGTCCAATGTCTCCGCATACGCAAAGCAGAAGGCCGAGTCCCGCGCCACCGCAATGCGGGCTTTTGCAGGCGGGTACACCGGCAGGCGCGCGCCGCTCTCCCGCCGGCCATCGAACAGCTGCAAAAGGCGCTGCATATCGGCGGTCTCCTCCAGCTTCTGCGCCAGGATGCCGATGCGCTGCTGCAGCCCGTCGATCTCCGCGGCGGTGTAAAGCCCCAGGTGACGGCTCTCGAACGCGGCTTCCTGCATGTGGGGCAGATAGCCCAGCACCGGCAATCCGGTCTCCCTTTCCAGCATGGGGGCAAGGCTGCGAAACAGCCCGGGCGCGCAGTCGTTGAGGAAAACGCCCTTTATCCGGCTGTTTTCCCGAAAGCCGCAAAGCCCCCTGATCTGTGCCGCCAAAGTCAGGCTGGCGCCCTTGGGGCGGACGACCAGCAGCACGGGCAGCCCCAGCGTATCGGCCAGATGCCAGGCACTCGCCCGGTCGGTGCTGCCGCCCACCCCGTCGTAGAAGCCCATGACTCCCTCGCAAACGGCCGCGCCGTGGCCGCAAAGGCTCTGTTCATAGAGCAGCCGCAGCCGCTCCTCCCCGCACAGAAACAGATCCAGATTGTGGCTTTCCACCCCCAGCACCGCGCGGTGGAACATGGGGTCGATATAATCCGGCCCGCATTTGAACGCGCAGGGGGCGAGCCCCCGCTTTTCAAGCGCGGCAAGCAGCGCGCAGGTCACGGCGGTTTTGCCGCTGCCGGAAGCCGGCGCCGCCAGCAGAATTTCAATCATCGCAATTCCCCGCAATCAGAAAAACCGGATTGTTGGCCATGAGCAGATGCAGCGAACCGGCGGCCTTTCCGCGGCTGACGCTGATCTGGGTCAGCTCGGGCTGAATCCCGCGGCTTTGCAGCGCCCGCATCGCCTGGCCGAGCGTCTCGACACTGATGGCCGAGATGCAGATTCTCGCCCCGGGGTTCCGGTCGAGCGCCAAATCCACCGCCCGCTCCATCGAGCCCTTTGTGCCGCCGATAAACACCGCGTCCGGCGCTTCCAGCTCCTCCAAAGCCTGAGGCGCTGCGCCCGCAATCAGGCGGAGGTTCCACGCGCCCAGCTTTTCCCGGTTTGCCCGGATAAGCGCACAGGCCTGTTCGCTGCACTCCACCGCGTAGGTGCGCCCCCACTTTGCCGCCAGCGCAAGCTCGACGCTTACACTGCCAGTCCCGGCGCCCACATCCCACAGGATGTCGCCCTCCCGGGGGGCAAGCCTTGCCAGAACCGCCGCCCGCACCTCCCGCTTGGTCATCGGCACCTCCCCGCGGGTGAACAGCGAATCCGGGAAGCCCGGCGCGCGGTGCACGACATTCGGGGCGGGCTCGGCCAGCAGCACGCTGAGCGGGGCGAACTGCCGCCCGGCAAATTCCGCCGCGGTGCCCCGGCTGACCCGCTGCCCGGGGTAAGAGAGCTGCTCCCCCACCGTGACGGGGAGCCCGCCCAGCCCCGCTTCCGCAAGGCGGCGGCAGAGCTCGGCCGGGGTCTGCTGCCCGTCGGTGAGGAAGAAGGCCGGCTTCCCCTGCATGACCGCCCCCACCGGGTTGCAGCGCACCCCGTGCGCGGTGCAGAGCAGCCAATCCTGCCACGGCCGGCCGAGCGCCGCCGAAAGCAGCTGCACGCTGGAAAGGCCGGGCAGCACCGTGTAGCCGATTCCTGCGCGCTCCAGCAGCGGGATGAGGGTGCGCGCGCCGGAATAAAAGCCGGTGTCCCCGCTGTAGAGCACCACCGTGCCCGCCCCGTGCGCCTGTATCGCCTCGAGGATTTCCGCGGGGCGGGTGGCCGCCACACGGTTTTCTGTATACGCCTGCGGAAGCCCCGCAAGCAGCCTGTGCGCGCCGACAATGCAGCGGGCGTTTTCCAGCGCCTGCCGGCAATCGCCGGTCATCGCGCCCCCGCCGCCCCCGCCGGACGCCGCCAGAATCACCTGCATCTCATCATCTCCCTGCACAGTTTTACAATCGCGTCGTAGTCCTCCCCGTCCTCTTTGGGGCGGCGGACGACCACCAGCCCCGCGCCGTTTTGCTGCGCGGCGCGCGCCTTTTCCGCAAAGCCCCCGGCCGCGCCGCCGTCCTTGGTCACCAGCCACCGGATGCAGAATTGCTTTATCAGCGCCGCGTTGAGCGCAAGGGAAAACGGCCCCTGCATGGCGATGACATTGCCGCGGGGGATCCCCGCCCGCTCGCAGGCCGCAAGGCTTTCCGGCGCCGGCAGCACCCGGGGATACAGCCGCTGCGGCTCGACGGCCGAAAAGGCCGGCAGCTCCTTTGCCCCGGTGGCCAGCAGGATATTCCCCTGCGTGTTCTGCAAAAACCGGGCGGCGTCCGCGGCGCTGTCCGCCAGCACGCAGCCGGACGGCAGCGGGCTTTCCCGGCGCAGCAGCCTGCGGCAGGGGACGCCGGCCGTTTCCGCGGCCGCCCGGATGTTCCGGCTGGCATCGGCGGCATAGGGATGGGTGGCGTCGATGCACAGGTCAGCGCCCGCAAGCGCCGCCGCCATCCCCCGCGCGTCCATCCGGCCGGCAAGAACCTGCACGCCCGGAATCTGCTGTTGCAGCTGCCTGCCGTATTCGGTGGCGACGCACACCACCGTCTGCGCCCCCATGGCCGCGGTTTCGGCGGAAAGCGTCCGCCCCTCGGTTGTGCCGGAGAAAATCACCACCCGCATTTTTTCTCATACCCCCGGGGGGTCACCATCCGCCCGGCAACCGCCCGGGTGGCGGAGGAGCCGATAAACACGGTGGTGAACATGTCCAGCTTTTCTTCCCGCAGCTCTTTGAGCGGCAGCACCCGCGCGCACTGCCCCTCCCGGCCGATGTTGCGCACCCAGCCGCAGACGGTTTCCGGGGATTTGCCCTGCGCAAGCAGGATATCGCAGGCCTTTGCCAGATAGTCCGCCCGCTTGCGGGAGCTTGGGTTGTAGATGCACACGCAAAAATCCCCCTGCGCCGCGCAGCGCAGCCGATTTTCGATCACCTCCCAGGGGGTGAGCAGGTCGGACAGGGAAATCACGCAGAAATCGTGCCCCAGCGGCGAGCCGAGCACCGCCCCGCCGGAAAGGGCGGCCGTCACCCCCGCCACCACCTGAATCTCCACGCCGGGATATCGGGGCGAGAGCTGGAGCAGCAGCCCCGCCATGCCGTACACGCCGGCGTCCCCGCTGCAAACCAGCGCCACGTCCTTCCCGTCCTGCGCGGCCTGCATCGCCCAGCGGCAGCGATCCAGCTCCTTCGTCATGGGGGAGGTATAGGTCTCCTTTTGGGGGAACAGGGGCGCAACCAGCTCCACATACACCGTATAGCCGCACAGCACCTGCGCGCGCTCCAGCGCCTCCCTTGCCTGCCCGGTGAGGAATTCCTCTCCCCCGGGGCCGATCCCCACTGCGTATACGGTATTCATCCTTGTTCTCTCCTTGTATATTTAGAATTGCAGTTTAAAGGCGGCGGAGAGCCGCAGCGCCCGCCTGTTCCATCGTCAACCGAACGGGCGGCGGACAGCGGGTTTCTCCCCCGCGGCTTGCGGTTTCTGCGGCGGTTCAGCCTTCCGACTGCCGGGAACGGGAAATTTCATCCAGCGGGCGCTCGCAGCTCCAGTCCAGCCGAACCGGCTTTTCCGCCGCCGCCATGGTCACCCCGTCCGACACGAACTTCCGCTCGCACAGGCTGCCCCCGCTGACCAGGACGGCGCTGCGCTCGCAGACATTGTCCACCCCGGTGACCCCGCGGACGAATTCCGACCGGGTGAATTCCCCCGGCAGCGCGCGGAGCGATTCGGCGTCGCAGGTGTGAAGCGCCCAGCCGTGCGCGCGACAAAACGCCACAAGCCCCGGCTCCTCCTTTTTCAGGTCGATGCTGGCGACGGCGCAGACCGATTCGATTTGCAGCCGGGTCTGCTGCAAGAACCGCTGCAAAGCCGAATCCAGCGCGCTGCACGGCGTCCCCTTGCGGCAGCCGACCCCCAGCACCGTGCTTTTGGGGGCAAGCAGCAGGGTCGCCTGCACCTGCCGGGCGCTCACCACCAGGTCGGCGGGGAGGGTTTGGACAATCTCCACCCCCGGCGGGCAGTCGCCCCGGATGGGGTAGGCGCTGTACACCCGCACCCCGCCGCCGGCCAGCAGCCTGCCAGAAATCCGCTTGATCTGCCCGGGATTCACAACCGCCAGCCCCTGGCACGCCGCCCACTCGTCCACCGCAAACACCCCGTTCACATCGGTGGCGGTGGTGACGGCCGCCTGTGCGCCGCACACCGCGCCAAGCGCGCGGGCAAGGCGGTTTGCCCCGCCCAGATGGCCGGAAAGCAGGGGGACGGCGAACCGGGCGCATTCGTCCACCGCCACCACGGCCGGATCCCGCCACTTTTTTTGAATGTACGGCGCAATGGCGCGCACCGCAATCCCCGCCGCGCCCACGAACACCAGCCCGTCCGAACCGGCAAACTGCTTTTCCGTCCACTCGGCCAGGGAATCGGGTCGCCCGCAGCGGGTCACACTGCCGCCGAGCGCCTGCGCCAGGGTCTCCGCCAGGGCAAAGCCCCGGTCGGTAAAGGCCAAAAAGGCCAGCTTCATCTTCTCACCGCCGTTCCTTTCCATGCTGCCTGATTCGCGGCCGCGCCGCGGTTTTATGCGGAAGCCCTGCCCGCCCCTCCGCCCGGAAATCGCCCGAGGCGTCGCGCCTTTTTCGGCCAAACGCCCCAAAAAGGATGGCCGCGGGAATTCCCGAAAGGGCGGCCGGGCTTGCAGGCCGCGGAGATTCCCCAAAACACACGGCTGCGGGGTTTTGGGCGGGCGTTTCGGATGCCGCGCGCCCTTCACCGCGCCGCGGTTCCGCTGGGGCGGCGCGGCGCCGGCAAAGCCGCCGAATCCCACGCGCGGTTTACGGGCGCTCCGGCGCGCTCGCCTGCCGGAATCCGGTTGTAAACGCCGGGTCATACAGGCGGCTGCGCTCGTAGTTGGAGCCGAGAAAATCGCCGATGAGCAGCAGCGCGGTTTTGCGGATCCCCGCCTGCGCGCCCTGCTGCGCCAGCGTACCGACCGTGCAGCGAACCGTCCTTTGATCCGGCCAGGTGGCCTTATACACAATCGCCGCCGGGGTCTCGGGGCGGTATCCGCCCCGCAGCAGCTGCTGCTGCACCTCCTCCAGCAGCCCGGAGGACAAAAACAGCACCATGGACGCCTGATGCTGCGCCATTGCGGCGAGCGCCTCCTTTTCCGGCACCGGGGTGCGCCCCGCCATCCGGGTGATAATCAGGCTCTGGCTGACGCCGGGCAGGGTGTATTCCGCGTTGAGCGCCGCCGCCGCGCCGCAGAAGCTGGACACGCCGGGGGTGTCGTCATACGCGATGCCCCGCGCGTCCAGCGCGTCCATCTGTTCCCGGATGGCGCCGAACAGGCTGGCGTCCCCGGTGTGCAGGCGGACGGTTGTTTTGCCGGCCTCCTCCATGCGGCAGATGACCGCCAGCACCTCCTCCAGCGTCATGGCGGCGCTGTTGTGGATTTCGCAGCCCGCCTTTGCCATCTCCAAAAGCGCCGGGTTCACCAGGCTGCCGGCGTAGATGATACAGTCGGCCTCCCGCAGCAGCGCGGCGCCCCGCAGGGTGATAAGGTCGGGCGCGCCGGGGCCGGCGCCTACAAAATGCACCATTTGCAATCACTCCTTTACAACCACGGTCGCAAAATATCCGGTGGATTCCTCCGGCGCGCGCTGCGCAAGGTTGGGGAATACCCGCTCGTCCGGCAGGCCGCAGTTTTGGATCATCGCGCTCTTTTCCAGGCTCGCGTGCGCCTCAATCGCCTGCAGTACTGCGGGCATCTGGCTGCCGGATTTCATCAAAATCTTATTCCCCGGCCAGTGCAATGCCTGCTCCAGGTCGAAGCTGCCGGGCAGGATGTGCAGCGGGCTGTTCATCTCGGTCAGGCTGACGCCCAAACGGGACGCGACCGCGCAGAAGCTGGGCACACCGGCCACCATCCGGGCTTCAAAGCCCCGCTCCCTCACCAGCGTCATCAGGTAGCAGTAGGTTGAATAGATGGACACATCCCCCAGGTTGGGCATGGCCACATCCTGCCCCTGCGCGAGCAGCCGGCAGAGTTCCTCCGCCGCCCTTTCGTGCGCGGCGCGCTGCACCGCCTTGTCCCGGGACATGGCAAAATGCAGCGGCAGAATCGTCTTTTGGGAAACGTCCATGGCGCTGCGGACGATATCCAGCGCCAGCATCTCGCCGCTTGCGGTCTGCGGGCAGGCCAGCACCGGGCATTCGCCCAGCACCCGCAGCGCCTTGACCGTCAGCAGTTCCGGGTCGCCGGGTCCCACGCTCACCCCGTAAAAAACGCCCTGTTTTATCTCCATTGCTCCAAAATCTCCTTTGCCGCCTGCGTTTGCCCCAGCAGGCCGTATTGGTTGGAAAACAGCACCGCGCCGGCGCGGTATCTGCCGCAGACCCGGCGGTCAAGATGCAGCTGGATTGCCCGCAGCAGCCGGCTCAGCACCGCGTCCCGCAGCTGTGCGCCGTCCAGGATCCCGATGCAGGCGTCCGCCGTGGCCGCGCCCAGCAGCGCAAGGCAGGTCTGCTGCGGCGCGCCGCACGCGGCGGCGTGCGCGCAGAACAGCTCGGTGCGGCAGTCCGCATAGCGGGAATGGGTGTTCATCACCCCGCCGGCCAGTTTCACCAGCTTGCCGATATGCCCAACCAGCAAAACCTCCCCGAACGGGTGGGTGCCGGCGATGTCCAGCGCGTCCCCGATGAAGTTAGAGCACTTGACCACCGGAATCTCCCGCTGTACAATCCGGTTTTTTTGCAGGAAATCCGCGCCGTAATTGCCGGGGGTGAGGATGAGCCGCCGGCTTCCCATCGCCGCCGCCTGCCGGAGCTCCACGGCGACGGTGTCGATCAGCGCCTGCTCGCTCATCGGCTCCACAATACCGGAGGTACCCAGCACGGACAGGCCGCCCTCCACCCCCAGCATGGGGTTAAAGGTCGCCCGCGCCGCCTCCCTGCCGCCGGGGATGCAGATCAGGATTTCCAGCCCGCCGCCGTAACCCTGCGCGCCGCAGACCTGCCGCACCTCCTGTTCGATCATCCGCCGGGGCACCCGGTTGATTGCGGCGGCGCCCACCGGCTGATCCAGCCCCGGCCTGGTCACCCGGCCGACCCCCTCGCCCCCGTCGATATGGATGCCTGGCGCGGCGCTCTTTTTCACATGCGCCTCGACGATCAGGCCGTCGGTCGCGTCCGCGTCGTCCCCGCCGTCCTTGCGCACCCCGCAGACCGCCGTTTCCCCCTCCAGAAGCAGGCGGGCGGGTTCGGTTTGCACAAAAACGCCCTTTGGGGTCATGAGCGAGAGGGTCTGCGGCGCGCCGCCCAGCAGCAGCGAGGCCGCCCCCGCCGCCGCCAGAGCCGCGCAGGTTCCTGTGGTGTATCCGCAGCGCAGCTGCTTCTGCCCGCTGCGGATGTAGTAATCCAGCGCCATGCCGCGCCCCCTCTCTATCCGGCAAGCGCCCGCAGGTGCCGGCAGTACATCGCCTGCACGCCGGGCAGCACCCCCAAGCCCTGCAAAACGCACTCTACCTCGTATCCCGCCCGGGTGAGGATGCTTTTCCAGCTGTCCGCACCGTCCCCGGCCATGTCGCTGCGGGCGTGCTCCCCCGCCACCAGCATCAGGGGCGCCATGCGCACCCGCGATACGCCGTCCGCCTTCAGCTGGCCGCTTATCTGCGCAATATCCGGCCAGCCCTCCACCGTGCCCACATAGACATCCGGGCGCCCCATCATATGGAACACAGCCTGCAGGGCAGGGTAGACCACATCGGAAAAGTGGGCGGTGCCGTGCCCCATCAGCACCAGCGCGGTGCGTGGCTGCGGGGGATATTCCGCGGCCAGCACCCCGGCCAGCGCCCGCAGATCCGCCGAGCCGGCCAGCAGCGGCGCCCCCAGCAGCAGCGCGGGGAAGCGCGCTTCAGCCGCCTGCACCTGCGCCCGCAGCCGCTCATATTCCAGCCCGTACAAAAAGTGGGTGGGCTGCACCACCACGCGGTCATAGCGGCCGCCGGCCAGCTGCTCCAGCGCCTCGTCCACGCCCCAGACCGTCTCCCCGGCGCGGGCAAGCCTGCGGCGGATGGTGCCGCTGGTGAACGCGCGGTAAAAATCGGCCTGCGGCAGCTGTTCGCGCAGGGCGTTTTCCACGGCGGTGATGTTGATCCGGGCTTCGGGCACGCCGGTGCCGAAGCTGACGCACAGCAATGCGGTTTTCATTCTGTTCCCCTGTCTGTTCTGTATTTTTCAAATTCCCGCGGATCCTTCGGCGCGGGAACGCCGAGCGCCTGCGCCACCTGCCACAGCAGCGGCAGCCCCAGTCCGCAGCGGGCGAGCGTATCCGCCTGCGCAAAGACGGTTTCGGGGGGCGCGTCCAGCACCAGCCGCCCGCCGTGGAACAGCAGCACCCTGTCCGCCCAGCGCCAGGCAAAGTCCAGGTCGTGGGTGGCGACCGCCAGGGTGATGCCCTTTTGGTGCAGCAACGCCAGCGTATCCTCCAGCAGCTGCCGCCCCGCCGGGTCGAGGTTGCTGGAGGGCTCGTCCAGCAGCATAATCCGCGGCTCCATGGCCAGCACGTCCGCGATGGCCACCCGGCGCTTTTCCCCGCCGGAAAGATACTGCGGCCCGCGGCTGCGGTATTCGCTCAGCCCCAGGCTGCGCAGCGCCCCCTCTACCCGGCGGCGCACCTCTTCTTCGGGCAGCTCCAGGTTCATAGGTCCAAAGCTGACCTCTTCCTCCACCGTGCCCGCCAGCAGCTGCACATCTGGATCCTGAAACACCAGCCCCACACTGCGGCGCAGCCGCAGCCGCTGCTTTTCCTTTTTGCCGACCGGCTCGCCCTCCAGCCGGATGGTGCCGCTGCGGGGGACGAGGACGCCGTTTGCCAGCAGAAAAAAGGTGGATTTCCCCGCGCCGTTGTTGCCCAGCACCGCGATTTTCTCCCCCGCGTGCAGGCACACCGAAAGCGGGAGAAGCGCCTCCCGCTCCCCGCCGCTGTCGTACTGATAAGAGACCTGCTCAAACGCAAGCAGCTCGTCCATGCCCGGTTATTCCCCCTTTTAAAGAAACAGCAGCACCCCGCTCAGCATACCGGCAAGCGGAACGCCCAGCAGGCAAAGCAGCCTGCCCGTAACCCTCTTTTTGGGCGTGAGAAAGGCGATTTTGCCGGTGTAGCACCGGCTCTCCATGGCGTCATAGCAGGCGCCGGCGCGGCGGAAGCTGTTGGCCAGCAGCCCCCCGTACACCAGCCCGGTGGTGCGCAGGCTCCGCTTCAGCCCCCGGTATCCCAGCCGGCTGGCGGCGGAATCCCTCATATCCCGGTACGCGGCCAGCAGGATAAAAATGTACCGGTAGATCAGCGTCGCCAGCTCCACCACAACCGCCGGGACATGCGCGCGGCGCAGCACCGCCAGCAGCTCGGGCAGCGGGGTGGACAAACTGAGGAAATACAGGCAGCTCACCGCCCCCAACGCCCGGGACAGCACCAGCAGCCCCAGCGACTGCGCGGCGGGGACAACCGCGAGCCACCCCCCGAAAAAGCGTGCGGACAGCACGGCCTCGCCGGGAAGCTGGCGGTAATAGTCCCACAAAAGGGTGAGCCCGGACAGCAACAGAAACACCGCGGGCAGCCCCAGCAGCGCGAGGTATTCCCGCAGCTTGACCCCGCCCGCCGCCACCGTGACAGCGGACAGGAACAGGCAAAGGCAAAGCGGCGGAACCGGGGAGGCGCAGCAGATACACAGCACAAGCAGGCACAGGCTCCCCGCCGCCTTTGCCGTCGCGTTTTCCCGGCACAGGCGGGATCTTCGCGCGTAGACGTCCATCGTCAGCACGCTGTCGTGCCGGTGCCCGCCCCCCACAAGGAACAGGATCGCCGCCGTCAGGCAGGCGGCCGCCAGCAGAACCGGCGGCAGCTGCCCGGCAAACAGGCTGTAAAAGACGAAGCCCGCAAGCAGCGCCGCAATCACGGCCGCTCCGCTTCCCCGGCGGGGGGCTGCTGCTGCATCCCGCCGTATTTTTTGCGGGCGACCAGATACCCGAAGCAATAAGCCAGCACTCCCACGCCGAGCCCCGTCTGGATGCAGAAAAACAGGCTCTCCACCTCGCCCGGCAGCTCCCCGCCGATCAGCTGCTCCAGCACCGGGGTGAACCAGGGCTCATAGCTTTTTCCGGTTACCTCCTCAATTTTGACGCTCCCGGCGTCGTCGCTGCCGCCGAATTCGGCGCCCTTGAGCGCAAACAGCGGCGCCAGCGCCAGCACGGCCACCGCCAGCAGGGAGACGGCCGTGATTTTTGCGTTGCGGCTCATTGAATCAGTCCCCCTTTCGCGGCGCGAAGCGCCTGCAATTCCGGCTTTGCGTAGCTTTCCAGCCCCATCATCACCAGCATGGTGAGGATCCCCTCGATGACGGCCAGCGGCAGCTGAGTCGGGGCAAACACGGCCAGAAATTCCGCCGCGCTCGCCCACAGGCCGCCCGCAGGGCTCGGATAGGCAAGCGCCAGCTGAAGGCTGGTCACGCAATAGGTGAATAGATCCCCCAGCATAGCCGCAAAAAACACGTTGAGCAGCCCGGGCAGCCGCAGCTTTTTGCCGGCCCTGTACAGCGCCCAGGTCACCAGCGGACCCGCAACGGCCATGCTGAAGGTGTTGGCGCCCAGGGTGGTCAGGCCGCCGTGCGCCAGCAGCAGCGCCTGAAACACCAGCACAATCAGCCCCAGCACCGAGGTGGCCGGCGCCCCAAAGAGGATGGCGCCCAGCCCGGTGCCGGTCATGTGGCTGCAGCTGCCGGTGACCGAGGGGATTTTGAGCGAGGAGATGACGAAGATAAAGGCGCCTGCCATGGCAAGCAGCAAAACCGATTTGCGGTGCCGCTGCGCCAGCCGCCGGATAGAGATGACCCCCGCCGCCAGAAACGGCAGGCAGACGGCGCCCCACCCGATACAGAACGCCGGGGGCAGATAGCCCTCCATAATGTGCATCGCCGATACGCTCTGGGGTACGCAGAGCACAAGGGCAGCCATTATGGAGAGCGACATGATCTTTTTTTCTTTGCTTATCATGAGAGTTCCTCCATATTTGATAAAAATGGAACGGTCTTTCTCAAAACGATTTGAGAGAGACCGGCCGAAACAGAGCAGAGCATTCCCTCTCTGCCCTGCCATGGGCGCGTTTGATCCGTCCGCCCCCATGGGGTCTGCCTTCCCGGCAGTATAAAAACAGAAGGCAGGTCTTCCGGCTCAGGCGTCCTCGCTTTGGCTTTGCCTTCCCGTGTACCCAGTGGCGTTCTCAAGCCAACGCTCTTCCCTTACGGCGGCGGTCCCGCACGGGCTTTGCACCCGTTTCCCTATTCTACCGGCTGCCAGCAGCAGCCGGTCACCCCCTGTTCTTACCGTGTGTGTACCTCGAACCCTCCGCGCAGCGCCGCAGCGGGGGAATTCGGTTTATCGCCGCGCCCGCTGCTTTTTGCTCAGCGCATGATCTGATACAGCAGCGCGTTGCAGATTGCGGCGGCCACGTTGCTGCCGCCCTTGCGCCCGCGCGCCACGATGTGGGGGACATCGGCGCCGAGAATCAGCTCCTTGCTCTCCACCACGTTTACAAAGCCCACCGGCACCCCGATAATCAGCGCCGGGCGCACAAGCCCCTTTTCCATCTGCTCGTAAATCGAAACAAGCGCGGTGGGCGCGTTGCCGATGGCAAAAATGCAGGCCTTTGGCAGCTTTGCCGCCCGTTCCATCGAGACGATGGCCCGGGTGATTCCCCGCGCTTTGGCTTCTGCCGCCACGTCCTCGTCCGCCATAAAGCAGTGCACCTGCCCGCCCAGCCTGCCCAGGACGGTCTTGTTGATGCCGGCCTTGGCCATCTGGGTGTCGGTCACGATATCGCAGCCGCCGCGCAGCGCCTCGATGCCCTTTTGCACGGCGTGCGGCGAAAACACCAGATTGTCTGCATAGTCAAAGTCCGCCGAGGTGTGGATCACCCGCTTGATGACCGCCTCGTTTTCCGGCTCCAGCCTCCTGTCCCCCAAAAGCTCGGTGATGATCTCGAAGCTGCGTCTTTCGATATCCATCGGCCGAATCTGTTCAAGCATATGGCATACGTCCCCTTCCCGCGCGGCGATTCCCGGATTTTTTGGGTAAAAAAAGCTGCGGCAGCCCTTTTAAAGCTGCCGCAGCCGTTTTTCTGCAACACGTCCCCGCCGCTCATGTCCCGTGAAGCGGAGAAAATTTGAGCAGGTCTTCTGACTTGTACATCCGGGGGAAAATCCCCCTGCAATTCTGCCCTGCCTTCCCGATTTCTCAGTGACTGATTTTCATCAACGGACAGAATCTATGTACTTACAGCGGCGGTACCGTTCGGGATTCACACCCGATTCTCTATTCTCCCCCTTCCCCGTTCGGGAAGCAGGGCGCTCAAACTCTTTTTATTTTAGGCGCACGCTCCTTTTTTGTCAACTGTCCGTTCCGGCGCCCCGTCCCGTCCGGATCGCCTCTTCCCGCTGTCCCCCCAAAAAGGCGCTCTGTCCTTTGGAAATCCAGCCGCACGGCCGCGCCCGCCGCGCCTTGGGAAAAGCCGCCCTTATTGACAAAGCCCCGCCCGATTGGTATAATCAGAAAAAATCAACACCGCTTGAGTGTTGCTGAGCCCGGCAAGGTTCAGCAGAGAATAGGAAATCCGGTGAAAGTCCGGAACGGTACCGCCACTGTATATGCGTAGGCTGCACACACGGCGAAAGCCAGTCATTGGAACATGTTCCGAGAAGACCGTGTGCGGGCTGACGAGGCATAAGTCAGGAGACCTGCTCAGCGTGATTCCCCGCTTTCCGGCGTATACCGGCGGCAGGCTGTGATGCGCGAAAAAGGGCTGCGGCAGTGATAGTTACTGCCGCAGCTTTTGTTGTTTTGCGCGAGGAAGGGCTGTTTTTTATTTGTGCCGGGGCGCACATACAGCCGCTACCCTTTGAAACGGCTGCGGGCTGCAAAGCCCCGTGTCCCGCCCCGTTTTTTGCCTGCAAAAGGGCGCCCCTCGTTTTTCCTGAAGCGTCTGTACAGCGGCGCTCTGAAGCGGCTGCGGGCTGCCGGACATGCAGCGGCCGCGTTCAAATTTTCGGTTAACTCTTTACCCGCCTATCTGCCGCACCATCTCCCCGGCCTTTGGGGCGGGAACATGGGCTGTTGTTCTTCATCAGAAAACCAAGCGTCCTTGGCTTGTCTCGGAATCCGCGCGCAATCCGCTGTCTTAAAAACGGATTTCCCGCCTTACCGGCACGCGCAGCGGCCTCATTACGGTTTTGCTGTAAAATTCAGCTTTCCTTTGTATTTCTTCCAAAAACCGGGCGCGCGCTGCCGGCGGATGCCGGGGGGATTGGCGCGCACTTCGAACCCATTCACAAATTTTATTGAAAATGCTGCAAATCAGGAGCGTGAAGTATCTGTGAATCTCATCATGTCGGGCCTGGAACACAGCCTTGCCCCCATCGAGCTGCGCGAACGCCTTTCGTTCACCAGGCAGCAGACGGCCGAGATAGCCGGCAAAATCCGATCTTTCCCCAATATTACGGGGTGTGTGCTGATTTCCACCTGCAACCGCACCGAGCTCTATCTGAGCTGTGCCGGGCAGGAGAATCCCGGCGAGCTGCTGTGCCGGGCGGCGGGGGCTGCGTACGCCCCCTACCGGGATGTCTTTGTCAATCGCGCCGGAAAGGATGCCGTGGCGCACCTGATGGCGGTTGCGGCGGGGCTGCGCTCCCGCATCTTCGGGGAGGATCAGATCCTGTCGCAGGTGCGAACCGCCCTTGTGCTTGCAAGGCAGGCGGGCGCCGCCGACCCCGTGCTGGAAACCCTGTTCCGCTCGGCGGTCTGTGCCGGCAAGGAGGTTCGCACAAAGGTGTGCCTGACCTCGGTGCCCACCTCCGCGGCCAGCATGGCGGTGGCACTGCTGCAAAAAAAGCTGGGGAACCTGCGCGGCAAGAGCGCGCTCGTCATCGGCAACGGGGAGATGGGACGGCTTGCCGCCACGCTGCTGCTGCGCGCCGGGTGCCGGGTCACGGTCACCCTGCGCACCTACCGCCACGGGCAAACCGTTGTGCCGCCGGGCTGCGGCGTAGTGCCCTATGAGGAGCGATTCCGGCAGCTGGAGGGCTGCGATATCCTGCTTTCCGCCACCACCAGCCCCCATTATACGGTGACCGCCGAACAGCTGCGCGGGCTTTCCTGCCCGCCGCCGTTTCTGGTTGACCTCGCGATCCCCCGGGACATTCAGCCGGAGGCGGGGCAGATGGCCGGCGTTTCGCTTTACAATATCGACGATCTGGGCAGCCGCCTTGAAAACCGCGCCGTTCCGCCGCAGGCGGCTGGCATCCTGCGCGCGCAGACGGAACAGTTCTACCGCTGGCTCAATTACAGGGACTGCATCCCCGCGATGGAGAGCCTGAAGCGGGCGGCGGCCGGCCGGCTGCGCACCGCAAAGGAGCTGCAAAGCGGGCTGAGCGAGGCGGAGATTGTCGAGCTTTCGGTGAACAGAACCGTCGAGCTGCTGATTGCCGGGCTTGCGGAGCACATAAGGCCGGAGGATCTTGTAAAGTGCGAGAGCAAGATCCGCCTGCACACCACCGGCAAGCCGGTGGTTTTCTGAAGAAAGCGGGGGTACAGATGGATTTATCGGCATACCGCTTCCCCCTGTTTGTCGACCTGAACGGGAAAAGGGCGGTGATTGTGGGGGGCGGGAAAATCGCGCTGCGCCGGGCGGCCGTTCTGCTCTCCTTTGGGGCGGCGGTCACCCTGATTGCGCCGGAATGCCCGGCCGTGCCGCAGGGCGCCGTTTTTTGCAAGCGGGCTTATCGGGCGGGCGACCTGGACGGGGCGTTCCTGGCCGTGGCCGCCACCGACTGCCGGGCGGTCAACCGCCGGGTCGGGCAGGACGCAAAGGCCGCCGGCATCCCGGTCAGCGTGGCCGACCGCAAGGAGGAGAGCAGCTTCTTTTTCCCCGCCGTCTGCGCCGGCAGCGGCCTGGTGGCCGGCGTGGTTTCCGGCGGGGAGGCGCACCGCAAAACCGCCGCAGCCGCACGGAAAATCCGCACAGTATTGGAGACAATGGAATGAAAAAGATACGCATCGGGAGCCGGGAGAGCCGCCTTGCGGTGGTGCAGGCCGAAATTGTCATGCAGGCAGTCCGCGCGTTTGACCCGGAAATTCGCCCCGAGCTGGTCACCATGAAGACCACCGGGGACAAAATTCTGGACAGGACGCTGGACAAAATCGGCGGCAAGGGGCTGTTTGTCAAGGAGCTGGACGCCGCGCTGCTGGACGGCCGGGTGGATATCACCGTGCACAGCAGCAAGGATCTGCCCATGCAGTTGGATCCCCGGCTGCCGCTCGTGGCCTTTTCCCGGCGCGCCGACCCGCGGGATGCGCTGGTGCTCCCGGCCGGGCGGGATACCCTTGATTTTTCCAAGCCCATCGGCTGCGCCTCCCTGCGCCGGCAGCTGCAGCTGAAAGCCCTGTTCCCGCAGGCGGCCGTCGCACCGGTTCGGGGCAATGTGCTCACCCGGCTGCGCAAACTGGACGAGGGGGCGTATTCGGCGCTGGTGCTCTCCGCCGCGGGGCTTGCGCGGCTGGGGCTCGAGCACCGCATCAGCCGCTGTTTTTCAACCGACGAGCTTCTGCCCGCCGCTGGGCAGGGCATCCTGGCGGTGCAGGCGCGCGCGGACGTGGACATTGCCTGCTTGCAGGGCTTTGCGGACAGCGACAGCCGGGACTGCCTTGCGGCGGAACGGGCGTTTGTCCGCACGCTGGACGGCGGCTGCTCCTCCCCTGTCGCGGCTTACGCCGTGCCGGACGGCGGCGGCCTTACCCTGCGGGGGATGTATGTCACGGCGGACAACGCCCTTCGGTTTGAGACCGTTTCCGGCCCGCGGGCGCAGGGCGCGCAGCTGGGCGAGGCGCTTGCAGAAGAGATGAGGAGGAAATACCGGTGAAAAAAGGGCAGGTCATTCTGGTCGGCGCGGGTCCCGGCGACCCCGGGCTGCTGACCGTCAAGGGGCGCAGGGCTCTTGAATCCGCGGAGGTGGTGGTCTATGACCGGCTGGTAGGGCAGGCGATCCTTGACCTCATACCCGAAAGCGCCGAGCGTATCAATGTGGGCAAGGAGGCCGCCCACCACCCCGTGCCGCAGGCGCAGATCAATCAGATTCTGCTGGAAAAGGCGCTGGAGGGCAAGCGGGTGGTTCGCCTGAAGGGCGGCGACCCCTTTCTGTTCGGCCGCGGCGGCGAGGAGTTGGAGCTACTGCGCGCGCACGGGGTGCCCTTCCAGGAAATTCCCGGCATCACCTCCGCCATCGCGGCGCCCGCCTACGCCGGCATCCCGGTGACCCACCGGGACTGCTGCTCCTCCCTGCACATCGTCACCGGCCACCAGCGGGCGGACAGGCCGCTGGATATCGACTTTGAGGCGCTGGTGCGCACCGGGGGGACGCTGGTGTTCCTCATGGGGGTCAGCGCGCTGGGCGAAATCTGCCGGGGGCTGCTGGACGCCGGTATGCGCCCGGACATGCCCGCCGCCGTGGTGGAGCGGGGCACCACCCCCTTTCAGCGGGTCATCCCGGCCACCCTCGCCGCGCTGCCGGAGGCCGCCCGTGCCCGGCAGGTGAAGAGCCCCGCCGTCATCCTTGTGGGCGGGGTGTGCGCGTATTCCGATCAGTTCGACTGGTTCGACCGCCTGCCCCTGAAGGGCAGAACCGTGGTTGTCACCCGCCCCAGGGCGCGCGCCGGCACCCTGTCCGGGCGGCTGCGCGCGCTGGGCGCAAACGTGGTGGAGTTCCCCTGCATCGAGACCCGCGCCCTTTGCCCCTGCCCGGAGATGGAGCGGGCGGTGGAGAATATCGGCGGGTACGAGTGGCTGGTGTTCACCAGCCCCGCCGGGGTGGAGACGCTTATGGCGCTGATGGAGCGCACCGGCCGGGACGTGCGGGCGCTGGGCAGCATCAAGCTGGCGGTCATCGGCGCGGGCACCGGGCGCGCGCTGCGCCGGTACGGCCTGCGCGCCGACCTTATCCCCGAAACATACGACGGCGCGCATCTGGGGCAGGCGCTGTGCGAAAAAAAGCCGGCCGGGAAGGTGCTCATCCTCCGGGCGCAGCTGGGCACCCCGGTCTTGACAGACGCGCTGGATGCAAGTAGCATTTGCTATGACGATATCCGGTGCTACGAGACCCTGTATACCGCCCCCAATACCGAGGCGGTGCGGGCGCTGCTGGCGCCGGGCACGGTCGTCGCCTTCACCAGCGCCTCAACCGTCACCGGGTTCGTCCGCGCGCTGGGGGAGCGCACCGATTTTTCCGGCATCACCGCCGCCTGTATCGGCCGGCAGACCGAGGCCGCGGCGCGCCGGTATGCTCTGCACGCCATCACCGCCGAAGCAGCCACCATGGATGCGCTGATTCAGCGAATTATAGAAGGAGAACAAGCATGGAACTGATTCACAGACCCCGCCGCCTGCGGGACGGCGACACCATCCGCAGGCTGTGCCGGGAGACCCGGCTTTCCGCCGACAGCCTGATTTACCCCATTTTTGTGGACGAGACCCTTTGCGGCAGGCGCGCCATTGATTCGCTGCCCGGGCAGTATCAGTACGGGCTGGACACCGTGCAGCAGGCGGTTGCCGAATGCGCGGACGCCGGCGTGCGCAGCTGCATCCTGTTCGGCATCCCCGCCCGCAAGGACGCGGTGGGCTCCTCCGCCTGGGATCCGCAGGGGGTGATTCAGCAGGCCATCGGCAAAATCAAGGCGGCCTATCCCGATTTCTACGTCATCACCGACGTCTGCATGTGCGAATACACCGACCACGGCCACTGCGGCGCGCTGTGCGGCAGCAAGGTGGACAACGACGCGACGCTGGAGCTGCTGTGCAAAACCGCGCTCTCCCACGCGCGGGCGGGC
>CAZYAV010000033.1:0-24846 GCA_964645785.1 uncultured Oscillospiraceae bacterium
TTTTCCTTTTTGCGCTTGATGTTGTTCCATTTCGAGTGTCCTGACATAAAAGCAACTCCCTTTAAAAATTCAGCTTATCCAGTTTATCACGTTTCCCGGCGTTTGACAACCGGGCGCACCGGCCGCCCGTGTGTGCCCCGCCCGCCGGGCGCGGTTTGTTTTCCGGGGCGCGGCGTGTGCTGCGGTCCTCCCGCCGCCCCGCGGATAAGAGCCGCAAAGCCCGGCGCGCGTACCGGGCGGCTTTGTCCCCTGCGTATGCGCGGCCGCGCCGGGGCGGCGCGGCTCGCTCCCTCCGCTCCCCGGCCGCTTTTTCGGGAATTCCCCATTTAAATAGTTGAATGTATTGAAAAGCGGGGCGCAAAACGCTAAAATTGGCATATGTCGGATAGCGCACGCCCGAGCCCTGTAACGGCGCAAGCCGCCTGCTTCCGGCCAAAGTTCCCCCGCGGGGAAAGGCCGCCGGGTCGCATCGCGCTGTCGCCCTATTTTGAGCCTCCAGCCGCCCCCCTGAGGGGACAAGGCCGTCGGTATTGCGCTGCCCTCCTTATTTAAAGCCTCCGGCCGCTCCCCCCGCGGGGCAAAGCCGTCGGGCGGGGCGTTGCACGAGCTGGGACAGAGCCAGCCACCCGGCCGCCGCGCAGGGCGGAGCTGCGGCCGATGCCGGCGGGGCATCTCCTGCGCCGCAATCCGCGCGCAAGCCCGGCAAAGAGCCGCCGGGCGGCTGTCCCCTGGCGGGGCGGCGCGGGCTATCCGGAAAAAGCCCGGCATCTCCCTGGGGCAAACGCGCCCCGCCGGCTCGGCCGGGCAAACCCATGCTTTGAGGAACAAGGTGAACCCATGATGCAAATCGCCGTTATCTGTGAAAGCGCAGCGGAATCCCGGCGCACCGCTGCACAGTCCGCGTGCACCGCCGCGCAAAGCGGGCGCGTCCCGTTCTCCCGGGCTGCCGGTGTGGGGCGGGGCGCGCTGTGGAGCTGCCCCCAAAAGGGCGCTGCCCCGATTCCGGCCTGCGGCGCGCGGCAGCTCCGTTCCGGCGCCGGTGTTGTGCCCTGCGGCGATGTCCCGTGCCGCGCAGAAGCCCCGGCTTTCGTCTGTCCCGTCGGCGCGGGATGGGGCAAGCCCGGTACAGCCGGCGCTGCCCCCGCGCAGGGGGTCGGCCGCTGATGGGGGCGCAGGGGGGCTTTGCGGGGCTGCCGTTTTGGAACGACCTGTCCGAATCGGAAAAGGCGGCGGCGCTGCGCGGCCAGACCCGGCACACCTATCAGCAGGGCGGCTACATTTTAGGGTTCAGCGACGCCTGCCTTGGGATGGTGTATGTCCACAGCGGCTCCATCCGCATCTACATCACCTCCGGCGAGGGGCGGGAGGTTACCCTATTCCACATCTCCGCGGGGGAATGCTGCGTGTTCTCCTCCGCCTGCGCCATCGGGGGTATCGCGCTGGATGTGCAGATGGTTGCGGACAGCGCGGTGGAGCTTTCCGCCATTCACGCCGGGACGGTCGCGGAGCTGATGGCCTCCAACCTGCATTTCCGCTGCTTTGTCTATGAGCTCTCCACCGCGCGGTACGCGGCCGTGGTGTGGGTTATGCAGCAGATTCTCTTTGTGCATTTTGACGCGCGTCTGGCGGGGCTGCTCTTGTCCGTGTATGAAAAAACCGGCGACAGAACCATCCGCATGACCCAGGAGGCGATGGCGCAGGAGGTCAACTCCGCCCGCGAAGTCGTCGCGCGGATGCTCCGGCAGTTTGCCGCCGACGGCTGGATCGAGCTGCGGCGGGGCGCCGTGGTGCTGAAGGATACCGGCGCGCTGAAAGCCCTTCTCGAATGAGACCCGGTTACAGAAACGGCGTCCCCCGGCGGGTAAAATAAAGCTGCAAGGCAAATTACACCCCAAGGAGGATTTAAAAATATGTCCGAGCTGACCATTACAAAAGAGAATTTTGAGCAGGTGGCGGGCTCATCGCTCCCGGTGCTGCTGGACTTTTGGGCGCCGTGGTGCGCCCCCTGCCGCATGATGTCCCCGGTTGTGGCGCAGCTTGCGCAGGAGTATGCGGGAAAGGCCGTCGTCGGCAAGGTCAACGTGGAGGAGGAGCCGGAGCTGGCCGCCGCGTTCGGCGTCGCCAGCATTCCGATGTTCGTGGTTCTCAAAGGCGGCAAAGCGGCTGCCAGCCGGGTTGGCGCAATGCCAAAATCAAGCTTGGAGGCGATGCTGCAATGAGCTTTATGGATTTTTTCAGGCGTCCGGATTTCGACGCCGGGCTGGAGGCGTGGCGCAGCCAGAAGGGCGCTGTTCTGCTGGATGTGCGAACCGCGCAGGAGTACCGGCAGGGTCATATCGAGGGCAGCCTCAACATCCCGCTTCAGGATGTCGCGGCCGTCCAAAAAAGCGTTCCCGCGCAGGACACCCCCGTCTATGTCCACTGCCTCAGCGGTTCCAGAAGCGCGCAGGCCGCTTCCGAATTAAAAGCGATGGGCTATACAAATGTAACAAATATCGGCGGTATCAGCGCATACCGCGGAAAGGTGGTGAAGTGACACAATGAAAGTTGTCATTGTGGGCGGCGTTGCCGGCGGCGCGACCGCGGCGACCCGCATCAGGCGGTTGGACGAGCAGGCGCAGATCACGATTTTTGAGCGTTCCGGCTATATTTCCTATGCAAACTGCGGCCTGCCCTACTATATCGGCGGCGTCATCGAGGATCCGGAGGAGCTGACACTGCAAACGCCGGAAAGCTTCCGGGCGCGGTTTCGCATCGACGTCCGAGTGAAGCACGAGGTCATCAACATCCGCACGGCGCAAAAGACGGTTGTCGTGCGCAATCTGGAAACCGGCGAGGAATTTGAGGAGCCGTATGACAAGCTGATCCTCTCCCCCGGCGCAAAGCCGGTTTGGCCAAATCTGCCCGGCATGGACAGCGACAGGCTGTTTACCCTGCGCACCGTGGAGGACACCTTCCGCATCCGCCGGTTTGTCGAACGGCAAAAGCCCAAAACGGCCGTGATGGTGGGCGGCGGCTTTATCGGGCTGGAGGTGGCGGAAAACCTGTGCGAGCTCGGCATCCGCACAACGGTTATCCAGCGCGGAAAGCAGCTGATGAACACGCTGGATTACGACATGGCCACCCTCGTGCACACCAAGCTGCGCGCAAAGGGGATCACCCTCAGGCTCGGCGCGGACGTGGCGGGCTTTGAACCGGCGGGGGACGGCCTGCGCGTTCTGCTGAAGGGGGAGCAGCCGGTTGCGGCGGACATGGTGCTGCTGGCAATCGGGGTCAGCCCGGAAAGCACCCTCGCCAAAAAGGCGGGGCTCGCGCTCGGCTTAAAGGACGCCATCGTCGTAAACGACAGGATGGAGACCTCCGCCGCGGATATCTACGCCGTGGGCGACGCCGTTCAGGTTCGGCACGCGGTCACCGGCAGCGACGCCGTGATCGCCCTTGCGGGGCCTGCCAACAAGCAGGGGCGGATTGCGGCGGACAACATCTGCGGCCTGGACAGCCGCTATAAGGGCTCGCTGGGCTCCTCCGTGATTAAGCTGTTCGACCTCACCGCCGCCAGCACCGGCCTGACCGAAAAGGCGGCCGGGCAGGCAGGGATTTCCTACGACAGCGTAGTGCTGTCCCCCTCCTCCCACGCCGGCTATTACCCGGGCGCAAAAACCATGACCATGAAGGTGGTCTATGAAACGGGCACCCTGCGGCTTCTGGGCGCGCAGATTCTGGGGCAGGAGGGGGTCGACAAGCGGCTGGACGTCCTGGCCACCGCAATCGGCGCCGGGATGCGCGCCGACGCGCTCAAGGATCTGGATCTCGCCTATGCGCCGCCGTATTCCTCCGCCAAGGATCCGGTCAACATGGCCGGGTTCATGATCGAGAATCTCGCCACCGGCAAGGTCAGGCAGTTCCGCTGGGACGAGGTCGCGTCCCTGCCGCGGGACGGCAGCGTCACCCTGCTGGACACCCGCACGCTGGGCGAATACGCGCGCGGCCACGCGGACGGCTTCCTCAACATCCCGGTCGACGAGCTGCGCGCGCGGCTGGCCGAAGTTGACCGCGCAAAGCCGGTGTATGTCATGTGCCAGAGCGGGCTTCGCAGCTATCTCGCCTGCCGCATCCTGTCGCAGGCGGGGTACGATTGCAACAACCTCGCGGGCGGGTACCGGTTTTACGCCGGCATCCTGCACGAGCAGGCGGTTGCCGAGCAGTCGCTGCCCTGCGGTATGGACAGGTGAGGGGGCGCGGCCCGTTGAAGCGGGTTTTGTCCCTGCTGCTCCCGGCACTTCTCCTTGCCGGCTGCGGGCGCGCGGACGCGGCTTCGCAGCCGGGCGGCTCCTATGAGTCCATCCCGATGGCCGAAGGGGTCGAGCGGATGCAGGCGGACACGGACTATATCCTTCTGGACGTGCGCCGCGCCGACGAATTTGAAGCGGGTCATCTGCCCGGCGCCCTGAACCTGCCCAACGAGCAGATCGGCGAGCAGGAAATCCCCCTTCTGCCGGACAAGGCGCAGACCATCTATCTGTATTGCCGCAGCGGGAACCGCAGCAAGCAGGCGGCGGACAAGCTGCTGGCGCTGGGGTACACGGGTCTTGTGGAAATCGGCGGCATCCTCGACTATACCGGCGAGCTCGCCTACGGTTCGTAAAGCGGGTGCGCCGTGATGCGGTGCATTCCAAGGCAGGGTTCTCGGCAAGCCGCGCAGACCGGTTGGTCTGCGCGGCTTGCTGCGTCCCGGGCTTCCCGTTCTGCGGCGCGGCAGCTTCTCCCGATTGCCGCGCGCCGGCGTGCGCAAATTCCAAAAAGGGCGTTGCTTCCCCGCCCTGCCGCTCCCGTTTTCGCGCCCGGCCTGCGCCCGGATGGGCAAATCGGCCTGCGCACTTGCCGCGTGGATTGCGCGGGCTTGAAATAAGGCTGGATTCTTGATAAAATGGCCTGTATAGTGGCCGTGCGGCAAAAATCGGCCTGTATTTACATTTTCGCCAAAAAAGGGTACAATATGGAATGGTTTAACGCCGTATTCTGTCGCATTTGCCCAAAAAGCTGCAATCCGGACTTCATTGGGAAGGATGAGGGAAGTAACTATGGATAAGGATAAGATGGTCGAGTCGGTCGTTCAGGCGCAGGGGAACGATGTCAACGCATTTGCCTCGCTGTTTCTGGACTACAAGGACGCCGCCTATTATGTCGCAAAAAAGATGTTCTCGGACGAGAACAAGGCGCTGAATATCGTGTACGAGACCTGCATTCTGGTCTTTCGGCAGATAAAAACGCTCAACCCCGCGTCTGCGTTCGCGCTTTGGGTCAACATGATTGCGGGCAGCGTGTGCAAGCGCCGCCTTGCCAAGGAGGAGCAGGACAGGCTCGCCCCCGGCGAAAAGGACGTTGCGCTGATGGGGGTCAACGAGGACGCCAACGCGCAGATTTCGCGCGAGGCGTTCGACAATGCGGAGACCCGCAGCATGATCTGCGCGATTGTGGACGTGCTGCCGGCGGATCAGAAGCTCTGCGCGCTGCTTTATTATTTCTGCGGGCTCAAGGTTGAGTATATCGCGCAGGCGCTCGGCTCCACGCCGCTCGCCATCAAAAACCGCCTGTTCAGCGCCACCAACAAAATCAAAGAGGGTATGTACGGGTTTGAAAACCGCGGCGAAAAGCTGTACGCCGTTCCGGCGTGGCTGATCGCCTCCTCCCTCATCATGCAGGCCAAAACCATGCAGATGAACCCGACGGCGACCCAGCAGGTCTTTGCCGCGGGCGCACAGCTGGTTTCCGGCAAGGCGATTGTGCCGCAGGTTCTGGTTGACTACGCGCAGGCGCAGCAGGCGGAACCGGCGCAGCCCGCCCAGCCGGCGCAGCCAGTTTATGAATCGGTTGCGGTGGAGCCGCAGCCCAAGGCGACGGAGCGGGAGAGCGTCCGGCCGGAGGATGTGGCGGAGATGTTCCGCGCGGATACCGGGGCGGACGAGCAGAAGAAGCCCGCGAAGAAAAAGAAAAAGGGCGGCGTCATCGCGCTGATTGTGCTGCTGGTGATTCTGCTGCTTGCGGCGGCCGTTTTTGTGCTACCCCGCGTGACCGACGGCCGGATTGACCCCCTGAACACGGTTCTGGCGCTGTTTTCCAGCCCGGAGGACAGGCTCGCCAAGGCGGACGAGCAGATGGCCGCCGGCAATTACGCGGACGCGGCGTCTATTCTGGAAAAGCTTGTGGAAAAGGACGCCACAAACGCCGATTATTATCTGCGGCTTGTCAATGTCTATGAGCAGCTGGGACAGGCGGACAATGCCGCCGGCGCATATCGGAATTACTTTGCGCTTGTGCCGCGGCAGGACAACCTCGAGCTGCTGCAGCGGTATATCGCGGCGGCGCCCAACGACCCGATTGTGTGGGCGGACGAGACCTTTGGCGGGATGATTGCCGCGGCGCTCGGCAAAGAGAGCGTCACCCCGGCCGATTTGCAGAGCGTCAGCGAGCTGTATCTGCTTGGCAGCACCAAGGCGTACACCGACGCGCAGAGCTACGCGGACGATATGGCGGCAAATGTGCTGTACAGCACCGACGCGAACGAGCGCAACACCGCCTATATCTATAACGGCGCGGAAAACGGCGCCGCCTATTACGACACCTTTATCGACCTGCTCTATTTCCCGAATCTGCGGACGCTGCACCTCGATTTTGTGGGGTACAGCGACCTTGACACGGTGCTGCGGCTGAAAACCGACCTGACCGCTTTGCACTTCTCGGGCTGCCAGCTTGGCTCGGTGCCGGATCTGACCATGCTCGGGTCGCTGAATGCGCTGACCATCAGCCACGACACGCTGACCGATATCTCCCCGCTCTCCAACCTGTACGGTCTGACCCGGCTGGATCTGTCCCACAACGAGATTGCAAATGTGACCCCGCTGTCCACCCTGACCGGGCTGACCTCGCTGAATCTGTTCTCCAACACGATTGAGGATGTGACGCCGCTCGGTTCGCTGACGGCGCTGACCGAGCTCGACCTCGGCCGCAACCGGATTGAGGACTTCGACCCGCTGGACGACCTCGAATTCGACAGTGAAAATTACAACGACGACGACCAGTTCTGGGAGCCGGAGGAAGTGGTTGAATAAACCGGCGCCGCACGCGGACGCTTCCACAGGGCGGGCAGTTCAAAAAACTGCCCGCCCTGTTTTTATGCCCGCAAAAAGCCGCACGCGGAACCCCAATTGTGGGGCGGTTCCGCCGTGCGGCCAGGCGCGCAGCCCTGCGCCCGGCATAGCTCATGCCCTTCGCAAAACGAATGCCCGGGAAAGCGCCGAAGCCGCCGTTCCCGGGTTTCAACATTTTCACGTCGCGGCTCATTCTGCCGCACCGGCATTTTGCTTTTGCGGAACTGTAGTATGTCCCGCCCTTTTCGTTTGCAGCAGTCCGCCGCGGGAGATAAGAGCCACCCGCACCCATTTCCCAGGCTCGACAGAGGGACACATCCGCACACGGCGGAGAATGAATTTCCACACAAACCGCCCGGGAAAGCGCCGAAGCCACTGTCTCCGGGTTTCAAATCTCCCCACCGACGCAGCTTGTTCTGCCTCACCAGCGTTTTTGCTTCTGCGCAGCTGTCTGTCCTGCCCTTTTCGTTCGCAGCAGTCCGCACCGGCAGACAATAGCTGCACGCGTTCCCTTTTCCAGCGCGGCGGGATGCACGACCGGCACGCGGCAGGGGTGGACACACCCGGCGGCACACCGGCTCCGGCCGCTTCGTCTGCCGCGTCAAGCGGATTTCTCCGATTCCCCGCCCCACCCTGTTTCCCGACCAGGCCGGCACAGGCGGCCGGGCGGTGCGGCATTTTGTGTTTGCGCCGCAGTTTTGCTATAATGAACGGCAGAACAGCACAGGCAAGGAGGTTCCGTTGTGAATGGTGCATTTTTAAAGCAGGGCACGTATACGATCCTCGACGGCGGGCTCGGCACCCTGGTGCAGGCGGCCGGCATCCCCGGCCTCAACTCGCAGACCGTTGCGCTGACCAATCCCGAGCTGCTCGTCCGCATCCACCGCGCGTATATCGACGCCGGCGCGCAGATCATCACGGCCAGCACCTTTACCGCCAACCACGCCAAGTTGGACCCGCTCGGCGTCTCGCTCAAGGACGCAATCGGCGCAGCGGTTTCGGCGGCAAAGCAGGCCGCGGCCGGTACGGGAGCGGCCGTCGCGCTCGATGTCGGCCCGCTCGGCACGCTCATGGAACCGAACGGCAGCATGCGCTTTGAGCAGGCGTATGCACAGTACCGCGAGATTGTCACCATCGGGGCGGCGTGCGGCGCAGACCTCGTCTATCTGGAGACGATGACCGACCTCGGGGAGATTCGCGCCGCCCTGCTCGCGGCGAAGGAGAACACCGGCCTGCCCGTCTTTGCCTCCATGTCGTTTGAGCGGGACAGCCGCACCTTCACCGGCTGCGACGTGCGCGCCGCCGCGCTAACCCTGAGCGCGCTCGGTGCGGACGCGGTGGGCATCAACTGCTCGCTCGGTCCCGCCGAGATTTTCCCGATTGCCAAGGAGATGTGCGCCTACACCGACCTGCCCGTCCTGATTAAGCCGAACGCGGGTTTACCCGACCCGGCGACGGGCGGCTATTCGATTGACGCGCCGGAATTCCTGCGCCAGATGCAGCCGTTCGACACGCTCGGCATCGCGGGCGTCGGGGGCTGCTGCGGCACCACGCCGGACTTCATCGCGCTGTTAAGCGGCCATTTTAAGCAAAAGACGCCGCCCGCCCGCCCCGCCGCGGCAAGCGGCCTGTTTTGCAGCCCCACCCAGGTCGTCGCCGCCGACCGGCCGCGCGTGGTCGGCGAGCGAATTAACCCAACCGGCAAGCCCGCGCTCGAGCAGGCGCTGCGGGGCGGCCGGATGGACGAGCTGCAATCGCTCGCCGTCGCGCAGACCCAGGCGGGCGCGGCGCTGCTGGACATCAACGTCGGCGTTCCGGGCACGGACGAGGCGGCGCTGATGGCGAGCGCGGTCAGGGCTGTGCAGTCGGTCAGCCCGCTGCCGCTCGTCATCGACTCGACCAGGCCGGCGGCGCTGAAGGCCGGGCTGCGGGTCTGCTGCGGGCGCGCGCTGGTCAATTCGGTCAGCGCCAAGGCGGAATCGCTCGACACGGTGCTGCCCCTTTGCGCCAAATACGGCGCGGCGGTCATCGGGCTGTGTGTGGACGAGGCCGGCGTGCCGCAGACCGCGCAGGACAGGCTCGCGCTCGCGCAGAAAATCGTCGCGCGCACCGACGCCGCCGGTATCCGGCGCGGCGACGTTTACATCGACTGCCTCGCCATGACCGCGAGCGTCGCGCAGGACGCCGCGGCTGAGACGCTGCGCGCCATCTCCCTTGTCAAAGAGCGGCTGGGGGTGCGCACCGTGCTGGGGGTGTCCAACATCTCCTACGGTCTGCCCGGCCGCGACACCCTCGACGCCGCCTTTTTGACCCTCGCGCTGTCCCACGGGCTCGACCTCGCCATCCTGAACCCGCAGCGCAAAGCCGTGCTGGATGCGTTCGACGCCTACGCTGTGCTGGCCGGCTATGACCGGGGCGCGGCGGCGTACATCGCCGGCCGGGGCGGCCAGACCGCCGGTTCCAAGCCCGCACAGGCCGCTGCCCTGACCCTGCGGGAAGCGGTCGTCTCCGGCCTGGAGGGGGAGGCGCGCGCGCTGACCCTCGCGCAGCTGCAAACCGTGGACGGCATGTCGGTCATCAACGGCCAGATTGTCCCCGCGCTGGACGAGGTCGGGGCGCTGTACGAGAGCGGCGAGTTTTTCCTGCCGCAGCTTTTGCAGGCGTCCAACGCGGCGCAGGCGGCGTTTGCGGCAATCCGGGAATCCCTGCCGGCCGGTGAGGCCGCCGCGCAGGCAAAGCCGGTCGTCATCGCGACGGTCAAGGGGGACGTCCACGACATCGGCAAAAACATCGCCGGGTCGCTTTTGCAGAATTACGGCTACACCGTGATTGACCTGGGCAAGGATGTGGACGCGCAGACGGTGGTTGACGCCGTGCGCAGCGCGGACGCCCGCCTGGTCGGCCTGAGCGCCCTGATGACCACAACCACCCCCGCCATGCAGCAGACCGTCCGCGCCCTGCGCGATGCCGGGCTGCGCTGCAAAATCATGGTGGGCGGCGCGGTCATCACCGAGGAATTCGCCTCGCACATCGGCGCGGATTATTATGTCAAGGACGCAATGGCCTCGGTGAACGCCGCCCGGGCGGTGTACGGCTGAGCGGACAGCGCGAAATTCCGCCCGTTGCGCCGCAAAAGGCGGTTCTGCAGCCGCACCGTATCGGGCACGCCAAGGCTATATAAACACGAAAACCCGCCCGGCCTGCCGCCTCACCGCCGCGCGGTTCATTCTGTCGCCCCGCCCTATTAAAAATCCCCCGGCTGCGCCGGGGGATTTCCTTTTCCTCTTGTCCCACACTGTTTATAGATAACCCTCCCGCCGCCGGGTGCTCGTGCGCCTTGCCGCGCACCGAGCCGCCTCGCCCGCTTTCCGCTGCGGCCGGGCAGGCTGTGTAGTCCGTGCGGCACGGCATTTCGCATCGAGAGGCGCGCAGGAGGCCGCCCGGCCTCCCTCTGCGGGCAACCGGCCGGGTGGTTACTCGGTCATTTTTTCCTGCTTGACCTTGTGGTCGATGACATGGCGGGAGGCGAGCTCCGCGCGGATATCCTCAAGCGAGATGCCCGCCTCGACCATCAGCACCATCATGTGGTAGGCGAGGTCGGCAATCTCGTACACCGTCTCCTTTTTGTCCCGGTGCTCCGCCGCGATGATGACCTCGGTCGATTCCTCCCCGACCTTTTTCAGGATCTTGTCCAGCCCCTTTTCAAACAGGTAGGTCGTATAGCTGCCCTCTTTTTTGTCGGTTTTGCGCCCCGCAATCAGGCGCATCAGCCCCGCGTAGGAAAACGGCTCCCCCGCGTCCTGCGGCGCATAGACAAGGTCGTTGAAGCAGCTGTCGGTGCCCAGATGGCACGCGGGTCCCTCCTTGTCCACCTCCACCGTCAGCGCGTCCCGGTCGCAGTCCGCCGTGATGCGCCGGATGTGCTGGACATTGCCGCTCGTCTCCCCCTTGCGCCAAAGCGTCTGCCGCGAGCGGCTCCAAAAGCAGGTGGTTCCCTCCCGCATCGAGATTTCCAGGCTCTCCCGGTTCATGTACGCAACCGTCAGCACCGCGCGGCTGGCCGCGTCCACCACCACCGCCGGGATCAGCCCCTTTTCGTCGAATTTCAACTCGTCAATTTTCAGCATGTGTTTCCCTCACATTGATTCCGTTCTTTTGCAGCTCCCGCTTGAGCGCCTCGATTCTGACCTCTCCAAAATGGAATATGCTGGCCGCAAGCCCCGCGTCCACGCCCGGCAGCCGACGGAACAGCTCGACGAAATCCGCCGCGCAGCCCGCCCCGCCCGAGGCGATGACCGGGATGCGCACCTCGGCGCACACGGCCGCGAGCATCTCAAGGTCAAACCCCTGCTTGACCCCGTCCGTGTCAATCGAATTGAGCACCAGCTCGCCCGCGCCGTTTTCCGCGCCAAACCGCACCCATTCCAGCAGCTCGCGGCCGGTGTTTTCCCGGCCGCCCCGGGCAAACACGGCAAACCGGCCGTCTACCCGCTTCGCGTCGACCGACAGCACCACGCACTGGCTGCCGTACCGTTTGGCGGCCGCCGCAATCAGCCCCGGGTCGCGCAGCGCGCCCGAATTGACGCTGACCTTGTCCGCGCCGCATTTCAGAACCCGGTCAAAATCCTCCAGGGTGTTGATTCCGCCGCCGACGGTCAGCGGGATGAAGATTCGGCGCGCGACCTCGCGCAGCACGTCGGTGAACAGTGCGCGCCCCTCGGCCGAGGCGGTGATGTCGTAAAAGACCAGCTCGTCCGCGCCGCAGTCGCTGTAATACTTCCCAAGCTCGACCGGCGAGGAGACGTCGGCCAGCCCCGCAAAGTTGACCCCCTTGACCACCCGGCCGTCCTTGACGTCCAGGCAGGGGATGATGCGTTTTGTAATCATTTCGCCACCTCGATTGCGCGCGCAAGGTCGACGGCACCGGTATAATACGCCTTGCCGATAATCGCGCCATACAGCCCCATATCCCGCAGCGCCGCGATATCCTCCAGGCTGGACACCCCGCCCGAGGCCACGATATCCATCGCGTATTGTTCCGAAAGCGACCGGTACAGCGCGCGGTTGGCGCCCCGCATGGCGCCGTCGCGGGAAATGTCGGTGCAGATCACCGTCCGGACGCCGGCCTGCTGCATGGCGGCAAAAAAGGACTCCGCCGTCCGGCCGCTCGTCTCCTTCCAGCCGCGGATGGCGATGCGGCCGTCCCGGATATCCGCCCCGGCCGCGACCCGCCCGCCGTATTGCTCCACTGCGCGCGCCATCAGCGCGGGGTCGGTGGCCGCCGCCGTGCCGAAGATCACCCTGTCCACCCCAAGCTCGAGATAGCGCGCCGCCGTCTCCAGGCTGCGGATGCCGCCGCCCAGCTCGGTGAACAGCCCGCCCACCCGTAGCACCGCACGGATTGTCTCAAAATTCGCGGTCGAGCCGTCCCGCGCCCCCTCCAGGTCGACAAGGTGCAGGCAGGTCGCGCCGCACTCCGCAAATTTGGCCGCGACCGCCGCCGGGTCGTCGCTGTAGACGGTCATCTGGTCATAGTCGCCCTTGTACAGCCGCACCGCCTTGCCGCCGTACAGGTCAATCGCCGGAAATATCCGCATTGTTCTATTCCTCCATGCCGCAGAAGCCGCGCAGGATCCGCAGCCCGACCTCCCCGCTCTTTTCGGGGTGATACTGCACGCCGAACACGTTCCCTTTTTCCGCCGAGGCGGTCAGCGGCGCGCCGTATTCCGCGGTTGCGGTCACATAGGGCGCGCAGTCCGCCGCGTAAAAGGAATGCACAAAATAGACGCATTCCCCGTTGCCAATCAGCCGGTACAGCCCGCTTGCACGCGCCGTGAACCGCAGCGCGTTCCAGCCGATATGCGGAACCTTCAGCCCCGGCGGGATAATTTCCCGAATGGGGCGGATGCTGCCCGGGATCAGCCCGAGCCCCCTGTGCTCGCCGAACTCAAAGCTGCGCTCAAACAGCAGCTGCATCCCAAGGCAGATGCCGAGCAGCGGCTTGCCCGCGCGCGCAAGCTCGATGAGGGCGCTGTCCAGCCCGGTGCCGCGCAGCCTTGCCGCCGCGTCCCCGAACGCGCCCACCCCCGGCAGAATGATCCTGTCCGCCCGCCGCAGCACGGCGGGCTCGCCCGTGACAACCGGCTGCTCCCCGATTGCGGCAAGCGAGCTTTGCAGGGAAAACAGGTTCCCCACCCCGTAATCGACAATCGCAATCATACCAGCACGCCCTTTGTCGAGGGGATTTCATCCGCAAACGCGGGGTCAACCGAGACCGCCTGCGCGATTGCCCGCCCCGCGCCCTTAAAGGCCGCCTCCGCGATGTGGTGGCTGTTTTCGCCGGCAAGCTGCTGCAAATGCAGCGTCGCGCCCGCTTCCCGCACAAACGCAAGCCAGAATTCTTTGACAAGCTGGGTGTCAAAGCTGCCGATTTTCTCGGTCGGCAGCTCCAGCCGGTAGCCGAGCGTCCCCCTGCCCGAAAAATCGACCGCCGCCAGCACCAGCGCCTCGTCCATCGGCAGCGCGAAATTCCCGTACCGGCGGATGCCCCGCATCTCGCCCAGCGCCCTGGAAAACGCCCGCCCCAGGCAGATTCCGATATCCTCCACCGTGTGGTGGTCGTCCACCGCGGTGTCCCCCTGGCAGCGCAGGGTCAGGTCAAACCGGCCGTGCTTTGCAAAAAGGGTCAGCATATGATCCAAAAAGCCGCAGCCGGTCGCAATCTCGCTTTTGCCGCTGCCGTCCAGCTCCAGCCAAAGGGATATCTCGGTCTCGGCCGTTTTTCTCTCAATCTTCGCGTCTCTCATCAGCCCTGCTCCTTTATGATTTCGCCGAGCGCGTCAGCCAGCGCGCCGCACTCCTGCGGCGTGCCGACGGTGATGCGGTTGTAATCCCGTATACGCGCGGCGTCAAAGTGCCGAACCAGAATCCCCCGCCGCTTCAGCTCCCGGTAGATTGTCTCACCCGTCACGGTTTCATGCTTCGCAAACAGGAAATTCGCTTTGGACGGGGTCATGGTGAAGCCGATCCCGGCCAGCCGCCCGCGCAGCTGCTCCCGCGTTTCAGCGATCTGCGCGCAGTTATTTGCGTAATACGCGGCGGATTCCGGCAGCAGCGCCGCCTCCCCGGCCGCGAGGGTCATGCGGTTGACGCTGTAGGGGTTGGTGGAAAACTTGATGCGCTCCAGGTCGGAGATAAGCGCGGGGCTGCCCAGCGCAAAGCCCAGCCGGGCGCCCGCCAGGCTGCGGGACTTGGAAAAGGTCATCGCCACCAGCAGGTTGTCGTATTTGGGCAGCAGGCTGGCCGCGCTCTCGGCGCCAAAATCCACATACGCCTCGTCAATCAGCACCACATGACCGCTGTTTTCGCGCACAATCCGCTCGATTTCCCCAGGCGGCAGCGCAGTCCCGGTCGGCGCATTCGGGTTTGCGAGCGCCACCAGCTTCCCCGCCCCGCAGTAATCCGCAGGATTGACCGCAAAATCCGCCGCAAGCGGCTTTGTCTCCGCCGCGATGCCGTGCAGCGCGCAGAACACCGCGTAAAAGCCATAGGTGATGTCCGGGAACGCCGCGCCGTCCTCCCCGAACGCCATAAACGCGAAGTTCAGCACGTCGTCCGACCCGTTGGAGACAAACACGCACGCGGGGTCAACCCCGTAGGTTTTGGCAATCGCCGCCTTGAGCTGCACACAGGCCGGGTCGGAGTAGAGCCGCAAATCCCGCAGCTCGTCCGGCGAGACCGCCGCCACCACCGCCGGCGCGGGCGGATAGGGGGACTCGTTGGTGTTCAGCTTGATATACTGCCGCCCACGCGGCTGCTCGCCGGGGACATAGGCCTCCAACTGCCGGTATTTTGTGTTGAGATATCTGCTCATTCTTCCTGCCCCTCAAAGCGCGCCAGCACGCTTGCCGCGTGGCCGTCCAGCCCCTCCTCGCGGGCAAGGCGGGCGATGCTGTCCTTCGCGCCGCGCAGCGCCGGCTCGGTGTAATAGCAAAACTGGGTCTTTTTGACAAAATCGTCCACCGACAGCGGGCTGGAAAACCGCGCCGTGCCGCCGGTCGGCAGGGTGTGGTTCGGCCCTGCAAAATAGTCCCCCACCGCCTCCGGGCACCAGCGCCCCAAAAACACGCTGCCCGCGTGTTTGACGCTGTCCAGCCAGGCGAACGGGTCGTCGACGCACAGCTCCAGGTGCTCGGGCGCAAGCAGGTTTGCAATCTCAACCGCCTTGCGCAGATTCTCCGCCACGATGATTTTTCCGTTATTATCAATCGACGCGCGCGCGATTTCCTGCCGGGGCAGGCCGCACAGCTGCCGCTCGATCTGCTGCGCGACGGCCTGCGCAAACGGCAGGCTGTCGGTCACCAGCACGGCGCTCGCCATCCGGTCGTGCTCCGCCTGCGAGAGCATGTCCGCCGCGACGTGGCGCGGGTTGCTTTTGCCGTCCGCGACGACCAGAATCTCGCTCGGCCCCGCGATCATGTCGATGGCGACCGCCCCGAACACCTGCCGCTTCGCCTCCGCGACATAGGCGTTGCCCGGGCCGACGATTTTGTCCACCCGCGGGACGCTCTGCGTCCCGTAAGCCAGCGCCGCAATCGCCTGCGCGCCGCCCATCTTGTAGATTTCCGCAACGCCCGCAATCTTCGCCGCAACGAGAATCGCGGGGCTGATGTTCCCCTGCGCGTCCGGCGGCGTCGCGATGGCGACCGCCCCGCACCCCGCCAGCACGGCCGGAATGCTGTCCATCAGCACGGTGGAGGGATACGCCGCCGTGCCGCCCGGCACATACAGACCGACCCGGTCGATCGGGGTGATTTTCTGCCCCAGCACGACCCCGTCCTGCCCCGTTGTCACAAAGCCGCTGCGCAGCTGGTGGCTGTGGAACGCGCGGATATGCGCGGCTGCCTGCTCCAGCGCATCCACCAGCGCGGGCTCGACCGCGCCGAACGCCGCCTCGATTTCCGCCTCGCTTACCCGCAGCTGCCGCAGATGGGCGCCGTCGAATTTTTCACAATACCGCAGCAGCGCCGCGTCCCCCTCTTTGCGCACATCCTCGATGATGGCCGAGACCACCGCCCCGACCTCCGCCTTCTGCTCCACCCGCGCGAAAATCTCCGCTGCCGGGGTCTCGCCCTCCCGCATAATCCGTATCACTGTTTTGCCACCTGCGCTTTCAGGCCATCCCGGATGGCCTCGATTTCATCCGTGTTGAATTTATAGCTCGCTTTATTCGCAATCAGCCGCGCCGAAAGCGGGATAAACCGCTCGATCGGTTCAAGGTCGTTCTCCCGCAGCGTCGCGCCCGTCTCGACGATATCCACAATCACGTCGGACAGCCCCAGCAGCGGCGCCAGCTCAATCGACCCATTCAGCTTGATGATGTCGATTTCCCGGCAGCGGGACGCGTAGTGCGCCCGCGCGATGTTGACGAATTTGGTCGCGACCCGCAGGGTGCGGTCGCCGTCGTCCCGGAACCCGCGCTTTGCCGCCACGCACATTTCGCACCGGCCAAGCCCCAGATCCAGTAGCTCGTACACGTCCGGCGTGTATTCCAGCAGAATGTCCTTGCCGGCGACCCCGATGTCCGCCGCGCCCCGCTCGACGTAAATCGCGACATCGCTGGGCTTGACCCAGAAATAGCTCACCCCGCGCGCCTCGTTCGTAAAGACCAGCCTGCGGTTCGTCTCCCGGATGCTGGGGCACTCAAAGCCCGCGCGCTCAAACTGCCCGTAGACCGCTTCCCCCAGCCGCCCCTTTGGCAGCGCCACATTCAGCATACCGTCTCCTCCCCGTCAAACCGAACCAGCTTTTTATACCGCATCCCCGGCAAAATCTCCTTGCAGGCGGCCACCCGCAAGCCCGAACCGGCCAGCGCCGCCGCCTTGCGGAACACCGCGAACGGGTCGTCCTGTTCGGTATAGAGCAGCAGCAGGTCAGCCTCGTCCGGCCTGCACGAGCCCAGCCGCTCAAGCGCGTCGAGGTACACCGCGAACCCGACGCCGCCCGCCTGCTTGCCCATGCGCCGCATCAGCTTGTCGTACCGCCCGCCCGAAAGCACCGTGTCCGGCACGCCGCGCAGATATCCTTTAAAGATCACGCCGCTGTAGTACCGCATGTCGCTGACAATCGAAAAATCCAGCCGAAGCGCGCGGTCGTGCCCCAAGCCCTGCAACGCGCGCACCACCCCCGAAAACTCCGCAAACGCCTGCCTGGCCGCGCCGCTTTTGCACAGCGCGCCGAGCCTTTGCAGCTCCTGCGCAAGCGTGCCGCGGCCGATGGCGGCCAGCGCGCACAGCGGCTCGGGCGAGCTGCCCCACCGCACGCAGCAGTCGTGCAGCTCGTGCAGGTTCTTCTGCCCCATCAGGGCATAGGCCTCCCTGCGGCGCTCGGGCGGCAGCCCCGCCTCGTCCGCAAGCGCGTCCGCAATCCCCATGTGCGCCAAATCCAGCACATAGTCCGGCGCAGCGCAGCGCAGGCTTTCCAGCGCAAGCAGGATCACCTCGCTGACACAGCAGAGATCCACGTCGCCCACGCATTCCAGCCCGGCCTGCATGATCTCCTGAAAATCGTGGGTGCGCGGGGAGACGCGGTACACATTTTCATTGTAATACAGCTTCTGCACCCCGCCGCCGTCCCGGCAGTTTTTGATGATCGACAGGGTCACGTCCGGCTTGAGCGCCAGCAGGCGGCCGTTTGTGTCGGTAAAGGTGATGACCCCGTCCGAAATGAGAAAATCCTTGTTGCGGACGTACAGGTCATATTCCTCAAATTTGCTCATTGTGAACCGCGCGTAGCCAAACCGGCTGTACAGCTCCCGCAGCCGAAAGACCAGCCGCTCGTCATTGCGCAGCACCTGCTCGTTGATTTCCATATTCCTCCCCGATTACTCCGTCTTTCCGTCCAGCTTTTCGATGACCCGCCGGTAGCCGCCCGCGCCGTAAAGCAGGCATCGGTTCACCCGGCAGATGGTGGCCGAGCTTGCGCCGGTCTGCTTGGAAATCAGCCCGTAATTCTTCCCCTGCGCAAGCTGCCGCGCAACCTCAAACCGCTGCGCGATGTCCTGAATCTCCTTGACCGTGCAGACATCCTCCAAAAACCGCTCGCACTCCTCCGCCGATTCCAGCAGCAGAATCGCGCGCAGCAGCGCGTCAATCTGCGGCCGATTCACTCCCCGCATTCCCATGACCCCGCTTCGCTCAAATTGCTTTACTATACTATCATGATAAAGCAATAAAGTCAACCGTCTATTTTTCCCTCTCTGCCGGGTTTTTGCACCGCTGTCCGCAGCGCCGCGGTTTCCCCGGCCGGAAAGCACGGCGCCGGGGTTTGGGGCAAAAGCGGCCGCGCGGCCGTGATTCACGCGAACCGCACCGCCCCCCTGTCGAGTTTCAGCCCGGCAGACAAAGCCGCCTTTGCGCCGGTTGCGGCCGCAGAACGCAGGATGGGGCAGCCTGCGGCCGTTCTGTCCGGCAAAGGCCGCCGGAGTTCCCGGCGGCCTTTGCTTCTTTTTTACGTAACAATTTTATTATAAAATCCGCGAATCCGTCCGAAGTGCGCGCCAGTCCCCCCGGCATCCGCCGGCAGCGCGCGCACGGTTCCCGGAAGAGCTACAGAGGAAAGACGAATTTTGCAACAAAACTTATAAAAAGCGACCACGCGCCAACCGGCCAAACCGGCTGTAAGCATTCCGGATTGCAGCGCAGGCAAGCCGCGCAAGGCTCGAAGGGCGGATTTTCCATAAAAAATCCATGTATCCATTGCCTATTTTGTTGATACCCTGTGCAGTCCGCTGTCCGAAAAGGCGGCCGTGCTGTACCGGCATGTGCGGCCGCTGCCGACATAAATTTTTAGCAAAATTTGAATTTCGCCGCCGCGCACACCAGCCTGCCAAACTGGCTGTAAAAATCTCAGAATGCAGCGCGGACGAACCAAACGGCAGCTTATAGATAAATAGTAAACGCCCCGGCCGCGCGCACCGCAACGCAGGCTGCCGTTTCAAAAGGCAGCGCCGCACGCGCGGCCGCGCACCGCAGCGCAGGCCGAAAGCCGCGCCCACTCACAGCGCGACGGTTTCCTCCTCGCAGGCATGGTTCTCCGCCCGCTGCGGCAGCGGTTCCATCGTGCGGCACTGCTCGCGGGATTCCGCAAGCAGCACTTCCGCCTTGTCCCGCGGCACATACAACAACTTTAAAAACAGCTCTACAAAAACATCGCAGAACTTCTCATTGGAATGCGCCCACACCCGCTTGTTTTTTGCCTTTATCAGCTCGGAGAGCGCAGAGACAAAAATGTAACCGGAAATCCGCTTCTCTTCCGGGCGGAGCCCCAAGCCCTGCTCATCGCTCGCACGGTCGAACAGGGTCTCAAACACCTCAAAGGTCGGGTGGCTGAAAACGCCCTCCTCGGTCAGATCCGCGCAGAACCGGACGTATTTATCCTGCGCCAGAAACGCGCCCAGCCAAAGACGGATATACAGCGCGGAAAACGCCGTATAGCTGCGCATTTCCTCCGGCCGAACCGCTTTCTGAATCTGCCTGTCAATCTCTTTCAGCGTCGTGCAAAGGATTTCCGCCGCAAGCTCGCTCTTGCATTTAAAGTGATAGTTCACCCGGCTTTGGGAAACCCCGGAAGCTGCGCAGATTTCCCGAACCGTCGTCCCTGTATAGCCCTTTTCAGCGAACATCTTTGCCGCCGTGACGGTGATCCTGCGCTTGGTCACCTCGCTCTTTTTATAGCTTCCCATGATTCATCTCCTTATAAGGTTATTATACATGATTTTTCCCTCCGTCAAAAGCCTTTTTTCCGGCGGCCGGCCGTTGCCGCCGCACCCGCTTCCGGCCGGTCTCCCGCCCTGGCGATCCGCCTGCAGGCGTTTCAGCTGTTGGGCGCGCTCCCGCAGTTCCGGGCGCCGGCACGCTTTAGATGGAGATGCACAGTACAGGAAAAATACGAACCGGTCTCTGAATCGGATTTTGTTGACATACGGCAAAACAATGCCCATACTGTTTATATATGTCAACAGGAGTCCTTCAGGGATCACGTTGATGTGTAAAAAACACCGGAACAAACGGCGGCGCAGCGAGTCTGATCGGCCGGGCAGCTTTCAAGCCGCCCAAAGCGCCGGTGCAGCGCCGCGGTGCTGCGGTGAAGAGAAGCGGCAAGGCCGCACAAACACAACCAAACGCGGGCCGCCGTATATCGGGAGGGCGGCCGCAGACAGACCCGCCCATGCAGAGGGAGCGGCATTTGACGCAGTTCCTTCGCGGCTTTCAGGGCGGCCGCGCGGCGGAACCGACCCATAAGGAGAACAGAGCATGGCTTATCAAAGTGAAGCGCAGTTGGAGCAGCAGCTTGTCGAACAGCTTCAAAGCCAGGATTACAGTGCGGTCTCGCTGCCGGATTATGAGGCTCTGGCCGCCAATTTTAAGACGCAGTTTGCGGCGTTCAGCGCCGCAAAGTTAGGGGACACGCCCCTGTCCCCCAAAGAGTGGGAACGGGTGCTGAACCACGTCAGCGGGAAGAGCATTTTTGAAAGCGCCAAGCTGCTGCGGGATAAGTTCGTGCTGGAACGGGACGACGGCACAAAGATCTATTTGCAGCTTCTGGACGAGGATTACGCCAAAAACCGCTACCAGGTCGCGCGCCAGACCACTGTTGTCGGCAAATACACCAACCGGTACGACGTCACCCTGCTCATCAACGGCCTGCCCCTTGTGCAGATTGAACTGAAGCGCCGCGGGATAGATATAAAGGAAGCCGTAAACCAGATCATGCGGTACCGGCAGCACTCCTATCAGGGGCTGTACCACTTCATCCAGCTCTTTGTCGTCTCCAACGGCGTGGACACGAAGTATTTTGCCAACAGTGACAGGGAGATTCTCTATTCCCAGACCTTCTTCTGGACGGACGAAAACAACATCCGCATAACCAACCTGCGGGATTTTTCGGTGGCCTTTCTCGCCCACGATCTGCTTGTCAAGATGCTGACCCGGTTCACGGTTTTGAACGACACCGACAAGCTGATGCTGGTGATGCGCCCCTATCAGGTGTACGCCGCGCAGGCGCTCATCCGCCAGGCCACCCTGACCGGCCGCAACGCCTACATATGGCACACCACCGGCGCGGGCAAAACGCTGACCGCGTTCAAGACGGCGCAGATTCTCGCCTCCATGCCCGCCGTCAAAAAGGTCGTCTTTCTGGTTGACCGCCGGGATCTGGACACCCAGACCACCGAGGAATTCAACAAGTTCGAGGCGGGCTCGGTCGACGCGACCGACCGCACCGACATCCTCGTCCGGCAGATGCAGGACAAAAACCGGCAGCTCATCATCACCACCATTCAAAAGATGGCGGCGGCGGTGAAAAAGCCGCAGTATGCAAAGGTGATGGAGCCCTACCGCGGCGAGAAGGTTGTCTTCATCGTGGACGAATGCCACCGCAGCCAGTTTGGCGAGATGCACAAGGACATTGTGCGCCACTTTCAAAAGGCGCAGTTTTTCGGCTTCACCGGCACGCCCCGCTTCGAGGTCAACGGCAAGGTAGAGGGAAAGATCACCCAGACAACCGAAAAGCTGTTCGGCGAATGCCTGCACTCCTACCTCATCAAGGACGCCATCTTCGACAACAATGTGCTCGGTTTTCATGTCGAATACATCGCCACCATGAAGGGCGCCTATGATGAAAACGACCCGACCATGACCGAGGCAATCGATGTCGGCGAGCTGTATATGGCGGACGAGCGCATGGCAATGGTTGCGAACCATATCGTCCAGAACCACAAGGCCAAAACGCACAACCGGCAATACACCGCCATCTTTGCGGTCTCCTCCATCCCGATGCTGGTCAAATACTACGACATTTTCCGATCCATCGGCCACGATCTCACCGTCGGCGGCATCTTCTCCTATGGCGCAAACGAGGACTACGAGGGGCGCAACGAGCATTCCCGCGACGCGCTGGAACGGATTATCGCCGATTACAACAAGGCCTTTGGCACCAATTTCAGCACCGAGACCTTCTCGGCCTATCACAAGGATGTCTCCGACCGCATGAAGGGCAGGAAAACCAGGCAGCTGGACATTCTGCTTGTCGTGAATATGTTCCTGACCGGCTTTGACAGCAAGCCGCTGTCCGTCCTGTATGTGGACAAGGACATGATGTACCACGACCTGCTGCAGGCGTACAGCCGCACCAACCGGGTGGAAAAGGAGACAAAGCCCTGGGGCATCATCGTCTGCTACCGCAACCTCAAGCAGAAAACGGACGACGCGCTGGCGCTCTTTTCCCAGGGGCACCCCGAGGGGATTCTCACGCAGCCCTTTGAATTTTATGTACAGAAGTTCAACGAGCTTGCCGCGGGGCTTCGCCAGCTCGTCCCCACCCCCGCGTCCATCGACACGCTGTGTTCCGAGGAGGATCAAAAGCGGTTTGTCCTGCTATTCCGCGAGCTGACGCGGTACCTGCTCTCGCTGCAAACCTTTGTGGAGTTCAGCTTTGAGCGCAGCAATCTGGACATGTCCGACCAGACATATCAGGATTACAAGAGCAAATACCTGCTGCTGTACCGCAAAATCCACACGCAAAAGGAGGTCGTCTCGGTTCTGGACGATGTGGATTTCTGCATCGAGCTGATGGAGAGCAACGCCATCAACGTCGCGTACATCATGAACCTCATCCGCAGCATCGACTTTGCCACCAAGCAGACCCGCGAGCGGGACATCGCGCATATCCAATCCGAGCTCGACCGCTCGGACAATCTGCATCTGCACAAAAAAATCGACATCCTGCGCACATTCCTGGAGCAGGCCGTCGACGGCTTTGACGGCTCGGAGGATATCGACGCGGCGTACAACGCGTTTGAGAACCGGCAAAAATCCGCGGAAATCGAGGCCTTTGCCCGGCAGGCGGGGGTGGACGCGGCGATGCTCAAGGAGGAAATCGCGGAATTTGAGTTCACCGGGGTGCTGAACCCCGGCGATATCCGGGACAACATCGCCGAGCCGATGCCGCTGCTCAAAAAGCGCGCGCTTGTCGGCCGCATTGTGGAATTCATCTATTCCCACGTGGACAAATACAGCAGCAATTAAAGGAGACACAATGGACAACAACAGCATACAGCAGCATCAAAAGGAGCTGTGCGCCAAGCTGTGGGCGATGGCGAACGCGCTGCGCGGCAACATGGAGGCGTATGAGTTCAAGAATTACATCCTGGGCATGATTTTCTATTACTACCTGTCCGACCGCACCGAAAAGTATATGGAAAAGCTTTTGAAGGACGACCATATGACCTATGAGCAGGCGTGGCAGGATGACGAGTACCGAGAGGCCGTGGTGGAGGAATCCCTGCGCGACCTCGGCTATGTGGTGGAGCCGCCGTATCTTTTCCACAACCTGGTGGCCATGGTGGAAAACCGCGCCTTTGACATCGAGTTTTTGCAAAAAGCCATCAACAGCCTGATGGAATCCACCATCGGGCGGGAAAGCCAGAGCGATTTTGAGGGCCTGTTTTCGGACATGCAGCTGGATTCCACAAGGCTCGGGCACACGGTAAAGGATCGCAGCACCGTCATGTCCAAAATCATCGCGTCTCTGGACGAAATCAATTTTGGGGTGGAGGACACCAAAATTGACGTCCTCGGCAACGCCTATGAATACCTGATTGGCCAGTTTGCCGCCACAGCCGGCAAGAAAGCCGGGGAATTCTACACCCCGGCCGGCCCCGCGGAGCTGCTCTGCCGGCTGGCCTGCCTGGGGCTTACCAACATCAAATCGGCCGCCGACCCGACCTGCGGCTCGGGCTCGCTGCTGCTGCGGCTCAAAAAATACGCGAATGTCCATCTGTACTACGGCCAGGAGCTCACCTCCACCACCTACAACCTCGCGCGGATGAACATGATTCTGCGCGGCATCCCCTACCGCAATTTCACCATCTACAACGGCGACACGCTGGAGCGCGACTATTTCGGGCAGGAGAAGTTCCGCGTACAGGTCGCGAATCCGCCCTATTCCGCAAACTGGTCGGCCGACGCGCGGTTTATGGAGGACGACCGCTTTAATCAATACGGCAAGCTCGCCCCAAAATCCAAGGCGGACTTCGCCTTTGTGCAGCACATGGTCTACCACATGGACGAGGACGGCCGGGCGGTTGTGCTGCTGCCCCACGGCGTGCTGTTCCGCGGCGGCGCGGAGGAGACTATCCGCCGGTATCTGATTGAAAAGCTGAACGTGCTGGACGCCGTCATCGGCCTGCCCGCCAACCTGTTTTTCGGCACGGGGATTCCGGTGTGCGTGCTGGTGCTGAAAAAGGAGCGCAACGGCAACCGCGGCAACATCCTGTTTATCGACGCATCCAGAGAGTACGAATCCGGCAAGAACCAGAATATCCTGCGGGAATGCGACATCGACCGGATTGTTTCGGCCTATGAAAAGCGCGAGGAGGCGGAGAAATACGCCCACGTGGCGCCGATGGCGGAAATCGCGCAGAACGGCTTTAACCTGAACATTCCCCGGTATGTGGACACCTTTGAAAAGGAGCCGGAAATCGACCTTGCGGCGGTGGCGCAGCAAATCCGCACGCTGCAAGGCGAGATTCGGGCGATCGACGCCGAGCTGAAGCCGTATTTCGACGAGCTGGGGTTGGATTTTCCCTTTGACGGGGAGAGGTGATTTTGATGGAAAATGTATATTCAAGTAATAGCCA
>CAZYAV010000034.1:0-3117 GCA_964645785.1 uncultured Oscillospiraceae bacterium
CTTCTGGTACGAGGGCTGGGAGGGGCACTTTGAGCTGGTCAAGCTCAACCTGCGCAACCCCGCCGTCGTCGACCATCTGTTTTCCAACATCCGGTTCTGGGTGGAGCGCTTCGGGATTGACGGGCTGCGGCTGGACGTCGCCTACTGCCTGGACGGGGAGTTTTTGCGCGCCGTCCGCGCCTTCTGCGACGGGCTGAAGCCGGACTTTTTCCTGGTGGGCGAGGTGTTGTTCGGGGATTACAACCGCATCGCGGGGGACGGGCTGCTGCACAGCTGTACAAACTACGAGTGCTACAAGGGGCTGTATTCGGCCATCAACAGCAAAAACCTGTTTGAGCTGACCTATTCGCTCAACCGGCAGTTTGGGAACGAGCCCTGGTGCATCTACCGCGGCAAGCGGCTGATGAGCTTTGCGGACAACCACGACGTCAGCCGGCTCGCCACCATTCTGAACGACAAGCGCGCCGTTCCGCTCGCCTACGCGCTGCTGTTTGGAATGCCCGGCCTGCCCTGCCTGTATTACGGAAGCGAATGGGGCGCGCAGGGGAACAAGGCGGACGGGGACGCCGCGCTGCGCCCCTGCTTTGACGCGCCGCAGGAAAACGAGCTGTTTGCGTATATCGCGCGGCTCATTGAGATTCGCCGGCAGTGCGGCGCGCTGCGGTTCGGCGGGTACCGCAACATCGTGGAGCGCAACGAGGCGTGCGTGTTCGAGCGCGCGCTGGACGGCGAGCGGGTCTATGTCGCGGTCAACATCGGGGAAACGCCCGTGCGGCTGGAGCACGGCGCGCTCTCGTTCGAGGCCGAGGAGCTGCTGTGCGCAGAGACAACCCGGCTCTGCGGCGCGGTGGAGCTGCCGCCCCTGTGCGCGCGGTATTACCGCCCGCGCTGAGTTGCTTTTTTGTATCCGGTTTGCTATATTGGAATAAAATAGGGGTTGGCGGCCTGATGCGGATATGCGGAACCGGAACGCGCGGGAATGGCTGGCCAACGACATAAAATGAGGAGATTTGATATGGCGGAACAGAAGAAAAAAACCGGCAAAGCCCCGGTTGAGCGCAAGGTCATCTCGGCCGACGAGGCCAAGCGCGCGGCTGCGGCCAAAAAGAAGAGCACGCAGGCCGCCGTGGCCGAAGAGGCACCCGCGCAGGCGGCTGCGCCCGCCGCAAAGCAAGAGCCGGCGCCCGCGCAGGAGCAGAAATCCGGCGGTTCGTCCGGCGGGCTGCGGGTCGGCGCGATTGTGCTGTGGGTCGTCGCCGTGCTGTTCGAGGTTGCGGCGGTGCTGCTGCTCAACCGCACCCTCTCCCTGCCCGGCAGCCTCACCACCTGGCTGATTGTCGCCATCGCCGCCGACCTTGTCTGCGTCATCGTCGGCTCGCAGCTCTGGAAAAAGGCGAACCGCATCACCCCCGCATCCGAGAAGAACAAATTCAAGTTCTGGCTGTGGAACAATCTGGGGGTCATCGTCTCGGTCGTCGCGTTTTTCCCGCTGGTCATCCTGCTGCTGCGCAACAAGGAGCTGGACGGCAAGACCAAGAAGATTGTCACCATCATCGCGGCCTGCGCGCTGCTGATTGCGGGCGGCGCGTCCTATGACTTCGACCCCGTCTCGCAGGAGGAGCAGGAGGCGATGAAGGCCGAGGCGCTCGAAAACATGTCTGGGGACGGGCAGACGGTTTACTGGACGCCGTTCGGCAAAAGCTATCACCTTGACCCCGACTGCCAGGCGCTGCGCAACAGCGCGACCCTGGTGACCGGCACCATAGACGAGGCGTTTGAGGCCAAGCGGTACGACCCCTGCGATTTCTGCGCGGGCGGCGCGGACGCGGCACAGGATGCGGCGGACGCGGACGGTGCGCAGGACGCGGACGCGGCAGAGCCGGACGAAGCGGACGAGGGGGAGGACAGCCGGCAGGCGGCCTGATTCCGCCGCGGATTTGTTTGGACGATTTGATTGAACAATGGGAGCCGGGGCGCACGGCGGTGTGTGCCCCGGCTCTTTTTTGACGGGATTTTTGCGGGAGCGCCGTTTGGGCGGGTCGGAATAGCAGGGTGGCCAAGACTGCCGCCCCGGGTAATACGCCGCGCCCGGCCTTTCCGGGCAATGCAGCACACCGGCCGGGCGCGCGCTTCAAAGCGGGCTTGCCGCTTTATTCTGCACCGCAGGGGGCGGGTCGGACGGCGCGGAAGCCGCGGGCAGCGCACAGGGCGCGGGCAGCGTGACGGATGTAGAGGACGCGGGCAGCGCACAGGCGAACGGTCAAAGCATACCGGTTGCAGGCGCAGCGCAGAGACACGCCGGTTCTCCGAAAGCCGCATTGCGGCCGTCCCCGCGATGGCCGCGTAGCTGTTTATGCTGTACTTCATTATAGGTAAGCGTGGAATCGCTGAAGCGTCGAAATGGGGAGCGGACACCGGTGCTGCTGCCAAGCCCTCCGGGCGCGGCCTTTTCCGCCTTCCTCCCCGGCTCTCGCCCTCTTTGGAGCCACTCGCCTGGCGAGTGGTTTTCTATACACAAAAAGGCAGCGGAAAAGCAGCCGCCTTGCCGCTTTTCCGCCGCCTGATTATTCCGTTTTTCCCGTGCGGGTGCGCCGCTTTTACTCGGCTTTGCCGCTCTTGACCTTCTCGGGCAGCTGCGCGCCGAGCTCCATTTCGGGCAGCTGCTTGTTCTCGTCGTCCTTGCCCGGCAGAATCGCGTTGAGCAGGATGCCGAAGATTGCCGCGCAGGCAAGGCCGCCGAATTCCAGCGTCGCCTCGCCGAGGGTAAAGGTGAGCGGGTTGCTCGAGAAGCCGAGGCCGCTGACCAGCACCACCGCCGCAATCAGCAGGTTGCGGGTTTTGGTCAGGTCGATCTGGTTCTCGACAACGTTGCGCACGCCGACCGCCGAAATCATGCCGTACAGCACGAACGAGACGCCGCCGATAATCGCGTTCGGGATGGTGCGGACGACCGCGTCGAACATCGGGCTGAACGAGAGCAGAATCGCGAACCCGGCCGCGATGCGGATGACGCGCGGGTCATAGACCTTGGTCAGCGCCAGCACGCCGGTGTTTTCGCCGTAGGTGGTGTTTGCAGGGCCGCCGACAAGGCCGGCCAGCGAGGTTGCAAGCCCGTCG
>CAZYAV010000034.1:3127-20427 GCA_964645785.1 uncultured Oscillospiraceae bacterium
TGGTGGCCAGCGCAATCGGCGCCATGATGATAATCGCGCTCGCGTCAAACTTCGCAAGGCGGAAGGGGGGCAGGCCGACGACGCTCGCCGCCGCAATCTCGGTGAAGTCCACCGCGCCGATGCACAGCGCGACAATGTAGGAGACAACCACGCCCATCAGGATCGGGATGATTTTGACCATGCCCTTGCCCCACATGTTGCAGACGATGATTGTCGCAATCGCGATGAACGCGAGCAGCCAGTTCTCGCTCGCGCTCGAGACCGCCGTCCCCGCGAGGTTGAGCCCGATGAGGATGATGATCGGCCCGGTCACAACCGGCGGCACAAACCGCAGCACCCGCTTGATGCCCACCGCCGTGATGAGCCCCGCCATCAACAAATAAATTAAGCCCGCAACAATGACCCCGCCGCCCGCGTACTGAAGCTTTTCTGCGGTATCCATTGTTGCGAACTTTCCAAAATCAAACGCTGTAATTGTAAAATAGCCGGCAAGAAATGCGAAAGACGAGCCCAGAAACGCGGGAACCTTCCCCTTGGTAATCAAATGGAACAACAGCGTCCCCACACCCGCGCAGAGCAGCGTCACCTGAACGCTCAGACCCGTCAGCAGCGGCACGAGAACCGTTGCGCCAAACATTGCAAAGACATGCTGGATGCCAAGAACAATGGTCTTGCCCCAGCCGAGCGTCTTCGGCGCGTCAAAAATCCCTTCCTTACTTCCCATCCTGTCCTCCTTGCAGAATCCTTTTATGGAGCCGCCTCTTCCCCGGGCGAACGGCTCGCCCGGCACGCCGCGGTATTCCGTTCTGCCCGCGGCCGCGTCACAGCCCAAATTATCAGGATTATACCATTCGACCCGTGCGCGGCGCAAGCCCGTTTTGCGCAGAAAAACGGCGGGGGAAACGGGTGATTTTTGGCTATTTTTTCGATTGACTTGTTGACGCGGCGCAGTGTATCATTATAATGATTTTTCTTGCGGTTTTCTGAGGGGAACACCGCCGGAAACGAAAGGTTAGGATACACAACAGAAGAGAAAAGAGGGAGTTAGATGGTTGTATCTCTGTCCGCCGCAGCGGGCGGCTCGATGGGCGCCGGGGAGGTCGGCGTTGTTGCGCTGTCCGGCATCCTGATTGTGTTTGCCGTGCTCGCAATCATTTATCTTGCGCTGCTTGCCATGCAGGCCGTCTTTACAAAGGGGGAAAAGACGGCACTGTGCGAGGTCGCGGCGCCCTTTGCGGGCAAGGTCGAATACTTCGTTGCCAATCCCGGCCGGGTGGAGGCGGACGAGGTTGTGCTCGTGCTGTCCGACGCTTCCGGCCGCAAAAATGAGATTCTCGCCCCGCAGGGCGGCCGGTTCAAGCCCGCCGCGCACAAGGGCGACGCGATTGAACAGGGCGGCGTCCTGTTCACTATCGGCTAAGGGGGTGTGACAAGCCGTGTTTTTAGATACAATCCGTGATTTTGCCGCCAACACCGGCATTGCAAAGATTCTTGCGGCGCTCGATTGGAAAACCTGCGTCATGCTGCTCATCGCGGGGCTGCTGTTCTATCTCGCCATCAAAAAGCAGTTTGAGCCGCTTCTGCTCATCCCGATTGCCTTCGGTATGCTGCTTGCCAACCTGCCGGGCGCAAACATCATGCATATGGAGCTGTTCAACGGCGCGGTGATCGACTATGGCGCCGTGCTGCACGAGGGCGGCCTGCTGGATATCCTCTATCTCGGCGTCAAGCTGGGCGTCTATCCGCCGCTCATCTTCCTGGGCATCGGCGCAATGACCGACTTTTCGCCGCTCATCGCCAACCCCAAAAGCATCTTCCTGGGCGCGGCGGCGCAGCTGGGCATTTTTGTCACCTTCGCCGCCTCCATCGCCTTTGGCTTCACGGCGCTTGAGGCCGGCTCCATCGGCATCATCGGCGGCGCGGACGGCCCCACGGCCATCTTCGTCACCAAAACCCTTGCGCCGCATCTGCTGCCGGCCATCGCGGTGGCGGCCTATTCCTACATGGCGCTGGTGCCGTTCATCCAGCCGCCGATCATGCGCGCGCTGACCACCAAGGAGGAGCGCGCCATCCGCATGGATTCCCTGCGGCCGGTCTCCAAGACCGAGAAGATTCTCTTCCCCATCATCGTCACCATCGTTGTGGCGCTGCTTGTGCCGGACGCCACCACGCTGGTCGGCTGCCTCATGCTGGGCAACCTGCTGAAGGAATCCGGCGTGGCGGAGCGGCTTGTCAAGACCGCTTCCAACGAGCTAATCAACATCATCACGATCCTGCTCGGCGTCTCGGTTGGCGGCACGGCGAACGCGGAGAATTTCCTCTCCCCCAAAACGCTGCTCATCATCTTGATGGGGCTGTGCGCGTTTGCGTTCTCCACCGCGGGCGGCGTTCTGTTCGGCAAGCTGATGTGCAAGCTGACCAAGGGCAAAATCAACCCGCTGATCGGCTCCGCGGGCGTCTCGGCCGTGCCCATGGCGGCGCGCGTCTCTAACACGGTCGGGTTGGAGACCGACCCGACCAACTACCTGCTCATGCACGCGATGGGGCCGAATGTCGCGGGCGTGATCGGCTCGGCTGTCGCGGCGGGCGTGTTCATCTCGATGTTCGCGCACTGATTCGCGCGGCGGCCGGAACCGGCATTTTCAAATAAAGCGTGCAGCTTTCCGTTTGCAGGGGGCACCGCAGGGCGCAATGGCGCGGCGGCGCCCCCTGCTTTTTGTCCGGGCGTTCTCCCGCACCCCTGCCCCAGACCGGCAGACGGGGTGGTTCGGGTGTGCGGCGCTCTCCGCGTCTGCCCGCCGCGCCGCCGCACAAGGTCGGAAAATCGGGAAATCCCCGCCGTCCCCTTTGCCCGGAAGCCCGAACAGGAGAAGCGCGGGAAGCAGGGGCAAAACGCGCCGGTCTGTCCTTTTTTAAGCGGCGCGCACGGCGCGCGAACCGGGCCCTCCCCGTCCGGCGGCGCAGCCCGCGCCCGGCGGGCTTGTCAAATACTGGGGAATATTGTATAATTTAATATCTATCGGTAGGATTACACGGAAACACGACCTTCTGCCGCGCGCCCGCGCATGGAGATAAGGAGAATTATGCAGCTGTTTAAACGGAAAAAAGAAGAGCCGGAACAGGAAGCTGCGCCGGCGCAGCAGGCGCTGCCCGTTCCGGACGAGCTGGAGGAATACTACAACCCCGATGCAGAGGGGCAGGCCGATGCGGCGGCGCAGGCCAAGGCGGAGCCCGCGGCCGACCCGGCTGCGCCGGAAAAGCCCGCCGCGCCCCAAAAGCCGGCCGGCGGAAAGCGGCACGGGCTCGGCACCCGGCTTGTGGCGGGGTTTGCCGCCGTCCTCTGCCTGTGCAGCATGACCTCCTCCGCGTGGTATTTCAACGATTTCATGCACTCTGTCGCGACCCGGCGGTCTCTGCCCGCCGTGACCCGCGGCCTGACCCCCAATATGCAGAAAATTTCCTACGCCCCGGCCGTGAGCTTCGCGCTGCGGCTGGTGACCTCCTCCATCGAGCTCGACCTCGGCGTGACGGTTGTGGACGAATACGACGCAATCGTCACCGGCTACCCGTTTGAGGTGCAGATTCGCCCGGTTGACGACCCGGACGCCGAGCCGCTCAAGGCGGTCGACGAGGATCTCGACGGCCAGATCAACTTCACCGAGCTGGAGGCGGGGGAATACACGGTTGAGCTGACCATGGCGGACGGGTACGTCATGCCCGAGCCGGTGACGGCGGAGGTTATGCCCCGCGTGACCTATGCCTATGTGGACGTCAGCGAAAAGGTCGTCTCCTCCAAGGATATCGACGCCGCGACCGACGACCCGCAGTACGGCGGCAACCACACCGGCAGCACGCCCGCGCCGGATGTGCCGCAGACCTCAACCAACACGGTTGAATACGTCCCCTCCTCGCAGAGCACCGAAACGGCGACCCACGAGGTGGACAAGCTGATCAACGGCGTGCAGTATTACAACTACCGCCCCACCTCCCTGACCGCCGATTCCCGGCTGTATCTGTCGGACGGCAACCCCTCCAACATCTTTGTCCGCCTGGATGAAAACGGCTTCATCCTCTCGGGGTATCGGAATGTCGAGGTGCCCGACCCGCAGCCGGAAACGCCGCCCCAGCCCGAGACGCCGCCCCAGCCCGAAACGCCGGAGCAGCCCGAAACGCCGGAGCGGCCGGAAACCCCCGCGCAGCCCGAGACGCCCGCACAGCCCGAGGCGCCCGCGTCCGACCCGGCGCAGACCGGGACGGCCGACGGGGTGGGCGGCATCGAGCAGGTGGAGGTGCCGCTGTTCGACGCGAACCACGCCATCCTCAGCGACCCGGACACCGGGCTTGCGTTCTCGGTTGAGGCGGTCAAGGCGACCGAGACGGTGACCGAGACAATCACCACCTATTACGGCTGGCAGACGCTGGAGAACCGCACCTATTACTTCGACAAAAACGGGGTCAAGGTGACCGGCTGGCAGACCATCGAGGGGGTTACTTACTTCTTCAACAACGACGGTGTGCGCGGCGGCAGCGCAGGCATCGACGTGTCCACCTGGCAGGAAAATGTCAACTGGGCGCAGGTCAAGGCGTCCGGCATCGACTTTGTGTTTATCCGGCTCGGGTTCCGCGGCTACGGCACCGGCAAGCTGGTGCTCGACGATATGTTCCACTCCCATATGCAGGGCGCGCGCGCCGCGGGGCTGAAGGTCGGGGTCTATTTCTTCACCCAGGCAATCAACACGCAGGAGGCGGTCGAGGAGGCCAGCATGTGCCTGCAATATGTGAGCGGCTACCATCTCGATTACCCGATTGCAATCGACATCGAATGGGCGGCCTCCAATGCCCGCACCAACAACCTGACCACCGCGCAGCGCACCGAGATCTGCCGCGCGTTCTGCGAGACGGTGCGTTCGGCCGGCTACACGCCCTGCGTCTATGCCAACAAGTACTACTTCACCAGCATGCTGTACGCCTCCCAGCTGGAGCAGTACGTGATCTGGCTGGCGCACTACACCGAGCAGACCAGCTATGCGCGCAAATACGACATCTGGCAGTACACCTCGGTCGGCACGGTTCCCGGCGTCCCGGGCAAGGTCGACATGAACATCAGCTATCTCGCGTAAGCGCGAATCCCCCCGAACAGGAAAAAAGCGGCCGTTTCGGCCGCTTTTTTTGCGCCGTGCGCGCAGATTTGCCATGCAGGACACAATTTGTTAAAACTTTTCGGGTATACTGAGTACATTCTGGAAAGAGGATGACCGAAATGCCCGATTATCTCACCCACGCCCTCTTCGCGCAGCGGCTGCTGGACGGGGAAAATTTTTCGCTGCATGATTGCTGCCAGCGGCACGGCAATCTCTTTCGCCTCGGCGCCCAGGGACCCGATCTGTTCTACTATCTCGCCTGCCTTGCGCCCGGCCGCGGCTACGGCGAGCTGGGGGACAGGCTGCACGAGATCGGCGTCACCGACGTGCTGGAGTTGCTGCACACGCTGGATTTCACCAACCCGTCCTATCCGTTTGCCTGCGCCTATCTGTGCGGTTACGCGGCGCATCTCTGCCTGGACGGCATCGCGCACCCGATGATCTGCGCCCGCGCCCGCGACCTGTCCCGGCAGCTCGGCTGTTCCGAAAGCTGCGCGCACGTCAAGTATGAAAACCGCATCGAGTCCCGGCATTTCACCGAGACAACCGGCAAGCCGCCGCGCTGCTATCTGTACCGGGGGGATCTGCCCGCCACTGACCGGGAAATCGCGGCCGTCGCCCTGCTCAACGGCCGGCTGGTCAGCCGATGCCTCGGCCGCACCCTCAACGAGCAGGCGTTCGCGCACACCCTGCGCAGGCTGCCGGCGCTGCTGGCGCTGCTGTTCGACCGCGGCCGGCGCTGGCAGCGGGTTGTCGACCGGCTGTGCGGTGCGCGGGAAGCCACCCTGAAATGGCGGTTCAAGCGGGATTATCTCCCCGACCCCGTCCTGCCGGACGCCGAATATGCGGCGTTTTGCGCGCTTTACGAAAAAGCTGTGCGGGAATATCTATATATTGTGTCTTAAAAACTTTATTGTGCGTATATATTGACCTTTGCGGCCGGCTGTGGTATACTTTGCACGTTGCACCGCCCGCAGCGGGCGGCCTGCAGCAAAACCATTCGCCGTAAAGGAGCACAATGTCATGACCGTAACCGTGAAAAACGGCGCCCTGTCCGCCAACGAGCAGGCCGCCTATGTTGACCATGTCCGCCGCCATCATCCCGGCCGCACCCTCGATGCGCTGACCATCACCCTGGACGGGGACTATGTCGATCTCGACTATCGCTTTGAGCCCGCACCCTTCGAGCGCATCCGCCGCATCACCGGCTATCTCGTCGGCACCCTGGATCGCTGGAACGACGCCAAGCGCGCGGAGGAGGCCGATCGCGTCCGCCACACGGTCTAAGCGGCGCAGGCGGCCGCGCAGACGGCAGAATCCGCCCGAAAAATTACGAAAAAATTACAGTTTTGCGGTGTGTTTACGTTAATACACTAAATTGCAAAAGCATTTTTAACGTATTTTTATACCAAAAGCCGAAATTATCCGCAGGCGTTGACATTAAAAAACAGCTGTGCAATAATGTTCACAATCTAAATGAACGCTGTGTGGACAAGAGGTCACGAAGATGCTTCTCGGCTTTGTCAACATCATTATTGTCGCGATTCTCAACATTATCGTCCTCCGAATCGGAGGGATTCTAAACGATAGTGCATCTTTTGCGGCGCAGTAATGCTGATGTAGGACGAAGCTGAATTTTATTAAATCCGTTTTAGTAAAATCAGGGAACCTAACGGCAAAGCCGCCGTGGGGTTCCCTCTTTTTAAATAGACAGACACAGGCCCAGAATTCATTTTATTTACGGAGGAAAAGAAAGTGAAAAGCAAAAAACTCTTCGCTTGTCTGCTCGCTCTCGTGCTGTGTGTCGCCATGCTCGCCTCCTGCGGCGGCAGCAATGACGGCGGCAGCAACGGCGAAAACGGCGACGCCGCGCAGACAATCAAAATCGGCGTGCTCGGCCCGCAGACCGGCGACGTTTCGGTGTACGGCAACGCGGTCATCAACGGCGCGCTGCTTTACCTCAACAAGGTGAACGCCGAGGGCGGCGTCAACGGCAAGCAGCTGGAGCTAATTGTCATGGACGAGCAGGGCGACGCCACCCAGGCGGTCAACTGCTTCACCCAGATGGTCGACCAGGGCATCACCGGCCTCATCGGCGACGTCACCACCACCCCGACCCTCGCGGTTGTGGCGGAGAGCCAGGAATACAACATGCCGGTTGTCACCGCTTCCGCAACGGCTGAGGCCGTCACCTATGACGCGGAGAGCGACACGGTTTACACCAACGTCTTCCGCTCCACCTTTACCGACCCGTTCCAGGGCGTCAAGATGGCGGATTACGCGAGCGATGTGCTCGGCTTCAAGACGGCCGCGGTGCTCTACACCTCCGGCTCGGATTATCAGGAGGGGCTTGCCTCCAACTTTGAATCCGAGTTTGCCGCAAAGGGCGGCACGATTGTCGCGAGCGAGAGCTATTCCAAGGGCGACGTCGACTTCCGCACCCAGCTGACCACCATCCAGGCGCAGAACCCCGAGGTTGTGTTCTGCCCCAACTACTATGAGGATGTCGGCCAGATCCTCGCGCAGGCGCGCGACATCGGCCTGACCGTCCCGTTCCTGGGCGGCGACGGCTGGGACGGCGTCACCGGCTACGCGACCGTTGCGCAGCTGACCGACTGCTACTTCTGCGCGAACTACGCGGTCGGCGCGAGCGAGGAGTTTGAATCCTCCTACCTGTCCACCTACGGCGAGGCGTATCCGAACGGCTTTGCGCCGCTTGGCTACGACGCGGCCGTGACCCTTGTCTACGGCCTGCAGGCGGCCGAGGAGGCCGGCCTTGAGGCCGGCACCGACGAATACAAGCAGGCGGTGATCGACGCCATCAAGGGCGGCACGATTGTCGGCGTGACCGGCACCTTCACCTTTGACGAGCACAACAACCCCGTCAAGACCGCCTCCATCCTCGCGTTTGAGCAGGGGGAGGACGGCTCGCCTGTCGCGGTGTTTAAAGAGCAGTTCTAAGGCTTCTCCGGCAGAGCCGGAGAGGGAAAGATGAACAGAGAGTGCGGAGACCGCTCGGTCAGATTTTGCTAAGAGGTCTCCGCCTCTTTGTCATAAGCAGGAGGCGCGTCATCAGAGCGTGTGCGCGGCTGCCTGTGCGGAAGGGAGTTTACAGTTCATGATCGTCTTTATCAATCAGCTCCTGAATGGCCTGTCCCTCGGCAGCATCTTTGCTTTGATCGCGCTCGGCTACAGCATGGTGTACGGCATCATCCGCCTGCTGAACTTCGCGCACGGGGATATCATCATGGTGGGGGCTTATGTCTCCTGGTTCGTCATGAGCCGGCTGGGTCTCGGCTCCTTGCCGGCCGTGCTCTGCTCGGTTCTGGTGTGCACGCTGCTCGGCATGACGATTGAAAAGATCGCCTATACCCCGCTGCGCGGCGCGCCGCGCATCTCGCTGCTCATCACGGCCATCGGCGTCTCGTTTTTTCTGGAATACATGGCCGAGCTGATTCTCGGCTCGGGCGCAAAGGTCATCCCGGCCTATTTTGAAAGCACGGTGCTGCGGCTGGGCGGGGTCACGCTGAGCCTGACGACCCTGATTACCCTGCTTGTCACCGTGCTTTCCATGCTGGTGCTGACCTTCCTTGTCAACCGCACCAAAATGGGCAAGGCGATGCGCGCCGTCTCGGAGGATATGGACGCGGCGCGGCTGATGGGCATCAACGTCAACGTCACCATCTCGTTCACCTTTGCGGTCGGCTCGGCGCTTGCGGGCATCGGCTCGGTGCTCTATTGCTGCAGCTATCCGCAGGCAAACCCCACGATGGGCTCGATGCTCGGGCTCAAGGCGTTTATCGCGGCGGTGTTCGGCGGCATCGGCTCCATCCCCGGGGCGATGCTGGGCGGTATCGCGATTGGCCTGTGCGAGAGCTTTGTGACCGCGATTGGCCTGTCCGCCTGGAAGGACGCCGTCACGTTTATCATCCTCATCGTGATGCTTTTGCTGCGCCCGACCGGCATTCTCGGCCGCAAGACGCAGGAAAAGGTTTAAAGGAGGGCGATGCATATGAAACGAAAGACCCTCGGGATGCCGGTTCGCTACCTGATCAACACGGCGCTGGTGGCGCTGCTGTTTGTCGTGCTGCACCTGCTGGCGACCAACGTCCTGTCCACCTATCAGAATAAGGTGCTGCTGCTCATTGGCATCAACATCATTCTGGCGGTCTCGCTCAACGTCGCAACCGGCTATCTCGGCCAGCTGCCGCTGGGGCACGCGGGATTTATGGCTGTCGGCGCCTACGCCTGCGCGCTGTTCACCAAGTTCAGCCCGCTGCCGAAGGGGCTCGCGTTCTTCCTCGGGCTGCTGCTCGGCACGGTTATCGCGGGGCTGTTCGGCGTGCTCATCGGTATCCCGGCGCTGCGCCTGACCGGCGACTATCTGGCGATTTTGACCCTCGGCTTTGGGGAAATTATCCGCATCACCCTCAACAACATAGACAGCGTGCTGGGGCGCGACCTGTTTTACGGCGCAAAAGGGCTGAAAAACATCCCCAAATACTCCAAGTACTGGAGCGTGTTCATCTGCGTGGTGCTCGTCTGCTTTGTGATTCACACCATGATGAAATCCCGGCACGGGCGCGCGATTCTCGCCATCCGCGACAATGAGATTGCGGCGGAATCCTGCGGCATCCAGACCACCTGGTACAAGGTCGCGGCGTTTTCGGTTTCGGCCGCGTTTGCCGGGCTTGCCGGCGGTCTGTACGCCTGCTATCTCGGGGTGCTTGACCCCAGCAACTTCAGCTTTATGAAATCCATCGAGATTCTCGTCATGGTCGTGCTGGGCGGGATGGGCTCGATGATGGGCTCGATTGTCTCGGCCACCGTGCTGACCATCCTGCCCGAGGCGCTGCGCAGCTTTTCGGATTACCGCATGGTCGTCTACTCCCTCATCCTCATCCTGATGATGATCTTCCGGCCGGGCGGGCTGCTCGGCACCTACGACTTTTCGGTTTCCCGCCTGCTTGAGCGCGCGATGAATCCCGGCCGAAAGGAGCGGAAGAGCCATGAGTGAAAAACAGCTGTACAGCATCCCCTCCGGCGGCTTCCTGACCGAGCAGGACAAGGACAAGCGCCCGATTCTGGACGCGCGCGGCCTCGGCATTGATTTTGGCGGCCTGACCGCGGTCAACGATTTCAACCTGATGATCGGCCGAACCGAAATCACCGGCCTCATCGGGCCGAACGGTGCGGGCAAGACAACCGTCTTTAACCTGCTGACCAATGTCTACGCCCCCACCCGCGGCGCCATCCTGATCGACGGACTACCGACGGCGGGCAAAAAGACCTATCAGGTCAACCGCATGGGCGTCGCCCGCACCTTCCAGAATATCCGGCTGTTCAAAAACATGTCGGTGATGGACAATGTGCTGGTTGGGATGCACGAGGCGCTCAAGTGCGGGATGGTCGGCTCCATTCTGCGGCTGCCCGGCTATTGGAAGGAGGAGCGCAAGGCCAAAAAGCAGGCGCTTGAGCTGCTCGACATCTTCCACATGACCGAGCTTGCCGAAGCCAAGGCGGGCAGCCTGCCGTACGGCGCGCAGCGTCGGCTGGAGATTGTGCGCGCGCTGGCGACCGAGCCGAAGCTGCTGCTGCTGGACGAGCCCGCCGCCGGTATGAACCCCTCGGAGACCGCCGAGCTGATGGAGACCATTGCCGGTATCCGCGACGACTTCCAGATTGCGATTCTGCTCATCGAGCACGACATGAGCCTCGTCATGGGCGTCTGCGACGGCATCTGCGTGCTCAATTACGGCGAGGTGCTCGCCAAGGGCACACCCGAGCAGATCAAGAACAATCCCAAGGTCATCGAGGCGTATCTTGGCAAAAAGGGGGAGTGAGCCGATGCTGAAAGTGGAAAACCTCAATGTCTATTACGGGCCGATTCACGCGCTGCATGACATCTCGTTTGAGGTAAACGACGGCGAGATTGTCACCCTGATCGGCGCGAACGGCGCGGGCAAAAGCACCATCCTCAAAACCATTTCGGGTCTGCTGCACTCCAAAACGGGCGATATCCTGTTTGACGGGCAGAGCATCCATAAAACCGCGCCCCACCAGATTGTTAAAAAAGGGCTTGCGCATGTGCCGGAGGGGCGCCGCATCTTCCTGAACATGACGGTTCGGGAAAACCTCGAGATGGGCGGTTTCACCACCTCCGCCGACCTGCGCGAGGAGATGCAGGCGGTTTACGACAAATTCCCCCGGCTGTACGAGCGGCGCAAGCAGATTGCCGGAACCCTTTCGGGCGGCGAGCAGCAGATGCTGGCGATGGGGCGCGCGCTGATGATTCACCCCAAAATGATCATGCTCGACGAGCCCTCCATGGGGCTTGCTCCGCTGCTGGTGGAGCAGATTTTCAACATCATCAAGGAGCTGCACGAGGCCGGCAGCACCATCCTGCTGGTAGAGCAGAACGCGCAGATGGCGCTCTCGGTCGCGACGCGCGGGTATGTGCTGGAATCCGGGCGCATCGCGCTGTCGGACACGGCGGAGAATCTGCTGCAAAACAACGCGGTGCAGCAGGCCTATCTTGGCGGCTGAGCGGCCGGTGCGCCGCCCGGTGCGGCGGCGCGGTTTTTTGCGAAAAGAGGAGGCGCCGGGATGAAAAAAACGGTGCTGTGTATTTTGCGGATTGCCCTTGCCCTGCTGGCCGCCGACCTTGCGGCGATGGGAATCCAAATCTACAGCCACGACTACGCGATTCTGCCGCTGGCTTATGTCGCCTGTGGCTGCTTCCTTGCGGTGTTCCTGTGCGGAGTCTGCCTGCTTGTGCTTGAGCTGGAAGCCCGGCACGCGCGCAGCGGCCGGCCAAATCCGCCTGACAATCAGGCGGGCTGATGCGCGGCGAGGCGGCCGCGTACATCCCTTTCATTTTGCTTCGTAAATTAAAAAAGGCTCCCCGGTCAAAGTGGGGCGCTGCGGTGAGAAGCCGCCGCAACAGGGGCGCAGTCCGTCCCTGCGGGTATTCTTACGGCAACGCCCCGAAAACAATCGGGGGGTCTTTTTTTCTGCCGCAGGGGCGGCGGATTTTCGCCTTGACCCGCCGCCCGAAGGCGGGGCTTTGCGCCCGGCGTGGGCGCGGCCTGCGGCTTTGGCAAAGCCTGCGGATGGATTCAGCCGCCAAGGCGGCGGCCGGCACCGGTTTGCCGGGACAGCCGCGTGCAGCAGTACCGGGGCGGCTGAATTTGGCTGCAATCTGCCGCGCGGCGGCCGGGCAGACGCTGAACGGGTTTTACCCACTCAGATACCCCCGGGGTTGAGTGGCCGGAGCAGAGCCTGCCGTGCTGTTCCCCGAACACGGATTCAGCCGCCAAGGCGGCGGCCGGCACCGGTTTGCCGGGACAGCCGCGTGCAGCAGGTACCGGGGCGGCCGGATTTGGCTGCTATCTGTCACCCGGTGTCCGGCCGCGCGGGTTGCGCGAAACGAGATGCGCAGCGTGTTGGGTAACGCAAAGTTCTTCGCGCACAGAAACCAGGCGGGTGCCTGTACGCGCCATGACCGTCCGCCGCATCGCCTCCGCGGCGGCGATTTCGCCCGGGCGATTTCACCCAAAAGGGGCGGGCGACCCGCGCACCCGACGCGAATCGCCCGCCCCTTGTCTTTCTTCCGCCTGCGCGGCGCTTACAGCCGCAAAAACGCCCGCTCGCCGTGGCCGGACAGCCATTTTATGCCCAGCGCGCCGCCAAGGCCGAACAGCGCCGCCGCAAACAGCAGGAACAGCTCAAACGAAAGCAGGCCGCTCAGTGCGCCGTACAGAGCCGCCGTTATGACGGCCACCATCACCCCGCCGAAGCCGCCGAGAAAGCTGGAAAGGCTCTGCTTGACGACGATGGCGTCGCTCTCCGCGTCCAGCTTCGGGAACCGCAGGTTGATGAGCAGCCCCAGGACGGCGGTGAACAGCGCAAACGCGGAGCAGGCCACCCAGCCCAGCAGAATCTGCAAAACCGGCAGCCGCACCACGGCGCCCAGCAGCCCGACGCTGAGCATCGCGACAGGCAGGCTGATTGTCAGGTTGAGCGCGATTTTTGCGCGGAATATCTCAAACGCGCGGATCGGCGCCGCCTTGAGCAGCCAGAGCCGGTTGCCCTCCAGGCTGATGGAAACACAGGTTGTGTCGATTGTGGCAAGCAGAACGGCCGTGATGACGACCACCATCTGGAACACCGGCATCCCCTCGCCCATCGCATCTAGAACCGCCAGCAGCGCCTGCCGCTTGACGAGCGCCAGCACGCACAGAATCAGCAGCATCACCGCACCCAGGCAGGTGTTGAGCAGATAAACCGACGAGCCAAACAGCCGCCCCGCCTCCTTTTTATACAGCGCGGCAAACGGGCGGCTGGCCTTTTCCCCCGATTCGCCGAGCCTGTAATCCCTGCGGATTGTGTGGGCGCTCAGCCGGGTGAGGATCGCCTTATAGCTGCGGCTGAACAGCCAGACCAGCAGCAGAAACGGCAGGCAGACAACGGCCGCAAGCCCCAGCAGTGCCGCGGGGCTGCCGCCGCAGGCTCTGCCGAACAGCCCGACCGGCAGCAGCCAGCTGTTCATAAACCGGTAGACCGCCTGCGCATGGCTGACAACCGCGCCCAGCATCGCGTTCAACCGGAAGGACAGCACCATGATCCCGACAAACAGCAGCAGGTACAGCAGGGTGGACAGAAGATTCTTTTTCTGCATCCGGCTGGTTGCCCAGGCAATGAGATAGCCGAATATCACATCGAAAAAGGTGGGGATGACCGCCAGAAACAGGGTGCCCAGCAAAAGCAGCGGCAGAAACCCGGCGCCACCGCTGCCGCCGCTTGTCAGATAAATCACGCCGCACGGCGCCATCATCAGCAGCATCAAAACCAGGTTTTCGAGATAGAGCGCCATGATTTTGCTCAGCAGAATTTCAAATGCGCTGACCGGAAGCGCGAAGATAAAGTCGATATCCTTTGCGCCAAACAGCACCCCGCTGCCCGCAAAGAGGGTCAGCATAAAGGACATCAACACCGAAAACGCCGCCATCATCAGCGGCATCAGCGCAATCTCCCCCGCCGCGCCGAACAGGCTTGCGAACAGGACGCTGTACACGCCGGAAACATACAGGCAAAGCACCACCATCAGCACAACCGCGCCCGTGCCGGACGCCTTCTTTTTGCCGCCAAAGGAAAAGGTCTTGAGCAGGCCGAGGAAACTGACCCGCATCAGCGCAATAAACCGGCTCATTCCTGCTTTCCCTCCTCCGCAAGCTCCAAAAAGACGCTTTCCAGGCTGGATTTCCCGACAATCTCGGCCGTCTCGCCCGCCTCCACCAGCCGGCCGTGCTTGATGATGGCGATGCTGGTGCACAGCTTTTCCGCCACCTCCAGCACGTGGGTGGAGAAAAACACCGCACCGCCCGCCTCGCACAGCTCGTGCAAAAAGCCCTTGAGCAGGAAGGAGGCGGACGGGTCAAGCCCCACGAACGGCTCGTCCAGAATCAGCAGGCGCGGGCGGCGGATCAGCGCCGAAATCAGCGCGAGCTTCTGTTTCATGCCGTGGCTGTAGCCGCCAATCGCGCTGCCCAGCACCCCGGTCAGCTCAAACGCGTCCGCGTAGGTCTTGATGCGGTCATACCGCTCCTCCTTCGGGATCTGGTAGATATCCGCGATAAAGGTCAGGAATTTGATGCCGGTCATATAATCGTACAGGTCGGGGTTGTCGGGCAGGAAGGCCGTGACCTTTTTGGCCGCGACCGGCTCGGTGCGGATGGAGTGCCCGTCGATCAGGATGTCCCCGCCCTCAAAATCGAGCACGCCCGCCACCGCGCGCAGGGTCGTCGTCTTGCCCGCGCCGTTGTGGCCGATAAAGCCGTAAATTTCCCCCGCGGCAACCGATAAAGAGAGATTGTCGACCGCCGCCGTGTCGCCGTACCGTTTGGTCAGGTTTTTGATTTCAAGCATCTCTGTTTTGCTCCTTGTTGTCACGAATTGCCTGTGCATCTTGCCAATCGTCTGAATCCTGCTTATTATATCACTTCCTCTGCGCGGGGTTCAATCGGACGCCCGGCGCATATTGCAACCGGTCTGTCGGTTTTGGTATACTATATGTAGCTGTGCGCCGATCCTGCGGCATCCCTGCGGGCGCAGCATCCCTATGGGCAAAAAATGATGAATATGAGGTGAATGTATGAATACGTGTAAAAAAGCGGCCGGGCGCCGGCCGGCATACCGGCTTATCCTCGCCGTCCTGTGTCTCGGCTGTCTCCTTCTGGCCGGCTGCTCCAAGGCGCCGGATCCCGTCGCCATCACGGCGGACAATGAGGAGGAGGGGCTGTACGGCTACATCGACATTGAGCTGATTACCGACTGGTTCGGCGCGTATGAGGACGACAGCCTGTTCTGGCATGTTGCGGGCACGCCGGACGGGTATCTGTACGTCGTTGCGATGGACAAATCGACCTTTGAAACCGATTTCAAGGCCGCTTACGATTACAACTATGACGAAAACGAGGACACCCAGCCGCCCGCGCCCGCGCGCGCAACCGGCGTGCTCAAGCCGCTGGACAGCGAGCTTATCGAGATGGGCGCCGAGTTTATGGGCTGGTCGGAGGAGGAGTTCACGAGCCAGTGCGGCATATATTATCTCGACCTGACCACCAAGCCCGGGCGCTGAGCCGCTTTGGCTCCAACCAACCATTCCGGTTAATGAGGTGAATTGCATGAATACCCAGACAATCAAACGATTTTTCGGCAAGGCGAACGGTAAGGCAATTGCATTTTATATCTTTGCCGCGCTGACCGTTCTGTGCGTTGCCGGCTATTTTATAAGCGGCCTGTTTTCCGGCAAGGAGCCGGTCGCAATCACGACGGAAAACGAGGAAGCCGAGCTGTACGGCTATGTCGACATCGAAATCCTCACCGACTGGTTCGGCGCGTATCAGGACGACAGCCTGTTCTGGCATGTCGGCGGCACGCCGGAGGGGTATCTGTATGTCGTCGCGATGGAAAAATCCCTCTTCGACAGCCAGTTCCAGGCGGCGTACGACTATTGCTATGACGAGGACGATACTTCGCTGCCGCCCGCGGCCGTGCGCGCAACCGGCGTACTCAAGCCGCTGGACAGCGAGCTTATCGAGATGGGCGCGGAGTTCATGGGCTGGACCGAGGAGCAGTTCCGCAGCCAGTGCGGCACCCTCTATCTGGACACGACCCTTGAGCCGGAGACCGATAACGAAAGCCGGGCAATCTTCCTCGGCATCGCATTCCTTGCCGGCATCTTCACCCTGGCGTTTTCTATCGAGTTCTTCACCAAGCGGGGCAACATCAAAAAGACCATGCAGCGGCTCGCCGCCGCCGGGGCAATCGACCTTGCTGCCGCCGAGCTGGAGCAGCCCCCTGTCTTCTCGCTGGATAACGGCAAGGTTGTCTTTACCAAGCATTACATCGCAAACGCCGTCAACGGCATGATTGTGCCCTTCGGCGATGTGCTGTGGGCGTACATCACGGTTCAGCGAACCAATTTTGTCGCAACCGGCCAATGCCTGACCGTCCGCACCGCGCAGAAGCAGAGCTTCAACATCGCGCAGGATCAGCCCGGCAAGCGCGCGCGGGGCATCACCAAGGCGGCCATCGAGGAGCTTGCGCGCCGCTGCCCGGACATTCTGCTCGGCTATTCCAACGACAACAACGTCGAGTTCAACAAGCGGGTTGCGGCGATTCAAAACGGCACCTGGCACACGGCCGCCTCCGCCGGCGCGGCAACCCGGCAGCCGGGCTATTCCGCGCCCGCCAGCCCGGCCGCGCCTTACAGCAGCCCGATTTCCGCGGAGGAATACTACAAGGACAGCGACCCGACAATCAAATAATTCCCCGCTGCAAGCCAGTATAAACGCTCCACAAAGGGGAAGGTCAAGGGCTTTTTGTAAAAATTCTTCGGCCGGGGCTTTAGCACGGCGGCCGGATGCGGCCGGTGCCCCGGCTATGCCCCCGACCATCGAATCCAGGCCGCCGCGGACGATACAGCGTTCGCGGCGGCTTTTGTCTGTGCGGGCGTCGCCGGTCGCCGCTTGGCCGGGTCTTTTCGTCCTTGTTTGGTTGCTTCGTCAGAATTTTTTCAGCGCGCTTTCACATCCTGTGCCTGCGCGGGCTCTTCACGGCAAAGATGCGGGGCAGCCCCGGGCGGGTGGGCTGGAA